>CAYLUN010000106.1:0-17160 GCA_964386865.1 uncultured Lentisphaeraceae bacterium | reverse complement strand
GCCCGCATCCGCAGCTACTATCCGGCCGAGCCTTACAAGGGCAAGGGTATCAAGTACGTTGGCGAGCAGATCCGCCGCAAGCAGGGCAAGACTGTCGCGTAACGCCTGAACGGAGCTGATGAAACATGAGTTTTAACCGCAAAGAACAACGCACCCGCCGTCACATGCGCTTGCGTCAGCGCGTCATGGGAACGGCTGAGCGGCCGCGTATGGCCATCTGCGTTTCGAACAAGCACATGTATGTGCAGTTCATTGACGACGCCGCCATGCACACGCTGGCTTCCACCTCCACCCTGAAGGAGGCGAAGCGCATCAATCTGGAAACCGCCAAACTGGTCGGCGAGCAGGCGGCCAGCGTGGCGAAGGAAAAGGGTATTTCGATCGTGGTCGTCGACCGCGGCGGATTTAAGTTCCACGGCCGCGTGAAGCAGATCGTGGACGCCGCAACGGCCGCCGGCTTGAAGATCTCGGAGCGAGCCGCCGAAGTGGCAGAGGAGGCGAAGTGAGCGCAGAGGCAAGATTCTCCCGCAATGAGGGGCAGAGCGAGTTCGACGAGCGCGTGGTGTTCGTCAACCGTTGCGCCAAGGTCGTGAAGGGCGGACGCCGGTTCAGCTTTAGCGCCGTCGTGGTCGTGGGCGACCGCCAGGGCCGCGTGGGCTTCGGCTTCGGCAAGGCCAACGAGGTCAGCGACGCAATCCGCAAGGGCGGCGACGCGGCCAAGAAGGAAATGATGCGCGTCAAGCTCTCGGGCAAGACCATCCCGCACGAGGTGACCGGCGTTTGCGACGGCGGCCGCGTGCTGCTCAAGCCGGCTCCGGATGGCGCCGGCCTAATCGTTGGCGGCGGCATGCGGCCCGTGCTCGAGGCCGCTGGCGTCCGCGACGCGATCGGCAAGTCGCTCGGCAGCAAGAACCGCCTGAACGTGGTCAAGGCCACCGTCGACGCGCTGAACAAGCTGCGCTCGGCGGAGGAGATCGCCGCAGCCCGGGCGTAAGCGAAAGATGGGGTGATGGAATGGCGGAACAGCGGAACGGTGGGTGCGCGGCTCGGCCGCTGCCTGACCGTTTCAGGACTCCAACATTCCAGCATCCCAGCGTTCCACAAGTTCAATTTCTCTAGGAGTTAGCCATGGATCTGTCAACACTCAAGAACACCCCCGGCGCGCGGAAAACCCGCAAACGCGTCGGACGCGGCCGCGCTTCCGGCATGGGTAAAACCTCTACCCGCGGTCACAAGGGCCAGCAGGCCCGCAAAGGACACAAGGTCAAGCTCGGCTTCGAAGGCGGCCAGATGCCGCTCATCCGTCGCTTGCCCAAGCGCGGCTTTACGAACCCGACTCGCGTCGTGTACAGCCCGGTCAACGTGTGCGCCCTCGAGCGCTTTGAGAACGGCACCGTGGTTACGCCCGACCTGCTCCGCGAAAACGGTCTCTTTGCCAACAAATTCGACGGCGTCAAGATTCTCGGCAGCGGTGAGCTGACCAAGAAGTTGACCGTCAAAGTCAACGGCGTCAGCGCGTCGGCCAAGGCGAAGATCGAAGCCGTCGGCGGCAGCGTTGAAATCGTGTGAGGGTCTCCACAATGCCCATGCTTGCCACCTTTGCGAACACCTTCAAAATCCCCGAACTCCGGAAACGCATCCTGTTGACGGTCGGGCTGGTTTTTGTCAGCCGACTGATCTCCATGATTCCGACTCCCGGCGTCAACTGGCAGTTGCTGCAGTCTGAGCTCGCCCGTATCCGTGAGACCGCAGGCGCAGGCGGCGGCCTCATGGATTGGTTCAACGTGTTCAGCGGCGGCGCGCTCAATCAGTGCGCGGTAGGATTTCTGAGCATCTGGCCGTACATCAGCGCCTCGATCATCATCCAGCTGCTGACCGCGGTCATCCCTCAGCTTGAGCGGCTCGCCCGCGAAGGGGAGTCGGGCCGCCTGAAGCTGGCGTACTATACGCGCTATCTGACGATCGGCATCTGCGTCTTTCAGGCGTTCGCGCTGGCGACGGCGCTCCAGAACCCGGCTTCGTTCGGGCTGGGTAACGTTCAGATCGTGACGAGCCCCGGTATCGGGTTCAACATCATGACCACCATCTGCATGACGTCGGCTTCGCTGCTCGTCATGTGGCTGGCCGACCAGATCACGCAGCGCGGCATCGGCAACGGCACCTCGCTGATCATCATGATCAACATCACGTCGCGCCTGCCGGTGGCGATCGTCGAAGCGTGGACGCGGTACTTCGGCCTGAGCGGCATCGAGGCCACCAAGAGCCCGGTCGAACTCATCCTGCTGCTCCTCTTCGGGTTCGCCATCACCATGGGCACCGTGATGCTGACGCAGGGCGTGAGAAAAGTGCCGATCCACTCGACGCGCCGCGCGGTGGGCGGGGGTTCCTACGGCGGCATGCAGCAGACCTACATGCCGCTGCGCGTGAACTATACGGGCGTGATGCCGATCATCTTCGCGGGCCCTCTGATCACCTTCCCCGGGACGCTGCTCAGCCGCATTCCGGCGGAGATCAAGTGGCTGGCGTGGCTGAAGTGGTTTGGCGGCGAGCTGGTCGACATGACCAGCCCGGTGCACCTCTCGGTCTACGCCCTCCTGATCATGTTCTTCGCCTTCTTCTGGGTTGCCACACAGTTCAACGCGATGCAGATCTCGGATAACCTGAAGCGCGACGGCTCTTACGTGCCGGGCATCCGCCCCGGGCGCGCGACGGCCGAGTATCTGGATGCGCTGATGACGCGCGTGACGCTGATTGGCGGCTGCGGGCTGCTCATTATCGCGCTCGTTCCGCAGGTGCTGCGGGGCATGATGCAGCTCCCCTGGGAAATGGCCTCCTTCTTCGGAGGGACCAGTTTGCTGATTATCGTGGGCGTGGCCCTCGATACGCTGCGCCAGATGGAGTCGCACCTGCTGATGCGCAACTACGACGGCTTCCTGAAGCACGGCCGCCTGCGCGGCCGCCGGTAGACGCACTCGCCGCACCCAAGCGGTTTACAACAGGCTCGCGGGTTTTCCCGCGGGCCTGTTTTCGTTATCTGGCTGTCGGCGGAAGCGGAAGGCGGAGACGAACAGCGGTGATTGGGGTCGGCATCGGGGCCGAACGGAAACCGGAATGGCTTTCGGACACGAGAAGCAGGACGCTTGCGGCGCCCAAAGATGCCCGCCCGTCGAGCGGGCCGCTGACTGGTCAGTTGGCCCGCTGCCAGACATAATCAGGATTGATCAGGCTGAAGTAGTTCCTCGTTTCGTCTAAAGCCCACGGAAAGGTGACCACTTCGATCAGGCCCGCGCCAACTCGCATGAACGACATGAAGAACCCGTTGATGACCCCCACGGGAACTCCCGCGCCGCCGTCTTCCATCGTGCAAACGATGGGCTGCCGGACAACTTCGCCAACCCCGGTAAAGGTGTTCACAACACCGCGCAAAAGCTTCCCGCTCGCGAGCTTGACGGTTGACTCGGGGTCTCCCATTCGGGCTTCCCCCGCAAAGGAAGCGTGAGCGAGCAGACTGGCCAGAATACATGTGCCTACAAGCGCCCTACCTGAATGGATCATGCCTAACTCCTCTCTAGCAATGACAAGAAATCGCTCAACCACAGGCGCCAGCGCGCGCAGGTCTGAACCAGGCCTGAACCACAACATGGAGCGCCGTGTTCAGCTGCGCGCGTGCCCTGAAGACACGTAAGACTGTAACACCGCAGAGACGCCGCAGTCAAGGCGACAAGGGCCTCCCTAGCCGGTGACGGGCGCATCCCCGTTTGGGTACGAGAAGCGCCTGACGGCGCCACTACGAGCGCTTCGCACCTGCTTGTAGTGTGCTCCTAAGGGCATATGCACCCAAACGGGTACGCGCCCAGCCGTGACCCTGAGCCCTACACCAGCGACCAAGGGCCGCGCGGGGTGCGGCCGAGGAGGGCCGAGGCGGCGGGGTCGCCCAGGATCTGCTCCTTGGCGGGATCCCACGCGATCTTGCGGCCGGTGAGCATCGCGATCTGGCCGAGGTGGCCGATGCTCGCCGAGCGGTGGGCCACTTCGGCGGGCGTCAGCGTGGTGTCGCGCGTCTTCACGCAGTCAATGAAGTTGCGCTGGTGGCCGGGGCTGCGCAGGCGCAGCTCGCCCGCCTCGATCTTGCTGTCGCGGAGCGCGGGCGCCGAGGCGTCGAAGCGGCCGCGGTCCACATACACCCAGTCGCCTTTCTCGCCGTACCACGTCGTGCCGCTCTTGACCTGCTGGCTGTCGGCCACGGTCATTTCAACGCCGTCCGCGTAGCGGCAGGTGTAGCGGTAGCTCTTGGGCGAGTCGTAGATGCCTTCGGGCTCGAAGGGCGCGTAGCCCTCGAACGAGATCGGGCCGGTGGTGTCGCGGCCGAGGCCCCACTGCGCGATGTCGGCATGGTGGCCGATCCAGTCCATCATCTGGCCGCCGCCCCACTCGAGCACCCAACGCCAATCCCAGTCGTAGACGCCTTGAAACGGTTTGTCGGGCGCGGGCCCCAGCCAGAAGTTCCAGTCCAGGCCTTCGGGGATCTGCGCGCTGGGGTCGGCGGGCTTGCCACGGCCGCCCGAGGGCAGGCCCACGTCGACGCGCACGACCTTGCCGATGCGGCCGTTGCGGACCAGCTCGACGGCGCGGCGCATCTCGCCGGAGGAGCGCTGCCAGCTGCCGGTCTGCCAGACGCGGCCGTGCTGGGCCACGGCGTTGACGAGCGCGCGTCCCTCCAGCAGGTCGTGCGTGAAGGGCTTCTCGCCGTAGATGTCCTTGCCGTGGCGGGCGGCGAAGGTACCGATGTAGGCGTGCCAGTGGTCGGGCGTGGCGATCATGACCGCGTCGATGTCAGTACGGACGCACGCCTCGCGGAAGTCCTTGGCCATCTGGCAATCGGTGTTCTTGTAGCGGTCATCGACCCGGCTCTTGGCGGATTCCATTTTCTTGGTGTTGACGTCGCACACGGCGCGCACGACCACGTCGTCACAGCCGAGGAAGGCGCCCATGTTACCCGAGCCCATGCCGCCGACGCCGATCATGGCCATGGCGATCCGGTTGCTGGGGGCGTTTTGCCCGAGGACGCGGGCGGGGACGATGTTGAAAAGGGAGACGGCCGCGGCGGTCGCGCTGCCGCGAAGGAAGGCTCTGCGTGAAAGGTTCATGGTTGGGCTCCAATTTCTGTTCGGGGGGCGGCTCGCGAGGACGCTCGCCCTCCAGGGGTTGTCAAAGGGGGTTAGCGGACGCTGTCGGCGACCTGCTTGATCGCGTCGACCTTCTTCTGATCCAGCCCGGCCTTGGCGGTGATCTCGTGGATGGACCAGTGGAGTCCGGGGCGGCCGCCGGTCGTGACAAACTTCAGGTGGCGCGTCTGCGCGGCCAGCGCGATGACGGTCTTGCCGCGGGCGCTGCCGTCGCCCTGCGCGATTGGGCCCGCCCAGTTCTTGCCGTCAGCCGAGGTGAAGACCTCGTAGCCGTTCGGCGTGTCGTTCCCCGACTTCTCGGTGTCCAGCGTGACCTCGGAGACGAAGACGCTCTCGCCCAGGTCGAGGGTGAACCACATGCCCTTCTCGGAGCTGCGGTTCGAGGACCAGCGGCTTTCGGGGTTGCGGTCGATGGCGCGCGAGGCGTCGTTGCCCGCATGCGAGGCGTTGGCCCTCCACTTCTTGTCGTCGATCTGGCCGGCGGCCGCGCCGGACTGGCCTTTGATCTTCGAGTCGAAGAAAGAGGCGTAGGTCTTCTTGGCCGCTGCGCCGCAGCCGGCGTCGCCGAAGAGCCCCTGCAGCACGGCGAACAGCTCGAGCCCGTCGGACTTGAAGAGCGCGTCGGCCACGGTCGTGCGGCCGCGTTCGTCGGGCGCGATCTTGAAGAGTTCGACCAGGCGGGCGCGCGTCTCCGCGCCCGCGTTGGCGGCGGCGAGCTTGAGCGCGCCGCGCAGGGCGGTGGTCTTCAGGCCGGCGTCGGCCTGGGCGGCGACGGCGTCTTTGAGGATCGCGAAAGGCTCCATCGAAGGCCAGTCGGCGAGGGCGCGCAGGGCGGTCTCGCGCAGGCCCTTGTCGGCGTCGGCGAGCGCGCCGGACAGGGGCGCGACGAAGGCCGGGTCGGCGTAGCCGGACATCAGGCCGGCCAGCGTCCGCTTCGAGGCGGTGGAGGCCTTGGCCCAGGCGGCGGCGAGGGCGGCGGCGCGCGGGGCGGCCTCGACGTTCTTGGCGGCGGCGCGGATCGCGGCTTCGGCCTGGTTCAGCTCGGGCTCCTGCACGAGCGGCAGCCAGGCGACGAGCTGCGCGTAAGTCCGTTCGTCGGCGGTCTTGCCGAGCGCCTTCCACGTCTCCTTGCGCACGTCGGCGTTGTCCGACTTCAGGAACGCCTCGAGTTTGGGCAGCAGCTTGGACTCGGCGCGTTCGCCTAGAAGGGCGAGCACCTTGGTTTGCTGGGCCGGATCTTTCTGGGCGAGGGCGATCAAGGCCTCGCCTGCGCCCGACGCGCGGAAATCGCTCAGCGCTTCTTTGGCCGCGTTGCCGATGGCACCGTCGCGGGAGATCAGCGCGTAAATCGCCGCGACTTGATCGGCGGTGCCGATTTTGACGAGCGCGCGCAGCGCCTCGACGACGACCTGCTCCTGGTCGGAGGCGAGCAGGGCTGCCACGTCGGCCGCAGAGGCTTTGGCGTTGCGGGCGGCGAGTTTGGCGGTGAGCGCGGCCTGTTCCGCGGGCGCGGCGGTCTTGAGCGCGGCGGCGAGCGTTTTGACGGGGACGCCGTCAGCGGCGCGGATCACGGTCTGGCGCACGAGCGGGCAGGCGTCCTGAAGTCCCGTGGCGAAGAAGTCATCATCGGAGAGGAGCAGGGCTTTGGCGCAGGCCGCGCGCAGGGGGGCGGGCGCGGCAACGTCCGCGAAGAGCGGTTTGGCGGCGCGGGCTGCGGCCTTGGTCGCGCCGTTCTCGGCGAGCGTTCCGATACAGGCCGCCAGCGCGGTACGGCGGGCGTCCTCGAGCCCGGGCGCGGCGGGCTTGGAGAGGGCGGCGAGCGCCTCCTCGCTGCCGATGCGGCCGAGGGCGCCGAGCGCGGCCGTGGCGACGGCGGCGTCCTTGTCGGCGGCGTAGGGGGCGATGGCGGACACGTTCTTGCGGACGCCACACGCGTAGAGCAGGGAGCAGCGCAGGCCCGCATCGCCGGACGCGAGGGCCTGGACGATGGCCTTGTCGGCGGCGGCGCCGGGCGTCCCGGCGAGCAGCGCGGCGGCCCAGTCGCGCGTCTCGGGCGCCTTCAGGCAGGCGGCGACGGGCGCGAGGTCGTTTGCGCCGACGGCCAGCAGGGCCCGCAGGACGGCCTGCTTGCCGAAGGCGGTGGTGGCGGGATCCTTCAGCAGCGCCTCGAGCTTGGCCCGGTTGGCGGCGTCAGTCGCCGCGTGGCCGGTGTGGGCGAGGATGTCCTGCAGGAAGCCGAAGGCCTCTTTGGCCGTGGCGTCGGTGGCGGCCTTCACGCGGGCGAGGTCGGCTTCGGAGAGCCCGGCGGGGGTGTCTTCGGCCTTGAGGTCGCCGATCACATACTGCACGCCGTCGAGGATGTGCGTGAGGCGGGCCTTGTCGAGGAACGTGCGCTCGTCGTGCCCAAAGGACGTGTAGAAGACGCGGCCCTTGCCGTAGGGGCGGATCCAGGAGACGGCGTAGTCGTTGTCGGCGCGGCGCTGGCCCTGCGCCTCCTTCGTGGCTTTGTCGGCCAGATCGAGGGAGACGAGCACGCGCAGCTTGGCGCGGTTGTAGAAGGGCGACTGCTGCTGGTAGATCTCGTCGCCGGCGGAGAGGCCCTTGCCGCCGAAGGCCTTGTTCAGCGGGTGGCCGGGCTCGTCGAGCTTGAAGGCCCAGGTGCCGCCGCCGCCCCAGGGATGGCCCCAGAAATGGCCGCCAATCAGCTCGGCGGCCTGTCCTGCGTTATTGAAGTTGTCGGCGCCGGCATGGATGACGGCCAGCCCCTTGCCCGATTTGACGAACTCGATAAGGGCCGGCTCAAGGAACCGGTTCTCTTGGGTTTTGAGGCCCGTGGTGTTGTTGAGAACGAGCGCGTCGTACTTGGCGAGGTTGTCGGGCTTGAGCGCCTCGTAGTCGTTTGAGAAGTCGGCGGCGAAGGCCTGGGTCTTGGCGGCGGCGAGCTCGAAGGCCTTGTTCCCGTACTCGAGCGCCTTGCCGTGCACGAAGCCCTCGCAGCGCCAGAACACGAGTACGCGGCGGTCCTTGGCCGGCTTGGCGGTGAGCGCCGTGCCGAGCGCCGCGGCGATCTGGTCGGCCTGGTCTTGCGGAACCGGCGTGAGGTTCTGGGCTACGGCGTGTGCGGCGAGGCCGAAGGCGAGCAGCGCGGTGAACGCGCGTGCGAGGCGGTGCCTGTGAATCATTGTTCCCCCTTTATTGCGCGCGCTCACGGCGTACGAGTGGCACGAAGCGCGCACCATGTTTCATATTCGCTCTAATTGTATCTCGCGGCGGCGCGCCGGGTTATGGTAAGATTGCGCATATGAAGGGTAAAATCGCGCAGACGGCGGATCACTTCCGGGTGGCTCTTCTGATCGAAACCTCGCACGAATTCGGGCGCGAGGTGCTGCGAGGGGTGCGCGACTACGAGCGGGGGCTGGACAACCACTGGGCCTTCTACCTGCAGCCCGACGGGATGCAGCAGGAGGCGCCGAAGATGGGGCTGTGGCCGTGTACGGGCGTGATCGCGCGCCTCTTCAACGCGGCGACGGCGCGGCTGCTGCTGGGCGGCGGCATTCCCTTCATCCTGCTCGACCCGCACACCTCGCACGTGGCCAGGCGCTATGACTTGGCGAAGGTGCCGCACATCACGACGGATACGGGCGCGATTGTTGAGATGGCCTTCGAGCACCTGCACGCTTGCGGATGCCGCTCGTTTGCGTTCGTGCACAGCTCCGAGGGCACGGTGTGGTCCGAAGCGCGCGGACGCGCGTTTGCGGCTTTGGCTGAGCGGCGGGGCTTCCCCTGCCAGCTGTACGGTACGCAGGCGCACGGGATACCCTGGGAAGAGGACATCCGGCAGCTGGGCAACTGGATCGCCCGCCTGCCGCGGCGGCTGGGGGTTTTCGCGGCGATGGACCAGCGCGGGCGGCACGTGATCGAGGCCTGCCGCGAAAAGGGGCTGCGGGTGCCGGACGACGTCCTGGTCCTGAGCGTCGACAACGACCCGCTCGTGTGCGAGCTGTGCGAGCCCTCGCTGAGCAGCATCGCGCTGGACGCGCACCGGGCCGGCTATGAGGCGGCGCGCATCCTGGACGGCCTGATGCGCGGCCGGCCGGCCGCGCCGGGCACGCGCATCCTGGTGAAGCCCACGCACGTTTCCCGTCGCCAGTCGACCTCCTCCGGTTTTGACGAGGATGTGGTCGTGGCTGCCGCCCGCCGCTATATCTTCGATCGGCTGGCGGACCGCACGGTGCAGGTGAGCGACATCGCGGCTTACTGCGGCGTGTCGCGGCGGCTGCTGGAGACGCGCTTTGTGCAGGCGGTCGGCCGGACGCTCTTGCAGGACCTGACCGCGATGCGCATGGAGCGCGCCCGCACGCTGTTGCGCGATACGGCGGACACGGTCGCGGCGGTCGCGGCGGCCTGCGGCTTCAGCGACCCCAACTACTTCACCAAATCGTTCCGCCACCGGCACGGGCGCTCGCCGCTGAATTACCGCCAGGCCGCGCGCGGGGCGATTTCGCTCGCCGGACTCCGCGACAAGGCTTGAAATCGTCGGCCGCTTTTTCTTATACTAGCCGCTCATTTTTCAAGAGTAGCGCACGTTTAAGGAGAAAGCATGAGCAAGCAAGTGAAGAAGGTTGGCATTTTGACGGCGGGCGGTCTCGCCCCGTGTTTGAGTTCGGCGGTCGGGTATCTGATCGACGAGTACACCAAGGCGGCGCCGGACGTGGAGATCATCGGCTACATCAACGGCTACATGGGCTTGCTCAAAGGACAGAGCGTCAAGGTTACGCCCGAGGTGCGCAAGAACGCGCTCTTCCTGGCCGAGCACGGCGGCAGCCCGATCGGCAACAGCCGCGTGAAGCTCACGAATGTCAAGGACTGCGTCAAGCGCGGCCTGGTCAAAGAGGGCGAGGACCCGCAGCAGGTCGCGGCCGACCAGCTTGTCAAGGACGGCGTGGACGTGCTGCACACCATCGGCGGCGATGACACCAACACGGCAGCGGCTGACCTGGCCGCCTATCTGGCCCGGCACAACTACGGCCTGACCGTGGTCGGCCTGCCCAAGACCATCGACAACGACGTCTACCCGATCCGCCAGAGCCTAGGCGCGTGGACCGCGGCCGAGGAGGGCGCGAAGTTCTTCGCCAATGTCGTAAAGGAGAATACGGCCAACCCGCGCATGCTCATCATCCACGAGGTGATGGGCCGCAACTGCGGCTGGCTCACGGCGGCGACGGCGGCGGCCTACCGCAAGCTGATGGACGGCTACCACTATCTGCCGGAGTTCGGGCTGACGCGCGAGCGCGAGGAGGTCCACGCCGTGTACGTGCCGGAGATGGCCTTCGACGTCAAAGCCGAGGCCGCCCGCCTGCGTGAGGTGATGGACAAGCACGACTGCGTGAACATCTTCGTCTCCGAGGGCGCGTGCGTCGACGCGATCATCGCCGAGCTAGAAGCCAAGGGCGAGGAGGTGCCTCGCGACGCGTTCGGCCACCCGCGGCTGGACAAGGTCAACGTCGGCGGCTGGTTCGCCAAGCAGTTCGGCGAGATGCTGGGCGCGGAGAAGACCATGGTGCAGAAGAGCGGCTACTTCAGCCGCGCCGCCGCGCCGATCAAGAAGGACAAGGAGCTGATCCACGCGTGTGCCCAGAAGGCGGTCGAGTGTGCCCTGGCGGGCGTCGGCGGCGTGGTGGGCGAGGACGAGAACAAGAGCGGCGAGCTGCGGGCCTGCGAGTTCTCGCGCATCAAGGGCGGCAAGCCCTTCGACCTCGACACGCCGTGGTTCGGGGCGCTGCTCGCGGCTTTGGGCCAGCCCAAAGGCGCGGCGGTGGCCGTGAAGCACTGAGTCCGGCGTGTAGGCCGGCTCCGGTCATAATGAGAAATGCTGGTTTGCGCTTGACCGCCGGGGGATAATCATAGAAACTAATGACACTGCGCCGTTATGGCACAGTTTGGGACGCCTGTCCTATAGGGAAGAACGCGCGATGTTCAATAAGTTTCTGTCTTTGTTTTCCAGCGATATCGGGATCGATCTCGGTACCGCTAATACGTTGGTGTATGTCAAAGACCGGGGCATTGTGATCCGAGAGCCCTCCGTGGTGGCGATTCAGGAAGGGACGAAGCGAATTTTGGCGGTGGGTGAGGAGGCCAAGCGGATGCTGGGCCGCACGCCCGGAAATATTGTGGCGATCCGGCCGATGAAGTCGGGCGTGATCGCGGATTTCGATATCACGGAGGCGATGATCCGCTACTTCATCCGAAAGGTTCACGTGGCTAAGCTCGTGAAGCCCCGGGTGATCGTGGCGGTTCCGAGTGATATCACGGAAGTTGAGAAGCGGGCCGTGCAAGAGTCTGCGCGGCATGCGGGTGCCCGGGAAGTCTTCCTGATCGAAGAGCCGATGGCGGCTGCCATCGGCGTCGGGCTGCCCGTTTCCGAGCCGGCCGGCAACATGATCGTCGACATTGGCGGCGGTACATGCGAGGTCGCCGTGATCTCGCTGGCCGGAATCGTGTACGCGCGGAGTGTCCGCGTGGGCGGGGACGCCATGGACGAGTGTATCGTCCAGTACATGCGAAGAGTTTACAACCTGATGATTGGAGAGCGGACCGCGGAGGAGATCAAAATCTCGATTGGTTCGGCCTATCCGTTGAGTGAGGAGCGCACGCTGGAAGTCAAAGGCCGCGATCTCGTGGCCGGGCTTCCCAAGACCCTGACTGTCACTTCGGAAGAGATTCGTGACGCGTTGCAGGAACCGGTTTCCGCGATCGTCGACTCTGTGCGGATCACACTCGAAAAGTGTCCGCCGGAACTGTCGGCCGATCTGGTGGACCGGGGCATGGTGCTGGCTGGCGGCGGCTCGATGCTGCGCGGCCTGGACAAGCTGATTGCGTCACAGACAGGTTTGCCCGTCACGCTGGCCGACGATCCGCTGAGCGCGGTCGCGGAGGGGACGGGAGTGGTGTTGAACGAGCTGAATTTCCTGGCCAAGTCGAAACTGGGACGGTGATCTGTTTTCTCTCGGCTGCTCGTCCGGTCTCTGCCTGCCCGATAGAACGGGGGAGCGACCAGGGTGAAGCAATCGAAATTGTGGGTATGGCTGCTGGTGCTGTCGCTGGGGGCGCTGCTGTTCTTGAGCAGCGGCGTACGCGATTTTGCGCGCGAGGCGGTCTATCCCTTTGATAATGCCTGCACGTGGCTCGACCGCACGGTGGGCCTCCGGGCGCGCGCCGCCTTCTCTCGCGTGAATCAGGCGTCGCGCAACGCGACGCTCGAGCGCGACGTGGCGCGCCTGCGAACGCTGGCCGCCGAGGGCGAGGCCCTCGAGGCCGAGGTCTCCCGCCTCCGCGCGCTCCTCGATTTCACGCCGCCGGTGGCCTGCCGGTGGCTCGTGGCCCCTGTGCTCTCCCGCGGCGGAACCGCGGCGGTCTGGCAGAGCGTGCGCCTCGGCAAGGGCTCGCTGCAGGGCGTGCGCAAAGGGGACCCCGTCATCGTTCCGGACGGGCTGGTCGGCCGCGTGACCGACGTCTCGCCCCACACCAGCGACGTGATGTTGATCAGCGACCCCAACAGCCGGGTCGCGTGCGAGCTGGACGCGCCCGACGCGGGCGTTGGCGTGGTGCGCGGCATCCTCTACGGCGGCGGCGCCCAGCCGGCCAGCGACCCCAAGCTGACGCTGCTGTATGTCGTGGACCCGCTGCGCCTGCGCTACCTGGCGCGCGAATTTGAGCCGGCGCCGCGCACGCGCGTGGTGACGTCCGGCCTCGGCCAGACGTTCCCGAAGGGGCTGACCGTCGGCTACGTGCTGGAGAGCAAGATGGAGCCGAACGGCTTGGCTCGCGAGGCGGCCGTGATGCCCGCCGTGGAAATGGCCTCGCTCCACGAGGTCTTCATCCTTTCCGCAAGGGGGTCTCATGCGCCTTGACATGAACCTCCCGTCGGTGGCGGTGGCGCTGCTGGCCGCTGCGGTGGCCCAGGAGCTGGTGCCCGCGTTGCCGGGCGTGCCGGTGAAGGTGCCCTTCCTGACCGCGGTCGCGCTCTACCACGCGCTGACCAAGCCCGTGCCGGTGGCGCTGACGGCCATCGTCTGGGCGGGCGCGCTGACGGACGCGCTGGGCGGGCTTCCGCTGTTCTGCACGCTCAGCTTCCTCCTGATGATTTACTGGGTGGCCCGGCTGCTGCAGCGGGTGTTTTTGGAGGCCACGCTGGTGCAGGGCACGCTGCTGGTGGCCTGCGCCGCCGTGGGGCAGGCGCTTTGGACGCGCACGTGGGTCGGGGCGGGCGAGCCGCTTATCGCCTGGCGCACGCTGGCCGCGCTGGCCGCCGCCGCGCCGTCCGGCGTGCTCGCAGGTTTTGTGGGTTTCGCGGTGTGCGGTCTGATGGACCGCTTCTCCGGCGCCGTCAAGCCGGTGAAAGAGGGCAATGGAATCTTGTGGGCAGAAACTGACCGATAGCTGGAGAATGATCGCTTTGGCGCTGGTGTTCGGGGCGGGCCTGACGTTCTTGGCCGTGTCCCTGCACCGGGTGCAGGTTGTCCAGTATGCGGAGTTCGCGCGCGATCAGGTGCGGCAGAGTGTCCGGCGCGTCCAGGTGCCAGGGCCGCGCGGGCGCATCTTTGACCGCAACGGGGTCTGCTTGGCGGAGAACCGCGCGAGCTACTGCATCGCCTACTACGTCGAGGAGCTGCGCAAGCGCGGCCCGTGGATCCGCACGATCGGCGCCGTGGACGCGGACATCGACCGGCTGGCCGCCGCCCTGGGCATCCCGCGCCAGATCTCCTACGCGGCCGTGTCGAACCACGTCGTCAAAAGCCTGCCGATGCCGCTGCTGGCGTGGCGGGATGTGGACCAGGGCACGCTCGCGCGCTGGGCCGAGGCGTCCGACGACTTCCCCGGCGTCGACGTGTACGTGCAGCCCGAGCGCTCCTATCCCCAGGGCTCGCTGGCCGCTCATGCGGTCGGCTACGTCCGGCGCGACCGCCCGCTGCCGCGCCCCGGCGAGCGGTACCACTTCCACCTTCCTGAGACGTTCGGCGCAAACGGGATCGAGCGCCAGTACAACCACCTGCTGACCGGGCACATGGGCGAGCAGCTGATCCGCGTCGACGCGCGCGGCTACAAGCACGCGGTCTGGGAGGGCCAGCCCGCCGTCGCCGGCCAGGACGTGCGCCTGACGCTGGACGTCAACGTGCAGCGGGCGCTGGAAAAGGCCCTGCGCGGTTGGCGCGGGGCGGGCGTGGTGGTCGACCCTCGCAGCGGCGAGGTGCTGGCGCTCGCGAGCGCGCCCGCGTACGACCTGAACGATCTGGTGCCGGCCCCGACCGCGGGCGTCTGGGCGAGGCTGAACGCCGACGAGGGTCGCCCGCTGATCAACCGGGCCGTGCAGGGCCGGTACGCGCCCGGCAGCACGTTCAAGCCGGTGACGGCGCTCGCGGCTCTTCTGAAGGGGGACTTCAACCCGGAGGAGGCCCACACGTGCGACGGCGCGTTCGTGCTGGGCACCATGCGGCTGCGCTGCTGGAACACGTACGGGCACGGCGCCGTCGCGCTGCGCAAGGCGATCGAGCAGTCCTGCAACAGCTACTTCTGCCGCCTCGGCCAGAGCATCGGCTACGACGCGATCTACGCCGAGGCGCAGAAGCTGGGGCTGGGCCAGCACACGGGCATCGACCTGCCTTCGGAGAGCCGCGGGCTGCTGCCGACGGCCGAGTGGAAGCAGAAGATGATGGGCGACAGGTGGCGGGTGGGCGACACGTGCCAGCTCGCGATCGGCCAGGGGCTGCTCGTCACCACGCCCCTGCAGATGGCCATGCTGGTTTCGGTTCTCGCGAACGGCGGCGCGCTCCACAGGCCGTGGCTCGTGAGGCGCGACGGCCCGCCCGAGGCGGCGCGCGAGATGGGCTGGCCGCCGGAGGCGATCGCCCTGGTTCGGAACGGCATGCGCGACGTGGCCGCCGTGGGCACCGGACGGCGCGTGCAGGTGCGCGGGCTCGAGGTGGCCGCCAAGACAGGCACGGCCGAGTATGACGCGGGAGGCGTGCGGCGCAAGAACACCTGGGTCACGGCTTTTGCGCCGTTCGGGCGCCCCGCGGTGGCGGTGGCGATCGTGGTCGAGAACGGCGAGTCGGGCGGGCAGACGGTGGCGCCGATGGTGCGCGACGTGCTCGTCTCGGTCTTCGGCGAGGCTGCGCCCGACGCGGCGGCGGCGCTGCCGGCCAGCGGCCCGGAAACGGAGGGGGACTGAGCACATGAAAGCCTGGCTCCTCCGCTTCCGCGCGCTGAACCCGCTGCTGCTGGCCTGCATGGCCGGCCTGATTGTGATCGGCGTCCTCTACGTCTACAGCGCGTGCTCGGTCCGCGAGGACCCCGAGCTTCGGATGCTCTACATGCGGCACGCCGAGGTCGGGGTGCTCGGGCTCGCGGCCTACCTGGCGTTCGCGTGGGTCGGCTACCGGTCGGTGCTGCGGTGGAGCTGGCTGTTCTACGCCGTCTGCCTGGTGCTGCTGGCGCTGGTGCCGATCATCGGCGAGGAGACGATGGGCGCGCGCCGCTGGCTGTTCGGCATCCAGCCGTCGGAGCCGGCCAAGCTCGCGATCATCATGCTGCTGGCTTGGCTCTACGGCCGGCGCGGCGCGAACCGCGGCGCGCCGGCCTTCCTCTTGACGCTCCTGCTGGTGGGGGTGCCGGGGCTGCTGATTCTGCTGCAGCCCGACCTGGGCACGGCGATGGTGCTCGTGCCCACCGTGATGGCGATGCTGTTCGCGGCGAACGTCGCCCCGCGCCTGCTCTGGACGTTCGTGCTCACGGGGGCGGCCGTCGCGGTCGTGATCCTCGGCATCGTCTACGCGACCGAGCGCGTGAAGATGCCCGAGTCGCGCCGCGAGTCGCTGATCCGCGCGACCTGCCTGCGCACGCATCAGATCAACCGCCTGCAGGTGTTCCTCTTCCCGGACAAAGACCTTCACGGCCGCGGCTACAACCGCCGGCAGTCCGAGATCGCCGTGGGCTCGGGCGGCGCGTGGGGCAAGGGCTACCTCAAGGGCGAGCAGTACATGCTGGGCTATCTGCCCCCCTCGGTCTCGTCCAACGATTTCATCTTCGCAGTGCTGGCCGAGGAGGCCGGCTTTGCGGGTTCGCTGACGGTGCTGCTCCTGTTCCTGGGCCTGCTGTGGCCCGGAGTGTGGGTGGCCGTTCGATGTCAAGACGATACGGGGCGCCTGTTCTGTGTCGGCGTGGTCACCCTGATCTTCAGCCATATGTTCATCAACATAGCGATGACGATCGGGATGATGCCGATAACCGGGCTGCCGCTGCCGTTCATCAGTTACGGACGGACCTTCATGCTCACCGTGATGGTGGCGCTGGGTCTGGTCCAGAGTGTGTCCATACATGGACGTGAGTCGGAGACAAGGTTCTGAGCAAACGCGAGAGGCGTGTCATAGAAGACAGCTCAAGGAGGAGGAGACATGTTATTCGGATGGTTTAGAAAGAGCGCGCCGAAGCGCGAAATCGTAGTCAACGTCGAGAAGTTAGAGACGCGCGTGGCCGTTGTCGAGAACGGGCACGTAGAGGAGTTCCAGGTGGAGCACCCGACGGAGGAGAGGCTGGTCGGCAGCATCTACAAGGGCCGCATCCAAAACCTGGAGCACGACCTACAGGCGGCGTTCGTGGACATCGGGCTCAAGAAGAACGCCTTCCTGCACTACTGGGACATGCTGCCGGACGACGACAGCCGGCTGGATGACGACGAGGAGAGCGCCCGCCCCTCGCGGCGGCGGCGCATTTCAAACGAGGACATCACCAAGCGCTTTCCCCCCGGGTCGGAGATTGTGGTGCAGGTGACGAAAGGCCCGATCGGAACGAAGGGGCCGCGCGTGACCGCCAACCTGAGCCTGCCGGGGCGCTACCTCGTGATGATGCCCGGCACGCGGCTGCGCGGCGTGTCGCGCAAGATCGGCGACGCCAAGGAGCGCCAGCGCCTCAAGAAGAT
>CAYLUN010000105.1:0-17188 GCA_964386865.1 uncultured Lentisphaeraceae bacterium | reverse complement strand
TGCGCCGAGAGCGTGGACGGCATGCAGTACGACGGCGAGGGGTCGCTCTGGTTCGCCGACTTCTTGGGCAACGCGATCGTGCGCGTGTGCGCCAAGACCGGCCAAGCAGAGGTGGTCGCCAAGAACCCGCCGTGCGAAGGGCTCAAGGGCGAGCTGGACTCGCCTTCCGAGTGCATCCGGCTCGGTAAGAAGGTGTACGTCTCGAACATCGACCTGACCTTCGGCCCGCACACGGCGGACGCGATGCAGACGATCTCCATCATCGACCTGTAGCAGCCCTTATGACCCGCGACTTCCTCGCAGCGCTGACACGCCGCTTCTATGCCTACTTGGACGGCTTCCGGCTTCCGGACGGCTCCTTGCAGGAGATGCTGCAGCTGAAGCTAGATCACACGGCGAGCGTGGTCAAGAACGTGCGGCTCATCATGGCCGGCGAAGGCTGGCCGGAGGGGACGCGCGTGCTCGGCGAAGCGTGCGCGCTCCTGCACGACGTGGGGCGCTTCTCGCAGCTCCGCGACTTCGGCACGTTCCAAGACTCGAAGTCGATCGACCACGCGGCGCGCAGCGTCGAGGTCGTCGAGGGGGGCCGCTGGCTGGAGGGGCTGGCGGCGGAAGAGCGCAGGCGCGTGCTGACGGCTGTCGCCCTGCACAACAAGAAAGAAGTGGCCCCGTCGCTGGAGGCGGCCACAGCTGACCTCTGCCATCTGGTGCGGGATGCCGACAAGCTCGACATCTTCCGCGTGCTGGAGGTGGCTGCGACGGACGGCTCCCTGTCTCGCAACCCGGAGATCGCGTGGGAGCTTCAGGTCAAGGGCGCCCCTTCGCCGGAGGTCGTGGCGGCCGTCAGCCGCGGCCAGCCCGTCTGCTACACGTGGATCAAGACGCTCTCCGATTTCGTGCTGATTCAGGTGGGCTGGCTGCAGGGCGGGCTCCGGTATCGCACGTCGCTGCGGCTGGCGCGGGAGCGCCGGGCGCTGGAGTTTCGCGAGGCGTACCTCAGGACGCTCAGCGACGCCCCGGGCGTGGCGGTCTGCTGCGAGGCCGCGCGGGCGTACATGGCCAGGCAATTGGACGGAGCGGCGAGCGGATGAAGACTCTCGCACTCGTGGCGGCGACGGTCAGCGCCTCGGTTCGCGAGGCGCTGCGGTACCGCGTGGCCATGTCGGGGCTGGCGTGCGAGGTGGTGGAGGCCCGGCGCGGCGAGGAGATATCCGAGTGCGTGCGGGCGCGCCTGTCCGAAGGGTGGGGGTGCGTCGCGGCGGTGGGCGGCGACGGCACCGTTGCGGCGGTGGCGCACGCGCTGCTCGGGGGCGATATACCGCTGGCCATCGTGCCGGCTGGCACCGGCAATATGGTGGCGCGCGAGCTGGGCATTCCGCTGTCCGTCGACGGGGCGGTCGCGCTGCTTGCGGACGCTCCGCGCCTGAAGCGCATCGACGCCATGCGGATCGGCGGGCGGATCTTTCTTCTGAACGCCGGCGTCGGAATCAATGCGGAAACGATCGACCAAACATCGCGCTTGGGCAAGAGCCTGTTCGGGCGCTCCGCCTATTTCGGGACAGCGGTGTGGAAAGTGCTTCAGGCCAAACCGCAGCGGCTGGAGGTTACGATCGACGGCGAGACGCACGTGTATCAGGCGACCGACGTGGCGATCTCAAACTGCGGGATTCTCGCTAAGGCGCTCAATCCAAACGGCCCAGACATCCGCGCGGACGACGGGCAGATCGATGTCTGCATCCTCTGCATGAAGACGCCGCTGGAATACCCGTGGTACTATTTCCTGCGGCACATCGCGCCGAAGCGCATCAACAAGATTATCCATGAACTCGCCGCGAAAAAGAGCGTCAGCGTCCGGAGCGAGGCGCCGATTGTGGTGCAGGCCGACGGAGATATTATCGGCGCCACTCCGGTCGAGGTGGAGGTGCTGCCAAACGCGCTGCTGGTGTTGGTGCCGAAAGAGGAAAAGATCGGAGTGTAAGGCATGGACATGATCAAAACAGATAAGGCGCCGGAGGCCATCGGGCCTTACGCGCAGGCGACGGTGGCGAACGGGATGGTTTTCTGCTCGGGGCAGATCCCGCTGAACCCGGCGACCGGGATGATCGAAGTGGTGGGCGCCGCCGAGCAGACCATGCAGGTGCTGCTGAACGTGCGCGCGGTGCTCGAGGCGGCGGGCTCGGGCTTGCACAAGGTGCTTAAGACGACGGTCTTTCTGACCGACATCGGCGACTTCCCGGTCGTGAACAAGGTCTACGCCGAGATGTTCGGAAGCCACACGCCTGCCCGCTCAACGGTGCAGGTCTCCCGCCTGCCGAAGGCCGCGAAAGTCGAGATCGAGGCGATCGCGCTCATCTGAGGCCGTGGGCCGCCAGCCAGTCGCGCACCGGCGCCTCGGGCATCCCCATGATGTTCGTGTAGGAGCCGCTGTAGCCGGCGATCAGCAGGTCGCCGTTTTCGTCGATGTCGTACGCGCCCGCCCGGTCGAGCGGCCGCGTTCGGTGCAGATACGTGCGGATCGTCTCTTCCGACAAGATCTTGAAGTGCACGGAAGAGGCCTCGACGCGGACCTCCGGCTCGCGGCCGGGAAGGCCGAGGGCGAGGCCCGTGTAGACGATCTGCGTGCGGCCCGAAAATGCGCGCAGGAACTGGGCGGCCTCTTCGAGGTCCGCCGGCTTGCCGATCAGGCGGCCCTCGAACCACACCAGCGTGTCGGCCGTGATCAGCGCGGCTTCGGGGTGGCGCTCGCGGCACGCGCGATACTTGACGAGCGCGTTCGTGGCCACGGTGTGGACGGGGTCGGCCGCGTCGTGAATCTCCTCCGTGTCAGCCGTGGAGACGGTGAAGGCGCAGCCCAGCGCGTGCAGGATCTTTTTGCGGCGGGGCGAGGCGGAGCCGAGGATGAGGGGTGGTGTTGGCATAAGTAGCGTTGTGGGGGGTGGGAGGGGCGAACAATTATTCGCCCGCACAGGTAGGGGCGGGGCCCTGTGCCCGCCCTCTCGCCAGTTCGCGGGCCACGTCTGGAACGGCCGCCAGCAGGTCGCGCGTATAGGCGTGCTGCGGCCGGTCGAGCACATCGGACGCGGGGCCGTACTCGACGAACTGCCCGGCGAACATAACCGCCACGCGGTCGCAGATGTTGCGGACTACCGCGAGGTCGTGCGAAATCAGGATGACCGCGAGGTTGAGCTCCGTCTGCAGCGTGCGGATGAGGTTCAGTATCCGGGCCTGGACCGACACGTCCAGCGCGCTGACGGGCTCGTCGGCGATGATCAGCCGGGGCTCAAGCGCGAGGCAGCGCGCGAAGCTCACGCGCTGGCACTGCCCGCCGCTGATCTCGCGCGGATAGGCGTCCAGCACGCTCTCCGGCAGCCCGACGCGCTCCACCAGCTCCAGCACGCGTGACGCGACGCGCTCGCCGGGCACCATGCGGTGCACGCGCAGCACCTCTTCCAGCGTCTGGCGCACGCGCAGGCGCGGGTTCAGCGACCCCACCGCGTCCTGAAAGATCATCTGCACGGCGCGCCGGTACGCTTTGAGGGCGGCCGCGTCCAGCGCGCCGAGCTCGCGTCCGCCGAAGCGCAAGGAGCCCGCGCTGGGGGGGTGGAGCCCCATGATGGCCTTGGCCAGCGAGGATTTGCCGCAGCCGCTTTCGCCCACGATGCCGAGCGACTCCCCCGCGCCGAGGGCGAAAGAGACGCCTCGCACAGCCTCGACTGGCCGCTGGCCGGGCGGGCGGTAAGTGACGTGCAGGTTCTGGACATTTAAGAGGGCGGAAGGGTTCATGGTTTCACGGTTGGAGGCGCAGGCGTAGGGGCAGCCTCCCGCGCCTGCCCGTCTCGTGGCCAGCAGCGGTGCCTGCGGCCGGCGGAGGCGGTTTCAGGCGGCGGCTCGGCGTGGCAGCGCGGGCTGGCCTCGGAGCAGCGAGGGGCGAAGGCGCAGCCGTCCGGCCAGCGGTCGGGCGGGGGCACGGTGCCGGGAATGTCCCGCAGCGGCGCGGCGCGCGGCGCGTCGAGCTTGGGCACCGCGCCGAGCAGGCCGCGCGTGTAGGGGTGGCGCGGCGC
The DNA here is from genome assembly GCA_964386865.1 of uncultured Lentisphaeraceae bacterium. Classification (GTDB taxonomy): domain Bacteria; phylum Verrucomicrobiota; class Kiritimatiellia; order RFP12; family UBA1067; genus CAYLUN01. The sequence continues at coordinate 13,127 of CAYLUN010000105.1, read as the reverse complement.
GGACAGCACGTCGGCGACCGCGCCGCTTTCGACCACCTGCCCGGCGTACATGACGTAGATGCGCTGCGTGCGGCCGGCCACGAGGCCGAGGTTGTGGGTGATGAGCAGCACGGCCATGCCAAAGGCGTCGGCCAGCTCGTCGATCAGGTTCAGCACCTGGCGCTGGGTCGTCACGTCGAGGGCGGTGGTGGGCTCGTCGGCGACCAGCAGCTTGGGGCGCGCGGCCAGCGCCATCGCCAGCATGACGCGCTGCTGCTGGCCGCCGCTCAGCTCGCACGGGTAGGCGCGGGCGGCGCGGGCGGGGTCGGGCAAGCCGGTGCGCTTCAGCAGGTCGAGCGCGGCGGCGGCGCGCTCGGCGCGGCGCAGGTGCGGGAGACACTCGCCGATCTGGTCGCAGACGCGCATCACGGGGTTGAGGCTGGCGGAGGGATCCTGAAACACGTAGGCAATGCCACGGCCGCGGATCTGCGCGAGCGCGGCCGGCGCCAGCGCCAGCGTGTCTGCGCCCTCGAACAGCACGCGGCCCGAGAGCCGGGCGCGGTCGGTCGGCGAGAGGCGCGCGAGGGCCAGCGCGGTGAGGCTCTTGCCGCAGCCGCTCTCGCCGACGACGGCCACGCGCTCGCCGGCCTGCACCGTGAGGGAGACCGAGCGCACCGGAAACGTCTCGACGCCTTCCTGCCGGAACGCGACGGCGAGGCTTTCAACTTGTAGGAGCGGATGCGACATGTCGGCGACATTGTAGCCGGAAGGGGCGGCGGGAGAAACTGGAAACTTGATGCCGGAAACTAGAAACTGGAAACGCGGGGCGGAAAGGGGCATAATCCGCGCCATGTTTCGAAGGGAAGATAAGACGGGCGCGCCGAAACGCGTCGCGCTGCGGCGGATTCTGGTGAGCTTCATGCGCGTGGGGGCGGTTCTGTTCGGCGGCGGCTATGCGATGCTGCCGCTGCTGGAGCGCGAGGTGGTGGAGCGGCGCGGCTGGTGCTCGCACGAGGAGATGACCGACTACTACGCCATGGCGCAGCTGGTGCCGGGCGTGGTGGCGGTGAACACGGCGATGCTGCTGGGCCACCGGCTGCGCGGCTTTTGGGGCACGGTTGCGGCGACCGCGGGCGTGGTGTTCGCGCCGTTCTTCGTGATCCTCGCCTACGCGATCGCCTTCGACCGGTTCGCCGGGTCGGAGCTGCTGATCGAGGCGATGTCGGGGCTGCGGCCGGCGGTCGCCGGGCTGATGCTGGGCGTGGCGTACAAGATGTTCGGGCGCAGCCGCAAGACGCGTCTGGGGCTGGCTGTCTCGCTGCTGGTGACGGCGCTGGTGCTGGGCTGCGGCATGAGCGCGGTCAACGTGATTCTGGGCGGCGTGGCCGCCGGCCTGCTCTGGCACGGGGTTGCGGTCGCAAGAAGGACGCCCGACCTCCGGCCTCCGACCTCCGGCCTCCGACCTCCGAACTCCCTCGTATGAATCTCTTCTTCAAACTGGCGTACGTGTTCTTCAAGGTCGGCCTGCTGACCGTGGGGGGCGGGCTGGCGATGCTGCCGATCATCCAGCATGAGATGGCCAGCCGCGGGTGGCTGACCAGCCAGCAGTTCCTCGACATTCTGGGCATCGCGGAGATAACGCCCGGGCCGATGGCGGTGAACACGGCGACGTTCGTCGGGTACCGCGTCGTGTCCGCGGCCTATCCGCACGCGCTCGGGGTCGCGGTGGCGGGCGCGCTGGTGGGCTCGCTGGCGGTGTGCATGCCGTCGCTGCTCTGCGTCAACCTGTTCGGGCGGTTCTGGGAGCGCAACCGCAGCCACCCGTGCTTTGTGCGGGTCTTCAGCATCCTGCGGCCGCTGGTGACGGGGCTGGTGCTGACGGCCGCGGCGCTGCTCGTGGCGAACTGCCTCTGGGGCGACGTGAAGCCTGGGCGGGCCATGCTGGCCTGCCCCGACCTTCAGGGCGCCGCGCTTGTGGCGGCGGCGTTCGCGCTGACGGCGTTCACGAAGGTCTCGCCCGTCTATGTCCTGCTGGGCGGCGCGGTGGCCGGAGGGCTCCTCGGGCTCCTGTGAGTGCCCAGCCTGGATTGGGGATTGGGGGTGCGATTTTACTTCGTTGCATCGCACCCAGAAGTCAGAATTCAGGAGTCAGAATTCAGAATTGCTTCGCAACGACTTACATACGAAAGCGCCGCCCAAAAAGGTGTCTCCCAAAGAGGAGACAGGAAGAATCTCGCGCGAATCGGACATAACTCGTTGGCATCCAACTCCTGAATTCTGGCTTCTGGCTTCTGAATTCTGTGCGATTGCAATAGTTTGCAATCGCACCCGGGGATTGGCGAAGTGCGCATGTTGTGTTGACCGGGGTGATGAAAGTCGCTAAAGTTATTCCTCTTTCATGGGCGGCACGTGCCCGTTACGTGTGGAGCGGTGGGTTTACCTCCGCCGAGGAGGCAACGATGAAGGCAACGCAAACCACGGGCCCCATACTCGACGAGACGTTTCTGAAGGCCTATGCGGACAGGATCCGCGCGACGGGCAAGATCGATCCGGCTCTGTACGAGAAGTACAACGTGAAGCGCGGCCTTCGCAACGCGGATGGGACGGGCGTGCTGGTGGGCCTGACCTGCATCGGCAGCGTGCACGGGTACATGATTTCCGAAAGCGAGAAGGTTTCGGTCCTGGGCCAGCTCTATTACCGCGGCGTCAACGTCAAGGAGCTGGTGGCGGGCTGCCAAAAGGAGCGGCGGTTCGGGTTCGAAGAGTCCGCCTACCTGCTGCTGTTCGGCGAGATGCCGAACGCGAATGAGCTGCGGGTTTGGAACGACCTGCTCGACGCTTGCAGGCGGCTGCCGGACGGCTTCAAAGAGAGCGCGATCATCCGCGCGCCGGGCAAAGACCTGATGAACAGCATCGCCCGCGCGGTGCTCATGGCCTACACCTACGACTCCGAGCCGGATCGGCTCGACCTCGAGTCGACGCTGCGGCAAAGCATCGAGCTCATCGCGCGGTTCCCCGTCATCGCGGCCTACGCCTATCAGGCCAAGGCCCACTACCACATGGGGCAGAGCCTGATGATGCGCTACCCGGAGAAGGGGAAGAGCACGGCCGAGAACTTCCTGATGCTCATGCGCGAGGACGGCATGTACTCCCAGCTCGAGGCCGAGCTGCTCGACCTCTGCCTCGTGCTGCACGCGGAGCACGGCGGCGGCAACAACTCCGCCTTCACCACGCACGTCGTGACGTCGTCCTTCACCGACACGTACGCGGCGATCGCGGCCTCGGTGCTCTCCCTCAAGGGGCCGCGCCACGGCGGCGCCAACCTGCGCGTGATGGAGCAGATGCGCGAGATCAAGGAGCACGTCGAGCACTGGGACAGCGAGGGCGAGGTGGCGGACTATCTGGTCAAAATCCTCAACAAGCAAGCCGGCGACGGCACGGGGCTCATCTACGGCCTCGGGCATGCGGTCTACACGCTCTCGGACCCTCGCACGGACCTGTTGCGCGACAAGGCCCGCGACCTCGCCAAGGCCAAGGGCCGCGAGGAGGAGCTGCGCCTGTACGAGACGATCGAGCGGATCGGCCCCGGCATCTTTAACAAAAACCGCGCCAAGCCGCGCGACCTGTGCGCCAACGTGGACTTCTACTCCGGCTTCGTCTACGACATGCTCAACATCCCGATCGACCTCTACACGCCGATCTTTGCGATCTCGCGCGTGGTGGGCTGGTGCGCGCACCGAATCGAGGAGCTGCTGAACGGCGGCCCTATCATCCGGCCGGCCTACAAGGCCATTTTCGAGCAGCGACCCTACAAGCCGCTGGACGAGCGCAAGTAGCGGCGCGGCTGGCCGGCCACCTCGCGCGAGGGGAGGAGAACCGATGGAAATCGTGAACTATAGGCCCGCCATGCGCTACCGGCCTTTCGGCGCCCGGACGAACGTCTTGGTCTCCGCGCTCGGCATGGGCGCGATGCGCCTGCCGATGCGCGACGGCGCGATCGACGACGCGCGGGCCGTCGACCTCATCGAGGCCGGCTTTCAGGGCGGCATCAACTACATCGACACCGCCTACGTCTACAACGACGGCGAAAGCGAGCGGGTCGTGGGCTGCGCGCTGAACAACGGATGGCGTGACAGGGTCTACGTCGCGACCAAGCTGCCGGTCTGGGACATGGAGAAGCCCGGCGACCAAGAGGCGCCGTTCCGGACGCAGCTGGCCCGCCTGCAGGCGCAACGGATCGACTTTTATCTCTTGCACGCCCTCAACAGGCGCCACTGGAAAAACGCGCTCGACTCGCGCTCGCTGGAGTGGCTCGACGAGCAGAAGCGACGGGGGCTCATCCGCTTCGCGGGCTTCTCGTTCCACGACGAGTTCGACCTGTTCAAGGAGATCGTCGACGCCTACGACTGGGACTTCTGCCAGATCCAGTACAACTATGCGCAGCCCGACGTGCAGGCCGGCGTGCGCGGCTTGAAGTACGCCGCCTCCAAGGGACTGGGCGTGGCCGTCATGGAGCCGCTGTTCGGAGGCTTTCTCGCCGGAACCCAGCTGCCGCCCGACGCGAGCCTCCTGTTCGAGGAAAACGGCGTGAACCCGGTGTCAAGCGCGCTGCGCTGGATCTGGAATCAGCCGGAGCCGAGCGTGGTGCTCAGCGGCATGGGCGACAGGAACCAGCTGAAGGACAACCTGCGCGCCGTGGAGACGGCGGAGGTCGGGATGCTCGCCGAGGGCGAGCGGCAGGTGCTGGAGAAAGTCTGCCGGTACTTCCGCGAGCATGTGCCCATCGCGTGCAGCACCTGCGGTTACTGCCTCAAAAGCTGCCCCGTCGGCGTCAAAATACCGGTGCTCTTCGACCTGTACAACAAACACCTGCTGGTGCAGCGGCGGCACTCGCTTCAGCCTGCGCTCTACCGCGGCATGCTGCCGCACGAAAAGGCCTCGGCCTGCGTGGCTTGCGGCCAATGCAAGAAACACTGCCCGCAAGGCTTGGACGTTCCGGCTTGGCTGCTCAAGGTGGCGGGCGAGTTCGAGGGTGCGAAAGGATAGAGGATGACCGCATTGGCGCAAGAGACGGGGGCCGTCGTGACGGCGGCGTTGCAGAAGCCGGTGGCAGACATGACGAATGTTCTGGCCGCCGAGGTGGGGAGCGGCCGGGCCATGCTCGACGCTGCGCTGAAATGGCTGGCCGAGAACGGCGCGTCCTTCGTGGTGAACGTGGTGGTCGCCCTGCTCCTGCTGCTGATCGGCGCGCGAGCCATCCGCCTAGTCACCCTCTCCGCGCACAAGGCCCTTCAGCGGAGCGGGCGCGTTAACGTGCTGCTGCAGACGTTCATCTGCAGCGTGGTTCACAAGACGTGCTGGGCGCTGCTGCTCATGATTGTGGCGCAGCGGCTCGGCATCAACATCGCTCCGCTGATCGCGGGCTTGGGCGTCACCGGGTTCATCCTCGGCTTCGCCTTCCAGGAGTCCCTCGGCAACCTCGCCGCCGGCATGATGATCGCGCTCAACCAGCCGTTCAAAGTGGGCGACTACGTTTCGGCGGGCGGCGTCGAAGGCACCGTGATGGAGCTGAACATGATGGCCGCCACCCTGACGACCGCCGACTACAAGAAGGTCATGGTTCCCAACAAGGTCATCTGGGGTACGCCGATCACCAACTATACGGCCATGGACCGCCGCCGCGTGGAGATCGCAGCCAGCATCGCCTACGGGGCCGACATCGGCAAAGCTCGGCGCGTCGCGCTGGAGGTGCTGCGTGCCCATCCGCTGGTGCTCGCCGACCCCGCGCCCATCGCCGAAGTGATCTCGATGGGCGATTCGGCCGTGAACCTGGTGCTGCGCCCGTGGACCAGACCCGCCGACTATTGGACGGTACACTTCGCGGTCAATCAGGCCGTGAAAGAGGCCTTTGACAAGAACGGCATCGAGATCCCGTTCCCGCAGCTCGATGTCCGCTTGAAGAATGGCTAGAATAGCTGCAATCTGGATGTGCGAACGGGGCCCTTGACGCGTGTGTCCGGCTTCGGGTACTATATGTAAATATTCTGTATGGTTTGCTTGAACGTACGCGTTGGGCGTCGGCCGGAAGGATTCCACAGATATGGGAAACCCCAATGGGAAGAGGCGGCTCACGGCGGGGTCGCGCGGCGTCAGGGAGAAGGCGTCCGCCGCGTGCGAGATGCGCGTGGCGAGCGTTCTGCGCGCGGTGCGCAACGTCAACCAGGTGATCGTCCACGAGGAGGATCCGCAGCGGCTGATTGAGCGGGCCTGCGGGAGCCTGACCGAGGAGCGTTGTTACCACAATGCCTGGATCGCCCTGCTCGACGGTGACGGGCGCACCGTTGCCGCGACGGCGGCCGCAGGGTTCGAGGGCCAGTTCGACGTGCTGCGCCAGCGGCTGGCGCGCGGTGCGTTCTCCGCCTGCATGCGGCAGGCTTTGGATGAGGATGCGACGATCGTCGTGCGCAACCCGAGCGCGGAGTGCGCCGACTGTCCGCTGGCGCGCGAGTACGGCGGACGCGCGGGGTTCACGCGGCGGCTGGCGTTCGAGGGCAGGACGTACGGCATCTTGGCGGTCTCCGTGCCTGCGGGGTTCGCGCACGATGCCGAAGAGCAGAGCCTGTTCGACGAAGTGGCCGACGACCTTGGGTTCGCGCTGCATAAAATCGAGCTGCAAGCCCGGCTCCGCGAGGCCGACTCCCGTGTGCGCGCGAAGCTGAACGCCTTGTTTGCGCCGGAGGGCGATATCGGCGACCTGTCTCTCGACGACGTGCTCGATGTGCCCGCCATCCAGCGTATGATGGACGACTTCCACGGCCTGACGGGCATGTGCACGGCCCTGCTCGACATCGAGGGACGGATTCTCGTGGCCGCAGGCTGGCAGGAAATCTGCACCGGGTTCCACCGGAGCCATCCTGAAACGTGCCGGAACTGCGTCGAGAGCGACACGGTCCTGTCGTCGGGCGTCAAGCCGGGCACGTTTAAGCTCTACCACTGTAGGAACAATATGTGGGACATGGCCACGCCCGTCATGCTGGGCGACCGCCATGTGGGGAACTTGTTCATCGGCCAGTTCCTGTTCGAAGGCGAGGAGCCTGAGCGGGATGTTTTCCGCCAACAGGCTCTGAAATACGGCTTTGACGAGGCCGCCTATCTGGGGGCACTGGACCGCTTGCCGCGCTGGAGCCGGGAACGGGTCGCGAGCGCCATGAACTTCTTCGCCGCCCTGGCCCGGCAGATCTCGGACTTGAGCTACGGCAACATCAGGCTGGCACGGGCCCTGGCTCAGCGGGACGAGCTGCTGGGGCGGTTGGCATACAGCGAAGAGCGGCTGCGCCTGGCGCTGAAGGCGACCAACGATGTGGTCTGGGACTGGGATATCGCCAACGACGCCCAGCGGTGGAGCGAGACTGGAGCCGCCGCGTTCGGCTGGACGGACATTGTCGCGGCACCGCAGACCGTGGCTTGGTGGGTAGACCGCATCCACACTGAAGACCGCCAGCGGGTGTACGAGACGTTCCATGCCGCCGTCCGCGATCCCGGCACAGACCGCTGGAACGGCGAGTACCGCTTCCTCAAGGCCGACGGCACCTACGCGCACGTCGTGGATCGCGGGAACCTCCTGCGTGACGAGGCTGGCCGGGCTATACGCATGATCGGCGCCAAGCAGGACGTCACCGAGCGCAAGCGGGCCGAGGAGGCGTTGCGCGAAAGCGAGACACGCTTCCGCTTTCTCGTGGATTATTCGTATGATCTGATCTGGACGCTGAAATCCGATGGCGTCCTCTCCTATGCGTCACCTTCGTGGAAGACGAGGCTCGGCTATGAACCGTCCGATATGGTGGGCCAGGCGTTTCAGCCGTTCGTGCATCCCGACGATCTCGCCGCCTGCGAAGCGTATGTGGCGAGGGTCTTTGAGGCCCGAACCGCCTTGCCCGGCCCCGAGTACCGGGTCGGGCACGCCGACGGATCCTGGCGCTGGCACGAAGCCGGCATGACGCCCGTCTACGCCGGCGATGGCTCGTTCATGTACTTCGTTGGCGTTTCGAGGGACATCACCGAGCGCAAGCAGGCCGAGGAAGCGCTGAAGGCGAGTGACATGCGCTTCAAGGAACTTCTGCTGAATGTGCCCACGGTGGCGGTGCAAGGTTATGCGCTGGACGGCACGGTGCGCTACTGGAACCGCGCGTCGGAAGCCTTCTACGGCTACACCGCGGAGGAAGCGCTTGCCCAAAACCTGCTGAATCTGATCATCCCGCCCGCCATGCGCGACAACGTGAGGGCATTGATCGGCAGGATGGTCGAGACCCGCGAGGCGCTACCGGCCGCCGAAGTGGAACTGATGCGCAAGGACGGCTCGCTGATTCCGGTCTATTCGTCTCACGCCCTTGTGCAACTGCCGGGGCAGGAACCCGAACTGTTCTGCATCGATATCGACCTCACCGAACTGAGGCAGACCGAGGCCGAGCAGGACAAACTGCAAGCCCAGTTTCTCCACGCGCAGAAGATGGAGTCCGTCGGCCGCCTCGCCGGCGGGGTGGCGCACGATTTCAACAACCTGCTCATGGGCATCATGGGCTACACCGATCTATGCCGCGAGCAACTGACCGCGGACCATCCGCTCCAGCCCTGGCTCGACGAGATCACGGCCGGGGCCAATCGCTCGGCCGATCTCGTTCGACAACTGCTCACGTTTGCCCGCAAGCAGGTTGCGCAGCCCAAGGCACTGGATCTGAATGATCAGATCGGGAGCATGCTGAAGATGCTGAGGCGTCTGATCGGCGAGCGCATCGATCTGACCTGGTCGCCCGCCGCCAGCCTGCGTATCGTGAACGCCGATCCCTCGCACATAGACCAGGTCGTGGCTAACCTCTGTGTCAACGCGGCGGACGCCGTCGCGGGCAACGGACGCATCGCCATCGCCACGCATAACGCGGAAATGGACGAGATGGCCTGCGCCGGACTGCCGGGAATGGCGCCTGGCGCGTATGTGCTGCTGACGGTGGCCGATACCGGCTGCGGCATGGATGCCGATACGCTGGCCCATGCCTTCGAGCCCTTCTTCACGACCAAGGGCGTGGGGCGCGGCACCGGGCTGGGGCTGGCCACGGTCTATGGCATCGTGAAACAGTCCGACGGCTTCATCCAGGTCGATAGCGCATTGGGCGCGGGCACAACGTTCGGAATCTATCTGCCAGCTCTCGGCTGCCCCGAGACAGGGGCCGCTCCCCTCACGGACGCCGAACCACCGCCGGGCGGCAGCGAAACGATCCTGGTCGTCGATGACGAAAAGAGTATCCGCGTAACCATGGCCGCCCACCTCAGACGGCTGGGTTACACCGTGCTGGTGGCCGACGGGCCCGAAATGGCGCTCCGCCTGGCACGCGAGCACAGTGGCCCGATCGAGCTGCTGCTTTCCGATATGGCCATGCCCGGCATGAGCGGAGGCGAACTCCAAGCCCGCCTTTTACTCGAGCGTCCAAACGTGAAGACCATCCTGATCACGGGGTACACGACGGCGGAGTTTGTTGAGACGGATGGCAGGGGCGCCGGCGCGGTGCGCCTGGCGAAGCCGCTTTCGCTCCGGGATCTCGCCAGCGCGCTTCGCTCGGCACTCGGCGAGCGGCGCGCGGAAACGACCTGAAGGGTGCCGCGCGCACGATGAACGACACCGGGTCTAACGCGGGTAGAGCCCGTAACCCTCACCCCTCACGCTCCAGAGGGCGAGGGAGGGGACAAAATGGATGTCGCACGCCCTTCCGCGTGTCCGGAAACATCGGCTGTCCTGCAAAGGTCGGTTTCATTTGGCCGGGGTGAAATCCGGCCCTCCCGTATGCAGGGCATCTGGCGGTGAATAGAATGAAAAATGATATTGGACTTTAGTCCTATTTGCGAGTATGTTATTTGATATTCGGTTCGATAAGAGTGTCTAAAGAAATCTTAGACCTCTTGACCCCCGCTAGCGTCATGCGATGCCGGTGACGTGTTTGACGGCTACGGGATGCCAGCTCGAGTTCGAATTCCAGAAGGAGTGAGGCGATGCAAGGTTGCAAACGGTGGGGGGTTGCAGGTGTTCTTTGGGTCATGCTGTCAGTCGCTGGGTATGGGCAGTATGCCATGCAGACGGTCACGCTGACGAAAGGCTGGAATGCGGTCTACCTGCAGGTGGAGCCGGCAGATCCCAGCTGCGAGGAGGTTTTCGGAGACTGGCCGGTCACGAGCGTCAGTCTCTATAACATGGAGCAGTCGGTTGCGCGCTTTACGGAGAGCCCCGACGAGCCGGTGAATATCGCCGACGAGTTTCTGACGTGGACGCCGGGGGTGCCGGCAGGGGTCAACGGCTTCAATGCCGTGCTTGCGGGTCACTCCTATCTGATGTTCGCGAGCGTGGGCTGCACGCGTAACCTGACGGGACGTCCGGCGGTGCCCCGGATCGAGTGGATACCGGGCACGAACGCGTGCAACTTGGTCGGGTTCCGCCAGAACGGGAATGCGAAATTCGGAACTTATCTGGCCGGGGCGGGCTTCAATTGGACGAAACTCGCCGTTTACACGGTGAGCGGGACCAACAGCATAAGGCTGGCGACGGAACGGGTTGGAGGCTTAACCGGCGAGAGTTTGAACACGGCCTTGATCGTCCCGGGCAAGGCTTACTTCATCGTCTGCGATAAGGTCTCCGAGTTTTCCGGCCCGGTCAAAGTCTCGCCGGCCGGCACGGGTGGGATCTATTTCCCATCGAACAGCGTCTATCAGACCTTGCGGCTGAAGAATGAGAACGGCGCGCCGCTGAGTGTGACCCTGAGCATGACGAATTCGGCGACCGCGCCCTCGGGGGGCGTGCCGGTGTTGCCGGTGCTGCACGTGTTCGACTATCTGGAGGGGTGGCTGCCGCTGACCAACGCGGTGCAGAGAACCTTGGCGGACGGCGAGGAGTGGACCTTCCCGCTGGCGGTGGACCGCACCGACATGATCGCCGACCAGCCTTACGGCGGCCTGCTGGTTTGCACGGACGCGGCCGGGGGGCGGGTTGAGATCCCGCTGGAGGCGGAGCACGGCCCGGCCCATGCGCTCTGGCCTGCCGGGCTCTGGGTGGGCCAGGCGAGCCTCAATCAGGTGTCCCAGGTGCTGGCCGACGGCACGGTCGTGGCCGACGCAAGGGCGGGGGGCACCTTGGAGTTCCGCCTGATCCTGCATGTGGATGCCGAGAAGCGCTGCCGTCTGCTGCAGCGCGTGATCGTCGCGGGCGCGGAGGAGACCAACGGCACCTGGAATGCCTCCCTGTATGTGGATGAGGCGAAGGTGCCGGTCGGCGTGAAGAGCGCGCGCCTTAGCTCGGTGGCCTTCGGCTTGAAAAACAACGACATCACGTGGGACGAGGCGTATTATGGCGCTCAGAGCGGGTTCGGCAAGAACCTGCGCTTCACCTACGCCATTGCCGCCGATGACCCCGTGAACCCCTTCCGCCATCCCTGCCATCCGGACCACGACGGGCTGGATGCCAGATTCGAGACGAAACTGCCGACCGGCGACAACCCGCAAAACTACATCGGGGCGATCAAGCCGGAGCTGTTTTCGGTTTCGAATACGGTTACGCTGGCCTGGACGAACGCGCCTGCTGCAGGTAGCGGCAGCGTCTTGTGGAACCCGTCCGAGAAGGTCACGGGCAAGCTTGAGTTTCAGGTGGACGGCCTCCGGCGCGAGGGTGCGATTCTGATGAAGGGCGCGTTTGAGCTGCGGCGGATCAGCCAAGTCGGGGCCCTTTCGCTGGAGTAGGTGCGGCGGACGGTAGGGACGCCTCCCCGAGGCGTCCGCGGACGGTTCGGGGAACCGTCCCTACCAGAGTCCGCAGTTGATTGACGATGCGCCCGTTTTTGGGCAGTTTTAAGAGTGTTTGAGAAAGTGAAAAAGGAGTCAAAGATGAGAACTGGATACTGGGTCGGGTTGCTTCTGGCGTGTGCGATGATGGCGACGGCGCAATCGGTAGTGCCGCCTACCTTCAACTATCAGGGCGTGCTGCGCGGCGGGTCGGGCGAGATGCTGAACAGCGGGCCCAAGAAGGTGGCGTTCCGCCTTTGGGATGCGGCCACCGCCGGCAACCTTATATGGGGCCGCGAGTATACGGTGCAGTTGGATACCAACGGCCTGTTCAATGTGGAGCTGAGCGACAGCGGCGTCGCCTTGTCAGCTTCTCCGAATGATTCAATAACCAATGACCTGAGCGGGGCGGTCGCCTACTGTTCGCCGATCTATCTGGGCTTGACCGTGTCCGGCAGCGACGAGATCGCCCCGCGCCAGCAGCTGCTCTCCGTGCCCTACGCCATGATGGCGGGTGATGTGAAGTCGGCTTCCGCCGGGTTCACCGTTGCGGGAGAGCTGAACGTCAGATTGGGCGTGAAAGTCACCGGGAGCGTCGAGGCTGAGAGCGTCATTGTAGGCGAACCTTCGAAAAACGTCACCCTGACGGCGAATACTGCGGGCGTTCTGGAGGTGCCGAGTCTGAACGTGCCCGGCAAAGCGACGGTGGCCACTCTGACGGTGCCCGGCAACGCGAAGGTGGACTATCTGACGGTGCCCGGCGACGCGACGGTGTCCAATCTGACGGTGAATGGCATGACGACTCTTGCCGGACCCGTTCAGGCGTTTACTTCCCAAAACATAAAAAGCTCGGCGAGCACAAACACGTTTTCCACTACCGAAAAAAACTCGCAAACGAACCTGACTTCGGCAGTCACGGACGGGTTTATCGTGCTGTCCGTATATTGGAATTTTAATGTGGATGGCGATGACGACGTTGCCAGAGCCTACGGCGATTTCACATTCACACGCCCCGGGTCGGATACACGAAGAGTGAGATGCGGACAGCATATCAACGATATGACTGCTGACGGTTTCACGCATTATGAAATCATTACGTTACCGGTGCGAAAAGGAGAAACGGTCGCGTTTGTGCCGGATACGGATCCGAACAACTGGAAGGCAGAAAAACACTTTACAATCACGATGATAAGCACGTTTGTGCCGTTTGGCGTATCCCAATAACCTCATTCCGCACGACTCTTGCCTTGTCGAGATTCCGGGGACTTTATCATGATAACCAAACAGAGCGTGGCCGCCGTCATGGCCGCCGTCCTTTACCTGCTGCCGGGTAC
>CAYLUN010000104.1:0-17507 GCA_964386865.1 uncultured Lentisphaeraceae bacterium | reverse complement strand
TCCCTGTGGCCGGCTTCCGCCGCCTGACCCAAGTCAGTGGAACGGGGATGCGCCCTCCGGAGCGCGCGTTGCCTCGAGCGCTGGCGAGCGCTTCGCTCCGCCTCCGCAGCCTGCCGCTAGCTCGTGTACGAACGCCTCCGGATCGTCCGGCGACACGACCAAGCAACGCCGTTCGAACATGAGCACGACCGGCCGTTTCAGATCGGTCACATACATCCGGTAGCTCCCAAGTTGGCGGCTCCAATACCAGCCCGTGAAGGAGAAGAGGCCCCCGTTGCCGCAGGTCTTGACGCTGCCCTTCAGCGCGCCCGGGTCGCACCGAACTGACAGCAGCCCCGCCAGTTCAATCCGCGTGTTCCACCACAGCCGCCGGATGAACAGCGCCCCGTCGCGAATCTCATAACGTCGCACGACGAACGGCAACGCGCCTACAGGTATCGACAGCAGAAACAGTCTCGGCCAGCCCAAACCCGGAATGGGTGCCAGCGTCAACGCGCCCACTAAAATCGTTGTCAGTGCCGACACCCAGGTGAGCGCCGCCCCCCACGGGGCCAGATACGTGCCCCTCTCATGCTCCTTGTCACCCCTGACCACGACAGCCTTTTCGCGCCCGGCGAAGAAACGCCGCCAAGCCCGCAATTCTACGCCCAGAAACACCGCGCCCGAGCCCGCGTACGCCGCGAGCATCAGCCAGACGAGCAAAGGCGCCGGCCCCGCAAACGGCACCGTCTCGGGCACGCAGCACGGGCGCGTCATGGAAAACAGCAGCGCGGTTTCCGCCAGGCACCCGCCGTCCATCGCCACCTTGCCCATCGCAGACGGCAGCAGGAACCCGAACGGTGTCGGCCATGAACAGGCAACGGCTTCCAGCGTCAGAGTCGCGGCGTGATCCATCCGCCCAACAGACTTGGCCGCACCGATGCCGAACGCGGAGGCTACGGAGCCGAACTCGAACGCGACGGGCCCCGAGTCCACATCGCTGTACGTTTCCTTCGACCCCCGCGGCAGTTCCGTGAACCCCGCGAGCCAGAGGGTCTGTTTCCAGAACTGCGCGACATGCTCGCGATACCAGCGGGACGCGATCTCTGCGTCCAGTTCGGCCGCGAACGAGAGTATCCCCGAGTTGCCGCAGCCGCGCGGAGTCTCCCAGACCCGCGCCGTAAGCTTGTCCACCTTGAACGCCGGCAGCCCAGCCACCTTGAGCGGGCCGTCGAGCGCGTTCATCAGCCCGCGCGCAAGCGCGTCGTGGCTCTGCCCCTCCAGGCGAGCCGCCCGCTGGATCGCCGCCACGGACCACAGCACGTCATTCGGCCAACACTCGCCCGGATAGTCGTCCAGCACGTGATACCGGGCACGCTCCAACTCCTCCGCCAGCCCCTTGCGCTGCGCCGACATCAGCGCCCGATGGCGTGTGTCGCCGGTGATCCGCTCATACGAGGAAAGCCCCAGGATCAGGAGCATCCGGTAGAAAACGTTCTCCCGCGTCAGATAGGCGTCGCCCCATTTCGCTTTGACCCAAGAGGCCGTATCGGGCGACACGACAATCGCCACAGCCCGATCGACCGCCCGCCGCACCTGGCCGGCCCGCGCGTCGATCTTGCCCTGACGCTGGAGTTCATCCGCCGTAACCAAGAAATAGACCGTGCCGAACATCGGCCATTCCGTACCCGCGACGTCTACCTCACTCACGGTGCGCGCATAGCCGCTCTTCAGGTACCCGTCGGCCCAGGACTCATACCGTACGGCCAGAGACTTGAACCAGACTGGCACGAGCCGACTCTGCCCCTCACGTTTCAGCTTCGAATCCGTCAGCAGCACCCCGACTATGACGGCGGGGTAGACACAGAACAGCACCGCAAGCGAAACCGCCACAGCGGAAACGGCACCTGTACATAACCGTGTTATGCGCATCCTCGCGACCTCCATTCGCTGCCCGTTCCAGCCATGGCTTGCCGACCCGCCGTCAACGCCTCGGCCGCACACGATGCCTGATGTCATGGCGGCAGACCCACCGTGCCTACAGGCCTTTGCGCGGCACACTAGCATGCCTTTTCATTCGCACCATTATTCACACTTCGAGCGGTGTGGATAACTAGGCTGCACAGTCGGAGAGCAGCGCTAACAGTGTTTTCTCCAATGGCCTCGTTTCTTTGACTAGCCTCCAGTGGCGCCCGTCACAGGCGACAAGCCGGCGAGACTCCAACTTACCCAGATGACGAGATAGAGCCGGCTGGCTGATCCGCGTATGGACGATCAGGCTTTCGGGCAAGGCGCTTTCCACACGTTGGAGCCTCCGCAGAATCTCCAGCCTGCGGGGATGAGTAAAAGCCGTCAGCGTGCGAATGACAGCCGATTCGGTGCCATCTTCAACAAGCAGCGCTCGGCGCAACGCGGCCAAGAGGCGCCGGGCACCCTTCACCAACGGGTCCGGATCGGGCGAATAGCGAACCCACCGGCTTTCGCGTCTGGCGCGAATCAGCCCGCGAGCCTGCAACGCCCGCAGGTGCTCGCTGGCAACCGTCTCCGAAACCTCCGCGAGCCTGGCGATCTCACCGACCGTGCTGAGCGGTCGTCCCAGGACGACCTTTAAGCACCGCACGCGACCCGCATTTGCAAGAACCCGGCATGTCCTCCACAACGTGGGATGATAGGCATCCATATCCACACCTCTCGAAGTGTGAATAACTCTATCAGACCCCTTTGCGGACGGCAAACATAATGACAATGCCGGGAGAGCCGCAGGCCGTTCGAAGCAAGGCCCGCCGCGGGCGAAACAGACCGCCAGGCGCGGCCATACGCACATACGCACACGCCAGAGCCGGGCCGGGGCGAGCCCTCAACGCACAATGTTCAGCGTTCCGCTCCCCTTCAGCGCGACGATCACCACACGTCCGCCCTCAACGAATCGCGCCGGAACGGGAGCGCCATTCCACGTTAGCACAGGCGTCTTGTCCAGCCGAGTGATCAGAACTCGGTACTCGTCCTCGGGCCAGGCGGTCACGGCCAGCTTCGTCGCGCCTTCGGCCGACTGCACGTCGCGCACCTCGCCCGGCGCATGCACCAGCGAGCCGTTTGCGAGACGCGTGACCGTGTACATCGGCGTCTTGCCGTATGCCTCGGCTAGGTTCGCCTGCAACGTGCCGGGGTTGATCGCGGGGCCGTCGCCGACCTGCGCCTTCAGCAGGAAGTAGTCAGGCAGCAGCCCTCCGCGCCGCTGCGCGTCATCCGAGGGGAAGCACATCTGCAGCCCCGCCACCGTGATGCCGCGCGCCAACGTCTGCCACAGGCCTCGCTGCGCCCCATCCACGCGGGCCAAGTCCTCCAGCGCCGACCGGTACACCAGCCCGCACCACTGCACCGGCTGGCCGATCCAGTTCGGCGCCTGCCAGTTTGTCGCGCCGATCACACCGATCGTCGCATAAAGCCCTACCGCGCCCTCGGCCGGCTGCGACAGGTAGACCATCGTCATGCCGGTCCACGCCCAGTAGCGCGCCTGCACCAGATGCTCGGCTTGGCCGCTCAGCAGATAGCCCAACACATAGCAGCGCACCAGGCGGGCTGAAGCCAAAATGTCAGGCGTGTGCAGCGGCATCTCCCAGGGCTGCGCCCCGCGCGGCACCTGCCCCGCGTAGTTGGCGGTCATCTTGTCCAAAACCGCCAGCGCGGCGGCGATGGCCGCCTCATCCCCGGTCAGTGATGCGCTCACCAGCATCTCTTCAGCCGACAGGGCGGTGAACCCGTTGCAGTGGCCACTTCCTAGCGTGGAGGCATAATCGACCTTGCCCGGCTTGTAGATCGCCCGGCCTTCGGCCAGCCTTGCTGCGGCTTGCGCCGCATGCGGGCCAGCCTGCTTCACAAGCCCGGCAAGGTTGCCGTACAGCAACGCGCCAATCGGGCGCCTCACATGCGAGATGCCGTCTGTTCCGAAACAGCCCTTTGGCAGGCTCTCGATCACGAGCTGCGAGGTTTCGCGCAGCCTGCTCCTAACGGCCTGATCCGTCGTCTGCGACGCGAGCCACAGCATATAGGCGGGCGGATCTTGCGCCGGCTGGGCCGGAAAGTGGTCGCCCCACACCGCGTGCCGCCACGCCATGCCCTCGCGGCCAGCCGAGTCCAGCCAGCCGGCAGCCAGCAGCCGCACGGCACCCTCGAAGCCGCCCGCGTAGCACGGCGGCGGCGGCAGCCCGCTCCGCGCCACATAGTCGCCGACCGCCTCGGTCACCGCGCCCCCCCTGCCGCCGCACAGCGTCGCCCCGAACCGATAGGCCTTGCCCGCCTCCAGCCGCACGCCACCATACACGGTCGTCAGCTCGCCCTCGAACCGCACGTCACCCACGGCCGGCGACCAGAGCCCCAACACGTGCCCGCCCGAGCTGAAAACGCGGTCCGGCGAATCGAAGAGCGGCGACACCGGCAGCTCGCCCTTTTGCCACAGCACCGAAAACCACTGCCCGTCAACGGTCAGGGCCATCATCGGATAGCACACTTTGTACGCGCCCACAATCCGACGGTTGGCGGCGGGGCCGCGGATCTCCTTCTCGTTACTCGACGGCTCATCCTCCAGATACTCCACGCCGGGCAGCAGCGCCTGAGTCTTGCGCCCACCGCCTGAGCCCACACCTGCGAAAAGCGTCAGCCACGGCAGGTGTGCCACCTCGCGCGGCTCGCTCACGCTCAGAGACGTCTCGGCCTGCACACAACCTTGGCCCGCGGTAAACGTCCGCGTCAGCACCCACACCGCTCCGCCCGCGTCGCGGGCTTGCGCCCGGACAGCGACGCCGCCCGGCACACGCTCCGACGTGACCTCGGCAGACGCGAGTGGCACCGCAGCGACCGCCTTGTCCGCCACATACGCAAGCGGCTCCGCCGGATTCGCCTCGGCCATCAGCCTCCCCCCGACATAGAGCGCGAACGCGTTCCACCGCTTCGGGTCGAGCGCCACGGAGACGGCTCCCGCCTCAACGCGGAGCGCGTCGCCAGGCAGAGCCAGCGCGACGGGCTTCTCGAAGGCCGGAACGGCGCGCGGAATCAGAGGAACCGCGGCCAGGGCTCGCAACGTGACTCGCCCCGAGCAGCCGGGCGGATCCAGCCGGAATCGCAGCCTGTCGGCTGCCGCGGGAATGAAGCCCACGTACGTGCGCGACGCCGGCGACGCGCGGTTCAGGCGCGCCGTCCGCTCTTCGGAAAAACCCATGCCGGGCGGGGCGTAGAAGAGCTGGAAGGCGCCGTTCGCGTCGCTCTCCGCCTCCAGCGTCAGCGCCAGCTTCTGCGCCTCGCCGAACCCCGGAACAGGCACGTCAGCGCCCTCCAGCCACGGATCCTCCGCCCCGGTGAGCGCGACCGAAAAGCCCGCCTCCTGCCGCGCGTCGCGCGTGCGAAGGTTTCCCTTCCAGCCGTGCCCCGGCCGCGTGAAATCGACCAGAGTCACCGGTTCCGCCGCGGCTCCGTAGCACGCAGCCCCAAAAACCAACACGACCAAGCTTGTGCGCATCCTGACCCCCAACGAAAAGGGGCGAACCTTTTCGATTCGCCCCCATGATACACCATCGCGAGCCGGCGTGTAAGCGCCAACTCCCTCGGTCAGCTCACCTCGACAATGCCGAGCGGCTCGGCGGTCTTCCAGCCGCCGCGCGTGAAGTCCGGCACGTCGATCGACGCGCCGCGCTTCAGCACCGAGCGCTCGCTCAGCTCGACCACGCTGCTCCACAGCGCCGTGTCGTAGACGCTGATATCCAGCGGCAGCCCGTTCTGCAGGCAGTAGCTGAGGCGCAGCAGCAACAGGTAGTCCATGCCGCCGTGACCGCCCGACCTCTTCGCCGCGTCTCCGTTCTTGTCCCACAAGGGGTGTACGTACTTGGCCTTGAGCGCGGCGAGGTCAGCGTCGCCCATCCACCCGTGCGACTTGGGCTCCAGCGCCACGCGTAGCGGGTAGTCGCTCAGAATGCCCTTGGTGCCGGAGATCGTGTTGATGCGGCTGTACGGACGCGGGCTGGTCGTGTTGTGCTGCACCATAATCGTCCGGCCCCGATAGGTCCGGATCATCGTGGTGTTCATGTCGCCCAGCTTGTAGGACTGCTTGGCCTCGCCGCTGCTCTTGCCGAATTTGTCGATGGCGAACTGGGTCATCCCGAACTGGCCCGAACTCATGGAGGTGAGGAACTCGAACGTGTCCCCGCGGTTGATGTCCATGTACTGGCAGATGGGGCCCATGCCGTGCATCGGGTACGGATTTCCTGTGTGCGCCATGCTGTACTTCAGGCGCCACATGTCCTGATAGCCGGACTTGCTGAACTTGAGGTCGCGCAGGTCGTGCAGGTACGCGCCTTCACCATGCACCAGGTCGCCCAGAACGCCCTTGCGGCAGAGCATCAGCGCAAACATCTCGCTCTCGCCGTAGCAGCAGTTCTCCAGCATCATGCAGTGGCAGCGGGTCTTCTCGCTCGCCTCCACCAGCTCCCAGCACTCGTCGACCGTGACGGCCGCCGGAACTTCGATCGCCACGTGCTTGCCGCACTTCATCGCGTACACGGCCATGGGCGCATGCAGGAGCCACGGCGTCGTCACGTGGATCAGGTCGACCTTGTCCGACTCGCACATCTTCTTCCACGCGTCAGGCGAGCCGCCGTAGAGCGTCGCTTCGGGCTTCTTCTGCTCCTTCAGCCACTTCTGCTGATTCTCCGCGCGCTCCAGCAACAGGTCGCCCAGCGCGGTCACTTGTACTCCGGGAAGGTTCGCGTAGCAGTGCACCGCCCCAGGCCCGCGCATGCCGAGGCCGATCACGCCGACGCGGACTTGCCCAAGCGGCTTGCACCGGAGCCCCATCGCCGCGGGCGCTCCGCCGCCGGCCCCCAGCGCGCCCTTGAACCCTAACGCGTTGCCCGCCATCGCCGCGCCCAACCCGACGCATGCGCTCCGCTGTAAGAAATCACGCCGTCCGAGATTCATGCCGACTCCCTCTTTTCTTCCGCTTCAACTCCAAACAAAACCCGATCACTGGCGACATACTAGCAGCCGCCGAAACGCCCGTCAAGGCGCGGCCACGTCTATCACATACGCCTGCCGCGTCCCCTCGTGCACCGAGTTGAACGCCAGCATTTTTCCGTCCGGCCGCCACCGCGGGTGCAAGTCGCAGCGCGAATACTGCTCGCGGTATGCCTCCGGCACGAAGAACGTCCCCAACGGCCAGATCGCCTGATCCGCCATTCGCATCACCAGCAGCTTGCGCTCGTTGAGCTTGTCAGGATAGGTGTCCGTCGCCAGCCACCGCCCGTCCGACGAGAACACGCCGTGACCGTCGTAGTCCAAAAGGCCGCGCCCCAGCCGCGAGTAATCGGCTTTGCCCGGCGTAAAGAAAACGTGGCTCCACACCGTGGCGTTATACAGGGCAGACACCACCATCCGCTCGCCGTCAAGCCAGTTGAAATGCGAGCCGCCCCACCCGTCGGGGAAACAGCGGACAACACCGCTCCCGTCGGCGTTGCAGACGAACGCCGTGGTCTCCCACTTGCGCACAACCTTCTGGCCTGCGAGGTTCTCTACCGAGCGTGCCAGCCAGAAGATCTTCTTGCCGTCGCGGCTGAAAACCGTGTGGCAGAAGTAGGCCAGCGACTTCGGGTCCTTCACCTGCGGCATCCGGTCGCGCACCGACGCGACGGAGACAATCAACCGGGCCTCCCCCGTCTCCAGGTTCACGAGCCACAGCCCGTCATCCTCCGGCCAGACCACGCTCTCGCGCGCATTCTGGCCGTTGCCGCCGTACCCGTAATCGGGGCGAGTGAGGCGCAGTCGGGCGTAGTTGATGCTCACCGCCCACTTGCCGTCGGCCGAGACCGCACTGACCGGATGCGGCACGATGCGCTTCGTCCTGCCTTGCATGTCGAAAACCACCGACACGAATTTGCCCTCCGCGAGGTCATTGTAGATGAACTGCGTGTTCGGCGCCGTTCCCAGCCAGTGCGCCATCGCGGCCTCCTGGAAGTTCCAGCAGCGCGTCTCGGCCAGCGGGATGAACCGGTTGCCGTCGCGCGCGTCTACCACGCCGAGCGTCGCGACGTCGTTCTCGGTCGGCAGGCCGCTCTTAACGTCTGTCTCCAGCACGGTCGCGTAGCGTCCGTCCTCGCTCCACGAGTTGATCGCGTAGTACGTCGCGAACAGGTGATCCTTCGGCCCAGACGTGATCGCCCTCGGTTTCGAAAAAACGGGCAAGTCACCCGCCCACCCGCACACCGCAACCAGCGAAAGCCCCGCTGCACACAGATTCCGCATGTTCGCCCCCTTCAGTGTGCGGCCCGTTTTCGCCGAAAGCGAACCGCACCCGTTCAGCCAATGCCACCCCTCACTCCAGCACCACGTCCGCCGCTACCGGGAAGTGATCCGACGGAAAGAGGCCATTCTGAGAGTCGTCGAACGTCGCATGCGAGAGCACCTCAACGCCCCCCGACACGAAAATGTGGTCGATCTTCGCCGTCGGCACGCGGTCAAATTTGAAGCCGTTGGAGGTCGCGACAGGGCCTTGATGCGGCGTCCGCGTCAATTTAAAGGCCTCCTGCAATACAGCCGCCGCACGCGTGATCGTCACCGAGCCGGGCGTCGCGTTCAGATCGCCTGTCAGCAGGACGGGCCTTCCCTGTACGATCTGTTTCAGGCGCTCGAGGATCAGCGCCATCCCATTCACGCGCGCAGCCTCGCTCATGTGATCCAGATGCGTGTTGAAATAGAAGAACTCGCGGCCGCTCTTGCGGTCGGACAGCCGCGCCCACGTGCAGACTCGAGGGCAGCCCGCCTCCCATGATTTCGAGCCCGGCACCTCGGGCGTCTCGGAAAGCCAGAACGTGTCGGTCGCCCGCACCTCGAACCGGTCTTTTCTGTAGAAGATGCAGGAGGCCTCGCCGCCGCGCTTGCCGTCGTCCCGTCCGACACCCACGTATGCCCACCCCTCGGACAGCAGGTCGTCGATCTGGTTGGACGTGGCCTCCTGCAAGCCGACCAGGTCGAACCCGTGCTTCCTGATCAACTCGCGCACGCGCTCCACACGGCACGTCCAGGCGTTCGCCCCTTTGTCGATCGGGCAGCGGATGTTGAACGTCGCGACCCGGAAAGGCGCTGGCGCCTCCTTGGCCATCAGCCCCGCGTCAACGTGCGGGGCGAGCGTGACCAGCGGCACGGAGGGCGGCCGCAACGCCTCCCCGCTTCCCGAAAGCGCGGCTCCGGCCATGACGGCCAAACATCCGAACAGGCGCACCCGACGTGTCTGCATCAGCCCCTCCCTCGCTCGCCACCCAAGATGGGCTGAAACTATACCATAATTCTCTTACTCCGCGCTGACTGTTTTGCAGCGGGTTTCTGAGCCACGGCTACGCGGTCGCCGCCTCCGTGTGGGCACGCGAGCACGAGCAGTAGCCCCCGAACCGCGTCTCGCTCTCCTGCAACCGCAGGCCACAGGCGATCAGGCAGCGGTTGATGGCCCGGGGCAACGCGTCTCCGACGCTGGTCTTGTCGAGAAACACGCAGGCCCCCGCGTCCAGCATGTCGCGCTTGTTCTCCTCCTCGCAGAAAGCCGACGCGGCTATCACGATCACCCAGGGGTAGGCCTCTTTGATCCGCCGGGTCGCCTCGATGCCATCCATCACAGGCATGCGGACGTCCATCACGACGACATCTGGACGCAGCGAATGGGCAAGTTCGATGGCGTCCTCGCCGTTGGACGCCTCGCCCACGACGCGCAAGCGGGCATCGGCCGAGATCAGTCGGGCCAGCCCGCGCCGCATCACGCTGTCGTCGTCTACGATGAGGACGGGGATCCGGTCATCCGGCCGCTCCTCGCCTTCCGCCGTCGCTTCCAGGCCCTCCTCTGTGCTCGAGTCCACCGCCACCCGCTCCAGCTCTTGTGTGTTCTCTTCGTTCATGATCATCCCCCTCTTTGCACATGCCGGCGCACGCGTCCGGCGACATCCGTCAATCACATCTGCTCGTTGGCCAGTTTCGCGAGATCCGCGAAGACGTCGTGATCCTGCTTGGAGGCCGCCGGCAGCCGCCGCTCGGCCTGCCGCAGCAGGCCGCTGGCTTCGACGGCCTTGTTCTGCCCCAGCAGCAGGCGGATCAACGGGAAGTACGCCACCGACTCATCGCCGTTCACGGCCAGCGCGCACGCGTAGGCCGCCGCGGCGCCCTCAACTTGGCCGCCGGCGGCCAAGGCGTGCCCCAAGGTCTCCCATGAGCGGAAGCTGCAGGGGGCTAGCCGCACCGCTAGACGGGCCTCCTGTTCGGCCTCTGCCAGCCGCTTGCTCGGCCTCAGCAAGTCGGACAGCACGCGGTGGTTTTCCTCGCTCGGGCAGCGCCGCAGGCTCGCCCGCAGGTGCGTCTCGGCCTCTTCACCGCGCTTCTGCGCAACCAGCAGCCGACCCAGTAGCGCATGTGCGGCCGCGTGAGACGGGTCGAGCCCGAGCACGTAGCGAGCGTCCGCCTCGCTGGTCACGTCATTCGCCAGCCGCTCGCCGACCATCACCAGCCAGTCTCTCGCAGCCCGAAGATTCGGGTTCAACTCTAGCGCCCTTTTGAGGCTGGCCCGCGCCTCTTCCAGGCGGCCGGCGCCCAGCTGCAGGCAGACACCCCCTTGGATCATCAGGACGAGCGCGTTCTCGGCGGCCTTCGCAGCGTCTCGCATCGCCGGCAGCAGCGCGCCCGAAACCTCTTTGACTCCGCCCTTGTCGAGCAGGATTTCTGACAACACCGTGAGGCCCGGCAGACTTCCGGGATGGCTCTTGACAACCTCCCGAGCCAGGATTTCCGCCTCCGCGCGGCGCCCCTCTTCGAAGGCCTGAATCGCCACGATAAGCTCCGCGCTCGCGGGGGCCGCCCCGACATGCGCGCGCACGCAGCCGGCCGCTGGGGGCAGCCGCGCGCCGGCCAGCGCGGAAGGCGCACCTGGCGCCGTGTCCAGGCGAGGCGACAGCCACTTTCCGACAAGCCGGATGACGGCTGGCGCCAGCGTCGTTCCCTGCGGGCTGTCGCGCAGAAGGCAGGGCACGAGTAGGTCGGCCGGCTGGACGACGAGTGTTCCGTAACGGGCGACGGCGCGGTCGAAGTTCTCGCTGAAGCGGGAAGGCTCCTTGCTCAACGCCAGACTCCGGCACACCTGATCGATAGATGCCAGGTTCGCGTCTCCGCGGCGCAGGCGTAGCCCGTACCGGTTCAAGGCGGCGGAGAGGTTGCTCCCGTCCAGCGCCAGCGCATCCGAGTATGCCGCGTCGGCGTCGTCCGTGCGAGCCGTCTGATCCAGCACCGCGCCCGCGTCATTGGCCAGACGGCTGACGTGCGCACGCACATCGGCGCGCGTTCGGCGCAGGATGGGCAGCAAGGTGGGATCGTCCTTCATCAAAGCCGCGATGCGGCGCCACACCATCTGATTGCCGGCATAGAAGGTGATGAGGTCGGGCGTCTTCGCCTTCGGCAGGCCCTCGTAGATCAAACCGGCCGGCACCGCCCAGAGCCCGGCCTTGTGCCAGACCGAAGGCGCGCCGACGACGGCGACCTTCTGATGGTCGGCGGGATGTTCGCGCAGCCACTTCGCGGCGAGGCCCTCCAGGTCTGAACCGGCTCCTCCTCCCGCTCCCGCCACGCGGTGCGGCCCGTACGCAACGGCGACGCCGCGCGCCAAGCCCCCGCCTGCCGGGTTGACCGGCAGAACTTCCAACCCCCGGCCCGCCAGGCGTGCGCGGATGAGCAGGTGCAGCTCGAGCGTCCCGTCGGTAATCAGGCAGCGCGCGTCAGGCGCCAGCTCGATGATCTCTTGGGCCACCGCGTCTGCGAAGCCCGCCCGTCGCCCGTCGGCGTCCGGCAGGTTCACCGCGACTGACCGAAGCATCACGACCACCAGCAGCCCGCACACGCCGAAGCTCGCGAAGCGCGCCAGCAGCGGCGCAGTGCCGGCGGGGCTCTCCGCGTTGCGACTCGGCGCCGTCGCCAGCCGGAACCAATACACGAACAGCAGCCCGGCCGTGCAGGCGACCGCCAGCGACGTCAGAACGGGCAGCTGCGTCCCCTCGCGCGAAACCGCCCAGACGGTGTTGGGCAGGGCGAGCAGCCCCGCCATCGTATAGGCCGTGTTGAGCACGCAGACCACATGCAGCTTCCGCGCCGCACGCTGATCCTCGCGGAACGTTTCCGCGAGCAGGCACAGGCACGCGAGCAGGAACGCAATCAGCGGCAGCGCGACGGTGAAGAGCCGGTGCTCGCCCACCAACATGTCGACGAGACCGGCCTTGTAGGTGCGCGCGAAACACCCGAGCGTGGCGGCAAGTCCCGCGCCGCCCATTTCGGACGTGACCCCGTACAGCGCCAAGCCGCCCACGGCGCCCGCCAGGCCTGCGACCAGGAGCCGAAGCGGGTAGATTCCGTTATGCTGGCCGAGCCGGACGCACGCGGCCGCCACGAACAGAACCAGCACGGGGGCGAGCATCGCGAAGACGGGCGCTTCCACACCCAGCACGCCGCTGAGAAAGACGGCTGCCACGCCATATCCCATCCGCGCGGTAAAGGCGTAGACCGTGACTCCGTAGACCGCGACCAGAAGCAACAGGGTGTCAAACGTCTGCGCGTGAAGCGCTGTGGACGCCAGCCAGAACGGCGCACTGAAGGCGAAGGCCAGCGCGCAGACCATACCACCCAGCGTCGCGGCAACGCTCTCGTTGCACCCGCCGCCGAGGCCGCCCGAGACTCGCGCGCCACCGTCACCAGCCCGCTCAGAGCCGAGCCCCGAGCCGCCTTCCCGCGCGGGAGCCTCGCCCAGCGTCGCGGCGGCGCAGATCATCTCGAAGATCAGGCGCCGCGCGACGCGGAAGACCAAGCCCACAGCCAGGCTGCCGCACGCCGCGCTGAACAGATTCAGCCGGAACGGCAGGTCCATGACCGGCAAGGCCGCGACCGCACGCGCAAACACGAGCCAGACAGGATGGCTCACCTGAGCGCCGGGAAGAAGCCCCATCGCGTGCCCGGTCGCCACAGCGGAGGCGCCGGGGTAAACGCTGGTGCAGAGCGTGTGGCAGTACACGCAAAACGAGAGCGCGCACAGAAGGCCCATCACGACATAATCAAACAGCGAACTATCATCGCTGCCCGGCGTGGCGGACGTCAAAACAGAGCCGCCCTCCGCGTTCGCGGGGGACGGCCAGCCGCGCTCAAGACGCAGGCCCGAGCGCATGCACCTTGTCAGTCTCTTCACCATAGTCACCGTCGCTTTCTAGACTCGCCCGACCGGCGTCGTACAGCTGGCGCCAGAGTGCGGTTGTCATGGTGAGAGGATACTTCAAGAGGCGAAGATGAAATAGAGCGATACCAGTGATAGTCGTGTCACATTTTCAACTACACGGGCCGAGGGCGAGGCGCCGGCCCGACCCATCAGACAACCAGCTCGTTGCTGATCGCGTAATGGGTGAGCTCGGCGTTGGTCCGCATGCTCATCTTCTCGAGAACGCGCGTGCGGTAGGTGCTGACGGTGTTCACGCTGAGAAAGAGCTCATCCGCGATCTCCTTCACCGTCTTGCCCGAAGCGATTCTGCGCAAAATTTCAAACTCTCGATCCGAGAGCCGCTCATGGCTCATGCCGACGCTTTCGCTCCCCAGCTCAGACACCAAGAGCTCCGCCAGCGCGCTGCTGACATAGCGGCCGCCGCCGAGCAGGCGCTTAACCGCGCTCAGGAGCTCCCCCCCGGCACTGGCCTTCGTCAAATACCCCGACGCCCCGACGCGGAACGCCCGCACGGCAAACTGCCGCTCCGTGTACATGCTCAAGATGAGCACGGGGACAGCGGGCCGCTGCGCCCGAATCTCTTTGAGCACGTCCAGCCCTCCCCGGCCCGGCATCGAAACGTCCAGGATGATCAGATCCCACGTGTCTGAGAGCGCCGCTTCGAGCGCCTGGCTGCTGTCGCCAGCCTCGCCGAACACGGCCTCCTTGTAGGACTCCTTCAGGATCAAGCGCAGCCCATTACGCACGACAGCGTGGTCATCCGCGATCAGGATCTTCATGTTCGCCCCCCTTTCCCGTCGAGCCCACTATGGCCGGCACCTCCACACGCACCGTCGTTCCCCGGCCCGGCGCACTGAGCACATCGACCGCCCCGCCGACGGCTGCCGCACGCTCGCGCATGCTCAGCAGGCCGACGGCCCTCGAGTCTGCACTCGCTGCGGCCACGAAGCCGCAGCCGTTATCGACGACCTCCAAAATCCAGGCGCCCCCCGCGGCGCGCAGCTCGACCGACACGTGGCTCGCATGCGCATGGCGAACCACGTTAGCCAGCGCCTCCTGCGCGACCAGGAACAGGGCCAGCGCAACGCTCCGGTTCAGCTCGATTTCGCCAGCCGGCAGCGCGACAGAATAGCCCAGTCTGCCGCGCGCAGCGGCCTCTTCCACCTGAGCCTCTATCGCAGAAACAAGCCCCAGCTCATCCAAGACACCTGGCTTCAGCGACGCGCAGATCCGCTGCGTCAGCGCGGTCACGCTCTCGATCTGGGGCAGCATGGCCACCAAGCGGTCATAGACATCCGCAAGCTCGCGCGACTGGGCGGCAAAGCCCTCACAGTCCATACACATGAGCTCAAAGTGCAGGGCGAACGCGGTCAGCTGCTGCCCGAGCGAATCGTGCAGCTCGCGCGCGAGCGCCGACCGCTCCTCTTCCCGTATGTCCTGAAGGCGCGCGGCCATCGCGCGCAACTCCGAAGCGAACTGCCGCAGCGACGCCTCCTGCACGCGGATGCCGGCGTCGGCGCGGCTCAGCAACACATAGGTGATCGCCAGCAGCATCGTCAGCAGCACGCCCCCAACCGCGCCGCTCATGGCCAGCAGCCGGCGGAACGCAGCCTTCTCGCCCGAGATGTCGCGCAGCGCAAGCAGGCGGCCGACCTGCCGGCCGGCCGCGTCTTGCAGCGAGACGGCGCTTACCCGCATGACTTTGCCGCCGCAGGCGACCTCCAGAAAAGCTCCGCCGTGACCCTCGTCGCGGGCCGGACTGTCGTAGACCTCCCCCAGCTTGTCGTCCAGGCATATTCCGGACGTGTAGACAACCACGTTCTGACGCCACCGATCCCACTCGGGCGTTCGGCCAAGCCTTCGCATTCCCTCCTCCCAGAGGCTCCTGGCCAAGTATTCTTTGCGGAGCAGAACAATCAGCTGGACGTCGGGCCAGAGGCGCAACGCACTCAGCGAGCCGGCGACCTCCATGCCCATTTCCACGTAGCCGACCAGCGTGCCTGCGCTGTAAACAGGCTGCGCGACCCGCATCGAGAGCAGCCCGAACAGGCCCAGCTCCAAGCCTGAGGCCGCCCGGCCTGTCCGCTCAGCCTCGAGCACGGTTGCGTGGCTGACGAGGTCGCCTCGGCACGTCGGCGCGTGCACGCGCAGCAGGCAGATGCGGTTGGTGCCCAGATAGCACAGCTGCGCTGCCGGCGCGTCGCAGGCGAGCCGCTCCATATGCGGCGCCGAGGACGACGTCAGCCCGTCCATGTCCCCCGCGCGCAGGGCGTCCGTCACCGAACGATCCGCCGCGAGCACCTGCAGCATGCTGCGCATGTGGGCGACCTGCCGCTCGAACATCGTGCGCACCGCGTTGTCGATGTCCGCACTCACGCGTGCGTTCGTCTCGCCGAGATGGTGCCGCTGCTGCAGGCACATGATCGCCCCCATCAGGAGCAGGAGCAGCGTGAACAAGACGGCGATCGGCCGCAAGAGCCGCCGCAGAACCGGGCGGGGCAGAGCCTCCTCGCCGGATTCGCGGCAGAACGGCCGCGCCACGATCAGCACGGACACGACCCCGACCATCAGCACCAGCATCAGCACCGCCGGAAAAGCCGCCTCGGTCGCCACGTGCCAGCGCCAAACGTGCGGCTCGAAGTCCATCCCCAGCACCGCGACAACCTCGCCCGCTTGCGGGTCTTCCAGCGGCGCGAGGGCGGACACGCCGCCCCCCCGTCGCGAGACAACGGCCCCCTCAGGCAACCCCGGCCGAGCGGCGAAGGCTCTCGAAAGCTCGGGCGAGGACTGCTCGACATCTTCGCCCGGCGGCGAGTACTGCGGCGAGTCGACGGGCTCGCTGTCGGCATAGATGAAGAGCGGCGGCGCGGCGCCGTCCGCCAGCCCGTCGGCCGGCGGAAACCTGCGCCCCAGAAGGTAGACGAGACGGCATTGCGGGTTGGCCGCCCGAACCGCCGCCAGCTCATCCCGGAGCACCCTGAAATGCGGCGTATAGAGGTCATCTTTCGTGCCGGACAGCGCCCGAACGTGGGAGAGGGCCATGGCTTTTGCCGCAGCCCGCGTCGTCTGAAGCACCTGCGCGCGCAAGCGCCTGTCCGTGTGCGCGACCATTTGCCCGATGAAAAACGTCCCGGCCATAGCAGCGGCTAAGACCAACACGCCCGACCACGGCCTCATACGACAAAACAAACTGCTCGGCACTCTCTTGATAGCCAGATGCCCCATTCAAGCCTC
Organism: uncultured Lentisphaeraceae bacterium; assembly: GCA_964386865.1. Taxonomy (GTDB): domain Bacteria; phylum Verrucomicrobiota; class Kiritimatiellia; order RFP12; family UBA1067; genus CAYLUN01. The sequence continues at coordinate 1,027 of CAYLUN010000104.1, read as the reverse complement.
CGAATAGCTAAACACACCCACATAGTTAGTCTATCTGGTGCCACGCCTTCTGTCAATTGGACGAAAGAGCCAAATGAGCCGCGTCGGGTTTTCGGGATTGTCACGGGGCCCCATTTTTAGCATCATACGCCCCCGTGATCGAATTCCGCAATATCGGTGTGCGCTATGGCACACAAGAAGTTCTCCAAGGCGTCACGTTTCGCGTTAACAAAGGCGAGCGTGTAGGCATTGTCGGCCCCAATGGCTCTGGCAAATCCACCCTGTTCCGCTTGATCCTCAACGAGGCCTTCACCGACAGCGGCGACGTGCTGATCGAGGAGTCGCCCCGCATCGGCCACATCCGCCAGCACCTGAAGGCCGACTCCGACGATGAAACGCTGCTGGAGTATGCCCTGAGAGGCATCCCCGGCCTCGGCGAGATGGAACATGAGATTCACGCGCTGGAGCACACGCTCTCCTCCACTCGCGACGAGTCCGATCGCGCGCGTCTCTTGCGGCGCATCGGCGACGTGCAGACCGAGTTCGAACACCTCGGCGGCTACGAGATCGAGTCGCGCGTCAAAGTCTCCCTCGGCGGGCTCGGCTTCCCTGTCGACGCCTTCGACAAGCCCTTCGCCAGCTTCAGCGGCGGCTGGCAGATGCGCGCGGAACTCTCCCGCGTGCTCGCCTCGCACCCCGACCTGCTGCTGCTCGACGAACCCTCCAACTACCTCGACCTCCCCGCCGTCGAGTGGCTCCAGCGCTTTCTCAAGCTCTACGACGGCACGCTGATGCTCATCTCCCACGACCGCTACCTCTTGCGGACTCTCACCAGCACCACCGTCGAGGTGGACGCCAACACGGCCACGCGCTACAACGGAAACCTCGACTTCTACTTGCGCGAGCGAGAGATCCGCCACGCCAACCTGCTCGCGGCCAAGGCGAACCAAGACCGCAGGATCGAGCAGCTCGAGCGCTTTGTCGACCGCTTCAAGGCCACCGCCTCGAAAGCCACCCAAGCGCAGAGCCGCATGAAGATGATCGAGAA
>CAYLUN010000103.1:0-17705 GCA_964386865.1 uncultured Lentisphaeraceae bacterium | reverse complement strand
ACAGGCTCTGATACCACACCGCGTTGCGGTTGATGTAGTCCCAGCGCGTGTAGGCCAGCCGGCCGTCGTTCAGCACGGCCGGCTCCCACTCGTTCGCCTCGCCGAAGGAAAGCTGGCGGATGTTCGAGCCGTCCGCGTCCGCGCGGTAGATGAGAAACGCCGGCGTGTAGCGCCCCCAGTGGCAGCGGCCGTAGCTCTGGCAGCGCGTCGAGTTGAAGGCGAACCCGCCGTCCGGCAGGTAACACGGGTCGGCGTCTTCGATCAGCACCGACTGGCGGCCGTCCCACGTCTCCATCGCGTCGCTCGGCGTGCCGGTGAGCTGGCGCACCCACGAGCCGTCCACCGCCGCCTCCCAAATCAAGTACCGCAGGTGCGCGACCGGGTTCGGGTCGTAGCTTTTCGAGGCGTCTTTGAAGCACGGGTGCTCCGGATCGAGCCGCCGGATGATGTCGGCGTTCGCCCCCTTCGTGGCTCCGGCCAAGACCGTCGGAACCACGACTCCCTCGGCCGCGGGCGGCCGCCTCGCCGTGTGGTCGCAGAAAGCGAACAGCACCCGCTCGCCGTCCCAGTGCAAGTCGGGGTTGAGCACCGTGCCCAGGGGGAGCTTGCCCTTCAGCGGCTCGACCTTGCGCGGCGCGCCCTTCCAGTCCTCGATCACCACAAGCCCGGGTCCGGGACGCGAGCATCGGCCCGTGTACTGGTCGACCATGTGCGGGGCCACCGTGTACGGGATGCCGCGCTGGCTGGCGAGCAGCCGGTCGAAAGCCAAGGCCGGATGCGAAAGGACGATCCGACGCCGCAGCGCGCGGATCTCCTTCTCCAGCGCGGCGCGCGCCGACGCCTCCTGCACCTGCGGCAGCCGCTGCCCGAGCCTCGCGAGTTCGGCGGCCATGTCGGGGCGCTTCTCCGCCTTCTCCACGTACGCCAGCGTGCGCTGCGCCAGCGCCAGCGCCTCCTCGGCCGTATCGGCCAACGCGCAGCAAGACATAAAAAATGCCAGGCAGAACAGATATTTCATGTCTCCCATTAAGCCAGAAACCACGCGTCCCGTCCATCCGATAACGAGCGCGGCCAAAATTGATGCACCCGATGCCGACCTGCGACGGGCGGTATTGCTTTGACAGCGCTCGAGTCCTTTCTGTATTTTCATGTTCACCGATGAAAAAAGCACACCTTGCTGTGACGCTGCTCGTGCTGGCGGCTGCCGCCTGCATAGCCCTGGCGCTCGTGGCGTGCTCGCGCCTCGGGGGTCTGGGCGAGGCCTTCGCCTCGTCGATGCGCAAGGGGTATCCGCCGCTGATCGGCGAGCGCTTTCCGGAAGACGCCCACCCCTCCGAGAAGCAGAAGCAGTGGGCGCTCGCGACGTGCGCGATTCGGGTCGGCTTGAACGGAGGCAGCTTTGATGTCTTGGGGGGCCAGACGGAGAGGGGATCGGTTCCCGACTTCTTGGCGCGTGACTGGGGAATCCACGACCGCGAAGACCTGTTGAGCGCGCTGCGCAGCCTCGAGCGTGGCGGTCACAGGAAAAGCTATGACGAGTGGCTTCGCCGTACAGAGCGACTTTCGCACGAGGAACGAAGCCAGGTCAAACGCCAAGCGAACGCCGAGGGCGGCACGCTGAGCAACCGGCTCGCCGTCGTTTGGGGCGCGCGCGAGAAGTTCAAAGACACAAGCCTGACGGGCTGGGACTACTCTCGCTACGTCGCGCTGTGCGGCTGGGGATACCTGCTGGGCTTCCTCTCTGAAAAAGAGGCTTGGAGCCGCATCATGCCGGTCGCGAGACTGCTGCAGAAGACCTTTGGGTCGTGGAGCGAGCTTGCCGACAACTACGTGGAGGGCCGCAGATTCTGGTCGGCGAGAGAAAGCGCTCGAAAGCCGGAACTGCTCGAAGATTGGATAAACTACCTGCGCTGGACCAACTCAAGTCCCTGGATGCGGCTGAAGTGGGATTTGAACTTGCAGCCTGAAGAGCAAAAGGACGACGGCTCAAAGGAGTTTCTTGCCGGACGTTCATGGTATTACGGGTTTGGAAACGACAACTACGACAGGGTTTCTAACCGCGTCGAAGCGGTGCGGCAGTTCACGCTCGCGGCGAAGAAAGGAAACGCGGACGCGATGCTCTGGCTCAGCCTCTGCCACGATGGGGGCCAGGGCACGCTCACCAACGCGGCGGCGGCAGCCGAGTGGTGCCGTCAGGCGGCGGAGCTTGGCGACGGCCAAGCGCAGTACGAACTGGCCATGTACCATTACTGGGGCAGCGGCGTTCCGAAAGACAAAGTCAAGGTCTTGGCATTGCTGGCTCAGGCGGCAACAAACAGCTTCGACCAAGCCACCGTTTTCTTGGGCTGGTGCTATGAAATGGGTTACGGCGTTGACAAGTCCATCGAGCAAGCGGTCAAGCTGTATCAACCGGCCGCCGATCACGGCGAACCTTGGGCGCTGGCCAATTTGGGCGACTGCTATTTGAACGGTGCGGGCGTTGAACGCAGCCTGTTCCTCGCCGCGAAGTGCTACCGAAAGTCAGCTCACGGAGGCCGTGCTTACGGCATGTTCCGATGGGCTGAATGTCTCGAAAATGGAACAGGAACCATCAAGAACGAAGCAGAGTCGCGCCGCTGGTACAACAGAGCGGCGGAAAAGGGCAGCAAGCACGCCAAAACGCGCCTCGCGGAACTCGCTCACGCATCCAAGCCCGCACCTTAGATCACCTTGATCGCATCCATCTTCAGCGCATCGCCGCACAAATAGTCAGCCACACGAGAAGTCAGCAACCTATGCGACAGACCCTATTCATCGTCCGTTCGCATAAGCGGAGATCCTTGGTTCCATGAGAAGTTTGCCCTGTCTAATCGCCTGCGCGTTGACAACCGCAGCGGCCGCGCCGAACCCGTCCGCCGTTGCACCAGAGGCCGTCACAGCGGCTGAGGCACAGCCAAGCTGGAGCGGTGTGCCGGATTTTAAAATGAAAGGCGGGCTGAAGGCCTTCTGGAACGTCGGCGGCAAGGATCGCGACCAGAACGAACGCGAGGCCCTCGCACGCGGCTTCGAAGGCGTTGCCCTGCTCAACACCTACTCGGACTACCCCGGCAAACAGCGCGAGAAGATCGTGCCAGACGGTGCGAACCCGTGGGCCAAGCCGCCGTATTTCGAGCGGATCGTCCGCCGTAACATCGACGCGACAGTGGGCCGGGCAGTCTTCGTCCACGACATCGAATTCCACTTCGAGGAAAACACCGACGCGCTCTGGGCCAACGCGGCGCTTCGCGCGGCCTCGGGCGCGGCAACGCCGGAAGCTCTCTGCGACGCCTATTACCGCGAGTGGGCCTCCTGGTTCACACTCCCCTGCCGCTGGGCCAAAGAGAAGTATCCGGTCACCCCGGTCGGCATCTACGGCCCGCAGCCTTTTCGGCGCGACTACTGGGGCGTGGCTGGCAAGGACGCGCAGCAGATCGACGGCACGCACAAGACCGACGCCGAGCTGTGGCGGCACATCGCCCCCGCCGTGGACTTCTGCGTCGCGAGCGTCTACTGCTTCTATGATAATCCCGGCTCCGTCTACTACATGGGCGCGAATGTCGAAGAGAACGCGCAGCGCATGACGCAGTACGGAGGCAAGCCGACCTACGCCTACCTCTGGTTGCGCTACCACGACAGCAACGCCAAACTCAAGGGTCAAGAGGTCGACGACTATCTGGCCGAGGCGATGGCGGTTCTCCCCTACTTCTGCGGCGCGCGCGGCGTGGTGCTGTGGGGCTGGGAGCCCAAGGGCCAAGGCCCCTACTACCGCACCCTGCCGCTCTTCGTGCGGAGCCTTAGCCGAGTTGCGGCTCTCTCCGACATGATCGCCCGAACCAAGCCGGACAATGACGAGCCGATCCATGCGGCTTGGAAGGCGAAAAGACCACTCATCCGAAAGCTACGCGTCAGCGACAGCGAGTGGCTGGTGCTCGCCTGCAACCCGTGGCCGGACGACGCGTCCGAAACCAACGTCGTCGCACGCTGTGGCGCAACCGACATCTCGCTCACAGTCCGGGGCCGCCACACCGAGATCTACCGTGTCATCAATGGCCGCGCGGAACGCATCGAAATGGCCCCCTGACATGATATTTCCAGCCGAAAGGTCGCATCAATAAGCGAGGTTCGGCTCATCCGCCCTCTTTGAGCACTGATCGTGCGGCATCGCTCAGGACTACATCCTGACTCCCTGTGACTCTTGCCCACAGACGACCCCATCGTGTTGGTTTCGGAACAGTTTTCATCAGAATGAAACTACGTGCCACCCATTCTCTAGTGCTGTGAGGAACACGAAGAAGTAGTCGTCCACGCCTGATGTATTTTCTCTCTTCATCGTCTTGCCGAACAGCCGTTCCCGCAATTTCCACACCTCCGGAGGTGTGAGAATGCTTGCGACTAGGCGTGAGCGCCGGCGAGGATGCTCAGGAGGGATCTGGTCAGACTCTCGACGCCGTCAGCCAACCGCTAGGCGCCCCCTTCCGTGCAGACGATTCCGCGTGCCTCGAGCTTGGCAAGGTGCCGATACAGCGCTGGAGAGCTGATTCCCGTTTCGCGGATGAGGGACTCGAACGACAGGATCCGCTTCGCCTGTAGCTGGGTCATGATCGTGAGCCGCCTTGGATGCGTGAAGGCCGTCAGGCTACGAAGGATCGCGGCCTCCGACCCTTTCTCCTTGAGTAGCGCTTTGAGAATAGCAGCACCGAGGCAGCACGTCCGCAAGACCGATACTTGAAGGTGCGCGATCTACTTCAGCTCGACCGTCTTGACCGTGCGCACGACCACGGGGCCGAACAGGCCTGACGGCAGCGGCTCGTCGTCCTTGGTCCAGTGGTACCACGTGGTGAAGGTGAAGCGCCCCGTCGGGCTCGGCTTGCCGTCGAGCACCCACTGCGGCCACGCCTTGAGCCGGATGCCGTCCCACTCGCGGTCTTCGGGCAGTTGCTCGTCGCCGATCAGCCGGTTCGGCCACAGGTTCGTGACCTTGACGTGCAACGTGTTCTTGCCCGCCCGCAGCGATCCCGTCACGTCGAGCCGGAACGGCGGCTTCCAGAGCAGTCCCAGCTTGTCGCCATTCAGCTCCACCTCCGCGATGTTTTTGAGGTCGCCGAGATCCAGCAGGTAACGCTCCCCCTTCTGTAGCTTCGCGTCCCAGGCGAAGGTCTTGCGGTACTCGGCTGTGCCGGAGAAATATTTGACGCCGCTGTCGGCATGCGCAGTCCACGAGATCAGCTTATCGAGCGTGACCGTCGCCGGCGCGCCCCAGTTGGGCGGGAAAGCCAGCTCCCACGGCCCGGCAATCTCGACCGGCTTCGGCACGTCCGCCACCTCGGCTTTGAGCAGGCGGCCCGCAACCGTCTCGATCTCGAACGCGCCCGGCTTCCACGCCTGTAGCTCGACCGCGCCTTCCTTGCTCGCCGCAAGCGTGTAAGCCGGCAGCGGCGAGGCCTGCTCGCTCTGCTCCGGTAGCGCCAGCGTCTGGTTCTCGCGGACGCGCACGTGCTTGCGAATGCCCTTGTACGTGTAGTCGGCGCGGAGCTCTTTGACCGTCATGAACGCCGGGTCTTTGCCTCCGCAGAGCGCGTTGTCGACCCGCGCAGCCAGCGCGCCGTCCTTCACAAGCGACGCCAGTTTAGCGGTCACGTCGACGGTCTGCGCCTGCGGCTCGGGCTTCTCGGCGATCAGGCCGTACACGGCCCGTACGACCTCCGCCCCCGCGGGCAGCTCGAACGTCCGGTTCTCGTCGATCCGCACGCTCTTCGCCTCGCCGTTCAGCAGGTAGTCGAGCTTCATCTCCTTCTCGGTCATAGGCGCGGGATCGCCCGCCAGATCGTTGCTGGCGCGAACGTTGCGGGCACCGGCCTTGATCTCCGACTTCACCTGCGCCGTCACATCCTTGCACTCAGGGTCGACCTCGTCGCCAAACGCGCCGTACTCGGCCTTCAGAACTGCCAGCTCGAACACGGGCGCCTTCGCCTCCTGTTGCGCGACGCGCCGAACCGCGACCGCATGGTCGGCCGCGGCCGCCTTGCGGAAGACTACGAAGACCGAGCCCGCCGGGTCGAAGCGCAGCGGCACCGAGGTGCGTCCGTCCTGCTCCGCGTAGACGGGCGCGGGCTCGATCGCGCCGGTGTCGGGGTGCCACAGCTCCGGCGCCTTGCCGCTCACGCGGAAGGTGCAGGTGACGTCGTCCGCGACGGGCTTCTGGTTTGACACGAAGTAGACGTCCGCGCCTTCGATCACGCGGTGGATGGACATCACGCGGCTCTGCGCGTTGGTGCAGGCGAAGTCCGGCTTGACGCCCAGCGCGGCCAACGCGTCGGCCGGCGACTGGTCGCGCACGCCCTTGCCCCACAGCGCCCCGGCGAGGCGCTTCACCTCCGCGTCACAGGCCGGGTAGCCGCTCAAGCTCGGCGAGCGCTCGGGCTTGGGGCCGACGATGGTCGCACCCGCGTCGGCCAGCGCCTGAATCGTCGTGAGCACGGCGGGCGTCATCGCCGTGTCGCCCGGCAGCGCCAGCACGCGGTACGTCATGCCGGACGGCAGCACGATGCGGCCGTCCTTGACCGTCATCAGCTTCAGCGCCGCCGTGTCGCACCCGTCGTAGTCGTAGCCCGGCGGCAGGCCGCCTCCGCGCAGGCTGTTCGGAGCGCCTTCACCGCTGTAGAAGCAGACATCGGCCACAAAGCGCCCTTCCTGCAGCAGGTACTGGCAGCGCGCCTGATAGGCCAGCCAGTCGCGGCCCTGCTCCCACCACGTCACCGAGCGTTCGAAGTGCGTGCCCCACTGCCCCATGGTCATGCCGGGGTAGCGCGTCGGCTCGGTCCACGGCTGGTGCGCATAGCGGTGGTAGATGATGCGGTTGACGCCGGCGCAGTAAACTGCGTCGCCCTGCGCCTTGATCGAGTACGGATCCTTCAGCCACTTGCCCGCCTCGGGCGAAGCGGTGAAGGACTCCGCGCCCACGTATTTCTTACCGTAGACGTGCGCCACGGAGGCGGCCAGCTTCGCGTTGCCGGGGTTCGAGTCGTTGCCGGGCCAGAACTCGCTCATGGGGATGTCGCCGTAGCTGCCATACTGCAGGTCGTCCGACGGGCAGTTGCCGTAAGGCTCGACCGAGTACTGCAGGCCCGCGCGGTGCGCCATCTCGGCGAACTGGCCCGAGTAGTTCTCGGCGAACAGGTCGGCGATCACGCGCCGGAAATCCCAGAGAAAGCGCTCCGTCACCTCCGGCGTGTCGACCACGCGTCCCGTGAGCGCCGGCAAAAAGCGCGTCAGGTCGTAGCCGCGTCGCCGCTTGAACGCGTCCGCGAAGCCGCGCGTCCAGTTCTGGCTGCCGACCTCGTAGCTGTCGATCAGCACGTTGTTGAGGCCCGACTCCGCCTGGCCCGCGTATTTGCCCAGCTCGGCGAGGATTTTGCCCATGTGGCCGTCCCAGTGCGCCTGCGCGGCCTCTTTGCTGAGCTTGTCGCACTCGAGCCCCGTGCCCTCGGCCGGCGCGGGATGGTTGTTGCGCCCGTTGGCGGTGTACCCGAGGCGCAGGATCGTCCATTCGCCCTCGGGCACGTCCCACGCCAGACGCCCCTCCGCCGTAAGCTTTGCCGTGAGGTCCACGACCTTCTCGCCCTGAACCACCGCATCCGGTTCGATGTCCGCTGCGGCGTCCCCTCGCACGTCGCCGCCGCGGTCGAGGAAGATCTTGCCCGCCAGATTTTCGACGCCGACTTTCGCGGAGAGGTCGACCTCCGCGATCCCGAGTCGCTTCATCTTCTGACTGGCGCTCAGGAAGAGGATGCGGAAGGCTTTCGCGGTCACGGGCTTGAAGGCGAACGTACGGACTTCGCTGCCGCGCGACATCGAGAACGTGTCCACCGTCTGAAACGCCTTTCCGTCGTCGGAGGCATCGATGCGGCCGCTGCACCCTTGCATGCCCGGCCCCGGCGTGAGCGCCAGCATCCGGGCCGTGAACGGCTGCGCGAACGAGAATTGGATGAAGGCCGGCGCCTGGGGCTTGGGCAGCCCGAACTGCACCGCCGTCCCCGCGTTGCCATCGGCAACCCGGTAGGCGTCCTGCTTGGCTTCGCTCACGGCGATCACCGGCTTCGCGTCGCACATGCGGACACGCTCGCCGACCGGTGTGCGGAAAGCCAGCACCGCAATGTCGCGGTAGAAATTGAGTTTGGACGTCGGCTGCGCGAGCGCCCCGTCGAAACGCGCGGGGCCCTTCACCTGCTGCTCGCTCGTGACCACCACCTTCATGCTGTTCTCGGGCGTGTTCCACGGCCCGCCGCTGCTCGACCAGCCCGCGCAGTTGTGGATGCAGATTTCGAGGCCGAGCCGCCGCGCCTCCTTGGCCGAGTGCTTGACCAAGCCGATCCACTCCGGGCTGTTGAACTGAATCGGCCCGTGCGGGATGCCCTCGCCGGCGTTGAAGATCTGGGCGCCGCCGACGCCGACCCGCGCCATCGCCTCCAAGTCGGCCGTGATGCCCTCCTTCGTGATGTTGCCGTTCATCCAGTGCCACCACGTGTGCGGACGCGCCGAGTCCGGCGGCTTCACAAAGCTCTTCTCGATGTCTGCGCAGACGACTTGAGCGGCGGCCAGTCCGGCCGCCGCGAGAGAGAACCCCAATCCGTGCTTCATACCCCCAACCTCCCGGATCGCGCAGGGGCACCTGTGACGCGTCAAATGGTCACCCCGCACGATGACGTTACTGTACACACTTCCTCATCCAGTGGCAACGCCGCTTCGGCGACAAGCGCCTCTTTCAATATACCAAACATGCCTATTTTTCGTAATATTTCCGTTTTTGACGATTGACTGCCATTTGTCGGTATATCATACTCGCGTAGTTATTTGGTCGAGGAGGCGCTTATGAGTCGGATTATTGGGATAACCCTGTCTATCGGCCTTTTGCTCGCATCGGCCGCCCGTCCTGCCGCCGCGCAAACCCCGCCCCGGATGATCGGTTGGTGGAAGTTCGACGACGCTACCAACGCCACCCAATTGGCAGACTCGTCCGGGTTTGGCCGGCACGCGTCCAAAGGTTCCGGTCTCTCGATCATCGAGTCGGGTCGCTTCGGCAAGGCGGCCCGCTACGACGGCACCGGCAACGCCTGGGCCTCGTTCGCGAGTCCGCTTATGACGAACATGAGCATCTCAGCCTGGGTCTATGTGGACGGCATCCCCACCAACACCCTTCCTCGTATCATCCAGATCGGCAGCGACGTCTACTACCACATGCCGTCTAACACGATGGGGCAGTTCAGCTTCGGCGCGCGCGGCAACAACTGGCCGACCACCACCGCCCAAGACCCCTTCAAATTCGTCACCAACCGCTGGTTCCATGCCGCCCTGGTCTATCGGCAAGAGTACACCAGCGTAACGGCCCGCGTGGTCTGGCCCACCTTCTACATCAATGGCGTCCGCTGCGGCGATCCCGGTGCGCGTTACGCCTTCAGCTCGGCCATTCCGGCCGGCACAGCCTTCATCGGAAACAACGGCTCGAACCCCGGCGGCGTGCGCCCACTCACGGGCCTGATAGACGACGTGCGGCTCTATGACGCGCCGCTCTCCGACAAAGAGGTTCTCGCCCTCTACCAGAACCGACCGGTTGCCGTCGAAGCCGGACAGGGCCAAACCGTCTACAGCGACGAGACCCTCCTCGCGGGGCGCCTGAGCAGCACCAACCCCTTCATGCGCGATCTTTCTACAGTCACCGCGTGGGGCGTGGTTTCAGCGCCTGCCGGATCGGCCCCCGCCATCGCCATCCCCCACTTGCCCGCCACCGCCGTCACCCTACCCGAGCCAGGCACCTACGTCTTCCGCCTCACGGCATCGAACGCGCTCGGCATCGTCTCCGACGACGTCACGGTCGTCCGCTCCGCCGACGCCCCACCGCCCGTCAACACCGCGCCGACCGTCACCCCGCTCTGGACAGCCACCAACACCGTTCTGGGCGCGGGCGCACTGCTCGCCGCGACCGTGACGGACGACGGCCAGCCCGGCCCGACGAGCCTCCGCTGGAGCAAGGTCAGCGGCCCGGGCGCCGTATTCTTCGACGACGCCTTGACCAACCGCACGGCCGCCTTCTTCTCGACCAACGGCACGTACGTCGTCCAGCTCGAAGCGAGCGACGGCGCGCTGCGGCAAGCCGCTCAAGTGACCGTCACCGTCACGCTCTCGGCTGGCAACCTAGCCGACGGGCTCGCCCACTGGTGGCGCATGGACGACAGCCCCGCGCTCAGGCGAACCTACGACAGCGCCAGCGCCAACACGCTGACCCTCACCAACCAAGCCATCTTGCAGCCGGGCAAGACCGGCTACGGCCTGCGAGGGGCCAAAGCTGACTCCTCCGCGCAAGCCGCCTATGTCCCTACCAACGCCGAGTGCATGACCTTCACCGCCTGGTTCTTCCACGATAACGCCTACACGAATAACCCGTATATGCGCTTCTACAATTGCGGCCCGAACTTCTACCTGATTTACGTCCGGGCCGACAACACGCTGAGCCTTGCGACAACCGGCACCAACGGCACCCAGTACACATGGAACTTCTCCGATGTCAAACTCGCGACCAACCAGTGGTTCCAGCTCTCCGTGCTCTTCGACCGCCGCGCCGCGGCCAGCGGCTCGAAACAGGCGCTGTATCTGAACGGCAAACGCTATCTTTCCGCCGCGATCTCCCCCGCGGGAACCTTCCCCGGAGCGGCGGCCTTCACTTCGCCGTTTGTGATCGGCAACACCAGCCCAACAGGCGGAACCCGCAACTTCGACGGCGTGCTCGACGAGCTGCGCGTCTACTCGCGCTTCATCACGGACGAAGAGGCCCTCTTGTTGGCCGCCGACCCTGACAATAACCATGCGCCCGTCGTCGATGTGCCCTCGTCGCTCACCGCCAAGGTCGGGCTACCCGCCAACCTCGGGGGCCTCGTTACCGACGACGGACAGCCCCCCGGCCAGGCCGTCACGGCCGCCTGGAGCGTCGTCGCCGGAAGCCCCAGCCACGTGTTCTTCTCCGATGCTTCGGCACCCGACTCCGCCGCGACCTTTACGCGCATCGGCGAGTATGTCATCATGCTCTCGGCGTCAGATAGCGAAGCGCCCGCCGCGTCGCTCGTGCGCGTCACCGTCGTACCCACTGGCACCGTGATCGGCATACAATAGGACCTGATATGACCTCTCAACGAACCCTCTCGCTTCCCTGCGGCCTGCTTGCCGCGTTGTGTCTCGGCTCATCCTCAGGTGCGCCCTCACCCGCGCCCGCGCCCGTCCCCGTCCCCGACCCGCGCCACCTCTCGAACGGCTGGGTCATCCCCGACGAGCACTACGCCGACCAGCCCTACATCGTCAAGACCGACGACGGCGCGTGGCTCTGCGCCATCACCACCGGCAGCGGCAACGAGGGCGCGGGCGGCCAGCACATAGTCACCCTACGCAGCACCGACAAGGGCCGCACCTGGGAGAAGCCCGTCGACATCGAGCCCGCCAGCGGCCCCGAGGCCTCCTACGTGGTCCTGCTCAAGACGCCCTACGGCCGCGTCTACGCGCTCTACAACCACAACACCGACCGCGTCCCCGAGGTCAAACGCGAGGACACCGGCGTCTACAAGCGCGTCGACTCGCTCGGCCATTACGTGTTCAAGTACACGGACGACCACGGACGAACCTGGTCGGAGCAGCGCTATGAGATTCCGCAGCGCGCCTTTGACTGCGACCTCCAGAATGTCTACAAAGGTGAGCTTAAATTCTTCTGGAACGTCGGCAAGCCGCTGATCGTGGGCGACGCGGCGCTCTGCGTGATCCACAAGGTCGGCGCGATGGGCGCGGGCTTCTTCGCCCAGTCCGAAGGCGCCTTCCTCAAGAGCCCGAACATCCTCTCCGAACGCGACCCCGCCAAGGTCACCTTCGAGACCCTGCCCGAGGGCACGGTCGGCCTGCGCACGCCCCCCGGCGGCGGCCGCGTCTCCGAGGAGCAGAGCGTCGTCTCGCTCAGCGACGGCTCGCTCTACTGCGTCTACCGCACCATTGACGGCTGGCCGACCTGCGCCACCAGCCGCGACGGCGCCCGCACCTGGACCACCCCCGCCTACAAAACCTATACGCCCGGCGGCAAGCGCGTGAAACACCCGCGCGCCGCCAACTTCGTCTGGAAATGCTCCAACGGCCAGTTCCTCTACTGGTTCCACAACCACGGCGGCCGCTTCGTCGGCGAACTCGGCGCCAACGGCAAGGACGGCCGCAGCCCGTACGACGACCGCAACCCCGCCTGGCTCATGGCCGGCCGCGAGGTCGCCACGCCGGACGGCCGCAAGATCGAGTGGTCGCAGCCCGAGATCCTGCTTTACGACGACGACCCCTACATCCGCATGAGCTACCCGGATCTCGTCGAGGAGAACGGCGCGTTCTACGTGACCGAGACGCAGAAGACCGTCGGCCGAACCCACCTCGTCGCCCCGGCTCTCGTCAGCGGCCTCTTCAGTCAGTGGGACGCCCGCGCCGTCGCCACCAACGGGCTCATCCTGAACCTCTCGAGCAAGAAGCCGCTGCCCGCACAGGCCGCGATGCCGAAGTTGCCCGCCTTTAACAAGCGCGACACCCAGTCCGAGGATCAGCGCGGAATGGACCTGCGCGCGGGCTTCAGCCTCGACCTCTGGCTCACGCTTGACGCGCTCACGCCCGGCCAGGCCCTGCTCGACAGCCGCGACACCGAAGGCAAAGGCCTCCTCGTCGCCACGGACGCCAGCGGCGCGCTCCGCATCACCCTCAACGACGGCCGCACCGCGTGCGCCTGGTCCAGCGACCAAAATATATTCACTGCCGGCAAGCCCCACCACGCGGTCATCACCGTGGACGGCGGGCCCAAGATCATCACTTTCGTCGTGGACGGCACGCTTTGCGACGGCGGCGACCAGCGCCAGTTCGGCTGGGGCCGCTTCAGCCCGCTGCTGCGCACGCCCACCGGCAGCCCCACGCTCGCGATCGCGCCCGCCGTCAAGTCCCTCCGCCTCTATGGCCGCGCCCTGCGCACCAGCGAGGCCGTCGGCAACTATCGAGCGGGGCTGTAAGCGGGTGGCTTCCGCCCCGCCCGCGAGGCGAAGCCGCTACGCACCCACCTCGCGTGGAGGGATGGCTTTCTCGCTAACCGCGCGAAAGGAACCCAACGTGCGCGTTTGGATTCATTCCCTTGTTTGCCAGTTGACATCCGGCAAACCATACGTTTAAACTATCGTTAAACCATACGGAACCCCTCTTTGGAGCTACTCCATGGATACGCTGATTGCCATGCAGGACATACGAAACAGCCTCGCCTCGATTGCCGACCGCGCCGAGGGTGGCGAATCGTTCATCGTGGTTCGGAACTCCCATCCGGCTTTCCGCATCGCCCCGCTGTCTGAGGCGGCCGCAACGATCAGCAAGCCGACCCGACAGCCGACCGTGAGCGAGGTCCGCGAACGTTTTGCGGCCTATCCCGTCGCAAAGGACGAACTGGCCGCTCACGAGTTGGACGCCATAATCCGCGAGGTGCGCACCCGTCCGAACGCTCCTGCCCAGTCATGAGAATCGTCTGCGACACGAACGTTCTGATTTCAGGCCTGATCTGGGGCGGCACCCCAGGCCAGGTGTGGGATCGCATCGTCAAGGGCGAGGACAGGCTCTGCATCAGCCGACCCATGCTGACGGAGCTTGCCCGTGTGCTGGACTACCCCCGCATCGCGGTTATGCTCAGAAGACGGGAGCTGTCGTCACGCGATATCCTCGCGGCGATCATCAGCGTTTCGGATGTCGTGTGGCCGCAACCTCTCCCTGCACGCGTGATCCTCGACGACCCCGACGACGACGCGGTCCTGGCCTGCGCCGCAGCAGCAGGGGTCTCGCATATCGTCTCTGGCGACCAGCATCTGCTCGCGCTTGGTGCCTGGAGCGCCATCCAAATCCTGACGCCCGCCGATTACCTCAGGCAATGGGCTGACCCAGCTTAATAGTCGTTTCCCAGTTGTTTATTTCTCGAATCCCGGAGACAGCTCACCTTCTACCAACCGAGGCACCTTATGCGAACCACGATTCCCCTCCTCTTCCTCGCCCTATTCTCCCTTGCCGCCGACACCCCGCTCGTCTCCCTCGACTTTGAGGCCGACCTCGCCAACACCGGCACGCTGGACGGCAGCGCCCGCCTGCACGCCTACGCGCCGGGCGAGGAGCCAGCCTTCGGCTACGGCCCCTTCGGCCGCTGCCTCGACCTCACCTCCTCCTCGCGCCACGGCGGCACCACGGCGCAGGACGCGCCCGCCGGCGGCGCCGCGCTCTTCAAAGATCCCGCGCTCGACGCCCTCGACGCCTTCACGCTCGTGCTCTGGGCCCGCCAGAACCCGCTCACCCCCGGCCCCGCGCCCGCCCGCCTGCTGCAGAAGCCCGGCGCGTGGGACCTCCTGCCGAACGCCTCAGGTCTCACGCTCTCGCTCGGCAACGACCCCGGCAAGACGAGTTACACGCTCACGGGCAAGGCCCGACTCAATCTCACGGCCGACTGGTGCTTCTTCGCCGTCGCGGTCTCGCCGCACACCGTCGCCGCCTACACGGGCGGCCGGCGCCAGCCCTTCGCGTTCGCAGCCGACGCCGCCCGCACCGAGCGCACCCGCGCTGCGCCAGGCGAACTCGCGCTCGGCAACTTCGGCGGCATCCGCCCCTTCAACGGCTGGCTCGACCGCGTGCGCGTCTTCCACGGCACGCTCGACGAGGCCGCCATCCGCGCCCTCTTCGACGCCGACCTCGCCTCCGCCAAAGACGCAGAACTCCCGGCTGTGGCGGAGTTGGCAACCCGCGACCCGCGACCCGCGTCCAGCGGGCATTTCCGCCTACCGGCTTCGGCAATTCCATTTTCCACGCGCTGGCAACGCACCAACGCGCTCGAAGTCGCGCAGGCCTTCCACGCCACGCACCTGCTGTGGGTCTACGGCTCCGAGACCGGCTTCATGCGCCGCGTCCAAGGCGCGGGCCTGCACTACCAAGGCACGCTCAACGGCCTGCAAGGCCAGGCCCACTCCACCACCAACCGCGCGAACGCCGGCGACCCCTCGGGGCGCCACGAAGACCTCGACGGCAACAAGAACACGCCCTCGTGGATGGTGACCTTCGGCCCCAAAACCTTCACCGCCTGCTGCAACCACCCCGCCTTCCGCGCGCTCTTCTTCGACGACGCCAAGCGGCTCGTCGACGCGGGCGTAGACTCGCTTCACGTCGATGACTGGGAAATGAACGCAAGCTGGGTGCGCAGCGCGGGCGTCTGCTTCTGCGACGCCTGCCGCAGCGGCTTCCGCGAGTGGCTCGCCGCACATTACAATTCCGGCGACCTGAAGGCGCTCGGCGTCGCCGACCTCGCGACCTTCGACTATCGCGAGCACCTCAAATCGAACGGCGTGCCTGACGCCGCGACCTACCGCAAGCGGTATCGTGACTTGCCGCTGACGCCCGCTTTCGCCGATTTTCAGATCGAAAGCATGCGCGCGTTCTTCCAGGCGTTCCGCAAGAATCTCGATGCGTGGTCGCCCGACACCTACATCCCCGTATCCGTCAACGGGCTGCTCACGCCGCTCCGCGCCGACCACGTCCTGCCCGGCGTCGGCGTGGTCGACTTCCTGCACGGCGAGTCCTCGCAGAACGCAGAGTACCAGACCGCCACGGAGTACCTCTTCGGCGCGAAGATCGCGGAGGCCGCCGGCCTCACGCAGGTCATTTCGCCCATTCCGCGCAGCACGGCCCGCACGCGCGCCGCGATCGCCACGACCTACGCGCTCGGGCAGCCCCACCTCGCGCCCTGGGACCTCTACATGGGCAGCGACGCCACCGGCGTCCAGCCGCGCTATTTCGGCACGCGCGAGCAGTACGGCGACCTCTATGACTTCGTACATGAACACCGCACGCTGCTCGACGCTCTCTCGTCGGCAGCCGAAGTCGGCGTCCTCATCAACGGCGACGAGCCCGGCGCCTACCTCGATTTCTGCCAGCGCCTCGCGGCTCGGCAGCTCCCGTTCCGCATCGTGCTCGGCGCGAGCCGCCACGCCCGCGTGCCGATTCTGCACGACAGCCTGTGCGGCCTGCGCCTGCTGATCGAACTCAGCCCCGCCGCCACGTTCTGCGCCGACGATCAGGCCGTGCTCACCGCCGCCCGCGCCTCGGGCCTCGCGCGTGCCGTGCCGGCCACCGCCGACATTGCCGCGCTCAGCCGCACGCTGGGCCTCGACCTCCTGCGCGTCGAAGGCCCCGAAAACCTCTACGCGTTCCTGCGCGTTAACCGCGACAGCCGCACGGTCGCCATCCAGATCGTGAACTGGAACCTGGGCGGCCCCGACGCCGAGCGCGCCGAGGCCTACGGCAATGTCACCGTCGCCCTGCTCCACCCCGAGCGCTGGGGCGCGCTCTCCAAAGCCGTGTGGCACACGCCCGGCGAGCCCTCCGTCAGCCTCACGCCCGAGCGCCACGCCGACTGCGTCCGCCTCACGCTGCCGCGCCTCACGACCTGGGGCCTCGTCGAACTCTTACCGTAAGCTACGAGTTATTTCGGATCATCTCAGCGACGCGCTCCGCTAGCACGCGGTAGCCCGCTGCGTTGGGGTGGATCAGGTCGCTCTTCTGAGATGGCGTCGAGAAAATGTTGCCGATCACCTTGCCATCATACGGCACGCCGCACGTTTTTGCGACCTCGGCATAAAAGTCCGGCGTCTTCAGAAACAGGCCCGGCCGCGGAACGCCGAAAATGACCACGTCCGCGCCTGCTGCTCGCGCCGCCTCGATCATCCCGCGCAGATTATTCGCGAGCGTTGCATCGTCGATCTTGCGCAGCATGTCGTTGCCGCCGTGACAGAGCACCACGAGCGCCGGCTTGTGCCGCTTAAGGAACAAGGGCAGGCGCTCCAGCCCCTCTTCGCTCACCTCTCCTGAGACGCCCGCGTTTACGACCGTGCAGCCGAGCAGCCCTTCCAGCACGGCCGGATAGCTCTCCGCCTCATCCGCGCCGTAGCCCGAGGTCAGACTGTCACCGAAGCACAGCACCACGGACTCGGGCGACAGCGGCTTGAGCCGCGGCGGCCCGCCGCAGCCGGCAAGCGCCAACGCCAACAGCGCCATGTACAGGTGTCGCAATACACGCCTCACGCCGCTTCGTCCTCCGACTTCCGTTCTCCGACCTCCGACCCCTACCGCTTCGGCGGGGCGGCCTCGCGCACGACCGCGCCGAAGCTGTCGCTCAGCACGAGCACCGCCAGCCGCGCGGCGCCGTCCAACTCGTTCGTGTTCAGCGAGGCGTAGTCGAAGCGGCCGCGCAGGTCGGTGTAGCCGTCCTTGAAGAACTTCACCGCGCCGTCCTGACCCTTCGCGTAGACCTTGACGTATGCGCCTGACACGGGTTTTCCCGTCTCGGCGTGCGTCACCGCGAGCTGGCCGTAGCTCTCGATCAGCTGCACCTTGAGCGTGTTCGCGTAGTAGGCCTGCGCTTTGCGCACGCCCGCAGCCAGCGCCTCGACCATCACGTTCTTGGCCTTAAACTCGGCGGGCAGCTCCACAACCGTCTCAGTCTTGCCCGCCGCGATCTCCACCGCGCGGCTTAAGCTCGGCCGGATGTACGAGAACTGCGCCGCTCCCTCCTGCAGGAACGGGCTGCGCGAGAAGAGCAGCTCGATGTCCATGGGGTAGAAGTT
>CAYLUN010000102.1:8565-18243 GCA_964386865.1 uncultured Lentisphaeraceae bacterium | reverse complement strand
TCAGCTTTGAGGAGAAACGGGGACAGGCTGGTGTTCCTGCCAAGAAGAAACAGGAGTATTGCGCCCCACCGTTTGACACACAGTGACGGAGGTTTGACACAGGGAAACAATGGGGATGGGGGTGCGGGGGAAGGGTTGCAAGGGGCTTGCAGGGGGATATCAGGACTCGGTAAACGTGGCCGCGAAGGGGACGTTTAAGGTCAGGCCCAGATAGTCCAAGGTCTTAGTCGTTTCGGCAGTCGTGTAGTCGCCATCAGGGACGTAGACGCCGGAGGACTTCGTGAGGTAAGACCAGGAGGCAACCATCTCGTCCCACATGACGATTGTCCCGCCGGTGTTCTTCACCCCGCGCTGCACGCCGGCCCGGACGTACAGCCGGAAACCGGAGCTGTAGGACACCTCGACGTTGGTGATGATACCCCTGATGTACCAGAGCTTGCCGGAGCCGTCCGTGCCGATGTACGACCAGGCCGTATAGGTGCTGTTCGAGTAGGCAGAAAACGAGGTGTAGGACGAGCGGGTCAGCGTGGGGGAAACGGTGAGCGTGGTGTTGCCCGCCGGGGCGGTCGGGCCGGGGATCACAGGGGCCTCTTCGCAGTACGCGTAGACGCTGACGGCGGGGGACAGACTGCCGGCGCGGACGCGGGCGAACACGGGGGCTCCGGACGCGTTACACACGCGCTTGCCGGTGCCGTCGAAAAGTGGGTAATAATCAGGCATGACTAGAAGGAGATCTGGACGCCCTGGACCCAGCCTTTGACGCCGCTTCCGTTGGTGCAGTAGGCGTAGTAGTTTCCGGGGCTGGCGGAGTCTCCGGACAGGCGGGCCTTCTTGGACGTGGTGTCGACGGTGAGGGACATCTCGACCTTGCCGTCGAGGAAGTCGGGGGAGGTGTCGGCGGAGGTGCCCTTGACCTTGCCGTCGCCGACCGTGACGGCGTCTCCGTAGGCGTCGCCGCAAAGCACCTGGCGCTTCTTGTGGACGACCGTCGTGCCGTCCATGTACGGCTGCACGACCTCGCGCAGCTTGACCGTCTGGGCGGCGGACAGCAGGCCGCCCGAGGCGTCGCGGGCGGAGGCGGGGTCGATGTCAACGATGTGCGTGCGCGGCGTGGTGTCGGCAGCCTCGACCGCGAAGCGCTTGCGAAGCACGGCGGGCGTGCCGTCCGCGACGCTGTCGTTGGGCGTGGCCTGGGGGCCTTCGATCTGGTTGCCGTCCGTGGCGTCGGCGTTGTCGCGGCCGACGCGGTTGTAGCTGTAGCGGCGGCCGCGCGCGGCGCGGTAGATGGCCATGAGGTTGTCGGCCTCCAGGCGGCCGCAGGTGCCGGTCGTGACCTTGAGCGTCCCCGCGCCGATGTCGATGACGGCGTCTTGGACGGTGGCGTCCATCGTGGCCCACTCGGACAGTCCGCCCGTGAGCGCGAGGCGCTTGCCGGGGACGGCGTCGACGTAGACCTCCTGGCTGTGAAACGTGACGCTGCCGTCGTAGTGCAGCATGTTCCAGGACCCGTAGAGCGAGGCGGCCAGATCCGCCGGGGCGGCCTCGGCCTCCTGCCACTCGGTGACCTTGCGCTCGGTGCCGGTGGTGGCGTCGGTCGAGACGCAGCTGAACGTCAGCTCCTTCTCGCCCTTGTCCAGCACGGAGGCGGTGGCGTCGGACTTCATCGTGTAGGCGATGCGGACGGTGAACGTCTCGCTCTCGGTTGCCTTGCCGGTCCACTCGGGGACGGAGCCGCTGAGCAGGCGCGCCGGATAGGCCTCGACGCCGCTGCGGGATACGTCGAGCACGGACCAGTCGGCGTCGGCGAGCTGCGAGAGCCACGGGATCAGCTTGAGCAGCGCGGCCTTGCCCGTCGCGTCGGCCCAGCTGGCGGGGTAGTCCTCGACCTCGATGTCCTGCGAGATGAAGACGGTCTTGCTGCCTTCCAGCTCGTAGTAGAGCGCGACGCAGCGCGGGTCGTCCGTGTCGCCGGCCGTCTGGGTCGAGCGGCACTTGATCTGGCGGCCGTCGTACTCGCCCGTCCAGTGGTAGACGACCACAATGCCGGGGATCTGGAGATCCGTGCGCGGGGTGAAGTCGGCCGTCGACGCGTCGGCGCCGACCAGGGCCTTGGTGACGAGAGTCATGTTGTCCGGAGACGTGAGGTTGGCGGCGGGCACGTATTCGCCGGCGACCTGGTGGTCGTAGTCCCACCACAGCACCACGTCGGGGGTGTAGCGGAGGCAGGCGACGATGGCGTCCCAGACCTTGATGTTTGTGCGCTCGTCGAGCGGGAACTCCGAGCCGTCCTCGATGGTGCCGAGGTCGATGTTGACGCCGCGCGTGACGGCCCACGAGAGGGCGTGCTCGACGGCCTCGCCGGTCTTGAGGCGGTCGCCCTGGTTGTTCTCGCCGAGCACAACGATGGGGTCGTAGTCGCTGCTGACCACGCCGGCCAAAGTGGTAAAGGCCCACTCTTGGGAGTACTCGCAGCGCTGGAGGTCGAAGCTGGGGCCGTAGGCGGTGTAGGTGAGGGCCTGCGAGCCGCCGCCCACGGCCTGACGGGGGATGACCTCGACGGTGCCGACGAAATGGCAGACGTCGGTCGTGGTCTCGCCGTCGACCTCGCGGCGGATGAGGCAGACGCGCGCGCCGTAGGGCCAGCCCGACGCGCCTAGCCAGTCGGCGGACGTGGTGAACGAAAGGGAGTCGACGCCGTTGGCCTTGAGCGTGAGCACGCAGGCCGTGATGCCGGAGGCCGCCAGCGTGACGGGGGTCTCGGCGTTTTTCTTGATGAGCCAGGTGATCGTTGGCATGGTGACCTCGTGGGCTGGGGCTTGCTGCGCTACGCTCGCGTCGCTCAGTTGTTCTGGGCGGGGAAGTTCTTAAGGGCTTCGGTGAGGCGCTCGATTTCGGCCTTGTCGAGCTTGCGCTGCTTGACGATCTCGGCGCGGAAATCGGACTCGGCCTTCGAGGCGGCCTTGAACTCGGCCAGCTCTTTGGCGAGCGCCTCCGAGGAGGCTCCCGTGCGCTTGGCCGTGCCCACGTCTTTGTACTCGTCGTTGCGGGCCTTAAGCAGATCGGCCTGCCGCTTATCGTCGGCGGCGCGCTTGTCGGCCAGCTCCTTGGCGCGTGCGGCGGCGTCGGCGCGGATGTCGGCCATGGAGCTGCGGGCGGACGCGGCGTTGGCCGAGCCGGTGATATCGGACGTAGCGCGCGTGGTGCGCGACGTGAGCACGTCCATCTCGGCGGGGCCGATCTGCGAGCGGGCCTCCTCGGCCTTGGCCCGCGCCTCTTCGACCGCCTTGGTGTTGGCGTTGATGGAGGCGGCCAGCTCGCCCATGGCGATGTCGAGCGCCTGGCGCTGCTCGTCCGTGCGGCCTTCCGGGTTGGCCTCGTAAAACGCCTTGGTCTGGCCCATCTGGTCGTAGCGGGAGCGCTGGGAGTCGACGACCGACGCCTTGCGCGCGGCCTCGGCCTCGGCGAGCGCGGCCTGCTGGCGCAGCTCCTCCAGCTTGCGCTCGGCGATGAGGATCTCGTTGGAGCGGCGCTCGGCCTCGGCGTTGGTGGAGACGGCGGCGGACTGCGCGGCGGCCTCGGCCTCGATCTTGCGGCGGCCGAACTCGTCCTTGGGGTCGGCGCGCTCCAGGCGCTGGAGCTTGCGCAGCTCGATCTGCGCGAGGTCGGCCTGCTCCTGAGCGGACGACATGCGGTTGCGGGCGGAGAGGACGCGCTCGTACTGGTCGGCGGCTCCGGCGGCGGCCGAGCGGAGCTTTTCGGTCTGGGCGGTGATGGCGTCGAAGGTGACCTTGGACATCTTGGTGAGCGCGCCCTCGGTGGTGCGGGCCTGCTCGTTGAGGTCCTTGGTCTCCTTGGAGCACCTGACCAGCCAGTTGACCAGCGAGGAGGCGGCGAGCAGCGAGACGGCCGAAAGCAGGCCGGGCAGGCCGCCGCCGGCCGTGGTCATGGTCTGGATCGCGCCGGAGAGCAGGCGCACGCCCGCGGCGGCCTGGCCGGCCGCGCCGCCCGCGCTGCCCATCGCGCCGGCCACGGTGCCGATCTGCTCGGCGGCGCGGCCCGCGACCTGGCCGGCCGAGGCCAGCGACTTGCCGGCGGAGTCGACGGACTTGTCCGCGCCCGTCGCCTTGCCCTTAAGCTCGTCGACGGTCTTGGCGGCGGCGGCGGCGGCGGCGGTGTCGGCGGCGAACTGCAAACGCAGAACCAGATCCTGATCGTTATTGCCCATTGAAAACACTCCTTGTGCGTGACTGTCTGATGCGCAGCGCGGACATGCCGAGCACGACCTGGGCGGGCGGCAGCACGGTGGGGTCGGCCGCTATCCGCTTGGTGCGCCTGATGAGCCAGAACATGACCTTGCCGAGGTATTCGCCTTTGCCAGGCTTCTGCACGAGGGCCGCTTTGTTCTTGCCCTTGAAGACGACGATGCGCAGGTCGGAGATCTCGCGCGGCAGGCGGCCGTAGGCCTCGGGTGCGGCGGGGATCGCCAGAGCCCCCGCGTTGACCGGGCCGATGCCCTTGGGCGCACCCGCGTAGCGCAGGCGCACGCCCTGGTGCGTGACGGTGACGGTGGAGGATGTGGCGTCGGACGCGAAGGAGACGGACTCGGCGGCCTTGCGCCAGAAGTGCGAGCGGCGGCCGCCGTCCGGATACTGGTGGGCGTGGCTGGCGTCGCGGGCGCGGAGGTGTCGCTGCAAGAGCCTTGCGAGCTCGGCCGCCACGGCGGCGGACTCGGCGGCCGTGACCGGGCCGATGGACCGGAGCAGGCGAGCGGTGTCGTCGCGCTCGATGGTGACGGAAAGCGGCATGGCGGTCTAGCCCTCGTTGACGAGCTGGGTGATGACGCCGTCCTCAAACGTGGCGCCGGGGAACTGAGACAGGATCGCCCGCATCAGGTCGGGCGAGCCGTCCGGCAGCGAAGAGACGAGGGGATTGTTCTCGCCCAGGTCGGCGGGCTCGGGCGTCTCGCCGGGGGCGATCAGGCCGTAGGCCTCGCAGGTCTCGCGGTCTACGTCCTCGACCTCGCGCTTGCTGCCCCAGGCGAAAGGCGGATAGGCGTAGCCAAAGATCGACAGGCGCTTCCAGCCGGGGTCGGAGCGCAGCGCCACAAAGTCGGAGCCGAAGGGGCCTGGCAGGCCTGCCGCCTGCCAGCGGGCCGACCACCAGGCGTCGCCGCGCGGCTCGTCGGCGAAGGAGGGCAGCAGGCGCTGGCCGGGAAACTCGTTCAGGACGGCCGGGTCGTTCATCTGCTTGGCGTGGCCGAAATTGCGGGCGAAGGAAACGGGGTAGTCGAGCTGCATGCGGATGCGCGCCTCGCTGCGCAGATCGGTGATGCCGCCCTCCGCGCCATCCTGGGGCTGGTAGCCGAGCTGCTCCAGGTGGGCGCGCAGCAGCATGCGGGCGCGGGCCTCGGTCATGTACTGGCCGGGCTCGCGGGGCGAGCCGTCCGGGTTGCGCTCGGGGTCGAGCGTCATGGCGATGATGTTGTCGAGCACGGTGAGGTGGCGGGCGCTCTCGACGCGGGAGGAAAAGACGGACCGCTGGCGGATGAGCGGGTCGAGCGCCATCAGCTCTTCCGAAGACAGCGAGGCCGGAAGCAGGCCGCGCAGGGAGCGGTCTTGCAAGGCCTCCGCAAAGGTGGCGGGCTCAAGTATGACGGACGGGTACATGGGGATGAGGTAAGAAGTAAGAGGTAAGAGGTGAGAGGTGAGAAGGTCAGGGGCGGTTGTCGCCGAACAGGCGGGTGAAGGCGTAGCCGAGAATGCGCACGGCGAGGAAGTAGGTGCGCTTAAGAAGAAAGCCGGTGGCGCGCATGAGGGAGAGGAACCAATGGTCGGCCAGGTGCGTGACCGTGCGGACGGGGCAGCCCCAGCAGCGGGCGAAGTCGGCGGCGAACTTGTAGAGCCAGTCGTGCAGGCAGGCGGCGGGAAGCGCGCGGGCGAACGAGGGCGCCACGGAGACGGCGAAGAACCAGCCCGCGTAGAGCCGCACGTGCAGGTAGCGCTTGCCGTTGAAAGCGAAGGCGTGGATATAGCCGGAGGGCAGGAACACGGACCGGCGCGACACCAGCGCGTAGATCCAGCGCGGGGGCGAGCGCCACTCGAAGACGGCGTCTTCGTCGAGCACGAACCTGTCCGGGCTGCCCTCCGGGGCGACGGAATACTTGAGGGTGTTGGGAGTGTTCACTGCGCGGCCTCCGCTGCGACGCTGTAGAAACCGCTCTCGCCTTCGGGCGCAAGCAGCGCGCAGCCCTCGCAGCCGCCAAAGCCCAGCACGGCCGCGAGGAGCGCGGCGGCGGAACAGGCGGCGGCGAGGGCGCGGCGCGTCATTTCTTGGCCCCCTCCTCGCACGCCTGGCCTTCGCAGTTAGTCGGCGCCGATGGCTTCGTCGGCTCGGCAGGCTTCTGCGGCTCAGCGGGCTTGGCGGTTTCGGATTCCTTGGCGGTTTCGGACGCCTTGGCGTCTGCGGCCGGAGCCGCGGACGAGGCTTCGGCCGTCGAGTTGGTGGAGACCTTCTCGCGGACGTACTCCACGCCTTTTTTGGCCAGCGCAGCACCCGCGTCAGCGGCGGAGCTGCCGCCTCCGGTCATCGCGGTCTTGGCGGTCTCGCCCGCGGTCTCAATGGGCTTGTCGCCGGTCAGGCCGGCCGCGAGCTGGGGCGCGGCGGTCTGCGTGGTGGAGTCGTTCGCGCCGGCCGACGCGTCGGCGGCGAGGCTGCCGAAGATGTCGGTGATGACAATGGTGACCGGCAGCTCCTGGCACTCCGGGCCGCGCGGATCAGTGGCGTGCAGCGTGACGTTGATGTTAACGGTGTTGTCGTAGGCCTTGAACGTCTGGGCCTTGGACGCGGGCTGGCCGGTAGCGCAGCCGAGCGCGACCGACAGCGCGGCCGCGAGGGTGAACAGACTGATGCGTGATGCCTTCATGTTACGGGTCTCCTTTTGGGTTGTTGGTGTGAGCGTAATAAATCAGAGTCCTGCGGCAGCAGACTCGGCGACAGTGGCAGGCGACCACCACGCGGTAAACGTGTGCGCGCCGACGTCGACCGGCGGGTTGCCGGCGCGGCCGATAATGAACAAAGCCTGCGTGTAGTTGACGTACGGAACCGACGTGTTTGTGGGCGTCGAGCAAGTGACGTCGACATAACGTGTCCGCTCCATATACACGTTGTTTGTGAAGGGAGTGATCGCGGCCGAAAAGAACTGAACCGCGCAAAAGAAATTCGTCCCTCCGGCAGCGTCTTTGCATCTGATGCGGAAGGTGACAGGACCAGAGTTGATCGGCATGTCCCACGTCACGGTCGAGTTTGTGTTTGCGGAAATCGTCTTGGCTCCGAGCGGGTACCAGAACCTGTTGGTGGACGCCAACAGGCCCTCCACGCCGTTGTGACGCAGCGAACCCGTAAAAGCCGGCCCGTTGGTCGGGGCAAGCGCAGAGACAATTGTGGGGACGGAGGAGGATGCGACAAAAGAGGATGTTGCGGCTGTTACGATACCCGTGACGATGCTGGCTGAGACGCCGCCTGACTGCGGCCACGCGTTGAGGGTGACGCCGCCAAGCGTGACGCCCGCGTCGAACTGGTGGCGGAAGGCCGAGCGCAGGTAGTTGTCGCCGCTGGGGTCTATCGCGCGAAAAAAGCGCTGGCCAGCGGTGGCCGGGCACGTGAAGACCCAGTTGGACACGTTGTTGACGCCGACCTGCGCGGGGCAGGCCAGCCACTGAGGGTAGATTAAGCCGGCGCTGTACTCGATGGAAGGCGTGCCGGACAGCCAGTTGGTGGCGACGGTAATCGCGGCGACGCCGGAAGTGACGGAGAAGGATGAGATGTGCAGCATGCGGTTGGTCGAGTTGATCTCGAAGGCGACGCGGCCGGAAGGGCCGACGCGCCACACACTGCCGGTGGTCGCGCTGTACCAGTCTCCGCCTTCGTAGCTGAACATGTACCAGTCTCCGCTTTGCAGCGTGGCCACGGCGCCCTGCTGCACGAGGGGCTCGTCGATGGTGACGATGCCGGGCTCAGGCGCGTCCAACCCGCGCGGCGTGCGCGCCCAGGCGTGGTCGGCCAGCTCGTCCTTGCGGGCGTCGACGTAGCGGCGCAGGCTGGAGGCGTTGACTACATTGCGGCCGTACGCGCCTTCCGTTAAGGGGGCTCCTTCAAGCTCGGTCAGGCCGTCGACCAGAGCGGTGATGCCGGCGGCGTCGTTTGTGCGGGCCAGTGGCTGCATGTCAAAGCGGTCGAAAGTGTAGACCACAAGGTTCGAAAGCCCGGCGAAGTAAGAGGCGCTGAGCAGATAGGGCGCCGAGTCTATGACGGCTTCGACGCGCCAAGACGTGGGCGACGTGCGGTAGTCGCGGAAGCTGACTGTCGGAATAGACAGGTCGCCGCTCAGCTTACTGAAGAACTTCATAAACGACACGCCGGTGACGTAGCGGTCGCCGGTGACGTCGACGGTGCCGGTGACCGAGTGCTTAGCGGCGGTCGGGGGGATGAGCCATACGAGGTTAGATCCGGACGCGTAGCCTCCGTAGTTGGTCGTCACGTGCGTGGACGGTATCGTCTTCGAGCCCTGCCACGTGTAGGCGCTCTGGTCAAGCGGAGGAATGATGCCGACGATGTTGGTGACCGTGAACCAGCGCATTGAAGCGGATAAGCCACCGCCGGACAGAGACGGATCAGGATATACAAGAGCGAGGTCGAAATCGTTCGTGCTCTGGTCGTGGCTCCACTGCCACTCCGCAGTGGACGAGCCGGCCGTGATGTAAAGGTCGTCGCAATAGGCAGTCCAGCCGTCTCCGGACGCGCCCGACGCAAATTCGGCGAGGGGGTTGGGGAGGCCGACCATGCGGTGCGTGCCTGGCGCCGCGTTGGTGATGACCGCGCCGCCCTCGCCCTCGCTCAAGATATAGTCGTGGACGACCAGGTGCCAGGCCTTGGTTGTCGCCTCGTAGACGGTGCCGGTAGGCCCGCGCCAATCAATCCAGTAGCGCGGATCTGTGAACGAGTACTGCCGAGACCGGGCCTCCTCCAGTCGGTTGGACTGCGCGCCGGTCATGGACACCGCGCGGTCGGCGGTGATGTCAATCTCGCCGATCAGGGTGCCGCCCGAGGCGGCGAGGGAGAGCAGAGCGAAAACGAAAGCGGATGTCAACGTGCGCATGGGGTCTCCTAGTTAGTGACTCGGTAAAGGCGAAAGCGTCCGGGCGCAAACTCGACGGCCTCGACGTGGTTGGTGACGCCCGTGCCTCCCGTCTGGATGGCGCTTGCAAGGGCGTTGCTGGCGGCTATAAAGTCGGCGATGGACAGCCACGGGGCGTTGGTGACGGTGATGCCGGCGAAATCGAGCGTGCGCACGGGAAGCGGCAGGCTGTTGGGTGTGACGCCGGGGCTGGTCAGCAGGCGGATCGTGCCGGAGACGCGCCAGACTGGCGTGGTGGCGCCGGCCGTCCAGAGCCCGACCCAATACGGGTACGTTGCCGCGCCCGTGTCCATGGCGGGCGTCCACGTGGAGCTGACCACGCCGGAGGAAGTGACGCTCGCAGCGTTTGTCCACCAGAGGTTTGCGGTCGCGTTCGTGTACCAGTAGAAGACGGCGCTGGCGTTGGTTGTAACAAGCGACTTAAGCCCGTCCTTGAGCGTAATGGAAAAGGCGACGGACTCGCCTTGCTTGTACGTGCGCTGCAC
>CAYLUN010000102.1:0-8465 GCA_964386865.1 uncultured Lentisphaeraceae bacterium | reverse complement strand
TTAGGCTGTAGGCTGTAGGCTGTAGGCTGTTAGGGAGATGGCTAGGCGGCGGGGGTGATGTCGACGGCGGCGTGGGTGCCGGCCACGGGGTAGGCGCGCCAGGTGAGCTCTCCGGAGCGCGGGTCTTTCTCGCCGTAGACCTGGGGCTTGCTGACCAGGCGCGCGCCGTAGAGCACGGCGGTCAGGCCGGGGTTGTCCTCGGCCAGGGTGAGCGAGGCCGAGACGCTGGACTGGCCGATGGCGCGGCTGCTGCCGATGATCGCGGCGGCGATGAGGTCGGCGTCGTCGAGGGAGATCGGGCGGCAGGAGGCCTCGACGCGCACCTGGTCGACGCGGAAGTCGTAGGTGCCCACGTCGGGGTTGTAGCGCGGGCTGATGGTGTGGGCGGCGGTGAGCGTCCAGCCCTTGTCGTCGGTGACGATGGTCACGGGGGAGGTGAGCGCCCACGTGGCCTGGCAGGGCAGGTGTATCCACTCGGTGCCCGCGGGGACGGCGGTGAAGGCCTCGGAGGCGGGCGCGGTGAAGAGCGCGCCGGCCGTGGTGCGGGCCGTGGACTTCTTGATGACGCCCGTGATCTTGGCCGCGCCCTCGAAGCGCGGGCCGCCCGCGCCGAAGCGGATCTTGGGGAAGGTGGTGACGCGGGCGTTGGCCACGGTCCAGAGCTGGCCGTCGAGCGTGTGCAGGTAGCACGGCGCGTCGGTGGAGGGGAAAATCGACTGGCCGGCCTTCAGCGCGAAGACGCCGCCGAACATCCAGTCGAACAGGGCCTCGCTGAAATTGCCGGAGGGCGTGAAGTCGATCTCGACGATCTCGTCCATGCGCGGGTCGTCGACGGGGCCGAAGCCCGCGACGGCCATCTCCTTGGGCTTGTGCACGAGCTGGAACGTCACGTTGCCGTTGCACCAGCAGTACTTCCAGTCGCCCTTTGTGACGGGCTTGTCGAAGATGATGTGGGCGGGGCCTTCGAGCAGCGTGGTGCGGTCGATGGTGGGGGCGTATGCGGGCATGGCGTGGTTCCTTTGTGAGAGGCTATAGGCTGTTGGCTATAGGCTGTTAGGTTGAGAGCAGAGAGGCCGGCGGGATGATGGCGTAGGCGGTTGAAAACGTGACCTCGGCGGTCTGGAGCGAGCCCTGCTCGCCGCCGACCGCGAAGGATTTGACCGAGCAACACCCGTTGCCCAGGGACGCGCCGGAGAGGCAGAGCATGGCCAGCTCGGCGCAGCGCGTGGCCGTGACGCCGGTGCCGGCCGCGCTGCGGTTGGTGACAGGGCTCTCGGCGATGTTGACGACGAAAGTGAAGGGGTCAAAGGTGACGGCGTTGCGCAGGCTCGCGTTGCGCGTGCCGCTGTCGAGGCCCACGACCATGCTGACGCCGATGGACTTGAGCGCCTTCTCGACCTCGGACGCGACGGTCTTCTTGTCGGCGTAGGTGCAGGCGCCTGGCTTGTCCTGGCCGGTGACGGGCGCGAGCGGCAGCCACTCGGTGAGGAAGCGCACCACGTGGATCTGGAACGCGACAAGCGAGCCGTGCGTCTCGATGTCGGCGGAGTCCGGCGCGGCCGGGGGCTGCGCGCCGGTGGTCCAGCATTTGGAGAGGTCGATGTTCATAGTAGGCTGTAGGCTGTAGGCTGAAGGCTGTAGGCGGGGAGAGGTCAGATGCCGGATTGGGAGTCGCGGTCGAGGAGGCGGGTCTTGGGGCGGAAGGCGGGCTTGGGGAAGGAGTCGGAGACGGCAGCCTCGGCTTCGGCGTCGTCGGGGTCGGTGTAGGCGAAGGAGCCGTCCGCGATCTTGTTGCTCTTGGAGACGGCGTCGCTGTAGAGCCGCTCGCGGCCCTTGGACACCTCGGAGCCTCCGCGCCCGGCGAGGAAGTAATAGGCGGCGATGTGCATCGCCTCGGGGATGAGGTCTTCGGGGAGCGTGCCGGCCGTGCCGATGACGCCCTTGTAGCCGGAGCGCAGCGCGGCGCGGAACACGCCGACCGCGTTGGCGATGGCCTTGGCGGTGGGGTCTTTGCCGTCCGCCACGGAGGCCTCCTGCCACGCGGAAAGCTCGTCCTCAAGGATCGCGTCGCGGAAGTCGTCGGTCGTCGGGGTTCGCCACATGGGAGGCCTCTGTGATTTGTTGGAGGTGTGGGAAGTGCGGAAGGTTCGCGGGGCGTCCGTGGTTTTGGCTCGGACGCCCCGCGCTCGGGTCAATTGCCGGGGTGGCCCGCCCGGATCACGATGATGGCGTCGGTCGGCCGGCCGTTAGTGACGGAGGCTGTGAACACAAGCTTGTCGCCGGGAACAATCCAGACGGGCTTGTAGCTGATGACGGCGCCGGTGGTCGTGTTCGTGCACGCGTAGATGAGCGCCGACGGATACGTGAGCAGCGTACCTCCGGCCGCCGCAGTCTCCACGGTGTTGGTCAGGCTGATCGCAGACGAGGCCTTGAAGATGTGCGACACCGCGAGCGTCGCAACGCCGGCCATGTTGTACGTCTGGAGCGACAGCAGCGGGCCGTAGGTGGCGGCGGGCGCCTCCCACGTGACCGTGGTTGAGCCGCTCGCGATGGAGACCTCGTCCTGGTAGGGCGCGGCCTGGGCGCTGGCCGTGAGGGCCGGGCCGAAGACGGCCGCGACGATCAGGGCTGCGATGATGAACTTCTGCATGATGCGTTTTTCCCTTCTGGGTTGGGGGGCGGGCGCGGAGGCCCGCCCCCGCTGGGTTACACGAGGCGGAGGAGCGCCGAGGCGTTGCCGACCGCAGACTTGACCAGCCCGGTCACGGAGACCGAGAGGTTGCCGGACGGGCCGTCGCCCAGTTCGACATAGGTGCAGGTGAAGCCGGTCTCCGGCTCCACGATCTCGCGCACCGACTCGTACGGGGCGCTGGTCGCGGGGCGGAAGACGCGCGACGCGATGGCGATGGCGTCCGACTGCGCCACGAAGCCCGGAGCGGTGAGCTGCGGGAACTCGACCACCTGCGCGAAGCCGAGCAGGCCGGGGATCGCCCCGCCGACGACCGCGTCGCGGCCGCCGTAGACGTTGGCGTCGAGGTCGCCCAGCAGCGCGCTGAAGAAGTCCGGGTTGAGGACCAGCGTGCAGCGGTTGAGGCGCAGCTTCTTGACCACGGCCTTGGCGCGGATCGCCGCGACGCCCTTGCGCCCGAAGGTCGCGAGCGTGACGGCCAGCTTGTCCGCGTCGGTGTCGCCGTAGTTGCCCGCCGTGACGAGGCCCGCCACGTCGCTGAGGGCGGCGTCGCAGATGGCCTGCATGTCGAGGTCGGCCTTGCCGGTCCAGTACGACTTGCGGAAGTTCAGCATGTCGGCCGCCGTCAGCGAGAACCCGCCGATGTAGGCCGCGCCGAACGTGATCGGGACTTCAGCCGGCGTGTAGGCCGCGCGGGAGAAGTTGTTGTTGGCCGCGTTGAACGCCGCCACCGCGTCGGCGGAGACGAGCGGGACGTTGACGGTCTTTCCGGGCTGCTTGGCCTCATTGCTGAAGTCGAGCGAAAACTTGCGGACTGGGGCGAGGTTGACGCCGAGGCCTTCGATCATGCGGTCGGCATAGATTTCTTGGCCGGTTGAGGTCTGTGACATGATGTGTGATTCCCTTCGTGTTTGACGGGCGGGTTACTGGACGGCGGCGCGGGCCGCGTGGATGGCCTCCGCGTTCTCGCGGAGGAAACGGCGCTTCTCAATGCCGCTGGGCATCGCGTCGTAGCGGGCGAGCAGCGTCGCGCCGTCGGCTGCGCCGGAGGCGGGCGTCTGCGCGTCGCGGGCGGCGATGCGCGAGACCGAGGGGGCGGCGACGCGGAACGCGCCGAACGCGGCTTCGGTGGCTTCGGGGTTGGCCTCGTAGGCGAGGCGGAACTTGGCCTCGTCGGCGATGCTGTCCTTGTGCCGGACCATGAAGGCGTCGCACGCGGCCTTGCGGCACGCGGCCTGCGCCTTCTTCATCTCGGCGTCGGCTGCGGCGGATGCGTCGATCAACGACTGCACCTTGGCCAGCGCCTCGTCCTCTGTCGCTGTCTCGGGCAGGCCGAGCAGGGCGAGCAGTTTGTTCATGCTTGCTTCTCCTTGTTTGGTGAGGGGCGGCAATTGCCGACCCGTACTGATATCCGCCGCGCGGGCGGCGGCGAGCGTTGAGAGCATGTCGAAGTGGGGCGTGTTGGTCATCGCGATGGAGTCCAGGCGCACGGGGCGGAAGCGCTTGCCTTCGATGCGCTCCAGCTGAAGCACAGGCGAGCGCGACACGAGCACCTTGCTCTCCCAGGCCTCGCGGCCCGGAGGGGTGAAGTCCCAGCGCGTCCAGAGGCCGGACTCGTCGGAGCGGATGTCGCGCGCCCAGGCCATGGCGTCGGAGGGCTTGTCGAGGTCGAGGCTGAAGTGCTCGCGGTCAACCAGCACGCCGGGCCAGTCCGCGCGCTGGGCGTCGGCCTGGAAGGCGGCGGTGATGGCGTCGTAGGCGGCGCGGTCGATGACCACCACGGCGTCCTCCACGGGCTTGCCCTGGTGCATGACGCGGCCGGCCGGGTATTCGCCGAAGGGCGGCAGGGTCTGGAACCACGAGGCGTCGGGCGTGATGTCGGCGCGGCAGAGGATGATGGTCTTCATGTGGCGGGCTCCTTTAAAGCGCCTTGCAGGAAGGCGCTGGACATGATGCGGCGGTAGGCGGAGGCCTGGGCTGGATCGGCGAGCATCGTCGCGGCGATCTGCGGCAGCTCGTCGCGCAGCTGGCGGGCGGCGGCCTGCATGGCGGGCAGGTCTTTGGCGGTGAGCACGCGGGCGATGGCCAGCGCGAGGGGCTTGTTGGCGACGGCCTGCGCCTCGGATAGGGCGTCGGCGCCGGAGCGCAAGAGCGCGTCGCTAGACTGTAGGCTGTCGGCTGTAGGCTGTCGGCAGATGGCGTACGCGCGGGCGATGGCTTGCGGGGCCGAGAAGGACTCCAAAGGCCCGATGATCTGTTGAAGCGTGGCTAGAGCGACCATCGGGAACGCGGCCTTAAGGATCGGCAAGACAGACTCGCGCGGGATCGCGCCGGATGCGGCCTGCTGCAACAGATCGACCATGCTCTGCACTTGCGCGCCGTTCAGCGCCGTGGCCGCGACATCCGAGACGGCCGTCGGAGTCTGCGTTGCGGCAGGCGTCGCAGAGGCGGACGGAAGAATCGACGCGCCCGGCAGCTGTTGCGACTGGCGGATGAAGCCGCTGATGGTGTAGCCGGTCTCCTTCTGGATCTGGGCGGGGTCGAGGTCGAAGCCGGCCTGCGCGAGCGCGGTGACGTTGGAGACCACCTTGCCCACGTCCTTCTCCTGGCGGGCGCGGAGGTTGAAGAATGCCTGCGCCGGGCGGCCGGGGAAACGGGCGGCGAGGGCGCGGCGGTCGTACTGCTGGTGCAGGGGCTTGGCGACCGAGCGGGCCACGCGGCGGACGATCTGGTCCCAGGCGCTCTGGTGCGCTCCGCCCGCGAGCGTGCCGCTGCCGCTCTCCGTGAGCATGGTGAGCAGGCCGCCCGTGCCCGCAAGTACGAGCTGCTTCTGGAGCCACTCCAGGCGAGCCTGGAAGGGCTGCGAGCCGCGCGCCTCGCTGAGGGTCTTGACGTCGGAGCCGAAGGGCAGCGAGCCGCTGCCGGCCTCGGCGGCCTGCTCGGCCTTGTCGGCGTACTCCTCCTCCTTGCCGTTGGGCACGCTCTGCGGCATGATGATGAAGACGCCGGGGATGCCGTAGATCTCGACGTAGCCGTCCCAGTCCTTCTCGCTGATGGTCGAGCGCACGTACTTGATGAGCGCGATGCGGTTGACCGGGCGCTTGGCGCTGAGCAGGATGTAGTCGGACGGGGAGAGCAGCGCGTCCTTAAGCATGGAGGCGTAGGCGCTTCCGTCCGCCTTGGGGTTCCAGGCCCACGCCTGGCGCGTGCCGTCGCGCACCATGTTCCACTGCGGCAGCGGCTCCAGGTGCTCCAGCGACCAGTCCGTGGAGAGCCACGGCTGGAGGTGCGAGAAGCCCCGGAAGCGCGCCATGACGAGGTGCTCCAGCGCGTCGTCGAGGTTGTCGCACTGGGCGTAGGACTCGCGCAGGAAGGCCGCCTGCTCATCGGCGAGGGCGCGGTCGAAGCCGAGGGAGTCCTCGGGGATCGTGGCGACCTCCCACTCGCAGTCCGCGACGCCCGAGAGCGTGCGCTCGATGATGACCATGAGGTCGGGGTCGGTGGCCTCGATGCCGGTCTCCGCGCCGTAGAGCCACTGGAGGTCCGCCATGATCCCGAGCTGCGCCTGCTCCATGAGCTGCACGGCGCGCGGCATGGTGAGCGTGCGCAGCGGGTTATTCGAGTCGCGCCAGGTGTTCGCTGCGGCGACCGCGCGCTTCTGGTTTTGGGCGGCTGTGCGGGGCTGCTTAGCCATGGGTGAGTCTCCTGTTGCGGATGGCGGCGATGCGGGCGCGACGGGCGCTGGCGCGGGCGCCGCGGCAGGCGCGGGGCGGCATGTCGCAGACCACGCCCGCGTCGGCGGCGGAGCAGGCCAGCATGGAGGCGACGAACTCGTCGCAGTGCGAGGTCTCGCCCTCGTTGTCGAACGCGGGGATGTAGATGCGCAGGCCGCCGTTCTTGGCGAGGGCCTTCTCGGGGCCGTTGATGTCGGCGCGCAGCTGGTCGTCGGCGGGGATGTAGATGCGCTTGCCCTCGTAGCGGTCGCGGAGGGAGACGCACAGCTCCGTGCGGCGGCTGCTCTCCAGGTTGACCGCGTCGACGCGGCCGGGGAAGTCGCGCGTGAGGTGCTCGGCCAGGTGCATGCCGAGGCCGGTGGCGTCGATGGCCATGCGGCTGATGCGGGGCTGGGCGGCGTCCGTAAGGCGCGAGCGTATCCAGGCCTCCTGAGTGTCGAAGTCGGCGTTGTGCCACTTCTCGCGGCGGGCGAGGTAGAGCGAGACGCCCAGCTCGACGTACTCGTGCCAGGCGGAGGCGTGCAGCTTGCGCGCCACGTCGTAGCCGCCGTAGCGCGGGGCGTCCGGGTTCTTGGCGACGATCTCGGCGATCTCCACGGGATCGAGCTCGCACGGGGCGACGAGCTGGAGCGTGATGAGCTTGCCGGCGGCGTCGTCGCAGACGCAGAGATACTGCGAGTTGTAGGCGCTGAGCGTGCGGCAGCCGGAGCGGATCTTGGCGACGAACGCCTCGCGCGTGGCGGCCTTGCCGGTGACGGCGTTGATCTTTTCGACCAGGCCCTGCGCGACGGCGTCGGGGAGCGTCACGCGGTGGAGGCGGATCTCCATGGGGTTCGCGCCCTTGGCCGATTTGACGAGCTGCGCGAAGGGGCTCGACGAGGTGCCGTTGACGCGGTACGCGGAGACGATCTCCAGCTGGCCGCCCCACATGGTGCAAGGCTGGGCCATGTCGATGAGGCGGCCGGAGTCCTCGTGCAGGTCGGCCTCGTCCAGGAACACGTCGCCGCCCTTGCCGGCGAACGCCTCGGGCGACGAGCTAAGCGAGACGAGCCGCGCGCCGTTGGGGAACTCGACCACGAAGGCCTTGATGTTGCGCTCCGTGTCGATCAGCTCCACGTTGTCGCCGTACATGCCCTTGGCCACGATGTTCGCGGCCTTGCACCAGATGGTGAGGTAGTCGCGGATCAGCTCCTGGGCGGTGAGCATGTCGCGGCTGCTGACCCACTGCGTGAACCCCTTGCCCCGGTTCATGCACTTGCGGAACATGCGGTAGCTGGACGCGTACGTGAACCCCACGCGGCGGGACTTCTCGGAGACCTTGTAGGGCGACTCGTCGAGAATCCAGTCGAGCTGGTACGGGAGGAAGTATCCCGCGTCCTGTGTGGGGATGTCGGTCATTTCTTTACGCCCAGGTGGCGGTCGAGCTGCGCGGCCACGTCGGCCGGATCGGCGACGGACACTTTGCCCGCCTCGGCGAGCCGCAGACGCAGGTCGGCGAGCTCGGCGGCCAAGGCGGCGTTTTGTTTGCGGGACTCCTCAAGGTCGCGCTCGGCCTTGAGCAGGCGCTCCAGCTTCTCGGTGTCGCGCGCGTCGGCGTTGTAGTCGAGCGAGAGCGAGGCGAAGGTCTTGATCGCCTCGCGGTCTCCGCTGCTGACGGCCTGCCAGTAGGCGGCGCGGAGGGCGTTGTTCGCGCGGGCGTCGAGGGCGCGGGCGTCGAGGTCCTTGTCGAACTGCTCGCTGGCCTTG
The DNA here is from genome assembly GCA_964386865.1 of uncultured Lentisphaeraceae bacterium. Taxonomy (GTDB): domain Bacteria; phylum Verrucomicrobiota; class Kiritimatiellia; order RFP12; family UBA1067; genus CAYLUN01. Next base: position 296 of record CAYLUN010000102.1, on the reverse strand, counting down.
ATGGCGCTGCGGAGGTCGGAGCGGGCGCGCGCCCTGGTCTCGCGGGACCACCAGCGGCGCAGGCTGGAGATCGACACCCGCACGCCGAACTGCTCGCCGACCCACTTGACGGCCGCGTAGTACGGCGAGACGCGGAGAAGCTCGAAGAGCTGGTCCGCCTGCTCGGGCGTGAGGCCCTTGAGGGCTGCTAGCGGTGAGGGTTTCTGGTTCATGGGGTTAGGCTGTAGGCGTTTAGGCTGTAGGCTGTAGGCTGTAGGCTGTGGGCCGTTTTCAAAAGCGCAGCGGCTGCGCTTTTG
>CAYLUN010000101.1:0-18460 GCA_964386865.1 uncultured Lentisphaeraceae bacterium | reverse complement strand
CCCCGCACAGGTAGGCGTCCTCGTCCACCTCGTGCGGCTCGCCCTCGAAGATCGGTTTGCCGCACACCTCGCACAGCGCGACGAACGCCTCTGCGCCGACCGTCTCGACCGTCGCGCCGGGAAATAGAGCCCGGAAGCGGCGCACGGCTTCGGCTTGGTCTTTCGTGTCAAACTCCACTGCATGAGAACTTCTGCCTGTCACCTCGATCATTAGTCACCCCCATGCGTTGCCCGCAAATCCCCGTGCGCCGTCTTAACGATCCGGCGCACGGGGTTACCGCGCACCATGCGCGGAAATCGCTAGATCCCCAAAACACCCAAAAGACGCCCGGTCTCTTCGTTCGAGCTGCGCAAAGACCTGGCGAGAACGAGATTCAACCGCTCGGCGCGATCCAAACGGTTAAGGGAGGAAGCAAGCTCGTCGGCCAGCCGCTTCACATTCTTGCTCTTCGCCTCTACATCGCTCTCCGCCACACGGCGGCGGCTTTCCGAGGCGCTGAACCCGTCCTTCAAATCCCTGATCTGACTTTCGGCTTGCGCCAGAAAAGCCCGCAGGCAATCGGGACAAGTCACATGCTCGCGGTTGGTGGTCCATGCCAGGCGGAGCGTCACGAAGCGCCCGCAGACCGTGATGAGGGACTTTTGACTCGCGCACGCTTCCCCCATGTGTACCGGGGCTCGTCGTTTCTTTGCCATCGCGCACCCGCCTTTCAAATAGCGCCCGCCTCGTCAGGCCTCGGCTGAAATGCCTGCGCGAGTGGGGCGGGGGCCTCATTCTCAAGCCAGTCCTTCACATCGGCCGTGCGGTAAACAACAGTTGCCGATCGGCTTTCCGGACTTAGTTTGCGGGCGCGGATGTGCTTCGCACGCGCCAGATCAAGCAGCCGCCGACGCGGAATCCCGTACAGCGCGGTCACCGTTTCTGCCGTTCCCCACAGCGGCTCCATCTGCAGAACCACATTCATCTCACTCCGCCTTTCTTGTGGTCGTCTTAGACCGTCTTACGAGGTTACGCAAAAAAAACCGGATTTGCCCGGAACGTGACCGCCCCTCCGCTTTTGCGCGGCGGTCGACCTCCGCCAGCAGAGCCTTGGGGAACACAATACTGATCCGTTCAACGAAGCCTTTGTTATCGCTTTTCATAAATCAAAAGTAACACTTCGTGACACGAGATTCAATATCAAAAGTAAGACGAGATAATTTCTGTAACGATTTAGTAACACATCGTAAGAACAAAGTGTTATAATATATGCCAAGAAAGGACTCTCCTATGAGAACCACGACGACGCAGAAAAAGCGTGACCGGGCTGAAGACAGCACAACGGTCACGATCTCGCTCAAGAAAGACCTCCTCGCGCAGATCGAGGAAGCCGCCAAGATCGAGAACCGCTCCCGCTCGAACTTCATCATCACGCACATGATGAAGGCCGTAGCCATAACAACGGTCCAGAACAACACCTGTCCCGCTTCAGGCTGCGGCAAAAAAAGCGAGAAGGTCTCGTAGTGCCGCCTCACACCGGTTGGCAGAACAGCACCTGCTGCATAAACGGGAGATACTGCCCGTTGCACTGCGTTCGTTGCCCAGGCAAGCCCGGAATATGCGACGAGTGTCGCACCTCAGCTTGACGGCGAAAAGAACTGCATCGTACACCGACTGAAGAATCTTTTCGGTGCTATGCTGCAAGAGCGATAAAGAGAAATGCTCTCAAAAGGCACACATTGCCTTGGAAATGCAGGACGGAAGAACGGGGCAGAAAGCACTCAAACGCTTATGCCCCGATTATGCCCTTTTCATCATCGGCTATATCGACTGAGCATAAGAAATGGGGTTTTTTGGCACAAAAAAGCCTCAAAAACATAGTATTTTTGAGGTTAATGGTGGGCGCTACAGGATTCGAACCTGTGACTTCTACCGTGTGAAAGTAGCGCTCTAACCAACTGAGCTAAGCGCCCGCACCGTGAAAAACGGAGCCCTTTATATCATTGGGGGGCGTGCGCTGTCAAGCGGGGCTTCACGCGAGAAACGGTGGCGGTGTGTGTCAGAAAAGTGGCATCACTGGGAGCACGGGCGCCCTCGCCCGTGTAAAATGCTCGGTTTTAAAACCTCTGTCACTTTTCCGACACACACCCAGTGGGGGGCGGGCTTGACACGACTCGGGTAAATAATTTATAAGCACCATTGTGTTCGGGCTTTACGGGGGCAGCGGAGTCGGGACGGTGGCAGGCGGCTAGCCGTCGACGGGCGTGGGGTTCTATGTGGCGATCATGGCGCTCTACGAGTAGGCGCGGCTTTGTGTGAAGCGGGGAGGGTGTTATGGCCGGCAGGGAGCGAGCGGCGCGTTGGGTGAGGCTGTGCGCGGGGTGCGCGCTCGGCGCGCTCTCGCTGCACGCCGAGAGCCACGTGGCCGAGCGGCTGCCGGCGGAGGTGCGGGACAAGCTGCCGCCAATCGCGTTTGTGCGGCGGCCCGGGGGCTACGGCCTGCGCGGCACGAACGCCACGATGTTCTCGCACCGGACGGGAGCGGGGGCGTCGATCGAGGTGTTCGACCCGCAGCGCCCGGGCCGTCCGCCGCGCGTGATCTTCTCGACGGAAACGGGCTTTGTGTGGGACCTGGATTTGTCGTGGGACGGCGCGCGCATCCTCTTCACCCACAAGGCGGAGGCCGGCCAGCCGTTTCATCTTTGGGAGATCGGCGTTGACGGCCGGGGCCTGCGGCAGATCACGGACGGCCCGTTCCACGACTTCAACGGCGTGTACTACCCGGACGGGCGCATCGTCTTCTGCTCGTCGCGCGTGGAGTCCTACTCCTACTGCCAGAACTTCCTGGCCTCGGCCCTCTACACGTGTCACGCGGACGGCTCCGATATCCGGCGCTTCGACTTCACGACGCTCTGCACCATGAAGCCGGCGGTGATGGACGACGGGTCGATCCTCTGCACGCGCTGGGAGTATCAGGACAAAAACATCTTCATGTGGCAGGGGCTCTGGACGATCCTGCCGGACGGGCGGCAGCTGCAGCTCTACTACGGGAACACGATCACCGTGCCGAACTCGCGCTACGGCGGCAAGCCGGTGCCGGGGACGAGCGACGTGCTGCTGACGATGGCGGGCCACCACCATCCGCCGATCGCCGATATCGCGGTGCTGAACCGGAGCGCCGGCATCGAGGCTCCGGAGGCGCTGCGCAAGGTGACCTTCGAGACGCCCTACGAGATCGCCGCCGGCGAGCGCTGGCAGCACGCGAACTGGCAGCCGGGCGACGTTTTCTTTCCGCAGGCCGCGACCGACCCGTGGCCGCTGGAAGACGGCCTCTTCCTGGCGTCGTTCGGAAATGCCGAGCGCCCGCAAGAGGGCTTCCGGCTCCACGTGTGCCGCTATGACGGCGCGCGCTACCCGCTCGAAGGGGCGGGCGCGAACGTCTTCAGCGCGCTGCCGCTGCGATCCCGTCCGCTGCCACGCTCGATCGTGCGGTCCGAGGCGCCGCAGGAGGCGGGCGAGGGGGTCTTCTACGTGCAGGACGTCTACAACGGGCTGGCGGAGCAGGGCGTGGCGCGCGGGCAGGTGAAGTCGCTGCGCGTGATGCGCCCCCTGCCCAAGAGGTATAACACGGAAGGCCCGCGCTTCCACGACCACTATCCGGTGATCGGCTACGGCTCGTACTACGTGAAGGAGAACCTCGGAGAGGCGCCGGTGGACGAGAACGGCTCGGCCTATTTCCGGGCGCCCTCGAACTGCGAGCTCTACTTCATCGCGCTGGATCAAAACGGCAAGGAGGTTCAGCGCATGGGCTCGGTGACGCAGGTCACGACGGGCGAGAAGGCTTCGTGCGCGGGCTGCCACGAGCCGCGGCTGAGCGCGCCGCCCGTGGGCGGAGCGAAAGAGGCCCGGGCGGAACGGCAGCCCGACCCGCTCAGGCCGCCGCCCGGGGGCGCGGGGGCGGTCGACTACGTGCGGCAGGTGCAGCCGGTCTTTGACCGCCACTGCGCGCGGTGCCACTCGGGGCGCACGCCCGCGGCGCGGATGGACCTGAGCGGAGACAAGACGCGCTTCTTCAACATGTCTTACGACTACCTGTGTCTGCGCCGGCTGGTGACCTACTACTTCATCAACCCGGGGCCGACCGGCGTGTTCCCGGCGCTCCAAACCGGGTCGATGGTGAGCCGGCTGACGGAGGTCATCGAAAAGAAGCATCAAGGCGTGGAGATGGACGACGAGAGCCGCCGCCGCATCTACGCCTGGATCGACGCCAACGCCCCGTACTACGGAACGTTCGAGATGTCGCGCCCCTACACGATGGGCGGACGCGACACGTGGCACTTCGTGCCCGGCAACGCGCCCGCGGCGCCCCAGCCGGAGCCGTGGTTCGCCGCGCTGGATAAGACCTACCAGCGGTCCTGCGTGTCGTGCCACGGCGAGCTGGAGGTGGGGGGGCTGTCGCGCAAGAGCGTGTGGATCAACCTGAGCCGCCCCGAAAACAGCCTGCTCGTCAACGCCCACCTCGCGAAAGCGGCGGGCGGGCTGGGGCTGTCGGGCGTTCGCAAGGGCGTTCGCTCGCCCGTTTTCGAAAGCGCCGATGCGCCGCTCTATCGCGAGCTGCTGGCGTCGCTGCGGAGCGGGAGGGCGAGCCTTGAGCGGCGGCCCCGCATGGACATGCCGGGCGCGGCGGCGATTCCGCAGGCGCGCGATTTTGGCAGGGTCTTCTAGGGCGCGGCTTGTCGGATGCGTAAAAGCATGCTAGGTTAAGCGCAACACAAAGAGGAGAAAACCAATGACGAATTTCACGTATCACAACCCGGTCAAGCTGGTGTTCGGCAAAGGTATGATCGCGGAGCTTAAGGGCCTCATTCCGGCGGGCACGAAGGTGCTGATGACCTACGGCGGCGGCTCGATCAAGAAGAACGGCGTCTACGACCAGGTGCGCGCGGCGCTGTCGGGCCACGCGGTTGTCGAGTTCGGCGGGATCGAGCCGAACCCGCGCTACGAGACCTGCATGAAGGCGGCGGCGCTGGCGAAGGCCGAGGGCGCGGGCTTTGTCCTTGCGGTCGGCGGCGGGTCGGTGCTGGACGCGACCAAGTTCATCGCCGTGGCGGCGCTGTACGGCACGGGCGATCCGTGGGAGATCATGGAGGGGCGCAAGCCCGTCGGGGCCGCGCTGCCGCTGGGCTCGGTGCTGACCCTGCCCGCGACGGGCTCGGAGATGAACACCTACGCCGTGATCTCGCGCGACTCGACGGGCGAAAAGCTCGCGTTCGGCTCGCCGCACTGCTATCCGCAGTTCTCGGTCCTCGACCCCGAGACGACCTTCTCGCTGCCGCTGAAGCAGATCGAGAACGGCCTCGCGGACACCTTCGCGCACGTGATGGAACAGTACATGTGCGACGCGGGGCGCGCGCCGCTGACCGAGCGCATGGCCGAGGCCGTGCTGAAGACGCTGATCGAGGAGGCGCCGAAGGTGAAGGCGAACCCGGATGACTACGAGGTTCGCGCGAGCCTGATGTGGTGCGCGACCGTCGGCCTGAACGGCTTGCTTGGCTGCGGCGTCGCGTCGCAGGACTGGGCTACGCACATGATCGGGCACGAGCTGACCGCGCTCTACGGCATCGACCACGGCCGCACGCTGGCGGTGATCATGCCGGCGGTACACCGCCACCAGATCGCACGCAAGCAGAAGCGCCTCGCGCAGTACGCGGCGCGGGTGTGGCACATTACGCAGGGCGACGCGGCGGCGCGCGCCGCGCAGGCGATCGACAAGACCGAGGCGTTCTTCCGGTCGGTCGGCGTGCCGACGCGGCTCTCCGAGTACGGCATCGACGCGGTCGAAGCGGGCCGGCAAGTCGCGGAGCGCCTCGCCACGCGCGGCGTGCTGATCGGCGAGTTCGGCGACCTCGGCCCGAAAGAGGTACGGGAGATCGTCGCGTTGGCGAAGTAGGGCTGAGGCGAACGGGTATCATCAAGGCTATCGAGCGGGTGGGCGCGGGGAGGGCTGATGCAAAGGCAGGCTGGAGTCGCGTTGGCGGTGTCTGTGTGGTTGTCTCTTGACGTCGCGTCGGCGGACGTGGCGGGGCGCGTCTATCTCGACGCGAACCGGAACGGGCGCGCCGATGCCGATGAGCGGGGCGCGGCCCGCGTCTTGGTGAGCGACGGGCTGCGCGTCAGCGTGACGGACGCGGCCGGGAACTATCGGCTGGAAACGGCGGACACACCCGCGCTGGTCTGGGTCAGCGTGCCCCGCGGCCACGCGGCGGCGGGGGCGTTCTGGCGCGTAGCCGGGGGCGGAGCGGGCGCGGACTTCGGCTTGGTCGAACGGCAGCAGGCGGACGCTTTCGTTTTCGCGCAGATCACGGACACGCACGTGGGGCGCGACGACCTGGTAAAACAGTTCGCCGCCCACATCTCGACCTTTCCTGTGCCGCTGGCGTTTGTCGTGAACACGGGCGACCTCGTGGGGGGCGTGGACGTCGTGCCGCCCGAGAAGGCGCAGGAGCAGTACGACCGCTACCTCGGCGCCGCGGCCGCTTTCACGGTGCCGCTCTTCAACCTGCCCGGCAACCATGAGCACGTGGCGTTCAACACGCCCAACCCAGACAAGCAGCATCCGCTCTACGGCAAAGGGCTGTACCGGAAGGTGTTTGGCCCCACCTACTACTCGTGGGACTGGGCGGGCGTGCATCTCGTGGCGCTGGACGGAACCTCCCTGCCGTATCAGGAGCGGCTGGGCACGAACCAGCTGGCGTGGCTCGCCGCCGACCTTGCCCAGCAGCCCGCGGGCACGCCGCTCGTGCTGTTCTGCCATCAGGCGGTCTATTCGCTCAAGGACGCCAGCGCGCTGTCAAAAATTCTGCGCGGACGCCGCGTGCTGGGTGCGTTCTGCGGCCATCTGCACCGGACCTTCACGGAGCCGTTCGGCGGCTTCCCCGTGTATATGAGCGGCGCGATGAGCGGCGCGTGGTGGAGCGGGCCCAATATCGACGGCACGCCGCAGGGCTTCCGCCTGGTTCAGATCAAGGGGGGCGAGCTGAAGACGGTCTACGCCAGCCGCGAGGGGGCGACGCCGATCTCCGCTGTGGCGCCGCTGGCGACAGCGGTGCTGACGGGCGATTTTCAGGCTGAGGTCGCGGTGGTCGATTTCGGCGAGCCGGTCGAGCTGTCCGCGTCGTTCGCCGGGCAGCCCGTGGCGCTCGCGCCAGGCGCGCGCGACGAGCTGTGGTCGGTTTGGCGGGGGACGGTGGCGATGGGGCACGCGTTTGACGGCGACCGCACGCTGAAAGTGGCCGCGAAGCGGGGCGGGGATACCGGCGCGTTCGAGATCCGCTATCTGGTCTCCCGCGGGCGGGCGGAGCCGTATCAGGCGGACGCCCCGGCCACGCTGAAGCTGCAGGTGCGCGGGATCGACGCGCCCGATGCGATTCTGCTGAACGGCGAGCCGCTGGGGGTCATTCCAGCAGGCACGACCAACGAGGCCACGGTGGCGTTCGCGGTCAGCAGCGAGCGGCTGCGGAAGTTCAACCGGGTGCTGATCCAAGCCGCGGCGCAGGGGAAGGGCAACGATCAGTTCAGCGTCGGCCCCGTGTGGCTCGAGCATAAGGGCAAGAAGATTCACGATCTGCGTTACGCTTCGTTCGAGCGGCACACGGTGGTCGGCGATGATCCCAAGCGTGCCGCCAAAGAACTGTACTACTGCTTGCCATGACAGGCATGCGCGAAAGAGCCGGATGAGTGTTTTACAGCGATATCTGGGGCATTTGCCGAATGTCGGCCCGCAGCGCGAGGCGCGGCTGCGCGGCGAAGGGTGCGCGTGCTGGGCTGATTTGCTGAGCGCGCAGCGGCCGCTGGCCGGACTGAGCGCGTCCGACTGGGACGGGGTTCGCGCGGCTGCCGAGCGGAGCCTGCGGGCGCTGGAGGCGGACGACGCGGCCTACTTCGCGGCCAAGCTGCCTGCCGCCGCGCAGTGGCGCGTGTTGGCCCACTGGTTCGACCGCGCGTCGTTCTTCGACATCGAGACCAGCGGCCTCGAGGCCAGCAGCATGGTGACGTTGGTCTGCTGTTTCCACGAGGGCCGGCCGTTGCGTTTCCTCGCGCACGAGAACCTCGATGATTTCTTGGATCTTCTGGAACAGGTCAAACTGCTCGTCTCCTTCAACGGCGCGAGCTTCGACGTGCCGCGCGTGCTGGGCCGGTTCCACATCCCGGAACTGCCCTGCGCCCACGTTGACCTGCGCTGGCTCTGCCACCACGTCGGCTGGAGGGGGGGGCTCAAGAAGATCGAGAAGTCGATCGGCTTACACCGCCCGCCCGACCTGGAAGGCCTGGGCGGCGCGGAGGCCGTGTGGCTGTGGCAGGCGTGGTCGCAGTCTGGCGACGAGCGTGCGCGGCGCACGCTGGAGCGCTACTGCGCGGCCGACACCGTGTCGCTGAAACGCTTGGCGGGCCAGCTCTGCGCCCAGCACGGCGTGCGCGTCGAGGTTCCCGCCGAAACCGACCTGTGGCGGCTGATCCACGCCGAGCTTCCGGAACTCGGCCGGCCGCAGACGCCATGGCCGGCTGCCGTGGCAGAACCTCCGCTGCCCAAGCCCGCGCCCGCGCCGGTTGTGGCGGCCGACCTCTTCTCGATCTCCGAGATGGTCGGCGCGACAGCGGGGCTCTCGCGGGCGGACAAGCAGGCCCGCCTGCGCGAGCGCTGGCGCCAGCACCGCGGGTCCGTTTGCTGAGATCGTCCAGACGATGGGTGTGCGGGCAGGCATCCTGAACATCCTGTTCATCCTGTCAAAAAGACGCGTGTACATGATGGGTTGGTCTGCGTTGAGGCTGATCCCAAACCCCTCGACAGAACGGATGAATGGGGTCGAACACGCTGGCCGGACTGGCGCTAAGATAAGCGACGGCTCGGCGCAGCCTCGCCCCCCAGTCTGCGGATTCGCGTTGAAAATGGAGGGCGAAGCTGTGCTGAGCCGTTCACAGGACCATGCAAATAGGCTTGTCTTTGCGCCCTTCCACGCTGGCCGTCCACATGTGCCAGGCCACGACGGGAAGGTCATCGGCCTGGCGCTGCTGGCGGCGCGGCGGCGTAGTCGGCGGCGGCGCGGCGGAGGGCCTCGACGTCCCAGCGGCCGGGATGTACGCAGACGCGGTAGCGCAGGGTCAGGGTCTCAGCCGGCTGGAGCGTGTACGCGCCGGTCAGCAGGAAGGCGGCATTGAGGTAGTAAAAGGGTACGCTCGGCGTCTCGATGGGGTACCAGTCGCCGGGGGCGCGGGGGTTCGCGGGGTGCGTGAGCAGCGCGATCCCGTACGGCTGGCCCGCGATGAAGCCGTTCTGCTCGGCGGCGGCTGCAACCGTGTCGAGTCGCCCGCTCGCGGCGCGCGGCACGCGGCCGACCGTCGAGGCGACCGTCTCCAGATTCGTGAAGGCCTTGCTGTAGCGCACCGAGAGTCCCGCGTAGCCGCCCCACGACTTGCCGTTTGGCTCGTGCGCGAGCGGGGTACGGTCGAGCGTGGCCGCCGTCTCGCCCGCCGTGAAGACCTGCGTCCAATCCATGTGGTACGCGCCCTCCGCGTCGGGCGCGGAGATCGCGACGGTTCGCGTCTCTTTCAGTACGGGCGCCGCCGTTGCTGTTGGCCGGTAGGTGAGCGAAAGGCGGATGTCCGCGCGACCGTCGGGGCGCATCTCGATCTTCGGCGCGTCCCACGCGGTCTCGCCTTGGGACTTGCCGGCCTTCTCCTCCCAATAGTTGAGGCCGTTGATGTACTTCCAGGAGAACCAGAGGCCGTAGTGCCACGCGTGGTCCGGCGGCCTGGCCCAGGTCAGCGATGGCCCGCCCACGACGCAGACGGGGTCGAAGTAGGGCTTGGAACTCTGGGCCGCGTCATAGTGGAAGCGCCACACCTGGGCGCCGTCGCGGAAGAGCGCGAGCTGGCTGGGCGTCGCGGTGTCCCAGCGGAACGCTCCCGCGGCGAGGAGGGGCGCCGCGAGGGCGCACGCGAGAGGCAGGAAGGATAGGGTGGTTTTCATAGGGTGGAGAGACCAGCGACTCGCGACAACCGACGCGCGGGTCGCGTGTACATGGAATGCGGTTAGGAAGGCTCCACCGCCCACGGGGCGCGGGCGGTGCGGTTCAGCATCATGGCGAGATCCTCGTTGCCGATGAGCCTTTCCGCTTTCGCGTCCCAGCGGATCTCGCGGCCGCTGGTGCAGGCGAGGTTGGCGAGGTGGCAGACGAGGTCGCCGTTGAAGGCGGATTCGATGGGGTTGACCGTCGGCTTGCGCGTACGCACGCTATCGATGAAGCCGTGCCACTGGTTGTCTTCGGCGCTGGCGAACAGCTTCGTGTCCTTGTCGCCCCACTCGATTTTGTCCCACTTCCACTCCTTGTCGCTGGCATAGACCGCTCCGCGGTTGACGCTGATCCAGCCTTTCTCGCCGAAGAACGTGGTGCCGTGGTTGCAGTCGGGCCGGTAGGCGGCGATCGTCGGCTGCGCGGTCTTCCAGTCCATGAGCCGCAGTTCGACGCCGCTCTCGTAACGGCAGGCGACGTCCCACGCGGAGACCGTGTCGAACAGGCCGTGTACGGGAGGCCGCAGGCTGGTGCCTTTGTAGGAGACGGGGACCGTGTGGTCGGCGCCGAGCCCCCACTGGGCGATGTCGACGGAGTGGATGTTCCAGCCGGCGATGAAGCCAAGGGCGTAGTCGGAAATGTGGTAGCAGCCGTCGGGCGTGACGCGCTCGGGCGAGTAGAGCGCGGCGGGCGCGGGCCCGAGCCACAGGTCGTAGTCGAGATCCGCGGGCGGAACCTGCGGCTTGAGTCCTTCGACGTGCATCTTGCGCAAGACGGAACCGGGGTCGTCGATGCCGCCCTTGTCGTGCGTGTTCATGCCCGGCGCCCACGCCTCGGTGCGCTGGACCTTGCCGATGACGCCATTGCGCACCATCTCGCAGGCCTTGCGGAAGTGGCGCTGCGAGCGCTGCCAGGTGCCGAACTGGAAGACGGCTTTGCGCTTATTCACCTCGTCGCGCAGGAGGCGGGACCAGTTGAGCGCGGTGCCGAGCGGCTTCTCGACGTAGACGTCCTTTCCGCTGCGGACGGCGTGGAGGGCGAGGGGGACGTGCCAGTGGTCGGCTGTGGCGATCTCCACACAGTCGAGGTCCTTGCGTGCCAGCAGCTCGCGGAAGTCCGTGACCGCGGCGCAGCCGGAGGCCTTGTAGAAGTCGTCGACCTGCTTGGCGCGCGCCTCGCGGCGGCTCTTGAAGACGTCGCACATCGCGACGACCTGTACGTCCTTGTTCTTGATCAAGTTGTTGAAGACGCCGGACGGGCCCATGTTGCCGCAGCCGATCAGCGCGAACGTGGTGCGATTCGACGGGGTCGGCCGGCCGTCCTGCGCGCGGACCGCGTTGGCTGGGACGAGCCAAGGCGCGACACCAGCGGCCAACGCTTCTTTCAGGAACGAGCGTCGGGTTGTAGTCATGGCGAGAGCCTCCTGAGGTTAATCCTGCAACAAGCTGCCCATCTCCTTGCGGAGGAACGCGAGGCTGCGGGCGGCTTGGTCGATGGTGCCGCACTCCACGCTGAAGAAGATCTCGCGGTCGAGCGGCGCGAGGATGCCGAAGACGCGCTGCCAATCGACCACGCCATCGCCGCAGGCGCAACCCACGGGCGTGCCCGTGACCTTGCCGCGCTCGGCGGCGCTGTGCTGCAGCGAGATGTCCTTGGCGTGTACATGGTAGACCGCGTCGCGCACGGCCGCGAGTCCCTCATAGGGGTCTTCGACGCCGGCGAGGTAGGCGTTGCCGGTGTCCCAGTTCACCTGAATCCACGGCGAGTCCACGAGGCGCACGATGCGCATGAGGCCTTTCGAGGCGCGCGTGTAGAGGCCGTGCGGCTCGATGCAGAGCCAGACCTTGTGGCGGGCGGCGCACTGGGCGGCCCGCGTGAGGGTGTAGCGCATGACCTCGTGCGCGAAGGCGTCGTCCATCCACGTGGGCTTGACCATCTCGTCCGTGTTGACGAAGCGCGCGCCGCAGGCGTCGGCCAGCTCGATGGCACGCGTCAGGCGCGGCACGGCGGCCTCGGGGCGCATGAGCGGGCTGTGGCCGCTGAGGCTGGAGACCTTGACGCCGTGCGCGTCGCAGATCTCCTTCATCAGCAGGTTGTCCTGCTCCATCGAGTACGAGTGGAAGTAGTGGACCTCGCTGAGCAGCTCCCAGCCGGTGTGAACCATCGGCTCGATATAGCGGTAGCCCAGGTCGGCGGCGATCTTCACGCCCGCCTCGAAGCCCTTATCCGCGCTTCGCACGAACTCCATGTTTACGGCGATCTTGAAGCGAGCCATCGTCAAGCCTCCCTTTATTGATACCACCCTTATACCGGACGAGCGACCGCACGCCAAGGATACTTTTGTTCAGTGGCGAAAAGTATCTGGGTGCCCTGCGCTTGACCCCGCGATGGGGCGGGGATACACTCCTGAAATCATAACGAGGGGGCGTGCAATGAGAGCAGGTGTCTGGCTGGCGGGGTTTTTGGCGGGAATCGCGTTTGGGGGGCTTGCGCAGGAGCTGTCGCTGCGCGACACGCCGCAGGGCAAGGTGTTCGGCACGGAGCGTTTCGCGGTGCGGCTCGACCCGCAGACCGGCTGGGCCGGTGAGATCCTGTGCGACGGGAAGGCCGTGGTGCAAGCGCCCGAGACCCGGCAGTTCTTCGACCTGAAGCAGGGCGAGAAGTGGGTCACGGGCGGCGGCGCCACGATCGAGGGGCTGGGCGTGGAGCGCGTCGCGCCCGACACGGTCAAGAGCCGGATGCGGGCCGGCGAGTGGTCGGTTGACGCCTATGTGCAGCTTTTCCCCGAGCCGCGCATGCTGAGGCGCTGGTTTGAGGTCGCGTGGCAGGGCGCGGCGGACACCACGCTCAAGGCGTTCTGGATCCAGGGCGGCGCGTTGCCGCTCGGCGAGGGCGGCGGCTACTTCTATCCGGCCGTCTATCCGCCGCGCCGGACGGACGCCAAGGAGTTGGCGGCGAACCGCAGGACCAGCAGCGGCCGCAGCCCGTATCCGCTGATCGGCGAGACCGGCGGAGGCTGGTCGGCGGTGTGGGTGAGCGATGAGCTGGTCGAGTACGCCGACCGCGGCGGCGTGAGCGCGACCGAAGGCGTGGGGCTGGTTCGCGTGACGCAGTCGTTTAACACGCTGGGGCACATGCGCAAGGGCGTCGCGCAGAAGGTCGGCGACGCGTGGCTGTGGCTGCAGCCGAACGATGCCGAGACCGCGCTGCGCCGCCTGGGCGAGTGGTTCCGGCTCGTCAAGCAGGTGCCGCCTGCGGACCGGCCCGAGTGGCTCAAGCGCGTGATCCTCTACTCGTTCCACCCCGGCGGCACGATCGGCTCGCAGTGCCAGGACCTCGGCGGGTTCAAAGCCGCGACGGAGCTTCTCCCGCACATCCGCGGCCTCGGCTGCAACGCGCTCTGGCTGATGCCGCTGGAGGACAAGTCGATCTACTGGCCGCGCGACTACTACAAGCTGCAGGAGGGGCTCGGCACGCCCGAGGACTACAAGTCCCTGACCGCGAAGGCCCGCGAACTGGGGATGCGCGTGTGGCAGGACTGCGTGCCGCACGGCGGCTGCAACGAGTTCCCGCGCGCCAAGGAGCATCCCGAGTGGCTGGCGCAGAACGAGGACGGCTCGACGCTCCACTACTGGTGCTTCGACTTCAACTGGCCCACGTGGATCGACTACATGAGCAACGTCGTCTCCTTCTACACGCGCGAGTACGGGCTGGACGGGTTCCGCATCGACGCCTGCGGCGGCAGCAAGATCCCGAACTGGAACCCGGCGATCCCCTACGCGCGGGCCAGCCACGCGCAGGCGCAGGGCGGGCTCGCCATGCAGCGGGCGCTGCGCCAGGCGGTGAAGGCGGTCCGGCCGGACGGCGCGAACCTGGCGGAGGTCGGCTCGAGCATCCACGGCGCGGTGAGCGACTCGACCTACGACTTCGACCTCTGCTACAACGTGCTGCACGACTTCCGCAAGCTGCCGGCCGAGGCGTTCGTGCCGCGCCTGCGGCGCTGGCTGCACGAGCAGTCGTACGCGGAGATCCCGGACCTGGTGCGCATGCGCCACGTCGAAAGCCACGACAGCCTGCGCTCCGGGCTCTGGTACGGCGCGGATGCGCAGCGCGCGCTGGTGGCGCTGATCTCCTGGATCCACGGCATCCCGATGGTCTACCACGAGATGGAAGACGGCAACTACGAGGCCTACCGCCGCATCTTCCACGTGCGCAACCACGTGTCGGAACTCAACGACGGTGCGGCCGACTATCTGGGTGTCACCGCGCCGGACGGCGTGTTCGCGTGCCTGCGCACGGGGGTCGACAAACAGCAGAGGCAGGGACGCGAGAAACCCGATTTCGAGCACATGTATGAACGGGCGCCGAACGGCGCAGACCAAGCCTCAGTGGTGCTGGTGAATCTCACCGGTAAACCTGTGTGCGGAGCGGTCACGGTGCCACTGGCTGGCCTGTCGGAAGCGCTGCGCGGTGCGGGGTGGGCCTGCGATCTGATGACGGGGAAGAAGGTTGCTGTGCGGCAGGGGCAGATGGAGGTATCGCTCGCGCCGTTCGGCTACACAGTGCTGCGCTTCGGGGGCAAGGCCTTGCCGGGGTTGTCGCCGCTGAAGACGGAGGTCCGCCGCGTGGCTCAACCGAGCGCCCGCGTGCAGGTGCCGGTCAAAGGCGCATCGGGCTCGTTCATGATCGATCCCTCGACCGGCCTCGCTTGCGCGTGGAAGACGGGGTTGTGGAAGTCGTTCGCGGCGGGGCTGGACCTTGCGCTGCCACAGGGCCTGGAGCCGGTCGGGACGAACGGTGTGCGCGTGCTGTCGGACGGAAGCGTCGAGGCCGTTCGCGCGTTTCGCGGCCACGCGCTGACGCTCCGGTATGCGCCGGCGGGCGACGGCGTGGGCGTTCGCGCGTCCTGGCAGGGCGGCGTGCCGGAGGGCGCGGCGCTCCTGCTCGACCTGCCTGCGGCGGAGCGCTGGTTCGCGGCGACGGCGGAGGGGGTATTCGAGAGCCCGTTCCGCGTGCGGCACCCGGGGTGCGACGGTGTGGTAGGTTCGATCTACCGGCTGCCGCAGGGTGGGGCCGCGCTGTGGGACTCGCGCCTGCATCCGTTCGGGCTCGACGCGGAGCACGCGAAGGTGGGCGCTGATGCCGGGGGGAAGCGTCTGTCGATCGGCTTCGACCCGGCGCGGCTGCCGGCCTCCGTGCAGTTGCTCGACCGTGTGGGCGATGACCGCGGGCTGAAGGTGCTGGTCACGTGGCGCGACCGCGCGTGCGGCGTGACGTCGGGAGTGGACGAGGTGGCCTTCACGCTCCGGACGGAGGCGCGCGGCGAGGGGCCGGTGCCTGGTACGGGCGACGCGCGGCTGACGGCGGCGGGCGGCGGCTGGCAGTTCGAGAATCCGTACTACCGGGCGCGGGTCGGCCGCAACGGCGTGCTGGCGGGGCTGTGGCGCAAGGAGGGCGCGGCGTGGAAGCCGGTGGTGCGTCGGTCGATGCTCTACACGGACAAAGGCTTCGAGGGTGACAAGGAGCTGTCGCAGGAGGACGACGTGGAGGCGACGGTGCGGATCGAACGCTGCGCGAGCGGCTTCAGGCTGAGCTTTGTCGGCGAGCTGCGCGGCTTCGACCGCTTCGACAAGATGGCGCACCCGATCCGCTTCTACAGCGCGTACACGTTCGGCGACGGGCCTGCGTTCCGGCGAACGTGCGCGTTCAATGCCGAGGCGCTCACGGGCGCGGACTACGCGTTCCTATCCCTGCTCACGAACGTCGAGGGCGCGGAGCGCGCGGCGCTCAGCGACGCGGCGGGCGAGTTTCTGGCGGGCGCGCGGGGCGACGGCAAGGCGCGCTACGCGCAGACGTCGAAGGCGGCCGATCCGGGGCGGCTGCCGCGCGAGGTGCGGGTGTTGGGTGCGGCCGGGCTGGCGCTGCGGCTCTCCGGCCTGACGTGGTTCGGCCAGAAACCAGCCAACGTGTTCCTGCACGGCGGCGACCTGCACCTGGCGTGGATGGACGGCAAGCCCGACAACAGCGGGGTTGGGCGATGGAATGGCGTGACCATGAGCGTATCGTGCGAGGAAGGCGCGGAGGCGCCCGCGGACGAGCTGGCGCTGTCGCTCGACAGGGGCGCGGAGCTGCTGCGGGACGGCGGCTTCGACCAGGAAAGTCAGGGGAGGGTTCAGCTGCTTCGCTCAAATCGGTGTCTGCCGCAGCCGGCGTTTGACGAGCGGACGGCGTGGCAGTTGCCGGCAGGCGCGGAGTTCGTTTACGAAGCGAACAGCCGTTGCGTGGCGGTGGCGGGCGACGGCAAGGAATACCGCATGGTGCGGCAGGCGCTGCCGGCGCAGGCTTTTCCTGTGGGCTCGACGTGGCGGCTGACGGCCCGCGTGAAGGCAGCCGGTGTGCGGCGGGCGGACCTGAGCTGGAAGACCGCTTGCGTGCGGTGGGGGCTCCACGCGGGAGAGCGGTTTACCTACGCCACGGCGAGTTTGCCGGTCGGCGACAGCGACTGGCGCGACGTGTCGGTGGAGATGACTGTGCCAGCGGGGCTGACGTCCGTGACGGCCGAAGCGGGGATGAATGGAAACGCGGGTCGGATCTGGATCGACGACGTGAGGGTGCTGAAGCTGGAAGCTCGAAACTAGGGGCCGGGAGGGCCGGAGCCTAGAGGTCTGGAAACGGAGCGCAGTGGGGCTCGGGGGCGGCGGATGAAAACAAAAAAGCCGCACCCGGCTGGGAACGGCTTCTTTCAGTCACAAGCGCTAGCTGCAGCGGAAGACTACCAACGGGTGGTCTCGCGACGCTCGCCACGGCCACCGCCGGCGCCACCGCGGCCGCCGCCGAACCCGCCACGGCCGCCACCGCCGCCGCCGCCGCCGCCGAACCCGCCACGGCTGCCGCCGCCGCCGCTACCGCCGCGCTCTTCGCGAGGCTTCGGCTGCGACTCGTTCACACGGAGGGTGCGACCATCCAGCTCTTTGCCGTTGAGGGCGTCGATCGCCGCCTGCGCCTGAGCGCGGTCGGGCATCTCGACAAAGCCAAAACCCTTGGAACGGCCGGTCATGCGATCCGAGACGACGCGAGCAGAGGCGACTTCGCCGTAAGCTGCAAACGCGGTTCTCAGGGACTCGTCATTCGTCGAATAGGCAAGATTGCCCACATAGATGTCCATGTCTCTATCCTTCTCTACTTCACAAGCGCCATGTCGTGTTCGTGTAACAGGCGGAACCGGATCCCATGGCAAATCCGATTTCGTAGGCAACCTCGCCTATGCAGCCCGGTTCGCAAGATGCTCACCCGTGCAGCCCCCAAGCGGGTCTCGTTTGAAACGCGCGATCGCGCGATTTACCTGAGGGGCGCTATTCCGCAGAGTCAAGACGGATAGAGCGGCTGAGGAGATCGGGCTTCGAGCTTTCAAACTTTTCAAAAAACGCACACCGTCCTTTTTCAGACGGCCCCTCCATCACGACAAGCCGAAACCCAGGGTCATAGAGACGATGAAAAAATCAGCCGTTTCGCAATTGATAAGAATAAAATATCCGTTTTTTTTTATCGTGTCAACAGGCGATTCAGAAAAAAGCGGGGGGGTCATTTCAGGTTGACGAAATACGGGCGGCCTTGCTTCGGCTTGAAGGCCGTCCCGCCGTCGGGCGACTTGGGGTCGACGATAACGATGGACCAGGTTTTCTCGTCCCAGTACGCGGTTTGCCCGCCGCTGAGCTGCTTCGTGTTCGATGCGCTCGCAAAGCCGATGACGCGGTCGACGTGCGAGGCCATCTGGTCTTCGGCCGTGAAGCCGAAATCGCCTTTGTGCTTCGCGAACGAACTGCCGTGGGCGATCCTCTGGCCGGGGGACCAGCTCGCCCGCTCCTGCTGGCGCCTTGCGGCCTCGGACAAGGGCTTCTGCTTCTTCGCCTGGGCATCGGCTCTCGCTTTGGCGAGCGCCTCGCTAGTCGCGGCCTTGGGGCTCACGGCGCTCCTCTTCTTCTGCTGGCTGACGGACTCGCGCTGCCGCAACTCCCGGTTCACCGACGCGTAGAGGTCCGTCTTCTTGTACGCCTGCTCGATGGCGCCGGCCTGCCGCCGCACCCAGGCGGAGCCCTCGGCATAGGTCGACTTACAAGTCGCGGCAAAAGGGGGGCTCAGATACGCGTACCCGGCGACGCAGAGGAGGGCCAGCGCAACGGTGGTTCCGGCGATCACGCGACCTTTCGACATAGAGCCTCCTTGCAGGGGATGTTGTCTGCGTACAGGTGTGTCACACAATCCGATATGCGAAATGGTATCAGCGTCGGTCTCGGTTTGTCTATCCGAATGTCGGTCGGAGGGTGCGATTGCAAACTATTGCAATCGCACAGAATTCAGAATTCAGAAGCCAGAATTCAGGAGTTGGATGCCAACGAGTTATGTCCGATTC
>CAYLUN010000100.1:0-18894 GCA_964386865.1 uncultured Lentisphaeraceae bacterium | reverse complement strand
CGGATCGCCTCGACCACCTGCACGGAAGTCGAGGTCTTGATGAGGTAGCCGGAAGCTCCGGCGCAAATCGCGCGGTAGACTTTGCTGTGATCTTCAAAGACCGTCAGCATCACGATGCAGCACGCCGGCGCCGCCGACTTGAAATGTGAAATCGCCGTGATGCCATCCATGCCCGGCAGGTCGACATCCAGAAGGATCACGCTGGGAGGCGCTTCCCTTGCGAGCGCGTCCAAGGCGGCCTCGACGCAGTCGAACTGCCTCGGGCAGACGATGTCCTCCGTCTTACGGAAGACCAGTGTCAGCGCGTCGCGGTAGGCTGCATTGTCTTCCACGACCCAAACGCTCAGAGAACCTTGCGTGTTCTGTTCCATGCTTAATCCTTTATCAGCGGGATGTCGAGCGTCACACGCGTGCCACCCTCTGCCCGTCGCTCGACCAGAAACTTAGCCTGCATCTCTTCGGCTCGGCGCCGCATGTTTCTCAGTCCATGCCCGGCCTTCGCGGCGCCCCCGTCAAAACCGACGCCGTCGTCCTCTATCACCAGTCGTAGCCGGCGTCCGTGGCGAGCGACGAGCAAATCCGCCCTGCTGGCGTGCGCGTGCTTGACCACATTATGAAGCGCCTCCTTGATGATCGGCAGCACGTTACGCCGAACCGCCGTCGGGATGCGCATATCTCCGAAGTCCCCCTCCACGCGGACCGAATAGGGCGTGGCCGACAACAGCATCGCGGCCGCTTCTTTGACGCGGGCCACCAGATCCGAGGCGTTGTCGTGCGCCGGGTCGATCATCCAAACCAAGTCTTTGAGCGTCCCGATGCTCTGGGTCACGATCGAGCGGATCCGCTCGAAGGACTCTGCGTCCCCTTGCGCACCCGCTAAATCCAGCAGCAAGGCCACGCCGCCCAGGTTCGCGCCGATCTCGTCATGCAGGTCGCGAGCGATGCGCAGCCGCAACGCATCTGTTTTACGCAGCCGTTTCGCGCGGCGGCGCGCGCCCCACCAGCCCAACCCGCCCACACCGGCAAATAGAGCCACCACGAACAGCACGCGCGCGCTGGTGCTCTGCCACCAAAACGGCTGCACCGTCAGCAACACCTCAGCAGCGGGTGTCCAGTGACTAGTCCGGTGCTGCACACTCAGCGTGAACTGATAGCTGCCGGGCGTCAGGTTATCGTACGTTGCCTCACGCAGAAACGTGTCGCCCGCCCGCCAGTAGCCGTTTCCCTGCAACGCGGCCCTGAAGCGCGCCGTCCTCCCGCTGCCGGGTTCGGCTGTCAGCCACCGGACGCTTATGCTCCGCGTCCCGGCCGGCATTCCGACCGTGATCGGCACGGTCGACGCGTGCGGCCCGAACGAGCGCCTCCAGCGGATGCGGCCGTCGTCCGTCACCACCTCATCCACGTAGACAGGCGCAGACAGCAGTGGCTCGCTGACCGCCGACGGGGTCACCACCGCCAGCCCGTTACGTGTGGGGAAGAGCAGCCTTCCGTCGGCCATCCGCAGGCCCGCCGGGCTGAAGCCTCCCGAACAAAACTCGTCGTCGAGACCGTCCTCCTTGCGCAGCGTTAACTCGGCATCGGCATGCTCAGGCGCCGTGATGCCAAGAAGCGCAGAACGGCTAAGCCGGATGATTCCCTTGTCCGTGCCCAGCCACAGGTGCCCCGCATCGTCGTCCAGCACCATCACGACACGCGTCCCTTCCAGCAAGGACATCGCGACCAAGCGCCACCGCTCTCTATCGCGCCAGGCCAAGCCAAAACTCCCTCCGCACCACAGCAAGCCATCGCGGTCCGCATAGACCGTCTCCACGCACGACACGGGCGCGGGCAACCCCTCATTCGCCGCTTTCCAGGCGAGCGACTTTCCCTCGAATGCCAACACGCCCTCGCTTTCGCTTGCGGCCCAGACCGTCGCATTTGTTCCCCCCGCCAGCGCGTTTACCGTATTCGGAATCTGGTGCTTCGGCCAGTCCAGCCCTTCAGGCTCGGCATAAACCATCACTCCGCGCTGCGTACCGACCCACAGTCTCCCGTCCCGAGCGCTTAGAAGCGCGCGTACGCCAGCGTCCATGAACGGCACCCGCTTGCCAGGATAGATCACCTGATTTTGCCCCAGCGCGTCGCGCCGCATCAGGTGATGCCCCAGCGCGCCCAGCCACAGCCCACCTGACTGATCGTCGCAGACCGAGAATACCGTCGCCTGCGATGAGAACGGATCACACGCCATCGGCTCGAACCCCTTATCCAGCGTCCCGCGCCAAAGCCCGCTCCCGGCAATCCCGGCCAAGAGCGTGCCGTCTCCGCACTCGTGAAGCGCGGTGAAGGTCTGGACGGCCGGCCCCTTCTCAACCCTGACCATGTCCACGACCCGCTCCCTGAAACAAAGAAGCCCGCCGCCCTCGGTGCCCGCCCAGACCCGCCCCCGAGCGTCGACGCACAGATCGTTGATTCCGGGCGGATAGAGCCCCTCTCCCGTGTAGAGCGCGTTCCAACTTCTCCCGTCCCAGCGATACAGCCCATGCTGACCGCCCGCCCACAATTCGCCAGGACGCCGCTCGACCATCGCCGTGACGCCCAGGCGCGACTGCGCCAGGCTCGGAACAGGCGGCAACGCGGCCCACACACCCTTGCTGAACTTGAAGAAGTCGCCGGGGTGCCGATACACCCACACGTCGCCGGACACGCCCGCGTGAACCGCCTCGTAAGCTAAGTCCTGCCGCGCGATGGGCACGGGAACGCGCACGCATCGCTCCCCAGCGAGACGGTAGAGTCCCCCTTGCGCGGCAATCCAGATCGTTCCGTCGGGAGCACAGCTCCCTTTCCGACAGTTTATGTTGCTGGAAACGGAAGGCTCCACGGCGGCCAAACGCCACCCCTCCTGAGCCGAGAGACCGACGGCGACATCCGTCAGGCAGACAAGCCGGTTGGAAGCGACCACAACGTCGTAGACTTGCCGCAACCGCTTGTAGTCCCACTCCGGCAACGTACGCCAAGAGCCATCGTGAACCAGCCCGACCGCACCGCGCCTGATGACCGTCAGTCGTCCAAGCCCGTCGAAAAGAACGCGGAAAATACTGCGTGAGAAACTCCGCGGCTCGTCGATGGCAGGCCCCGCCGCAAAGCGTACGCCGTCGAACCGCCAGAGCTGGGTGCCAGCCGCACCCCACAGCAGACCGTCAGGGCCAAAGCAGATCGTCTTGACGCTGTTTTGCGGCAAGCCTTCCTCCCGCGTCCACCGCTGCACGGTAAATCGGCTGAGCAAGGACTCCGGCTCCTGACTTGCCTCAGCGGACCGCAAGCACACCAATAAAAGGAGAGCGG
This sequence comes from uncultured Lentisphaeraceae bacterium, assembly GCA_964386865.1. Lineage (GTDB taxonomy): Bacteria > Verrucomicrobiota > Kiritimatiellia > RFP12 > UBA1067 > CAYLUN01. Next base: position 15,573 of record CAYLUN010000100.1, on the reverse strand, counting down.
TTATGGCGGATCTACACCACATGGATTGTTCACCTGCTTTCGCTTAAAAGGTTATCAGGATGCACTGCCCCTTTCAACCGCACAAACGTGCTATCTAACACCCTCAAGCGCCCCCGTGAAGCCCCCATTTTTACCCGTGTGTGACACCCGGCGGCTGATTCCGTGCGGCGGTTTTCGCTTTTGCTTCGGCGCGGGTGAGCAGCCGTCGAACTTGAGACACGCATATAATATACGCGTGTCACAAGTTCGATGAACGGCTATTTGATGAATTGGACGAATCCGACGGCGGCATCGTCGGGTTCGTCATGTTCTTGAAACTTTACGGTGTGCCGATATCGGGATCCAGCCGTATCCGCAGCGGCTCCGGCCGAAGCGGTTCGGCGGCACCGTCTCGATCTCAAGCGTGCAGGAGCTCCTCAAATAATCGTCTTGCTGACCGTCAGGCGTATACTACAAAGAGGGGGGAACCTCACACTGAGCGCACTTGATCAGGCGGACCATCTTACCCATGCAGAACAGGAACTTGCCGCGCGGATCTTCCTCTGCGGCAACAGCGGTTCGTGGAGCTGCCATTATTTTGGCTTTGGCCTTTTCTTCTTATCTGTCCGGAGAAGCAGGCCCCGCTTTGAATTATTGCTCATGCGCCCCTGCCTTTCGTCATCACAATGACGGCGTAAAGAATATCGAGTCTTGGCTGTCAGATTCAAGCGGCACTGCATAAAACCAACTAGTCTCTGTTATAAGTGTCATTATAAGTTGACACTTATTAAAGGTATAAAAAAACCGTAAGTTGCTTATTTTTAAGCATCTTACGGAAATGGAGCGGGCGATGGGAATCGAACCCATCAGAGACCGTTTTCAAATTTTCAAAAACCTCGTTTTTATTGGTGTTTTTTAACATTTGCTGTCATCAGTAATCGGCATTGTGTACACAGGTTGTACACAGTAATAACCTGTTGATAAGTTACCCACGTTTACCCATCGCATAAATATTACGCCACTTAAACCAACCGAACCAACCGGCCGTTACACCGAGCCAACGAACGGCGGCGCGGACACGCGTCATGCCGTAGGCCCGCATGATGCGGAAGAACCGCGCATTGGCCGCCAAGCCATCCCCGCTGGTCAGAAAATCGTAGTCATGACGCAGGCACGGAGGAAAGTACTTGTTCGGCCAGTAGACCTCAGACACCAGTGTACAACCGTCGCAGTCACGGTACCAATCCCACTTGCCCGAGTCAAGCGCCTCAAGGATCTCGCCCCGCTCGCGCTCGCCGAGCCCGAACACGTCGAACGACTCGACGATCCGCGCCCGCTCCTGCTCCCTGGTCCCGACTTTAGCCGCCGGACTCTTGCATCCGCATCCCATAACGCACCCCCTATTTGACCAGCGGCAACGACAGCTCGCCGCTGACATCGTTGCTGGCCGCGCTGCCGCCGCCGCTGGACACGTACACGTTCTCCGCCACAATCACTACACGGCCCGTGCCGACGCGCAAGCCGTTCGTGCAGACCTCCACCACGCCGTTTGTGGACTCGGCCGCAGCGTCCGCAAGCGTGACCTCGCGGATGTGCAGCAGCGACACCTGGTTGATACCGCGGTAGGCGCAGCATCCCGACACACACAGGGCGGCCATCGCCGCCAGAGCAGTCAGACCCTTCATCTCAGCCTCCGATCTTGGAAACGAAGCGGAGCAACACCACGCACGCGGAGACGGCGCCCGCTATCGCCGTCCCGGCAGCAACCGACACCACCCACAGCAACGCCCGGATCACCAGATCGTGCCGCTCCAGCCGCGTCTGGATCGACGGGCTGCCGTTGTCCACGAACAGCCGGCGCTCGATGCCGTCAAGCTTCTCAATCAGCTCCTCATGCCGCTTCAGGCACTCCTCCTTGGTCACATGACAGTCCATCCCTCACCCCTCTCACGTTATCGGCGGCGGAATGTAGTTGATCGGCGACCAGACGGGCACCCGCAGGATGCCGCCCACCACTCCGCCCGAGCCTCCGCCCGTCGACGCGCTGCCCGGCACGTACAGCGGCGTGCCGGTCGCTCCGCTCGCGCCGCCGCCCGCCTCCAGATCCTGATACAGCCGACGCAGGTAGATCTCCGAATCCTGCCAGGCCGACCGGTACGGCTCCGGATCCGCGCCCATCTCCTGCGCGAGCGTGTACCACACGACCGCCGCCGCGTGCCGCAGACAGGCCACAGGGACGCTGTCCGCGTCCAGTTTGCCGGTGGCGTCGGCATCGGCCGCCACCGCCTTGCGGAAGTCGGCGACTACTCCCGACACGATCAGACCCAGCCGCTGCGCACGCACCTCGGCGGTCAGCCAGGCGCCGTACGCCGTCGAAAGAGAGGGCGGCAGCGTCTCCGCCGCCGCCCCCGTATCGTAAACGACCCAGTCGGCCATTTCCGCATCCCCAGCGCTTACGTCGCGCTGACGTTGAGCCGCTTGACCGCGGCCGAGTTCGTGACGCGCACGTCCTCGCTCCAGTCGAACTTCGCGACCTCGACACGGCCGTCGTCGCGCATGTAGCTCGACGGGACCATGTACTTGCCCATGAGACGGAACGTCTTCATGAACGACGGATCGCGCCGCGTCGGGTTCGGCCGCCGCGCGAAGACCAGCACCGAGCCGTCGAGGAGGAACTTCACGTCCTCCGCCACGCCGGGCGCGGCGTTGTCGTACACCATGTACGACGCCCGCACATCCGGCGTGCCCACGAACAGGTGGCCCGCGCTGCCCTCGGTCGGCACGGCGAGGCTGCCGCCCTTGCCGCCGTTGCCCACGACGAAACGGCCGCGCACCTTGTCCTGGTTCTTGAACAGGCACCACGCCGACGCGCCGAACAACACGCCCACCCCCATCAGCGAGCCGTACTTGGCCGCCTTGATGACGTCCAGGATCGCCGTGTCGATGTCGGAGACCGGGTCTGCCGATGCGCCCCAGACCTTGGCCGTGCCCGCGCCGGCGGCGGTCATGGCCGCGTCGATCACGCTCTTCTCGTGGGACAGCGCGGCGACCTCGGCCACCGCCACCGCGCCCTCGCGCAGCGCGTTCTCGAGATCCTCGCTCTCGAGCTTCTCCAGGTTGTCCACCGGATAGTCGAGCGCGTGGGGCTCGCAGTTGTAGGTCTCGTCGCTCACCTCGAAGCGCAGCTCCGTCGCGCGCCCGCCAATACTCCGCAGAGTATTGGGGATACGGAAACGGTCCTTCTCGGTGTACTTCTTGTACCGGCCGACCGAGGTCGGAACCTCGATGGTCGGGGCCAGAAAGTCCGCCACCGGCATGATGGCGGACTGCGCCGCGCCCTGCGCGAACTCGCGCAGGACCGGGCTCGCACTGATGTCACTCAAACGGCTCATTTCTCTTCTCCGTCCTTATCAACCCCCGGAACCACTCCCGCCCTGAGATCGAGGAACCTCGACCTCGCGGACACTCGGCAAGCCTCCCGGGAAGACCAGCCGCCCGACGTCGTGTAGGCCATCACCTCGGGCCGGTAGATTTTCACCCCGCAACCCCTGACCGCCATGCACAACACCGACTCATAACACAGACTCACGCACCCGTCCTTCTGGCCGCCCGTGGGGTTGGCCGCGAGGAGCGCGAACGCGTTCAGCAGGAAGTCCGTCGCGGCGAGTTCGGCGCGGTAAAGAACCGCGTGCGTGCCCCAGAACTTCGGCAGAACCTCGAACCACCCGCCCTCCGCCCGAGCGCCGAGGCACTCCGTCTCGGCACCGAGCAGCACGATGCCCGCGTCCGCTGGCAGCGTCGAGAGGTCCGGCTCGCCCTGGCCCGCCTCGTAACGCGCCGCGTCATCCTCGAAGACGACAACGTCCGTGTCCGCCCGCAGGCCGTCCCGCACGGCGAAGAGGTGCGCCAGCGCGCACCCGCGCACGGCGCGGGCGGCCGGGTCCTGCTCCCAAACCGGCACGAACGGCCCGGCGACGCGCAACGCGCCGCCGAGCCTCTCGTACAGGTCGGCCACGTTCCTCGCGCGGTCGGCGCGGGAGCCGTCGTGTATCACGCTGTAGACCGTCTTGCGCACGACTCCCCCTTACGCCAGCGCCACGCTGCCGGACTTGACCACGCCGGCCACGTTGACATAGAACACCAGCGCCGTGCCGTCGCCGTTCAGAGAAGCCGTCCACATCCCGGCCGGCAGCGCGCCGTCCGGGTTGCCGAAATCCTTGTACTCGTAGGCGTCCGGAGCGGCGGTCGGAGCCACCGAGAACATGGCCGCGCCGTTCTGCTGCACCGAAATCCGGCCGTACGAGTACGCCGGATAGCCGGAAGCCAGCTCGACGCGTCCTTCGGCCATCGCCCAAGTGCTGTTGCCCAGCGCCACGCCGCGCGCGTATAAGGCATAGGAGTAGGCGCCTACCGCCACGCCCCCGTCTCCCGTCACGGCCGCAGAATGCCCGTACGCGCATGCGTCGGCGGTACCGGCGGCTCCGCCCGCGCCGAACGCCGTCGCGCCCGCACCGGAAGCGGTCGCGCCAGTCCCTCCCGAGAGAGCCCCGGTCAGCGCGTCCACAACCAGACCGAAACCCGCCGGACCTGCCGCGCCCTGAACGCCCTGCGGCCCTTGAGGGCCCTGGGGTCCCTGCACGCCGGCCGCGCCGGCCGACTGCAGCGGTCGCAACAGCACGCGCTGCCCGTCGACACCGGCCTCCTCCGCCACGCCCACCGGCACGGCCGAACCGGACGGCGCGCCCGACTCCACGCGGCCGTCGCCCGCCGACACCAGCAGCGCGCCCGCCTGGCACGCGCCCTTGAGCACGATCCGGCAGTTCGCCGCGGAGGTCAGCGGAACCACGCCGCACAAATACCCCTCGAACGCCCCGCACGCCACCACGTAGGGCGCGATGTCCGACACCGCGACCGGCTTGACCGCCTTGCCAGCCGAAGACAGCTTCACGAGCAACCCCGTGGCCGCCGACAGGTTCTCCCCCGCCACGAAGGCGAGGGCGCCGCACTTGCAATCGCCCTGAACCAGATTCATCATTTGACACCTCCACTCATCTGCCGGCAGCCTACGCGCCGGCCGGAACCGCCCACTTCATCAGATGCGGACGGCACAGAACCTCCTGGCCGTCCACGCCCGCCTCGACCGCGAACGCCACGCCCACGTCGCCGTCAGCGGGCTCCGCCCTCTTCTCCACCTTCCCGTCGGCGCGCACGAAGAGCGCGTCGCCGATCGCGGCCGCGCCGCTCAACGGCAGACGCGTCATGTTGAACGGATCGAGCGGCAGCAGGCTCGCGTTGGCCGAGTTCGCGTCGATCACCTGGTAATACGGTCCGAACGGAACCGCCTCGCCGGGCGGCACCGCCTCCGGCTTGCCGGTCGTCCCGTTCGCCGCGATCCGGGCGAGACGCCCGACCACCGCGCCGTTCGTCTTCACCACGAACAGCCCCGCCACAATGTCAGACAGCACCATGACGCACCCCCTTTACCCGCCGAACTCCTGCTCGGCCAGGCGGAAGGCCGCCGTGAACGAGCACCCGTCGCGCCGCGCGATCTCCTGCGCGCGGTTGCGCAGCTTCGCCGCGCGGTCCCCGCCGCCCGCGCCGCCCTTCTCCGCCACCGCCGGTTTCGCGGCCGCGCGGTTGTGCAGCGGCTGGGGTTGCGCCGGCGCCGCGCCGGGCTTGGCCTCCGGGGCGGGCTTCGCGCGCTCGCGCATCCGGTTGAGGATGCCTACCGCCGACTCGCGGTTCTCCAGCAGCTGCCCGCGCCAGAACGCGCGGTCATCGTTCGGGATCACGTCCGCGAAGCCCTCGACATCCTTGTCCGCCAGGGCGTCCTCGGTCTTCAGGCACTGCTCCAGCAGCACCTCGTTCTTGGCGCGCTCCAGCGCCAGCGCCTCCTGCAAAGACACGATCTGCGCATTGAGCGCGTCACCGTCCGCGCGGCCTCCGGCGGCCGCCAGTCCTTCGTTCGCCATATCAAACCTCCGACACTTTTTCTGAATACCCGCCCCGCCCTCGACGGACGGAGCGGGTCAGGAGTACACGATGCCCTACACAATACGCATAAAAACCGACATTTCGGCGCGCGCCCTCACCACCTGCAAGCCGCGAAAAATAAGGGTTGCGCCCTAATAAAGCGAAAAGGCGCACAGGCTCTGCTGCCTGTGCGCCTCTTTCAGTCGCGTGCGCGCGTCAAATGTCCCTGCGGGACTGAACCGTCTAAAGCCCTAGCAAATCCCAGCGGTCTTTGTACTCCGCATACCGTACAAATGACCGCATGGTTGTGTCGTTATGTTTCTGGCCTTTCCTACCCGGCGTCTTCAGCCAGCGCTTGTGATTATCCCGAATCGCCTTTGCGACCACCTCGCTGGGCGCGACATAATAGTCCGGCTGCTGTCCGGGTCCCTTTAGGGCTACAAACACATAGAACAGGTCGCCCGACTCTATTTTCTCGTGCTTCTCCTTCAGGACCCATTTTCGACCGTTTCCTGGTATAAGCATCACCGCACGCCTGTTAAGAAGTTGGCCGGGGCCTTCAGAGGCCCATAAGGCCGACTTATTAACAGGAACGGGGATGCGGGTTAGTTTCTTTTTGCTTCTTTTTCTTTGTTCCGTTGTTGCCAAGAAGAGGCGCGATGCCGGACGATTCGGTTTTCGGGTGTATCCATCAGAGTCGTTTCCTTGGGCTCGCAGCCCTGACGAAAGACTGGGAGCACCCGATTCAACCTCCGGGAGACAGACCCCTGATAGCTTGATTTGCGCTTCAAGGCCATCGCCGGACGATGCCTCATATCGCAACCAGGATGGGGCTGCCCCGCTTTAACGCCTCGGCCATCGCGCCGGAAAAGGAGTTTGACATGATCACCGTGGGGATCGACATCGGAAAAGAGAGACACGCCGTGGCGGCTGTCACGGCCACGGGCGAGATCCTGATGCAGCCGCGCTTCTTCGACCAGAACGCGGAGGGCTTCGCCGCACTGCTCGCCCAACTCAGGAAACTCGGCAAAGTCGCAGACATCCGGATCGGGATGGAGGCCACCGGGCGCTACTGGATCCCGCTGCGCCACGCGCTCGCCGGAAAGGGCTACCGGGTCGAGTCCGTCAACCCGCTGATCACCTCGGCCGAGATAGCCAAGGACGTGCGCGGGCGCAAGACGGACAAGGCCGACGCGCTGGCCATCGCATTCGCCCTGCTCAGGAACAGGCACAACCCCGCGCCCGCCGAGGACGCCGCCGTTGACGCGCTCAAGTCGCTCACCCGCCACCGGACGTTCCTGGTGCGCCAGAGGAGCAACGTCAAGCGGTGCGTGCACGCCGCGCTGGACGTCACCTTCCCCGAGGCAGCGGCGGCCGTCGGCCCGCTCTTCTCCGCCACGGCGCTGGCCGTCCTCGAGGCGTTCCCGTCCGCGCGGCTGCTCGCCGGCGCCAACCTCAAGACCCTCACAGCCCTCGTTTCCAAAGCCTCCAAAGGCAGGCTGGCCGCGGATTTCGCCAGGCGAGTCCGCGACGCCGCCCGCACGAGCGTCTCCGCCGGGATCGTCAACGAGGGCGACGAGGCAGCGCTCGTCTCGCTGATCCAGCAGATCCGCTTCGCCGACGCCCAGATAGAAAAGGCCGAGGAAAAGATCAGCGCCATGCCCGCGCCCAAAGCTGCCGCGCTGCTGGCCTCCGTCAAGGGGCTCGGAACCCTCCTCCCGCGCGTGATCGCCTCCGAGATCGGCGACATGGGGCGCTTCCGCCATCCGCCCTCCGGCAAGCCCCCGCGCGACATGGACAAGCGCATCCTCGCCTTCGCCGGCTGCGAGCCCCGCCTCCGAGAAAGCGGCAAATGGAAGGGACGCACCAAAATATCCAAGCGCGGCAGCCCCGCCCTGCGCACCGCGCTCTGGCAGGCCTCCGCCATGTGCAGGCTGCACAACCCGCTGTTCGCCGGCGTCTACCAGCGGCAGGTCAGCCGCGGCAAGCCTCACTCCGTCGCGCTCTTTTACGTCGCGCGAAAGCTCGTCGAAGTCCTCTGCGGCATGTACAAAACAGACATGCCGTTCAGCCTTCAAACCGCGGGAGGCACAACTTGTCAGTAACTTCACCATTTTGCGCTTTACTTGCTAATAGCTTGTCTTTCTGGGTCTTCACCTGGATGCTCACGGTTCTCGTGCCATCCGCTCTGGACGCCAGAATATCCACGTTCTCCCAGTTACGCAGCGAGATCAGAGCGAGATGCCCCATTCGTGACAACTCCGCCGCGACAAAGTACTCGCCCGCCAACCCCGTACTCGCGATCGACTGTTTGTTCATCCGTCTCCCTTCAGACCAACATAAGCCAATTCATCACTCGACGGTGCCGACCAGGTACCGTTTCTCGAGGTAATCCTTCCACCGCATGATCTCTTCGCCACCTTCTATGCAGCCAACAAACGTCTCATAGGTGCATCCCTTCACCTGACTACGGTGCGTCTCACAAAGCAATGACTGGTACTCGGGAATCACACGTCTGAAATGCTCATTTCCGCTAGGATAAATGATGATTGATGTGAACGAACGGATGTCGCCACATTGCTGCATCGCGAGCCCGAGCAGGTGGTTACGCCAGATCTGTCTCAGCGCGTCGGCTCCCAGCGCGCTATTCACAGGATCGAGGAAAGCCCTCGATCTGCCGGTCACCGTCCAGTACGGAGAGCTCTTGTTCTCAACGTCCTTCCGCTCCTTCTCACCGATCGGATAGGAGCCCTCCGTATACTTAACCTCGATGCCGATCCCACAGGGCTCGCCCCGCTGATCCTCGTATTTGACATACACATCGAAGGCCGTTCTGTCAGCCAGATAGTTCTCTTTAGGCGAGGGAGCATATTCAATTTCGATTCCCAGCACTTTCTCACACGCGACGCCGAACGCGCCCGCCATCAGCCGTCCGGCCAACTCCTCTCTCCCGATGAGGGGCACAAACATGTTGATCGGGATGTGCTCGCTCCTCAACATGTCAGCGTCGCGCTTCATCGAGTACGGCAACCTGCTGCTGTGCCAGTCCCTCACACCCAGACCGTCATAGTAGTTCAGTATGTCTCGGGCATCAGCATCTAGCAGACGGTTCCCGTAGACATCGCAACCCACACGCAGCACCTCCGCCCGATAGCGGGACTGGTGAAGCCTGGCTGCAGCCTTGAACGCATTGTCCGGCCCATATTGTTCGCCGATCGGAATCTCCATGAGTCATCTCCGCAGTGTCACGCGCCTCAAGAAGGGCCGGGCGCGACAGGCCTCTCCGTCTCGCATTTCCAGCAGGCGTTCATCGGCTCCTCGATGCTCTCGCCGCACATCGGACAGAGCCAGGTGGCCGCGCTTTCATTCGCTGGACGCGAAGCAAGCGGACCCTTCGCGTTGACGATTTCGAGCGCCTTCTCGTAGTCGCCCTCATCCACCCAGACTTCCGGCCAGGTGAAGCTGGCCACACCGCCGAGCACCACCAATCCCAAAGGATTGCCGAACTCGTTCCGCATCGTGCTTTCAACGCCCTCCAGCGACAGGGCCACGCGGACCTGATCACAGTCCGCCAGATATGGAGACTCGTAAACCTTCGGCATAGCGATCAAGCCCCCTCAACAATCTTGATGCGAGGCTAGATTGACACAATCCGAGCCTCCTATCAAGCGTTTGCGCCACGTCACCAGCGAGAAGAAGGCAACTCCTGAATCAGCACGCCACGTCTGTCCTTGCGAGGCGGCACCGGATCTTTACGCACACCGCCGTCTTCAAGCGAGACCAGCACGGCTCCAATCCGGACGTAGACCGCGTTGCCCACGCGCACGAAACCGCCGACACGGCCCTTCGAACCCATGAAATTCCCCCACTTGTCCGGCCTTCCGAGGTCGATGCTGCCCGCCCGCGTCTTCAGCAGCAGGTTGCCCTCCGGCCCCAAAGACAGCACCTTCGCGCTGCCGATCCTCACCGGTTTTCCGTTGACGATCAGCATGATGCTGTCGCCGGTCTTCACGAGGGTCCCGTCCGTAGCCGGCGGCATGTGCCCCGGCGGCATTGGATACCCGTGCTTCGCGGGATCAATCGGAGTGCCCCTGTGCGGCGGCGCGAAGATGCCGCGCACGCCGCCTGCGTCACCGACTTTCGCGACAACCGCATTCCTCGCCGCAGCGTTGGCCCTGCGGGCCGCGATAGACGCGGCCCGTGCCTCATCCGTCCATCCGACATTCGCGAGACGCCGCAGCGCCTCGCCCTCCGCACGGTTGGCCAGTTCGCGCCGCCGTCGTTTGCACCTGCGTCGGTTCTCCAGATACCCGTCCGCGAGCGAGCCCGCGTATTCGTAGGGCACGCCCGCCAACTGTTCGCCTTCGAGCGCCTCGGCCTCGTTGTCTGCCGACCGCCCGTACTTCGTGTAGAACGCCTGGCCGGCCTTCGCCTCCCAGATGCGGCGCGCCGCCTCCATCTCGGCCCGGTACACAAGCTGGGCTTCGTTGCGCTCTTCATCCGTCGCCGCCGGATCGTCGACCGCCTCGCGCAGACGCGCCTGCGTCTGCGAGAACGGCGGAGGCTCTCCGCCCCCGCCCTCGACGATCATCCCGGCCATGCTCTGCACCGACTCCCACTTCTCATACAGCTCCAGGAATTTCCGCTCGCCATGCTCCAGCGCGGCGTCGCCTTCCTGCTCATACCTCTGCCTGATGTCCTCGAGGATGCCGTCGCGGTTGTTGTCGCCCATGCTCCAGATGCCGCTCTCTTGGAAGTCCTCCCACGCGTCGCCCAGGTCGAAGCCCTCGCCGTCGATGTCGAGCGGGCTCCGGATGTCGCCGTCATCATCCGGCGACGGCCCCCCGCTCTCCGGCTCGGGCTCTTCCTCTTCGGGAGCCGCCTCCTTCGGAACGCCGCCCAGCTTCACGGCGATCCGCCTGCCGTCCTTCTCAAGCACGGCCTCCTCGGAATCGTAATCGGCGCTCACGACCCTCCAGCCGTCCTCCTCGCCGCCCACCGGCAGATAATAGTTGCGCGGCGGCTCCGCAGAGTGGTCCGTGAACCCAACGAACGTCTTCCCTCCGGGCGAGACGTTGATCGCGGACACCTTCGTCTCCTTCAACGCGTCGGTATCGCCGGACCCGCCGCCGCCGTGCATCGAGCCGCCGCACGAGCATCCACATTCGTCGCCGCCCGCCCCCGCGCACGCCGAGCTGTGCTCCCTGTTCGCCAATGCCCGACGCAACACACGGCAGTTGCGCAACGCGGACGCGGCAGGAACGCCGCCGCGCCCGAGGATCATCACATACAGAAGATCAGACCTATTCATCACACCTCTCCTTTCTCACGACGCCGCGACCGTGCGCCCGAGCGTCTTCCCGGTGGCCGCGTCATACCACATGCCGTTCTGCCACACCGCGCCGCTCTTCTTCGAAGGCGCCGCCTTGGCGATCCAGTTGCCCTTCGCGTCATAGAAGTTGCCGTTGTAGTAGAACACCGCGCCCTTCTCCGGCACGCTGAACCCCTCGGCCGGCTTCCACGCGTTGCCCTTCACGGGATTGTCCTTCAGGCGCTCGCGGTCGACCTTCTCGTTCGCCGCCATGAACTTCTCGCGCAGGCCGGGCTGTTCGAACTTCTCCCGCAGGCCCGGTTCGTCGAACTTCTCCTTCAGCGACGAGTCGCGTTTCCGCCGGCGCTCCTCGCGATCCGCGCGCTGCCGCTCCTTGTCCGCCTTTTTGCGGGCCTCGTTCGCCTCATGGCGGCGCTTGCGCTTCAGCCAGTCTTCCAGCGCGTCGTCCGCCGCGCCGAACCCCGGATGAGCCAGCGGGAGCTGGTTCAAAGGACCGGCCACCTGCACCGCCTCGGCCGCCTTGCGAGCCGCAGCCTTGGCCCGCCTAACCGCCAGCGCGGCCGCGCGCGCCTCGTCGCTCCAACCCTTGTTCGGCCCCCAGCCACTGCCGTACTTGGCCCGGCGCGCCGCCAGTGACGCGGCCCGCGCCGCGTCCGACCAGCGGTTGGCAAGACGCGGATACAGATACGACGAACTCGACACAGGAAAGATGTGCCACTCCCCGCCGCCTTTGGCCGGACGGCGCGGCGACCGGGGGATGGGAAGAATGTTCCACTCGCCGCCGCCCGGCACAGGACGCCGGATTTTCGGCCGCGTGATCCGCGAACGCGGCACGCCGCTACCAGTCGTACCGGCGGCTTTACCGCTCCCCGCCTTCGCCCGGCGCACCGCGAGCGCGGCCGCACGCGCCGCGTCACTCCAGCGGTTGCCCAGCAGACGCCACCACGCGGGCATCGCGTTGGGGTCCGCATAGCTGTCCTCGAAGAACGGCTCGCCGCCGACCTCGTTCCCCTCCGCGTCATACTCCGGCATCGACGCGTCGATCTCCGCCTCCTCCCCGTCCTCCACCGCCTCTTCGCTCCCGCCCCGCGCGGCCTCGACCGCCGCCCTGCGGTCTGCGGCAACCGCTGCGAGCAGGTCGCCCATGTACGACAGGGCCGCGTTGGACTCGCCCCGGTCGCCGCGCACCATCGCGTCGCTGAACCACTCCATCGCCGCGCGCATCAGGCCGGCGGGGCTGTACTGCCCGCGCGTGTCCGGCGTGCGCGGATCATAGACCGCGTTCTTCCCCTGGTTGCGCGTCGCCCACGTCGCCGCGCTGTCCCAGTCCGCGAGGTTGTAGCGGTCGTTCAGATGATCGGGCGCGTAGCCCTCGTCCTCGCCCACCGCGCCGGCCAGATACGCCTGAGCCCCGCGCAGCACCGCCGCACGGTCCTTGGGCGGAACGATGCCGTAGTCGTAACCCTTCGCGCCCTCGGCGCGGCCCAGCTCGTACTCGCCGCGCAGCGCCTCGGGGATCTCGACGCCCTCTTCGCCCACGCCGTACGCGCCGTGAAGCTCGCCCAGCGCGCGCGCCGCCTCGCGGGCCGCGCCGGCGGACAGACCCCCGCCGTAAGGCGCGGCCGGCTCCTTCACAACGCCCGGCGGCGGCGCGAACCAGGGCAGCTCCTCTTCGGGATAACCGGCCGGCGACTCGCGGGTCGAAGACGATCCGCGCGGCTCGCCGTCGACGTTCTCGCCGTCCAGCAGCGCCCGCACCTTCGGCAGGATACCCTCCTTCTCCGCGCGCTCCAGCATGTCCGACTCGTACAGCTCGCCAAAACGCCGCAGACCTTCAGCCGCCGCCTCATAGGCTTCGCGGTCCTCGGCCGTGCGTACCGGCATCTCGGCGAGCCGGCCGTAAAGCTCCATCGCCTCGGCAGCCGCCGCGGGTACCAGGCTGCGGAGCGTCCCGCCGCCGGAGAGCGGATAACCCTGCGGGTCCAGCCCCTTCGAAGCCATCTCAGCCTCATACGACTTCCGTACGTTCTCCAAGTGGCTGCTGTACGACTCCCGCACCGCGAGGTCCGCCGGCGTCTTCGGGTCGTTGAGCGGATCGGCGGTCACAGAGCCGCGCGCCTTCGAACCGCGGCGCGCGGCGGCGGGCCTGCCGCCGACCTTGGCCCAGCCGACCACGTTGCCCGACTGGTCGTAGACCGGCTTCTGGCCGCCATACTTCGCGCCGAACACGCCCGAGGCCGCGCCCGCCGGATTGGAGGCGCCGGCGGCGGCCGCAGCAGCGCCGCCGAACGCCGCCACGAAGGCGTGGAACTTCTCGATGTTGCCCGCCGTCGTCTCGACGCCGCTCCACCACTGTCTGAACGCCTCCGCGTACTGCTGCTGGCGCTCTTCGAAAGCGGTGCCGTCACTGATGTAGGTCCGCCCCGGATCATACGTGCCAGCCGCGTCCGCGATCTCCGACGCGAGGTCGCGGATAACGGGCGTGCCGTCACCGTAAGTGAAATAGTCGCCGGGAAAACCGCCGGACCCGCCGCCCGACGAAGCCCGCGCAGCCGCCTTCGCCCGCCTGACCGCCAGGCTCGCGGCCCGCGCCGCGTCGCTCCAGCCCTTGCTGGGCCCCCAGCCACTGCCGTATTTGGCCCGGCGCGCCTCAAGCGAGGCCGACCGCGCCTCATCGCTCCATCTGTTTTTCATCTTCTTCTCCGTTCTTTCCAGCGCCCACACGACACCCATGAGCGCGTCGTAGGCCTCTTTCGCGACCGCGCCGTCCGCTTTGCCGTCCGGATATTCGGCCACGGGCGCGCCGCTTCTCATCCGGTACGCGTTGTCGCCCCTGAACCACTTCTTCGCATACGACACGTCCCAAAGCCGGTCCTCCAGATTAGCCTTGTCCGCCACGGACAACCCCTTTACGGACCGGACGGCCTCGGCCAACGCCATCACGTCGGCGGTGTCGATGCCGTTCCCGTCGGCATAGCGCCCGGCCAGATAATTCACCGCCGCCGACACGGCGCCCTCCCTCGAGCCGCCCGAGGCCGCCAGCCGCTTCCGGAATTCGCCATAACGCGTGCGCATGGCCGCCATGGCGGACGCGCCCGCCGGATCGGCCTCTTTCCGCAATCGCTCCCATTCGCGGCCTAGCTCGCGGATCGCCTTCGCGTCCTTGCGGCTGTCGGGCGCGCGCCCGTTGCGCGCCTCGAACAGCTCCTTCCCCGCCGACCAGGCGGCCGGCGACACCGAGCCCGGACCGGAATACGGCTTCTTCTCGACAGACTGCTCGCGTTCCTCCGGTTCCGCCGCCTCCTTCGTCAGATACTCGGAGCCGCCGCTCCGGAGGTAATCGCCTGCCGAGCGCAGCGCCGCCTTGGCGCGACGGACAGCCAACGACGCGGCCCGCGCCGCGTCAGACCAGCGGTTGCCGAGCGGGCTCGCCCGGCGCGCCGCCTCCAGCAGCGCGTTGTAGTCCGCATCGCGCGGCCCCCAGTCGATCGGCCCGCCCTCGCGCGCGCTCTCCAGAAACGACTCGATGTTGCGCTTGAGGCTCAGGTACTCGCCTGAGATGCGCTCACTCACGCGGGTGGCGTGCCCCAGATCCCACATCGCGCCGTCGGCCGCCTTCACGGCCTTGGCGTATTCGGGCGAGGTTTCGCCGAACATCGCGCGGGCGAGGCTGGCCTCGCGCTGCGTGCGCAGCGCGTCCTCCTTCGCCCGCGCCGCGCCGCGCTGGGCCGCGGCCGTCTGAGACTTCAGGTCGGCCAGGTTCTGGTCGACGTTCCCCGGCCGGTGTCCGAGCGTCTCCAACAGATACTCCGCGAACGACTCGCGGATCTCCACCGGCGACGGCTTCGGCGCGTATTTGGCCGGCGTCTTCAGCCGCCACGCCGGCACACCGTACTTCTCGCGCAGCTCGCCGAACGTGTCCGAGGAGATGCGGCCGTCGCGCGGCGCCGCCTTGCCGGGGTCGCCGCCCAGCCGCCTCAGATAGTCGCGCAGATGCTGCGTGGCGAAGTTCTCGAGACCGGGCGGCGCGTTCGGATCGATGCGCCGGATCGCCTCCGCCAGCGCCGATGCCTCGGCCGTGCGGCGGGCCCTGAACTCAGACTTCGCACGTTCGACCGCAGTCACCGCCTCATCGGCCGCAGACTCCTCGTTGAGCCGCTTGAACGCGTCGCGCAAGCCGTCCCACGCGCGGGACAGCGCCCCGCGCCTCGCCTGCGGCCGCCTGGAACTCGCGCCGCCCACACCGAAGGCGCGGGAAGCGGCGCCCGCCGGACTCGACGAACCGGCCG
>CAYLUN010000099.1:0-18904 GCA_964386865.1 uncultured Lentisphaeraceae bacterium | reverse complement strand
AACTCCGACCGGATCAGCCGCGTCGCCTCGATCCCGTCCATTTCAGGCATCTTGATGTCCATGACGATGACCTCCGGCCGCAACTGCCGCGCGAGGATGACCGCCTCCCATCCGTTCCTCGCCTCGCCGACCACCTCCAGACACGGATCCTTCGAAATCAGATTCGCTAACCCGGCACGCACCATTTCGTGATCGTCGGCAACCAGGACTCTCGCCCGGCCCCCAAACGGAACAGCATGCCCCGGGCTTGGGGAATCCGGCTGGCGTCCCGCCATCGGCACAGCCATCGGATCATGCGAGACCGGCATGTAGACCGTCACGCTCGTCCCGCGGCCAGGCGACGACACGATCCGCAACTCCCCGCCCAACGCGATGATTCGCTCTCGGACACTGAACAGCCCGCATCCGCAACCCGCCGATCCCCCGGCCATGAAGGCCTCGGCGTCGAACCCCCTTCCCTCGTCGGAGACAGTAATCTCAATCCGCCCCGCCGAGTAGCAGCCCCGCAGGCGCGCTGTTTCCGATCCCGAGTGTTTCGCCGCATTGAAGAGCAACTCCCTGGCCGACTGGAACAACTGCACCTTGACCGCCTCATCTTCTATGTCCGGAATATCCCCGACCTCGGAAACCACGCGGAGATCGTAACGCGACTGCATCTCCTCCGCCAGTTCGCGCAGGGCGGGCACAAGACCGACCACATAAAGCAACGGCGTCGTCAGCCCGTTACAGAATGCGCGCACCTTTCCAACGGCCTCCGTCACGTAGCCGACAAGCAAACGCGCCTGGCACTCGGCGGAGCCCTCTGGCAGTCCCGACGCACCCCTTTCCGCGCCGATCTTCGCGGCCACAAGAACCTGCTGAAGATCATCGTGTAAAAAGTCCGACAGCCGCTTACGTTCGCGCTGCTCCGCCAGAACCAGCTCCGACGCCAGATGCCGCAGACGCGCAGTCCGGTCGGACACCTTCTTCTCGAGTCCCTCATTGCTGCTCAGCAGTTCCTCTTGCACCCGCTTGAGATCCGTGATGTCGCGCGCGACCCCGACTTGGTAGAGTGGCGTGCCGTCGAAATCGTTGACCTGGACGCCGCTATCCGAAATCCACTTGTATCCGCCGTCTTTGCACCTAAAACGGTACTCACTAAAGCCCTTCACCTTTTCCCCGTGACAGCTCTTTTCGAACAGTTCAAACCGCCGCCCGACCGCCGCGCGATCATCGGGATGGACGTAGTTTGGGATGAACTCGCTAAGGGGTATGCGACAGAACTCTTCAACCGTGAAGCCCGTCACCGTTTCTATCGAAGGGCTTAAGTAGTCGTAGCAGTCCTTTCTGAGGTTTCGCCTGAAGACCACGTCGATCGACTGGTCGAGAACGGATCGAAAACGTTCGGTGCACTCTGTCAGCCTTTCTTCGGAGCGTGCAAGCTCACTCCGGAGACGCGCATTGTCAGCCAAAGACCGGGCTAGCTCGTCCCGAAGCCCGGCAACACCCCCCGGCATCGGATGGCACTCCACACGTTCCTCAGCTCCGCCCTCGCCCGAACGACACGTCTTAGGCTCTTCTTCTACCGCATTATTTTCTATTTCGGTCATACACGCTGTACGCCCGCCGAGAGGGTTTCCAAACCATACGAAACCGCCAAGTTCACGAACATTCCTACTTAACAAAGCTATAGTTTAATCGTATCACAACATACAATCAACAACCTATTTCGAAACATTCTCAAATCAAGATGGCAAAGACCGCACACATCTAATGCAGCGCCAGTACCGGCGCTGCCTGTATGGGCTTCAGTCGGCTCCTGCGGCGGCGGATTTGCCCTGAGAGAAGAGAGACCTGCACGCACATCACTGCGCGGGTTGGCGCGAAGGGTGCGCCGTTTTTTTAGAATCGGCGATCAACTGAATGGCCTTTGCGCATTCATGCGCCCACTGCCACTCGGTCTTAAACAGCCAGAACGGAAACAGCTGGTCGCCATACATGGCATTGTTCGGATCTTCGACCAAGGTAAAGGAATCGCCAGAAACCAGCTTCACTTGCACATGCGAAATCACCGTCGGATCCGCCATGCCAATCAGGCCGATTCCGACAAACACAGCCTGAACCTTCACCCCCGCAATTTCCTCCCACCTGATCAGTTTGGCGCTGCCGACCACTTTAGTCCAACTTCCGCCTCCGGCGAGTCGGGTCGTAGTGGCGCCTCCTCTTTGTATGATAATCAGGCCTTGCTCGTTGGCGCCCAAACTCTGCTTTACGGGCCCCGTCCACAAGCTGTATGCACGCTTAACAGCCTTATCCACGACTTCGTAATCGCGTTTCTCTACAGGCCTTGCCTCCGCGTTTATCGGATAGGTGCGGCATCCGCACAAAGTGCCAACCGCGCCGAACAGAGCCAAGGCAAGCGCCGCAATCGTGCTTTTCATTTGCGTTCCCTCCCGGACGCTGCCACGATCAGCGAGCGCGCCGATAAACGCGCCGATCGGCTCAGCGACGCTGACATGCGGCACCGAATTCATAGCGGTAGCATGCAAAATCTGGCGCGGACAGTCAAGCACACCTTCAGAAAGCGTCATGGCACGGACGCAAGGGTTCAACCTCGCGGGTCGAGCCCTCCTGCGGCCGGGCCCACGCCCTCGCCCTGCGGGCTGGCGAGGCGAGCGGGGCGCGAAGAGCACCCCGCTGGGCCGAATTAGTAATTTTGCACTTATTTTTGCAATCATGCAATTGCAGTGACTTCGGCATCCGCGTAAACTAATCTCCGTTCCCACGACCTGTTTATGAAAACAAAGGACGATATGAGCGGACAGCACACGTTGGATGTAACCATCGCCGGGGGCGGGATGATCGTGACCGATCTGATCCTGCCTTCGGTCTATCATCTGCAGCGAACCGGCCGGGCGGGCACCATCCACATCTGCGACCGGAGCCCAGCCCCGCTCAGGGCGCTCAAGGAGAGCGCCGAGCTTCAGAAGGCCTTTCCGGGGCAGGGCTTTGTGGCGCATCCGCCGCTGTCCGAGCCCGCCGACATGGTGTTTCCCGGCCAGTTCGAAGAGGTCTTGCGGGCGGCGCGCCCGCGCCAGGCGGTGATCGTGGCTGTGCCCGACCACCTGCATTATCAGCTTGTCCGGGCGGCGCTGCTGGCCGAGCAGCATGTGCTGTGCGTCAAGCCGCTGGTGTTGACGTACGCGCAGTCAGCCGAACTCGAGGCGCTGGCGATGGAGCGCGGCCTCCACGTCGGGGTGGAATACCACAAGCGCTTCGACCGTCGCGCGCTAGTGGCCAAGACGATGTATGCCGAGGGGCGCTTCGGATCTTTCGTGATGGGTGAGGCCAAGCTGATTGAGCCTTACTACTACCGTCACTCCAACTTTCAGAACTGGTTCACGTGCGACAGAACCGACCCCTTCGTCTACGTCGGCTGCCATTATGTGGACCTCGTCTATTTCATCACGGGGCTGAAGCCGGTCGCGGTATCGGTCTCAGGGGTCAAGGGCACGTTTCCCAACGGAAACGAAGGCTACCTGTGGGCAAACGGGCGCGTCCGCTACGAGAACGGCGCCCTGATGTCCATCAGCGCCGGGCTGGGATATCCCGACGCGGGTGCGGGCAGCAACGACCAGGCCTTGGTTATGTATTGCGAGGGCGACGGCACGAGCGGCCTGATCCAGCACGATGACCAGGACCGCGGCGTGCGGCACAGCTACGCCGTGGGCGCGGGCTGCGGCGGCTCGGTCTACAACTACGTGAGCCCGGACTTCTTCCGGATGGTGCAGTGGGAAGGCAAAGGCCTGAAGCCGGTCGGGTATGGCGTCGACTCCATCGTGGCCAACGTGGAGGCCATGCTCCGCCTGGAGCGCGAAGCCGAGACCGTTGAGCAGCGCCGCGCGATGATTCGCGAGGTGAATGAGGCGGGGATTCTTGCGACGCCCGCAAACAGCTTCATCAACGAGCTGGTGGTCGAGGCGGCACGCCTGTCCATCGTTGCCGACGGCGACTGGGTCACGATTGCGTACGGCAACCAACCGCACGTTGAAGCGAGAAAGAGGTAGTTATGGCCGAATATGATCTGACCCCCGCTGTTGTTCCGCACGTACAGACGAAGTACCGCACGATCCGCACCGCGATCCCTGTGCCGGAGTCGCTGCCGCTGTTCGAGTCGCTGCGCCTGTCCGAGCCGCGCTCCATGGCGGGCCAGCCGCCGGTCGTCTGGCACGCGGCCGAAGGCGCCACCGTTTCTGACCGCTGGGGCAACCGCTGGATCGACTGGTCCTCCGGCGTGCTGATCGCCAACGCGGGGCACGGGCACCCCGCGATTCGCGCAGCGATCCGCGAGGAACTGGAGCGCCCGCTGCTGGCCACGTACGTGTTTCCGCATGAAGGCCGCGCCACGCTGACCCGCATGCTGTGCGACCTGTCTCCTGACCCGAGCACCTACATGGCCTTCCTGCTCAGCACGGGAAGCGAAGCCACGGAGAACTGCATCAAGCTGTCCAAGACCTACGCCCTCGAGAGGCACGGCCCCTCCAAGAAGGTCATCGTCTCCTTCAACAACGCCTTTCATGGGCGCACGATGGGCGCGCAGCTGGCGGGCGGCATGGGCAGGCTGAAGGCCTGGATGGGCGCGGGCGACCCGTCCTTCGTGCAGGTGCCGTTTCCGGACGGCTACAAGAACGAGAACACGTCGTTTGACCTGTTCCTGAAGGCGCTGTCCGAGAAAGGGGTCAGGCCTCAGGAGATCGCCGGGGTGATGACCGAGAGCTATCAGGGCGTGGGCCCCGATTTCCTGCCGGCCGAGTACGCGAAGAAGCTGGAGGCCTTCTGCCGCGAGCACGACATCGTGCTGACGATGGACGAGGTCCAGTCCGGGTTCGGGCGCACCGGCAAGATGTTCTGCTACCAGCACTATGGGGTCGCGCCGGACCTGATCGCCTGCGGCAAGGGGATTTCGTCCTCGCTGGCCCTCTCGGCGGTGATTGGCCGGGCGGACATCATGTCCCTCTATCCGCCGGGCTCCATGACGTCCACGCATTCGGCGTCGCCGCTGGCCGTGGCCGCGTCTATCGCGAGCCTGAAGGTGCTCAAAGACGAAGGCCTGGTCGAGCGCGCGGAGCGGCTAGGCTCGTGGTTCATACCGGAGCTGCGCCGCATTCAAGGGCTTTACCCTTCCGTGCTGGGCTGCTGCCAGGGCAAGGGGCTGGTCGCGGGCATCCAGGCCGTCAAGGCGGGTACGAAGGCGCCCGACCCCGCCTTGGCGCTCAAGATCAACCTCGCCTGCCTCTACCGCGGCCTCCTGATGTTTGCGCCGGTGGGCATCGGGGGCGAGTGCATCAAAGTGGCCCCGCCCCTTTCCATATCCGAAGAGGCTTTGCGCGAGTCGGTGGCCGTGTTCGAAGAGGCCGTCCATTCCGTGCTGGCCTCCTAACGCGGGCGGTGCCCGTCACGTGGCAGGCAGGGGCCCGGACGAACACCGCCGCCGAGAAGGACTTGGACTGAAACGCAAGTACGACACGGAGGTCGTCCAGCGCAAGGTGCTTCGAAACCGGCTGGTCTCGCGAAGGAGGGCCTGCCTCCCTCCTTCGCCAAGGCTACTGAGGACAAGCCGCGCGGGCCGCCTGTTGCCGTGCAAATGGCATTATCGTCCACTTCATTTCGTCGGTGGTAGAATGCGCGATGCCACCCAGCGGCAGTTGATGACTTTCTCCACGAGGTCGTGCGGGGTGTAGTAGTACTGGTTCGAGGCCTCGAAGCCGATGCGCGAGTCGCAGCTTTGCAGGGCGTGCAGCCGGATGGCGAGCGCGGCCTCGGCCTCGCACAGGCGGCTCAGCGCGGCGCTGTCTCCGGCATCGCGCGCGACCACGGCGCGGCTTTGATTGGCGACGCTGGCGAAGTGGATAGCGGCGGCTTCGACAAAGCGGATCTCCTCGGCGAGCGCGGACGTGGGTGTGGCGACGGCGGCTCGCAGTTTTGCCGTCGCGGCCTCGAACCCCGTGGCGACCTTCTCCAGCTGCGCTGCGAAAACTTCGGCCGGATAAATCGCTCGCCAGCCTTTGAGATCGTCATACGGGATACCGACCATACAGGACTGATACCCGGTGGGTGATGGCCACAGCGGGTTGGCCGGCCCCATCTGGAGCGGTGCCCGGTAGACGCAACTGATATGGAAGGGGAACTCGCGGAAAGCAGCACTGCACGCGCGCCAGAAGGTGGTGGCGGCGGCGGCGTTTACAGCGCCGTGGCGCTTCCGGGCGAGCGTGTCGAGCGTGCCGCCCGCGTAGATCTCGGAGACGGCCTCAATGTTCGGCGACGGATAGCCGCCGAGCGTCCAGCCGAGCATGATGTCCTGCGTGCCGGCGTCGCGCAAGGCGGCGGCGTGACGCGTGATGTTCTCCAGCACGGGCAGATAGGGCACGGCGGAGAGCTCCCAGGTGTTGCCGCACTGAATCTTGGCCGCCACGCGCAGGCCGCGCCTTTTCGCCGCTTCCCAGTGGCGCAGCGCGCGCGGGCCGGGCCCGATCGCGCTGATGCTATACTCGCCGACGGCGGACTTGACGCCGCCGCGCTCGATGGGCAGGCTCCACTCGCTCACGCTCATCAGTTCGACGCTCGCCGGCAGCAGCGCAATGGCCTCCTGCGCCCACTCGTCCTTCCAGCCCCAGTCCCAGGCGAGGTAGCGCTGCCTGCCGCCCGCCGCGCGGATGCCCTCGGCGAAGGTGGCGCTGACCTCGGCGATGACCTCCGCAGGCTTGCGCGGTTTGCAGCGCGGGCAGCCCTCACCCTTGCCATGCGACCAGCAGCTCGTGAGGTTTTCGGAAGCCGTGATGGTGAAGAAGCCGCCCAGCTCTGGGACCGCGCGGCAGAGGTCGGCGAGCGCGTCGCGCAGCGCGGCGCGCACCTCGGCCGAGCTGGTGCACATGGCGTTGGAATCCTTCTCCGCCACGCCGCGCCAGTCGGGATGCTGCGTGAATACGGGCGACGCGCTCGGCAGCGAGCGCGGCTCGTTGAAGTAGAGGAATATCTTCATCCCGTGTATCGCGGCGCGGGCCACGAGTTCGCGCAAGGCCGCGCGGCGTTGGCCGATATGCGCGCTGCTCGCCCACGGGAGCGCCGCAAGGTGCCCGAGCTCCACGTGCAGCCACACCGCGTTCTCGCCCGCCGCCGCCAGCCGCGCGAGCAGGCCGTCAGGATAAGGGTCGAGCGCGGGGTCGAGCAGCGGGTCGCCGCACAGGGCGAAGTAGGAGTAGCCCATGCGCAGCGGGGCTTCCTCGTCGACTGCGGCCGTCTTCGTGGCCGCTTCGAGCGGCGCCTTCAGCTTCTCGATAAAGGAAAAGAGCGGCTCGGCGCCTTCCAGCCCGCCGCCTGGGAAAGCCGCGTGCACGACGCGGGCGATCTCCTCGGCGCGTGCGGCTTCGGCTGCCGTCGGCGCGGCCCAGCGCAGCGGAAGGCTCTTCGGCTTGAGGCTCCCCACCTTGTGGAAAAAGAAATCGTCTTCGCGCAGCGTATAGGCGAGTTGCTCGGGCGTCCAGCCGAGCAGCGCGAGGATCTGGTCATAGGGGAGCAGATGCCAATTGCGGCGGATCATGGTCAGGTGCGCGCGGCGCCGCTGCGCCTCGCTCAGGCCGCGCGGCGGCTCCAGCCCCATGCTGCGCCCGAGGTCCGCCAGCTCACGCTCCTGGGCCCCCACCACGGCGGCCAGGCGGTCGGGCGGCACGAGTGCCCAGTTCCGCCACACATATGCGTGCAGGCGGCTGGGGAACCACGCTGCCTCCAGCGGCGCAGGCGCGCTACCCATCGGCAGACCATCCGCCGCCTCCGCGCGGGCCGCCC
Organism: uncultured Lentisphaeraceae bacterium; assembly: GCA_964386865.1. GTDB lineage: Bacteria > Verrucomicrobiota > Kiritimatiellia > RFP12 > UBA1067 > CAYLUN01. The sequence continues at coordinate 11,083 of CAYLUN010000099.1, read as the reverse complement.
ACGTCGGGCCAAGCCCTACGGCGAGGCCGAGGAGCAGCAGTGCGGGAAACACGTAGCGTGTGGCGGCTGTTTTCATAAATAATCACCCTGCGCGCGGACGGCTTTTCGCTCCCGGCTCCGCCAGCCGCCTCTCGCTCTTGCGGTAGGCAAGCGGCGTGCAATGCTCAACGCGCTTGAACGCGTTATTCAGGTGCTGGGCGTGGCAGAAACCGGTTCGTGCAGCAATCGCTTTCACCGGCAAGCCAGTCAGGGCCAACAGCCGCCTGGCCTCCAGCAGGCGCAGGCGGATCAGAGTGGCGTGAACCGACTGTCCCAGAGCGCTCGACACGCGCTCCTCCAACTGGTGGCGCGGCAGGCTGGCCGCCGCCGCGGCGTCGGCGACGCCGATGCGGCGCCCCAGGTTTTCGCGGAAGAACTTGAGCACCGACCGGATCAGCGGGTCGGACGAGGCCAGGCCATCGGTGCTCGCCCGCAGCTCGATGCCGCGCGGCGGAATTAGTATGGGAGCCGCTGGCGGCTTGCCGCCCCGCATCAGCTTATCCAGCAGGGCGGAGCCCTCGTAGCCCACCCTTTCGCGGTCGTGCCGGACGCTGGAAATCGGCACGCGGACATTCTCACAGACCAGCGAGTCATTGTCCACGCCCAGAATCGCGACATCGTCCGGCACCTGAAAGCCGGCCTCCAGACAGGCCGCCTCGACCTTTGCCGCGTCGTAGTCGCAATAGCAGAAGACCGCCACAGGTTTCGGCAACGCCCGCAGCTCCCGCTTCAGCCAGCGGTTCAGCCCCTGCCAGTCATCGCTCTTGCTCCCCGGCCGCAGCGCCCAGGCCAGCCGCCTGACATCGCTGCCGGCCCGCTCTTTGAAGCGCTCGGCGAAGCCGGCCCCGCGCAGCTCATGCAGACGCAGATACTCCGTGGAAAAGTAGGCCGCCTGCGTAAAGCCGCGCTCGGCGAGATGGTCGGCGGCTACGCGCCCGATCAGGCGGTGGTCCCCGCATACCCGCGCCAGCGGGATGTCCGGACGGAACGCGCCGAAATCCACGCAGGGCACCTGCTGTCGGCAGACATAGCGGATGAAATCGTCGCGGCTGTTCAGCAGCACCAACAAGCCGTCCCCTGTCCAGCCAACGGGCAACATACAGCCGTCGCTGACCGTCAGCTGCCAGCCCCGCTCGGCGGCGTACCGTCCGATTCCCATCCGAATCGGATGGTCGTACCACTCCATCAGAACGAGCACGTGTAAGCTTCGCATGGCGCCGTACGCTCTTTCTGTTGCGGCGCCCTCACGCTAGCGCCTGGCTTGGATCATGATGTCGTCGATGTCGATCTCCTGCTCCGACTGATTGCCGGAGTCCAGCACGATGGCCGGCCGGGCTCCCCACCACGACCATTTGGCGCGGCTGTCTTGTTCGCCCACGGCAGCCTGCGGAACCACGCACCGCCCGTCAACCGTGCAGGACGAGGTCAGCCGGCCGAAGTCGACGACGATGAGGACGTCGTGCCAGCCGCCGTCGCGAATGCCGATGTCCGTGAGCTGGTAGCAGATGCACCGGCTTCCGTTTCCGATGCCGATGCCGTTAAGGCCGCCGGATCTTCTCACGCGGCTTTGGAACTCGACGCTGGACGGCAGCGCCTGGTCAAGATCCAGACGCAGCACGCCGGACCAGTTGGCCCGCCCCGCGACGCGGAGGTAGCTGTTGCCGTTCTCTGTACGGACACCTTGGGCATTCGAGCCTTGCCCGCTGAAAACGACGGTCCAGCCGGGCGGTAGCGACCCGCCGGGCTGTGACTCGAAGTTTTCCATGAGCACGATGGCGCCCGTTGACGGATAGGTGCTCTGCGTCATGGGCGCAGGCGGCGGCGGGAAAGGCTCGGGCTGGCGGCGGAACGGCTCGGGCTGGCGCTGGTACGGCTCGGGCTGGCGCTGGTACGGCTCGGGCTGCGGGATTACCGTCCTGGGCTGCGGGTGGTGCGGCTCAGGCTGCGGAATCACGGTCCTGGGAGGTGTTGGGACACGAGGCACGACCGGCTCGACGCTCTTGGGCGGCGGCGGATCCAAGAGCCCGCCGACATCCCGAATGCCGTCGACCAGCCTTCCTGGATTGCGGTCATTGCGTCCACCGGCACTCTCGCCATCAACCCGCGGGGGAGTGATCTGAACCCTGCGGGAAGACTCGCCGGGGCCCTGCCTCACAGACTCGCCGGGGCCTTGCCTCACAGACTCGCCGGGGCCCTGCCTCATCGACTCGCCGGGGCCTTGCCTCATCGACTCGCCCCCGCCTCTATTCGGTCGCTCGCCAATCGTCACTTCCGGCTTCTGCCCCCCCTCATTCAAGGGCTTTGAAGGCTCCTTCTGCTCCTGTGAAACCGTCACGCGCGGCGCGCTGCTCTCGCTGGCAACCGAGCGTCCTTGCCTCTTGGTCTTGCCCTGCGGGTCGCCTTGCGCCAGCACCGGCTGCAACAGGGCGACACTGATGACCACCGCGATAATGCCCGTCTTTGCTTTCATGGAAACTCCTCCTCTCGCTGCTACATCCGTCGCGATCATTCGCGTCGGTCTACGGGGCGGCAACAGCTCGACCGACCCATATTCAATCGTTCATTATCAGTTTGAACCTGAGTCCTAAAAAAGTCAAGTCCGTTTGTAGTTTATGTTTGAATACAGCTTTCGGGTTGCTAACTTGACAGTTGTGGCTTGACTTTTTGGCAACAATGTGTTTCCCTAAAGCTGGCGTGCGAGACGACATTCCTTTTTGCTCCATGCCGCCGCATGCTTAGCCGTCAGGCACGCCGAACAGGAGGGTGCCATGAAAATTGCACGGGCTATTCGGGCCGATGCGGCCAAGTTCGCTGTATCTGATCCCCTTCACATCACCCAGACGGCGGCTTTTTGCCGCGCGCCACTTCTTGCCGGGTGTCTTCTCATGACGCCCTTCGTCGGACGGGCCGCCAGCCCATTCTTTTTCCGCGACAAGCTGATGCCGCCGCCAGAAGGCATGTACGTGTCAACCGGGCAGTGGTTCGCCGCGTACGCCAACGGCGTCGTCATCCGCAACACCGCGCAGCGCCTGCCCACCCAGAGCGTCCTGCCCCCGTCGACACGACCGGGCGAGCACGTCATACACACGTTCTCCTGGCAGATGGAAATGGAGGTTTCGGCCGACGGCGGAACAACGTTCGCCCCGGTGACAGCCGGCGCTGACACGACGATCCGGCTGGAGTTCGCGTACATGTCCGGGCCGGAAGAGGTCTACGGAGGCGAGACGCTCAGCCTCACGCTGCAACCCGCCCCGTGGCTGCTGCTCCGCGAGAGCCCGACACTCACGTCCGCCGGGCAGACGCGTATCAGGCCCGTCACGGGCGGTTACATGATCGACAGCTTCTTCGACATCTTCACGGAGATCAGCACCGACGGCGGAGCTTCTTGGTGGCCGGCACTGCAGGCGTCGCACGTGTCCGTGAAGCCGGACCCTGCGCTCATCCCGACGGTCGTCTCGCCGCGCTCGGTTACGCCAATGCCCAACGGGCACTACACCTCGCCGCAGCCGCACTGGCAGAGTTACGCCAGCGGCGTCCGGCTCCGAGACGTGAGCCACCGGCTGTTCTCGCAGTGGCAGGAGCTGCCGCCCGCCGGCGCCCCGCAAGCCCAGACGTTCGACGCTCAGTTCGACTTCCAGCTTTCGCTTGACGGCGGACTCTCCTGGCAGGTGGGCCGCGCTCCGAGCGTGATGAGCTTCACTATCGCGAATGTCCGCGAGTTCGCGGGGACGACCTCCTATGAGGCCGAAGCGACTCAACTGGATGTCGCCGGCGGAGATCTGCCGTCCGGCGTGATGATCCGCGAGAGCCCGACCCGGCCCTCCCAGGGCGGCGCAACCCTCAAATCGGCGGGCGGCGGAGGCGGCGGCTATCACGTGAGCAGCTTCTTCGACATCTTTACGGAAATCAGCACCGACGGCGGAGCCACGTGGTCCCCGTCCACCGACGCGCCCGCTCGCATGGCACTCTCCCGCGTGGCGGCTGCGCACGCGTTCGAGTCCGTGCTGCAGCCCACGCCCTGCGGCCGCTACGTCTCGAACCCGCCCTGGTTCTCGTATTATGCATCCGGAATCGTGATCAGTAACTTCGTGAGCCGCACGTTCTCGGATTCGTACCCGCCTCCCAAACCCGGCGAGACGGCCTCGCACACGTTCGACTCGCAGGTGGAGATGCAGCTCTCCTACGACGGAGGGGTCACCTACCACCACGTGTTCGCGCCCGCCGCGCACTGGGTGCAGACCACGGGACGGCTGGGCGGCGACGGCTTCACGGAGACCTACGACACCGAGATGCTGCAAATGAACGTCAGCGGCGGCGGCTTGCCGGGCGGCATGCAAATCCGCGAAAGCCCCACGCGGGCCTCGCTCGGACGCACGACAGCCACCGGCCTGACTGGCGGCGGCTACCAGATCGACAGCTTTTTCGATATCTACACCGAGGTCAGCACCGACGGCGGGATGACGTGGCTACCCGCAGCGGGCGGCCCAAGCACGGTGATCCTGCTGCCGCCCGAACCGCTTGAGATCACCTGCCCCTCCGACGTCACCGTCCGCGCGCTGACGCGGGCCGGCGCGGTCGTAACCTACCCGGCGCCGACCGTCAGCGGCGGGTGCCCTCCGGTCACGGTGATCAGCACGCCCCCGAGCGGCAGCTTCTTCCCGCTGGGAGTGACCGTCGTGAGCTGCTTGGCCAGCGACATCTGCGCGAACGTCGACATCTGCTCGTTCACAATCACGGTTCTGCGCCCGCTGCGTAAGCACGTCTTTGAGCAGACCCTCCTGCCGCCGCCGAGCGGCATGTATGTCCCGCCCGAGCCGCAGACGATCCTCTATGCCAACGGCATGCTCATGCGCAACCCGGCGCACCGACTCTTCGCGGCGAGCGTCGCGCCGCCGACGGCGCCTGGCGCGAGTCTGACGCACACGTTCGGCTCGCAGGTGGAGTTGGAGGTCTCGATGGACGGCGGCGTGACGTGGTGGCCTTTCACGGCAGACGCCAGCACGAGCGTGCGGATCACGAACAACGGGCCCGACGGCGGCGACACGCTCTACGAGGCCGAGATGCTCGACCTCTCCGTCAGCGGCGGCACGCTGCCCCCCGGCGTGATGATCCGCGAAAGCCCGATCCTCGCCTCCCTCGGCGAGACGCGCATCGAAGCGATCGGCGGGGGCCACATGATCGACAGCTTCTTCGACATCTTCACCGAGGTCAGCATCGACGGCGGCGCGACGTGGAGCCCGGCCCTGCAGCCTTGCTCGATGGAGCTGAAGCAGGATCCCGCGCAGATCGCACCGGTCGCCACGCCGCGGTCGGTGGAGCCGATGCCAAACGGCCTGTACGCCTCGCGACCAGGCGGCCGGGCGGAGTATGCGAGCGGCATCCAGCTACGCAAACTGCGCAACAAGCTGTTTACGCAGTGGCAGGCCCTGCCGCCTCCTGACGCCCTGAATGCCCACACCTGCGACGCTCAGCTAGACCTGCAGCTCTCGACGGACGGCGGCGCGACTTGGTCGCCCGTGCGGACGCCGGGCACAATGGCGTGCACCAGCCGCAACGTCCGCCAGTTCGCGGGGCAGTCGACCTTCGAGACCACCCTCACCCAGCTGGACTTCGCGGGCGGGGACCTGCCTGCCGGCGTGATGATCCGCGAGAGCCCGACCCGCGTCTCCGAGGGTGGCCTCGCACTGGTCGCGTCCGGCGGAGGCTACGACGTGAGCAGCTTCTTCGACATCTTCACCGAGGTCAGTACCGACGGCGGCGCCTCGTGGTCGCCCGCGACCAACGGCGCCGTCCGCCTGGAGCTCGAGCGCGTGGCGCCGTCCCACGCGTACGCGTCGGACCTCCAGCCGCCGCCCGCGAGCCGCTACGTCCACACGCAGCCGTGGTTCGCCGGCTATGCGTCGGGAATCATTCTGTCGAACGTCGTCGCGCGGCGGCACACGGCCTCCTGCGCGCCGCCCGCGCCGGGGGTGACGACGACGCATATGTTCGGATCGCAGGTTGAAATGGAGGTGTCGCTCGACAGCGGCTCGACGTGGAGCCACGCCAGCGCGGCGGCAACCCTCAGCATGCAGATCACCGGACGCCTCGGCGGCGATGGCGTCACGGAGTACTACGATACTGAGATGACCCAGCTGAGCATCAGCGGCGGCAGCCTGCCCGGCTTCGTACAGATCCGCGAAAGTCCGACCCGCGCGTCGTCGGGCCGCACGACGGCCAGCGGCGCGTCCGGCGGCCCTTACCAGATCGACAGTTTCTTCGACATCTACACCGAGGTCAGCACCGACGGCGGCATGACGTGGTTCCCGACGGTGATCGGCCCCGCCACGCAGACGCTGGAGCCCGACCCGCCGCTGACGATCACCTGCCCGAGCGACATTAGCGTGCTGGCCACGAACTGGAACGGGCGCGCGGTCCTCTATCCGCCGCCCGCGACCGGCGGCGGCGTGCCGCCCGTCACCGTGACCTGCCTGCCGCCGAGCGGCAGCTTCTTCCCGATCGGTGCGACGCGCGTGATCTGCACGGCGAGCGATTGGGCCGGGCAGACCAGCGAGTGCGCCTTTGTTGTGAATGTCGTCAGCCAGCCGGAGATCGACGGGTTCCCGGATTCCGTGGCACGCCTCACGGTGCAGCACGTGGCCGGCGGGAGCGAGACGGTCAGCCTCGTCGGGCCGTCGCGCATGGAGGTCTACGTAGGGGCCTTGGGCGAATGCGAAGACTCGGACGGCGACGGCCGAGACGACGCGACGGCCGATCTGGCGGAGCTCGCCCTGCGCGGCTACAGCACGCTGCTCGGGTCGTCCGTCTGCCTCCGCAAAGCCGCCCGCGAGCGCTCGCCCGGCCAGCACGAGGAGCAGGTGAACGCGGCCCCGGGCCTGCTGGACGTGCGCCCGTTCTGCCCAGCCGGCACATGCGACAGCTTCTTCGACGTCTTCCTGGAGGTCGACGTCGGCGGGCAGGTACTGCGCCCCGCGTCACCGATCCGCATCCAGGCGGTGATCCATTACAAACCGCCGCTCCCCGGCGAGACGTATGTCGCCTCGCTCCAAAGTCCCGTCCCGCTTCTCGATGCGCAGGGCCAGCCCACGGCGTTTATGCTCGCGGGCCTCGAGTACATGCCCGCCACGACCGCGGAAATCGACACCTTCGCCCCGATCGACACCACCGTCACGCTGCGCCTCCCCTCCTCGGGCCGAATCGAATCCGTCCGGCTGACCGGCACAGCCAAGGCGCACGTGTACTTCGAGGGCGGCGAAGGACAAGCGACCGACAACGACTGCGACGGGCTGGACGAGGTCGTCCAGTCGCTGCTCTCGCTCGATCTCTCGGGCGTGTGTAGCGAGGGCCCGATCAGCGTCACCCTCGCGCCTGACCCCGTTTCGCTGGGGCAGATCGAGGAGCGGGCGAACAGCATGATCGGCCTCCTGGACGTGCCGCCGTTCCAGCCGACCGGAGACTGCGACAGCTTCTTCGATGTGTTCTACCTCTGGGCCATCGGCAGCACGACGCTGCACACCGTCGTGCCATGGAGGCTGTCGGCGGTTATCACGCACAAACCGCCCGCCGCAGGCGAGCTCTTCGCGAGCGCCGTTGAGACGTCCGTCGACCTCTACGACGAGTGGGGCGCGCTGACCCTCGGACGGCTGAACCGGCAGTGGCTGGCCCTGACGCCTCCGGAGCTAGACATCGACCCCGGCACAGCGTCAACCATGCGGCTCGCCTGGCCGAACCCGTCGACCGGCTACCTGCTCGAATGCTGTTCGAACCTCGTGCCGCCGATCCTCTGGCAGGTCGTGCCTGTCACGCCGATCATAGGCCCGGACGGCCGCAAGACCGTCGTAGTGGGCGGCTCCGGCTCCAACGTGTTCTTCAAGCTCAGCCACCCGCTGCCCTAGGCGAGTTCCGCCTTGACGAAGCAGGCGCACTATAAACACGAGCCGCCCCTCACCCCCTAGTATCCGGGCTGCGGACGGGGCGGCTCTGGCGGCTGAGGCTGCGCCCAGAAAGGCACCTTGCCCTTACTCATCGACTGATCTTCATCGCCATCGCGGTCGTACGGGTCTTCGCTTCGCTTCGGCTTGGCCGGCACGATTATGCGGGGCGGCACATGCCGGCGCTTCGGCTTCGCATCAATCGTCACGGTAATACCGGATTGGCCTTGGCTTGGCGACTCGCCTGGCAGCGTCTGCTTCTGACCACCGTCTGGCGGCCGTTGCTTGCCAGGTCGGCTGCCGTCTTGCGCCGAGTTCACAGAAGCTGCCCGCTTCGCGCCCGAGGCCTTGTTTCCACGTTTCTTCTCTTCGGCGGCCAGGCCCTGGGAGAGAGCGACGCCTGCCGCCGAGAACCAGACCGCCACAACAAACACTTTCCAGAACACCTTCATGCCTACGCCCTCCCCTGATGATCGCGCGCGCCTTGAACACGCTGGCCGACGCACACTATACGCCGAGTAAACTAATAATTTAGTGTCGCCTCCCCTCCATCAAAAGTCAAGCCCGTTCGCCGTCGCTTTCGCCACTCGTAGCTTGTCCAACGCGAACCGCTTTGTTATCGTTGTGGCCGTCACAGAATGAAACGCGGCAGGTCAGAACTATGAACGAAATTCCGCGCAGGGTCTGGCTGGAGATCAGCCTGGCAACCCTGACCGACAATTACCGGAAGATCGCCAGCTCCGTCGCGCCCGCGCAGGTGCTGGCGGTGCTGAAGGCCAACGCCTACGGGCTGGGCGTCCTGCCCATTGCGCAGGCGCTGGCCCGCGCAGGCGCCTCCGCGTTCGGCGTGGCGGAGCCCTACGAGGCCCTGCAGCTCCTGCCCCTCGGCAAGCCCGTACAGATCCTCAGCAGCATCTTGCCGGAGGAGATCGGCCCGATGGTCGAGGCGGGCGTCGTCCTCCCGGTCACAGACCTCGAGACAGCCCGCCTCATCAGCCTGGCGAGCGCGCGCTGCGGGAAAAGCGCCACCGTTCACTTCAAGATCGACACCGGCATGGGCCGCCTCGGCATCCTGGCCTCGGAGGCCGTCGATGTCATCTGCGAAGCCTGCCGGCTGCCGGGCCTCGTCTGCGAAGGCCTCTTCTCGCACTTCCCGTACGCCTACGAGACGGGCTCGGCGCTGACCAACCACCAGATGGACCTCTTCTGCGCGATCCTGGACGAGGCCGCCAGCCACGGCATCACCTTCGCCAAGCGCCACATCGCCAACAGCGACGCCATCAACAACTTCCCGCGCGCCTGCCGCGAGCCGTTCAACGTGGTCCGCACCGGCATCAACCTGCACGGCTCGTTCGACACGGCCGGCAAACGCACCCTGAACGTCGAGCCCGTGCTCACGCTCAAGACGCGCCTCTCCGCCATCCGCACGCTGCCCGCGGGCACCGGCATCGGCTACGGCCACACCTACCGCCTCCACCGCCCGACCCGCGTGGGCACCGTCTCGGCCGGCTACGCGGACGGCCTGCCGCTCGCGCTTTCGAACCGCGGCTACCTGCTCATCCACGGCGTCCCCTGCCCGGTCCTCGGCCGCATCTCCATGGACTACACCACCGTGGCGCTCGACTGCGTCCCCGACGCCGCCGTGGGCGACGAGGTGGTCTGCCTCGGCGGCCAGGGCCTCCATGCGCTGACCGTCGAGGACTGGGCCGCGCTCAAGAACACGCACCCGTACGAAATCATCTGCTCGTTCGGCAACCGCGTCGAGCGCCGCTACGTGTGAGCGCCCCAGCGATTCTGATGATGGCCAACCCTGCCCCGTGAAGACGGGCTGAAGCCCGGACTACAAACGGCTACGCACGCGGGTAGACGTGTTTGCAGTCCGGCCTTCAGGCCGTCTCAGGCCATACTTAGAATTGCGGGTGAGCGCGTAATCGGTTGGTGACAGGGGTGACGCGAGTTGAAGCGCATGTTTCGTGCGGAGCTTGGGAGGGGGGACACTCCTGTCCCCCGTTGAAAGTGCGTGCAATTCAAGCGCGCGGCCACCTGTAAAACAACTGGCGGCGGATCGGCTGCAGACCGCCTCGTCGCGGGCAAGAGTGCCCGCGCTCCCAGCTTTGCGCCTTCTTTTCATCCGAAACGCGAACTCCTCGCACAACCCCTGTCACCAACCGATTACGGTGAGCGCCCTGTCGCTCCTTGTCGCCGCCGCGTTGATTGTGGTATTGTTGCGGCATTCTGAAATCTGGGGGATTTCTACGCCAACCACGGAGACGCGATGATGCGCAACTGGGTCGTTTTCGCACTGTTCTCCCTTCCGTCCCTGCTGCTCGCCGCGAGCCCGGCGACGCTCAAGGTCAGCGATAACCAGCGCTACCTCACCGACGCGGACGGCAAGCCGTTCTTCTATCTGGCCGACACCGCCTGGGAGCTCTTCCACCGCCTGAATGAGCAGGAGGCGGACGCCTACCTCACCGCGCGGGCGAGGCAGGGTTTCACCGTCATCCAGTGCGTGCTCCTCGCCGAGTTCGACGGCCTGCGCGTGCCCAACGCCAACGGCGACTTGCCGCTCGTCGACGGCGATCCGGCCAAGCCCAACGAGCCCTACTTCCACTACGTGGACCGCCTCGTCGACCTCATGGGGCAGAAGGGCCTCGTGGCGGGCCTCCTGCCGACCTGGGGCGACAAGTGGAACCAGGCCTGGGGCAAGGGCCCCGTGGTCTTCACCCCCGAGAACGCGCGCGGCTACGGCGAGTTCCTCGGACGGCGCTACCGCGATAAGCCCGTGATCTGGATCCTCGGCGGCGACCGGCCCGTGGACAGTGACGCCCACCGCGCCATTATCGCCAACATGGCCGAGGGCCTGCGGGCGGGCGACGGCGGCCGACACCCGATCACCTTCCACCCGCGCGGCCAGCAGCAGTCCTCGCAGTACTTCCACGACGCGCCGTGGCTCAGCTTCAACATGTCGCAGACCGGCCACGCCCGCAACGCCAAGAACTACGAGTTCATGGCCCGCGACTACGCCCGCGCGCCAGCCAAGCCCTGCCTCGACGGCGAGCCGGGCTACGAGGACCACCCCAACGGCTTCAAGGCCGAGAACGGCTGGCTCGGCC
>CAYLUN010000098.1:0-19052 GCA_964386865.1 uncultured Lentisphaeraceae bacterium | reverse complement strand
ACCGGCTTCGCCACGGATCGGCGCGTGACCATACCGGCCGCCTCGCTCGCGCGCGACGGGGCCTTCCACACGTACCGCCTCGACCTCGGGCTGGAGGTCTGGTGGCGCGACACGCTGCGCGATATCCGCATCACGCCGCTGCTCAGCGCCACGGGTGGCTTCGAGATCGACTACGCGGAGGTCGGTGACGTCGCAGGAAGCGAGCCCGCGCTCAACTTGAGCACGAACTTCAAGTCCGGCCTGAGCGCGGCCAACACGGGCCGGCTGGCGGGCAAGCACGTCTGCGTGTGGTGGGACCTGGCCGATGCGTCCTTCACCACGAACCACGCGCGCCGCGCCCTTCGCATGTGCGAGGAGAGCTACCAGGTCTACTGCAACAAGCTCGGCTACAGCGAGCCGTTCTACGAGTTCGACAACACCAACACCGCCTGCTACAAGGTCAACTTCGTCACGTGGTACGACGGGTTCTGGGCCGGCGGCTACGCGAACCGCTCGCACCTGAACATCGGCTCCGGCGGTCTTGCTGACGAGGGTTGGGGCAATCCCGCACCGCACGAGTTCGGGCACTGCGTGCAGATGGCCCAGGCGGGCCGCCTGGTCGGCGGGCACTGGGAGTCGCACGCCAACTATCTGCGTGCGGGCCGCAACCTGCACTTCTACGCGGCGATCTCGGGCGCGATCCCCGCGATCGACAACCTGACCGGCAACTCCAACTACCGGCCTGACCACCTGCGCCACATCTACGCGGACCAGCGCTACTGGCTTTCGCTGGACGACTACGGCTCCGGCTTCGGCCTGCCCGCGAACTACGCGGCTGTGGCGTGGCGCGACGGGTCGCGCGACAAGACCATCATGGAGAAGTTGGCCGCCTCCTTGCCGGGCGGCACCTTCGTCAAGGACGTGTCCGCGGAGTGCATGAAGCGCTGGCCGATGCTGGATTTCGTAGAGAAAGTCCGCATCCGGGCGCAGCACTGGGGCACCGCCACGGCGCGCGCGGAACACTTTTGGCGGCAGGGCGCGCGGCTCGTGCCGCAGCAGGACAAGCCGGGGTGGTGGCGCGTGCCGTTCGAACGCGCGCCCGACAAGTGGGCCTACATGATGCACGATCTGAGCGCCGCGACCGGGACAGCCGTCACCGTCGAGGTGCGCGGCTTCGACCTGAGCGGCACGGGCGAGGACTGGCGCTGGTGCCTCGCGGCGGTGGCGACCAACGATGCCGTGCGCTACACGCCGGTGCTGGCGCCGGGAATCACCAACATCACTCTCGCCGCCGGCGAGACGAACCTCTTCCTGATCGTGGCGGCCACGCCCTCGGGCACGGCGCTCGACCTCGACAGCCTGTGCAACACCAAGCCGACCGACAAGCACGCCGACCGCCTGCGCTATGCATACGAGGTCCGGCTCGTCAACGCGGCACCGGCGGCCCACGTGTTCGGCGTCGCGAACCCGACGGGGTACCGCATCCATGCGAACGGCGGCGGCGTCATCGGGCCTTCCGCGACCGTGGACGCGACCGCCTACGTGGGGCCGAACGCCAAGGTGCTGGAGACGGCCAAAGTGCTGGGGAGCGCGAGGGTCGAGGACGGTGCGGTGGTGCAGGGCAGCGCGACCGTGCAGGGCAGTGCTGTGGTCAGCGGCTGCGCTCGCGTTTACGGCAGCGCGGTCGTGCAGGACAGCGCGCGCGTGCGGGATCGCGCCGAAGTGCGCGGCGGCTCGGTGGTCAAGGGCCGCGCGCGGGTCGCAGGCTACGCGTGCGTCGACGGCGCGACGGTGCAGGACGACGCGGCCGTGCGCGGCTGCGCCTTCCCGTTCGGCGGCACGATCAGCGGCACGGCGGTCGCGGACCACGACTACTCGATGGACTTCTCGTTCAGCAGCGGCGCGCACTTCGGCCACATTCCGTGGGGCGCTTGGTTCGACGCCTTCTACACGCAGACGCTGCGCACGCCGCGCGGGCTGTTCGCCTCGTACCGCACGGAGGAGACAAGCGGCCAGGTCTGGTGGGACGAGTTCGGCGCGCAGCACGCGCTGCTGCGCGGCACCCCGTCGCGCGCGACGGACACGTTCTTCCAGTCGGCCGTGCTGGCGCTGGACGGGACAGACGACTACGCCGCGCTGGACCGAAGCGTGGGCGACGAGCCTCGCTTCTCCTTCGCGGGGTGGTTCAAGCCCGGGCGTGCGCCGGGTTCGGAGGAGCCGCTGCTCTTCTTGGGCGGCAGCGCCACCCGTGCGTTGAAGCTGGTGCGAAATACGGCCGGCAAGCCTGCGCTGAGCCTCAGCAACGGCGCGTCGACCTTCAGCCTGACGGGCCTCAGCGTGATGGGCTCCAACGCCTGGAGGCACGTGGCGTTCACTTTGGACGGAAGCACGGGACGGCTCTACGTGGACGGCAAGCAGGAAGCCTCGGGTGCCACGGCGCTGACGCCGCTGTCCGCGCTGGCGACCAACGACGCGTCCTCGGCCCAGGCGAACTACGTCGGCCGCGACTGGGCCGGCGCGCTCTTCAAGGGCAGCGTCGAGGACGTCCGTTTCCACGCGGTGGCGCTCACGGACGCCGAGGTGCGCGAGTGCTGCCAGCGGCGCGGCAACATGCTCGGTCTCTTCTACCCGTCGGCGGCCAGTGACTTCAACGGCAGCAACAGCGTGGCGCAGAGCGGCGTGCGCAACGGCCGCGTGCGCACCCTCTCGGCCTGGGTCAAGCCCCACACGTCCGAGGACGTCAGTAACTACGAGGCGGTGTTCGACAGCGACGACGAGCGTGACGCCAGCCGCACCGGCTCGGGGATCGGCCTCGACGCCGGGCGCTGGATCGCGCGGCTCGACGGGCTTGGCAACTGGGACACGGGGGCGGCTGTTGCGCTGGGGCAGTGGCAGCACGTCGCCCTGGCCTTCACCGGCTCGTCGGCGACCTTCTACGTGAACGGCGCGGCCGTGGCGACGCGCTCCTACTCGGGGCCTTCGTCGGACTCGGGCGCGGCGGGCAAGTGCTACCGCATTGGTTTCTCTCAGACCAGCGAGGACACGGCGACGCGGCAGTACTACGACGGGCTGCTTCTGGGCGCGCGCATCTACGACCGCGCGCTGGCGGCTGGCGAATTCGTGTTTGACGCGGACGGGGACGGCGCGAACGACAACGTCGAGGCGGACTTCGGCACCGACCCGATCGACCCGCTGAGCACGCCGCCGCAGTACTCGGTGTCCGGCGCGGTGAGGGACCGCGCGGGCTCCGGCGTGACGAACGCGACGGTCTACTTCTCGCACGTTGCGGGCGCGCGCTCGAACGCGCTGGTCACAGCCTCCTCCGGCGCGGGCGGCCTGTACAGCCGGCTGCTGACGCCGGGCGTGTGGTACGTCACGGCCGCGGCGTCGGGCTGTAATGCGGCCACCGACCGCGTCGTCACCGTGTCCGCCGCGGCGGTCGCGGGCGTGGACTTCAGCCTGTCCTCCTACGCGCACATCAGCGGAGCCGTGACGCGCCGCGACACGGGCGCGGCGGCCGCGGGCGCGACGGTTTGGTTCGCGCGCTCGCCCGGTGCCTCCGACGGCTTCTCGGCCACGGCCGCGGTGTCCGCGCAGGGCGAGTACTCGGCCACGCTCGAGGACGGCGCGTGGTACGTCGCGGCGGGCGGCGCCGGCTACTACACCTCGGAGGATCGCGCGGTCACGCTGGCTGGCGCGGACGCGCCCAACGTGAGCTTCGCGCTGAACCCCCTGAGCTTCCCGCGCACGAACGACCTGCTCTTCGCGGCCCTGACCGACGCGCTTCCGGCCAGCGGCGCGACCGGCAACTGGCCGACGTTCCGTCCGGCGGGCCAGATGATGACGGCAATGGGGTCGCCGGCGGTCGAGACCACGAACGGCGCCCAGTGGGTGCGCAACGTCTACGGCGACGGCGACGGCTTCCTGCGCGCCACCAGCAGCACGGCGATTCCGGTCAACGGCGTGACCGTGGTGGTGGCGACCAGGCCGCAGCGCAACGCGACCTCCACCTCGTGGACCTCGCTGGTGGATCTCTTTTACAACCGCGTCGTGCTCGGCATCCGCAACAGCACGGGCAAGGTGGACGTGCTGCGCAACGGCTCGCAGGCGAGCAGCACGGCGGCCATACCGGACGGGCAGCGGACGGTGCTGAGCCTCGTGGTGCAGCCCTCGGGGACATACAAAGTCTACACGAACGGCAGCGAGATCCTGAGTGTAACGTCGACGAGCGCCATGACCTCGCTCGTGCCGAACGTGCCGGGCAGCTTCGCGAACGCGCTCAACGTGGGGCGCAACAACCCCGACGGCTGGACCACGTTCAACGGCCTGATCGGCGACGTCTTCGTGTACACGAACGCGCTGAGCGCAGCCGAGCGCCAGCAGCTCGAGGGGAGTCTGCTGCGCAAGTTCGTGACGGCCGCGCTGGCGCAGCCGGCGGGCCTCGTCGCTTCGAACCTGACGGCCACGGGCGTGGTGCTGCGCTGGCAGGATCAGGCGTCGGGCGAGACCGGCTACCGGGTCGAAAGGCGGCTGGCGGGGTCGGGGAGTTGGGCGCTGCTGGCCACGCTCGCCGCCGGCGCGACGGCGTTCGCCGACGCGGGCCTGGCGGACGGCGCCGCGTATGAGTACCGCGTCCAGGCTACGGGCCCCGGCGAGTACGGTGCCCTCAGCGCGCTGGCCGTCGCGACACCGTCGCTCGCGCCCTACCGCATCCCGTTCGCCGAGACCTTCGAGACCGAGCCGGCCACCATGGCGCACGAGATCGGCCTGCTGGCGGGACAGCACGGCTGGGAGGCGTCGCCGCAGTCGTGCGCGTCGGTGCAGAGCAACGCGGCGTTCGGCGGCGCGCGCGCGGCGGCGCTGACCCGCGGGGCGCTGAGCCACGCGTTCCTGACGAACACCGTGCGCCGCGCGTGGTTCGACTTCTCCTTGCGCGCGAGGCGGGCGACGCCGGGCTTCAGCTACCCGGCTGCTCAGACGAGCAGCGCGACGTTCTACCTCGGCGGCGCCGGCCAGGTCATGGCGCTCGACGGTGCCGCGTGGCGCGCCCTGCCGGGCTTCACGGCGCGCGACGACGAGTGGGTTCGCTACACGGTCGGTCTCGACTATGCGGCGCGCACGTGGTGCCTGTTCGCGGCGCACGAAGCGCCGGGCAGCAGCTCGGTGGCCCTCGCCAGCCGGCTCGCGTTCGCGGACGGCTCCGCCGAGACCGCGCCGCGCGAGTTCCGACTCCTGACGCAGGAGGCGGAGGCGACCCTGTTGGACAGCCTGACGCTGGCCGACGAGGCCTCGTCGGGCGTGCCTCCGCACGTGGGGCAGGGCGCGCTGCTGCTGGTTTACTAGGCTCTTGCGCAGGCTCGCGGCTGGGGCGCCTAAAACGTACGCACGTCTGAATCCCCCGCGCGGGGGATTACGGTTGCTCCGGATTCTGTTACGCTTTAGCGCAAACAGCAAACGAGAGTTCGTCATGGGGTCAACTCTCGGACCTTGCATTTCGGCTACACCAGCAAAACCCGGAGACACGCCATGAACAGACTGCCGTCCTTGGCCCTCGCCTTTCTTGGACTGCTCGCCGTTTCCGTCCAGGCTAATGAGAAGCCGAACGTGCTGATCGTTTACGCCGACGACCTGGGCTACGGGGGGATCGGCGCGTACGGCGGCAAGGAGGTGCCGACGCCCCACATCGACTCGATTGCGGCCAACGGCGTCCGCATGACCAGCGGCTACGTTTCAGCCCCCCTGTGTTCCCCTTCGCGGGCCGGGATGATGACGGGGCGCTACCAGCAAAGGTTCGGGCACGACAACAACAACCAGGCGCCGGGCGGGTTGCCGCTGGATGAAAAGACGCTCGGCAACCGCATGAAGGCGCTCGGGTATGCGACGCTGGCGGTCGGCAAGTGGCACTTGGGCGGCGGCGAGGAGCGCCTGCCGCAGCGACGCGGGTTTGACGAGTTCTACGGCGTGATCGCGAACGGCCCCTACATCGGCCGGCCGGTGATGGACTCGCTGATCTCGAACGAGGCGCGGCCGACGTCCAAGGATTTCTACACAACAGACGCGTTTGCCCAGCGGACTTGCGACTTCATCGCCAGAAACAAGGAGAAGCCGTGGTTCGTCTACCTGGCCTTCAATGCCGTGCATGGTCCGTATGAGGCGACGCAGAAATACCTTGATCGCTTTCCCCATGTGAAGAAGCCGGACCGCAGGAACTTCTGCGGGCTCGTTTCCGCGGTGGACGACGGCGTGGGGCTCGTGCTCGCCAAGCTCCGCGAACTCGGGCTGGAAGAGAACACCCTGATCTTCTTCATCAGCGACAACGGCTCGCCGCACCTCGGCGACAACGGCGGCTTGCGCGGTACCAAGTACAGGGCCTGGGAGGGCGGCATCCGCCTGCCGTGGATGATGCAGTGGAAGGGGAAGCTTCCCGCAGGCAAGGCCTATGATTTTCCGGTCATCCATCTGGACGTGACGCCGACCTGCGTGAGGGCCGCCGGCGGGACGGTCGATCCCGCGTGGCAGCTGGACGGAGTCGACCTGGTGCCTTATCTGACGGGGTTGACCGCAGGGCGGCCGCATGAGACCCTGTACTGGCGCATCGACGGGCGGTGGGCGGTGCGCCAGGGCGACATGAAGCTGGTCGTGGGGGAGCCGGATCACAAGCCCGAGCTGTTCGACCTTGCCGCAGACCGGAACGAGAGCAGGGACTTGGCGGCCGCACAGCCGGCCAAGGTCGCTGAACTCAAAGCCTTGTGGCAGCAATGGAACCAGGCGCTGCCTCCGCCGCCTGCACCAACGAAGAACGCAAAGAAGGGAGTGGAAGAATGAGAAGCATCTCTGTGGAGTACGAATGCCTGAGGCGGCTATGCGCGTCTCGGGGCAGCGTCTTGTTAGCCGTTGCACTCGCGGCCGTATCCGGTGTGGCGGCGGAAGCGCCGGCGCCGTTCCAGAAGCTCTGGATCGGCAGCGGCGAAAAGGAGATGAAGCGTTACCTCGACACCGGCTGTACGGCCACAATCTCGGGCGACATCACCAGGCTTGCCACTTTCGACGGGGCCTGCCCGGGCGCCATCGCCGAAGGGACCGGGTTGCGCGCGCAGATCGAGCGGGCGCGAGACAAGTTCAAGAAGGACTACGACGAAGCCGCGAAATTGGGGCTGGCCCTGGTTGCCGGGACGGATGAGGTCGCGCTGCCGGTTCCCGTTGCCGAGTGGCTGAAAAAACAGGATACGCGTAACAAAAAATCGGTCTGGGCGGACTGGGAGAGCGACCTCTTCTGGCAGGTCTACCGGGCCAAGTACAGCGAGGTTCTGCAGGCTTATCCCAAGATCGCCTACGTGCTGATTCGGACAGGGGAGAACTATTCGCGTCCGGAGCAAGGCTATCTCGCACAGCGTGTGATGGGGCGCGCCATCGACGATGACTATTTCCGGCGCATGACCCGGCTGATCGAGGAGACGCGCAGGGTGGTGGTGGACGAGTGCGGCCGCACGCTGATCTGGCGCACATGGGACCTGGGCAACGACAAGTTCCACGCGAACACCAATGTCTACGACCGGATCCTGGCGGGCGTGATGAATCGCAAGGGACTCGTCTTCTCAGTCAAACACACGCAAACCGACTTCTGGCGCTACAACGACTTCAACCACACGATCGGCCGCGGCGGCGTGGAGCAGATCATCGAGTTCCAGTGCGCGCGGGAATATGAGGGCAAGGGCGCGTTTCCGAATTACGTCGGCCCGCTGCATGCGGAGGATCTGATCAAGTCCGCTCAAAAAGGGGCTGTCGGCGTTTGGCTCTGGCATTTCGGAGGGGGCGGAGGCGGCCCCAAGCTGGCCTCGGACCGCTGGGTGCGGCTAAACGTCTACGCGACGTCGCGGCTGGTCAAAGACCCGAAGGCCTCGCCGCGCAAGCTGGCGGAGGAGTGGGCCTCGCTTGAGTTCGGCGCAAAAGCGGCCTCCGACGTGGCGGATATGCTGATGCTCTCGCCGGAGTTCGTGCTCAAGTTCCGCTACATCGGGCCGTACGCGCGCGAGCACCGGGGCTGGAAGCCGAGCGAGAACCTCATGCGCGACGACATCATCCGCGGCGCGCCGCTCCGGCAACTGTATGACGGGTCGAAGCGCGCCTTGCCCGAGGTGTTCGAGGAGAAAGAGGAGTCGGTCGCGCTCGCGGGCCGCATGCGGGTTCTGTTCGAGCGCGCGCGGCCTGCGATTGTGGCCGCGCGCGGCGAGGCCGTCTATCAGGAGGCGCTGAGCAGCCTGCTCTACATGGAGAGCCTGGCCAAGGTCGTGTGCCACTATGTGAACGGGATGTTCCTCTATTACCAGTGGAAGGAGACCCGTGACGCGGCACAGGCGGTGCATGCCCGGCAGGAGCTGGAGGCCTGGCGCGCCGCGTGGCGAGAGCATACGCAGGACATTCCGAAGCTGCCCGGCGTGGCCACGCGTTACCGCTCCGTGAATCTGACCAGCGAGACGGAGGGCGCCTCCGCCGGCGACACCATGGCCGGGCTCTGTGAATCGGCCTTGCGCGCGCTTTCTGAGGCGCGCTAGACTGGGGGCGAATGATACGGTCAGTGAACAAGCGGCAGGTGTTTGGCGTGCTCTTCGGGGCGGCTTTCTCGCTGTGCGCTGAAGAGCCAGCTGCGCCGCTCGTTGACCGCAGCCCGATCGCCACGATCGCCGAGATCCGTCAGCTGTCCAAGGACAGGGCGCTCCAAGGCCTCCCCGTTCGGATCCGAGGCACTGTTACGTATCGCACGACTGAGACGCTGAAGATGTTCGTTGTGGACGATGGCGTGGCGGGCGTCTACTGCAACGTCAGCCTCGCGCAAGAGCGGGCACTCTTCCAGATGAGCGGCGAGGAGGCCGGCCGGCTGCGGGCGGGCGATCAGGTCGAGGTCGAAGGCGTGACCGACCCGGGAAACTATTCGCCGGTCATTGTTCCGCGCATGTTCCGCGTGCTGGGCCGCGGCCCGCTGCCGAAGCCGAAGGAGTCTGACATCTTTGACCTATTCTCCGGGACGCTGGACGCGCAGCGCGTGGCCGTGGAGGGCGTGGTGCGCGTGGCGAAGCGGCTGGAGGGCGGACGGGGGCTCAGCCTACACGTGGGAACGCTGTTCCAGCGATTTCAGGTGCTGCTGCTTGATGTGCCCGACGATCATTCAGAGAGGCTTGTGGATGCGCGGGTCCGCGTCAGCGGGTGCATGCTGCCCATCTTTAACGCACGCTGGGAGCTGATGGGCGTGAGCGTCCAAACGAACCTCCGCGAGGACATGCAGGTCCTTGAGCCTGCCAAGGACGATCCGTTCGATCTGCCGACCGTCAGCCTGTCGGGCCTGCGCCCCTTTTCTATGGGCGGCGTGAATTTGCATCGGCACAAGGTGTGCGGCGTGGTGACGGTTTGCCGCCCCGGCGATTTCATCTATTTGCAAGAGGGGAATCGGACGCTTCGGGTGTCGGTGGACGGGCGCGAAGCCTGGCAGCCCGGCGACATGGTGGAGGCGGTTGGTTTCGTCAATTTCAACAGCGCGATTACGCGCTTGGAGAGCGCGCTTGTCCGCAAGGTGGGGGTGGGCCGGGTACCTGAGCCGGTCGTGACGTCCATCGAGAACTTGCTGACGAGCGGAGGGGATCCGTCTCAGAAGCCGGATGTGATCGAGTGGAACGGCGCGCTGGTGACCATCGAGGGCTGGCTGGTCGGGGTGGAGCACAAAGGGAAGAACTGCTGGCTGACGCTGGGCGATGAGGGGCGCTTCATCACGGCCAGTCTTCCGGTCGAAGCGGGATCGACGCTCTTGAGTGGCCTGAATCCGGGCGCTTTTATGAGCGCGACCGGGGTCGCGAATGTGAATTATCGCGTTTCTTCGCCCTCGGGCGACTGGGTAGAGGTGGCCAACGTGAACCTGCACATGCGGGATCAGTCAGACATTCAGGTCATCCGCCGCGCGCCGTGGTGGACGCCGCAGCGGGTCAACTGGACGGTCGGCCTGCTGGCGGCCTTGATCCTGGCCGGCGTGCTGTGGATCGTGGTGCTGCGCCGGGTGGTGGCGCGACAGTCCACGCGGCTGGAGCTGTCGCTGCGCGCGCACCGGGACGCGGAGCTGGAGTTCGAAGCCACCAAGCGCGAGCGGCTGCGGCTGGCGCATGACCTGCACGACGGGTTCCAGCAGCTTCTGGCCGGCTCGATGTTCCGGCTCAAGGCGGCGCTCAACTACCTTCCCGACGATCCGGGCGCGGCGCAGGCGCAGCTGGAGCACGCGCGCGAGTCTCTCCGCCACACGCAGGGCGGGCTGCGGAGCGCGCTGTGGGGGTTGACGGAAGAGTCTGAGGGCCCCCTCGATTTCGTGGGCCTGCTGCGGCACGCGGTCCGGCGGATGGAGCACTGGCAGGGCATCGTGCAGGTCCGCTGCGAGGGAGCGGAGCGGCCGATGTCGAGGCACATGATGGGAAGCCTGCTGATGGTGGTGCAGGAGGCGGTGGGCAACGCGATTCGGCACGGGCGGGCCAGCGAGGTGGTGATCGACGTGGCGCTCGACGAGGAAGGGATGACGCTCGTGATCGGCGACAACGGCTGCGGGTTCGACCCCGCCGCGTTGGTCGAGCACAGGAGCGGCGTCGGGCATCTGGGGCTGGGCGGCATGCGGGAGCGCCTCCGCTGGCTCGGCGGAACGCTGACCGTCACAAGCCGGCCTGGCGCGGGCGCGCGGGTTGTTGCGCATGTCACGTGGCGGCGCGCCCACGAGGCAAAAGTTGCGGAAGGGGCGGGCAGCGTCGAAGCGCCGCAGCCGGAAACCTGAACGGTCGGGATGGATGGGCAAGGGAATGAAGGAACTAGGAAAAGCGGCTATTTCAGTGCTGATTGTGGATGACCACCCGGTTGTCCGAGGCGGGCTCGAGGCGATGCTGGTTTCCGAAAAGGGCTTTCGCGTTCTGGCGTGTGCGTCCTCTGGCGCCGAGGCGGTGGAGGCGTGTCAGCGCTCGGG
This sequence comes from uncultured Lentisphaeraceae bacterium, assembly GCA_964386865.1. Lineage (GTDB taxonomy): Bacteria > Verrucomicrobiota > Kiritimatiellia > RFP12 > UBA1067 > CAYLUN01. The sequence goes on along the minus strand of CAYLUN010000098.1, from coordinate 8,089 downwards.
CGTGCCGGACGTCGTGCTGCTGGACGTCCGCATGCCCGACGCGGACGGGTTCCAGACGCTGCTGCTCTTGCGGCGCCATTTTCCGGGCGTTCGCGTGCTTCTGTTGGCGGGGATGCCGCTCAAGCACGAGGCGGAGCGGGCGCGCGAGCTGGGCGCGGTCGGGTATCTCTCAAAGAGCGCCGATCAGACGGAGTTGCTTGACGCGATCCGGGCCGCGCACGGCGGCGGCGGGGTTTTTCTGCGCAAGGCGGAAGCTCGTCCCGCAACTCAGCCGGTGCTTTCACCGCGCGAAATCGAGGTCCTGGAGCTGCTGAGCCGGGGCCACAGCCGCGAGGACATCGGCAAGGCCATGTGCATCAGCCCCGAGACGGTGAAGAGCCACGTGAAGGCGATCCTCGCCAAGCTGGCGGTTTCCGGGCGGACGGAAGCCGTGGCGCGCGGCTACGAGCTGGGGCTGCTCCACGTCTGAGCGCAGATTCCGAACGCAGCCGCTCGCCAAACGTGAAGCCACCACTCATCGTTTGCGCCCGTAACCCCGGGCGGGGTGCTAGCCGGTTGCTCCTTACTTCTGATTGAGGTGTGCCCGAATCCCCCGCACGGGGGATACACGGGTGCGCAGAGCGTGCGCTAAGCTACAACCATGAGATTCGAGGCGGGAGCGCAGTGAAGGCGTTTTTGGAAAAGGAGTCTGTCGCCATGGTCAGCACGTTGTTTGAACGGAGGAGAAGCGGTCGGAGCGGTTTGTTCACGTCGGGGCAGCTCGCCGTTGCTGCAACCTGTCTGTGCGCCGGCGCACTGCACGCTGCTACCACTACCTGGAGCGGCGGCGCCGGGGCCGGAAGCGAAGGCTGGGGTCAGGCCAACAACTGGGGAGGCTCGTTGCCGACGTTCAACAATACTCTGGATGCAACCTTTAACACGGCGGGCGCAGGTAACCTGAGTAACTTCCTCGGCGCGCACAGAACCATCCGCTCCTTGACGTTCAACGAGAATGCGGACAGTGCGATCAGTATTCGCACCGCCAGTGCCCTGTCGGGGGGAAGCGGTTTTGTTTTGACGTTGGATACGGATGTGGCAGGCGGCAACGCGGAGATCGTGGTCGAAAGCGGCGCGGCCGGCGCGATCACCCTCGGTGCGGGGACAGGCAGCATCAACCTCGCGGATCCCTTGGTTGTGACGCATAACGGCGGCGGCACCCTGACCATCAACCGACCCGTCAACGGCGGGTTCGGCCTGACCAAGGCGGGAACGAACACCCTGGTTCTTTCCGGGGCAAACGGCTATACGGGCGAGACCACGATCCAGAGAGGCATGTTGCAGATAAGCGCGAACAACCATCTTGGCGCGGTGGCCACTGGAGCGACGCTGAGCATCAGCAATGGCGCAACACTCTATACGACGGGAACCTTCAATCTGGATAACTCGGGTGCAAACAAGCGGAATGTGGTGATCGCCGGAACGGTCACGAGTTCCGTGAACAGCGGGACTACGCTGGGGATCACGGGCGTGATCAGCGGAACAGGCAACCTTGTCAAGGCCGGGGCGGGCACCCTCGTACTCGGCGGCCTAAACACCTTCGAGGGCAAGACGATTCTGGCGGAGTTCACCGGGAGCACACTTTCGGTCAACTCCCTTGCGGAGGTGGGCACGGAGTGCGCGCTCGGCAAGGGGGTCTCCGGCACGAATACCAATGCGCCGATTCAAGTGCAAGCCCCGGGTGGAGCCAATACAACCATCACGTATACTGGCGGCGAAGCGAGCAGTGACCGTGTAATCTATGTGATTGACCAGATCGGCAGCACCTTCACCCTCAATGCCAGCGGAACGGGCGCGCTGACGCTCGGTTCGCCGAGCGCCGGTTCCTACATTCTCGGCATCGGGAACAACAACAACGGCACGGACGGCAATACGCTGCTGGTCTTGGGCGGGACGAGCGATGCGTCGCTGGAGAACCGGATCACAGGCGGGTTGACCGATAACAAGTCGACGCTTGGCACCGTCAGGGACCGGGGTGTGAACCTCGCCAAGCGCGACGCCAATACTTGGTCGTTGGAGGGCAACAAGGACTTCCGGGGTTATGTTGCCGTTGAAGGCGGCGTGCTGCAGTTCGACTCGGTGGCTAACGTCGGCGCGGCCTCTTCGCTCGGCCTCGGGAATAAGCTGCACACGACGCCGGCCTTCAACTTCTCCCTCAGCAACGGCGGCACGCTGCGCTACATCGGCGCGGGAGACAGCTCCACAGACCGGACGTTGTCGCTGAACAGCGACGGCACCCTCGATGCCGGAGCCGCGGCCGGCGTGGGCGCGCTGGCCTTCAGCGGCCGGATCAGCTCCCGTGCGGCGAGCGGGGCCAACACGCTCACGCTGGCGGGCGCGAACCCCGGCCTGAACAGGATCGCCGGCGTGATCGGTAACGGCACCAACGACGTGACGAAGATTGCACTCACCAAGACAGGGGCTGGCCAGTGGCTCCTGTCGGGGACGAACTTCTACAGCGGCCCCACGTCGGTGACGAACGGCACGCTGCTGGTCAACGGCGACCAGTCGGCCGCGACCGGCCTGGCCACGGTCTACACCAACGCGGCCTTCGGCGGGACAGGCACGGTCTGGCAGGCGGTCGTGAAGGCCGGAGGCCGCCTAACGCCTGGGTCGGAGGGGGCTGGCACGTTCTCGGTCTCGAACCTGACGGTCGAGGCAGGCGCCCGGCTGGTGTGGGACATTGCGTCAGGTGCGACCGACCGTGTGGCGGCCGGTGCGCTCATGCTGCCGGCTTCGGGCAGGCTCTACCTGGACGCGACGCTCTCCGGCGGCGCGGCACTGGGCGGTACGGTGCTCTTCACGTACCAGACCTATTCTGGACCGCAGGCCGTGCCGGTCGAAGTGGCTGGCAGCGGCGAGAGCTACAAGGCCGTCAATGACGCGGCGAACAAGCGCATCGTGTTCCGGCCGTGGGGCACGCTGATCATGGTGCAGTAGGGGCGCTGTACGATATCACCTCGCCGGTTTCCGACAGGGTGACGGTTCATTTTCTCAGCCTCCTAGCCTGCCGCTGTCTTCCAGGAGCCGGAGCGCCGCGTACAGCGGCACGATGCCGGCGTCTTCGATTTTACCGATTTCTTATTCCATGGAAACGCGGAGCCCGGAACGTAACCCGCGCAGTTTAAGCAACAGCCGAAGACTCTGCATGCCGCCCCGCGTGCCCGCCTTCACTTCGATGGGGCAAATACGCCGTGATAAGGGTAAGCGTCAGGAATGCGACCTTGGTCGTCACGGTGGTCGCGCCGGTGTAGATATGTCCCCCCGAGCGGGGGATGGCATTTTTCCACGAAACCGCTATGATCATGTCGATTTGATTGGCGGAGGGTATTATGAGAAAACGACTGGTAGGGGTTGTTCTGTTTGCCGGTATAGCGTGTGGCACGGCTCAGGGGGCGGGGGAGCCGTTTGTGGCTGTAGTGGGGGGCAAGTTCCGTGTTGGCGCGCAAGAATATCGGGCCATGGGGTTCACCGCCTACGAATTGAACGTTGGCAAGGACCAGCGCAAGAATCCACGGGAAAAGGTAGAGCGCATCTTCCGCGTGGCTCAGGCTCACGGCTTTACCCTTTTTCGCGCCACCACCGTCATCTACGATTTTAAAACCGGTGACTTGGCGCGGCACCTGTCGGAGCCGGTGTGGAGCCAGATCGACATGATCCTCGATGTCGCGCGCACGCTTGGGATGCGCGTGATCATCGATTTCAGCACACTGACCTATGACACCGGCCGGTATTCCGATCCGCCTTTCGACGTGACCGCGCCGGAGAACTTCGCCCGCCTCAAAGACGTCTATCGCGTCATCCCGAACCGCCGGAATACGATCAACGGGCGCCTCTACAAGGACGATCCGACCATCTTGGCGTATTCGATCCTGGGCGAGATCGTACCCTTCGGACTCAATCAGCTGCCGGGTGGCGGGGCAGACCTCAAGAATGAAAGCCGTGACGTGAACAACTACCTGTCTTTCATCGCGAACGCAGCTGCCGAGCTTAAACGCAACGCTCCCCGCCAACTGGTCAACGCCGGCGGCCTGTTGCATGTCACGCCCACCGGGCCGGTGAAGGACAGGACGGGCGCGCCGTATTGGAAGACGCTGTGGGCCGACCGGAACATCGACTTCGGCTCCGTCCATATCTACAGCCACCCGCCCAAGGCTTTGGAGCGTCCCGTCAGCCCGCCCTATCAGGTGCCGATGCCGTGGGGGGAGTGGAAGAACCTCGCCGCCTACGCCGCCTACACGGACGCCATAGGCAAACCGTTCGTGGTGGAAGAGTGGGGCCTGAATCTGGAGAGCCGCGCTGACGCGCCGACCCACGCAAGCGGAGCTAAACCGCTGGAACTCTCGCCAGAGGCGGCGCGGGATTACGTGACCAACGCCTTTGCCGCCATTTCACAGGCCAAGGTCCCGGTCGCGATCATGTGGCAATGGAGCCCTGGCGGAAAATTCAACATGTGGCCAGGCGAATCTGCGCTGGAAGATTCGATCATCACGCTTATCACTGACAAGGCCGCGTATTTCCGCCCTCGCCCGCCGGGATTGCATTAAACTTTGAAATGGGAAAGCAGCCGAACATATGCGCCATGTATCCGGCTATTCTGTGAGAACGTAGAGTCGAGGGCTGGCAAAGGCTGCGCTTGCGAAAAGTATATGCTTTATTGCGGTGCGGACATGTGCTTTTTTGGTTCGGGCTGGTATCATGCGACCGTCGAAGCCTAAAAATAGGGGGCCACACAGCGCATGAATAATCGTGTCGTTTTGCCGGTTTCGCGCCTTGGTGCCGTCGCAGGGGACGGGAACCGGACGCGACGCAACAGCACTTTTCTGCTGCTTGTGGCTGGCTTGGGCGGGCTCCTGTATGGCATCGATGTCGGGATCATCGCCGGTGCGCTGCCTTACCTCGAAGCGACCTCGGGCCTGAATGCCGGCCAGTTGTCGGTCGTTGTGGCCGCCGTGCTTCTGGGCAGTGTGGTCTCGACGCTTTTCGCGGGGACGCTTGCAGACGGGCTGGGACGAAAACCGATGATGGCCCTCAGCGGCGTCGTTTTCGTCGCGAGCATTCCCGTCATCGCCCTTTCGCACGGTTACGTGCCGCTCGTCTTGGGCCGCCTGCTGCAAGGCGTCAGTGCCGGACTCATCGGGGTGATCGTGCCCCTTTACCTGGCCGAGTGCCTGGGCCCGGCGCACCGCGGCAAAGGCACGGCCGTCTTCCAGTTGCTGCTGACGCTGGGCATTGTGGCCGCAGCCGTGATCGGCATGGGCTTCAGCGTGCGCATCGAGCAGATCGCCGCGCTCGGAGACGCGGACCGGCTCTTCGCCTTCAAAGACATGGCCTGGCGCAGCATCTTCTGGTGCTCGCTGCCGCCTGGCATCCTGTTCGTCCTCGGCAGCGCCCTGGTTTCCGAGTCGCCCCGCTGGCTGTTCCGCGCCGACAGGAAAGAGGCCTGCCTCGCCGCGCTGAGGTGGTCCCGGACCGAAGAGCAGGCTGCGCTGGAGCTGAGCGAGATGGAGGCGGGGCTCGCCGCGTCCGCGCCAGGTGAGCCGGGCGCCCGAAAAGGAGCAAGCGATTCCCTGTTCAGCCGCAAGTACGTGATCCCGTTCGTGCTGGCCTGCGTCATCCTCGCCTGCACGCAGGCCACGGGGGTCGCCTCAATCATCGGGTACAGCACGACCATCCTCCTGCAGGCCGGGCTGTCCGACCTCGAAGCCCATTGGGGCTATGTGGCCCTGACCGCGGTCAACTTCGTGATGACGCTCGCCAGCGTCGCGCTGGTGGACCGCAAGGGGCGCACGTTCCTGCTGTCGCTCGGCACGCTGGGAATCATCGCCGCGCTGCTGGCCACGGGATTCCTGTTCCACCGCACCGAGCGGCTGCGGGTGGACCGGCGCGCGCAACTGCAGGCGCGCGTGACGCCCGACCAGAAGCTGACGCTGGCCTTTAACGCCGCTGCGGTCTCCGACCTGCTTGCGCCCGTCGCAGCCGGCGCGCGCGAGGCGGGCGCGGCATACGACGTGCAGACGCTGATCGTGATCTACTCCTGCGGCGGCTTCCGTGCGGCGACTCCCGTGATGCGCTCGGACAACGCGCTGTCCAAACCGCTTGAAATCAGCCGCGAAAACTGCCTGCCTGCCAACAAGACGCTGGCGTTCTTCGCCAACCCGTTTGCAAGTCTCGACGCGGCCCGGGAAAGGCCGCTCGTGATCGAAAATGCCCTCGTGACGCCAGTCCCTGAAAAATGGGGCGGGGTGCTGACCGCCCTCTGCCTGCTGGTCTTCATGGCCTTTTATGCGGTCGGCCCGGGTGTTTGTGTCTGGCTCGCCCTTTCGGAGCTGATGCCGACCCGCATACGCTCCACCGGAATGAGCATCGCGCTGCTCATCAACCAATCCGTCTCAACGGCCATCGCCGCCGCCTTCTTACCGACCGTCGGCAGGTGCGGCTATGCCGTGGCTTTCTGGGCCTTCGCAGGCAGCACCGTGATTTACTTCATCACGGCCACCTTCTTCCTGCCGGAGACCAAGGGCAAGTCGCTCGAGGAGATCGAAGCCTATTTCGCTCAGACAAAAGAGAAAGAGAGAAAAGTTTAGAATGACTGATAGCAGCCAGACCAAGAAGCGAGCCGTTCAGTTTGAAGCCTCGGTGTCCAAGGCGTTCATGGCCCAGGCGCTGGGCGTGGCGTTTGATCGCGCGTACTACTTTGATCCGTTTCTCCGCCGCGAGACGGATCTCAGGTGCCAGGCGTATCTGGACAGCATCTGCCCGGAACTGGACGCGCTGTACACGGAGAGCAACCTCGGCCGGAAGGCGTATTGGGAGCAGAAGCAGGCGCTCATCGGGGGCATCCAGCCCAACCTGCTCGTCGGTATGCTGCTTGGCGCGGACTTCATCCCGACACCCGGCGGGGACGCCGACATCACCCCGGCCTGCTGGGCCGGGAAGCCCGTGGAGGCCCTGCCTCCGCCCGAGACGCTTGTGGAGCATCCGCTGATCCGCATGCTCAGCCAGCAGATCCGCATGGTGCAGGCCGAGCGCAGGTTCTGTCCGATTCCGCCCTTCTTCTGGGACGCCTCCGGGCGGGCCGCGGTTCACGGCTCGCTGACCACGGCGCAGAAGTTCCTCGGGGAGGAGGTGTTCATGGACATGCTGCTGGACCCCGACCGCGTGCACCACGTCATGCGCTGGATCTGCGAGGCCAACATCGTCCTGGTCCGGCACTTTGCGGCGCTGGCCGGCATCACGATCGAGTCCGTACACGTCGGCGAATGTTCGTCCTGCATGGTTGGTGCCAACGAGTGGGAGGCGTTCGTCAGCCCGACGCTGGAGCGGATCGGGCTGGCGCTGGGGCCGGTCCGCCTGCACTCGTGCGGGCCGAGCGACCACATCTTGGAGGCGCTCCGGAAGGTCGGGAGCCTGAGCTGCCTGGACTTGGGCGGGGAGACGTCGCTCGCCCGGGTCAGGGACCTATTCGGGCTCGATTTCCCGGTGAGCATCGCGCCGCCCGTGAAGCTGCTCGCCAGCGGCAATCTCGACGACCTGAAGGCCTGGACACGGAACGCGTTCGCCGACAATCAGGGCGGCTGGCTGGTCATCCTGTATCACCTCGAGCCGCAGTATCCGCTCGCGACGGTCCGGGCCTGGCAGGCCTGGGCAAAGGGTATTGGCTGATCCGCCAATAGCGACGCGTCTGTGATTCTGTCAGTATGTGACATTGTTGGAATCAGAAAAACTTCCTATAATTGGGAAACAGGCAGGGAAGGATGGGGGAAAATGAGGGATTACTTGGCTAAATTGACGTTTGTTGCGGGGGCAGCGCTGCTTGTTTCGACAGCGGCACAGGCGGCGGTGCAGGGCGCCTCCGGTCCAGCGTGGCATCCCAGCTATGAGCCGGCCGCGCCAATGGCGGCGGTCGCGGACAAGGCCGCCCCGGCTTTGGGCGGCGGGGTGGGGGATGTGGACACGCGCTATGCTCCAACCGGTCCGTTGGCGTTCGCGCCGGCTGCCGGCGGAATCAGGCTCTGCGCGTGGCGCGGCGAACGGGTCAGCGCCCAGATCG
>CAYLUN010000097.1:0-19083 GCA_964386865.1 uncultured Lentisphaeraceae bacterium | reverse complement strand
TCCGGCCGCACCGCCTTCAAGCTCTACGACACCTACGGCTTCCCGCTGGAGTTCACCGAGGAACTCGCCCTCGAGCAGGGCCTCGCTGTCGACCGCCCCGGCTACGAGGAGGCTTTCAAGAAGCACCAGGAAACCTCCAAGCAGGGCGACGCCACCTTCAAGGGCGGACTGGCCGACAACACCGTTGCCACCACCCGCCTGCACACCGCCACACACCTGCTGCACAAGGCGCTCCACACCGTCCTCGGCTCCCACGCCACGCAGAAGGGCTCAAATATCACTCCCGAGCGCCTGCGCTTCGACTTCTCGCACCCCGAGAAGATGACGCCCGAGCAGATCCAGAAGGTCGAAGACATCGTCAACGAGCAGATCAAGCGCAACTTGCCGATCACCATGACGACCATGACCATCGAGGACGCCAAGGCTCAAGGCGCGATCGCCCTCTTCGCCGCCAAGTACGGCGAACAGGTCAAGGTCTACGCCATGGGCGACTTCTCGATGGAAGTCTGCGGCGGCCCGCACGCCGACAACACCGGCGAACTCGGTGGCTTCAAAATTCAGAAAGAGGAGTCCTCCTCCGCCGGCGTCCGCCGCATCAAGGCCGTGATCTTGAACGTGGTGTAAGCGCGCGCCATGGCTGAGCGGGAGCAACAGAATCAGACGGATCAGTCGGATCGGACCGATCCGTCCGATTCCCGCTTTCGCCGCCTCCGCCCCAGCGGAGGCTACCGGGCACTTCGCAGCTTTCAAGTCGCGACCGTCATCTACGACGCCACAGTCGCCTTTTGCGAACGCTTCATCGACAAGCGTTCGCGCACCGTCGACCAGATGGTGCAGGCGGCACGCAGCGGGCGGCAGAACATCGCCGAGGGCAGCCGCGCCGCAGCGACTTCAAGCCAGACCGAACTGCGGCTCGTCAACGTGGCACGCGCCAGCCTCGACGAACGGCTCCTCGACTACGAGGATTTCCTGCGCCAGCATGGGTTGCGCCAGTGGGCCAAAGACGATCCTGAAGCCCTCGCCGTGCGCGAGGTCGGGCGGCAGCGTCAGTCAGATCAGACCAGCTCCGTGATCACCTCGCCCAGCGTAAAGCCAGATTCTCCTTTGCGCCTCCCAAAACGGGTGCCCGCTCGCCGTCGAACGCCGCACGCAGACGCCGGTCGGAGGAACTCTCGGTGCGGCGGCAGACGGGCTGCCCGACGCGCAGCGAGAGTTCGCGCCGCGCTTGACGCCCGGCCTGCCACTCGTCCCAGGTCCACTGTGTCTTGACCGGCTTAGCGGAGTTCATTCTCGACCTCCAGCCGTAGTTCGACCGACGACCATCAGGGGCCACCCCGCCTCGCCAAACAGCGTCGAGACCACACCGGAGAGCTTCAACGCCCGTTCGAGCAAGTCCGGTGTAGACCTGATATCCTCCATCGCCGCTGTGATGTCAAAATCCATGTCCATAGCGTCGCATATCGCCGCTGACGCGACAACTTCAAAAACACGTTCCCGAGATTGTAGCCGTTTTCTCCTTTTGCTACGCTTTCCAAATGACACACCAAGACGTGATCTCAGCCCTTTTAACGCTCGCTACCGCTCTCCATGCCGCCACGTATCACGTCTCGCCTCACGCGACTACAGGCGGCGACGGTTCCGCCGAACACCCCTTCTCCACGCTTGAAGCCGCTCGCGACGCCGTACGGGCCGCGCGTCAGGCTGGGGGGCTCCAAGGCACCGTCACCGTCGAACTCGCGCCGGGCACCTACTGGCGTACGAACACGTTCGAGCTGGGCGCCTCCGATAGCGGCACCCCTGATGCGCCGGTCGTCTACCGCGCCGCGACGCCCGGAGCGGCGGCGCTGAATCTCGGCATCCCCGTTCCGCCCGATCGCTGGCGGCCGGTCACCGACCCCGCGCTCACCGCGCGCCTCGCCGATGCGGCGAAGGGCCGCCTCCTGCGCCTGGCGCTCGACGAGCTGAACGTCCGGAACAGAGGCCCCTACGCCGACGCCTGCTCGGACGGCGGCGGTCTCTGCCAGCTCGTCTGTGGCGGGCGCTGGATGCCGCTCGCGCGCTGGCCCGACTCCGGCTACGAAACGATCTCCAAGGTTCTGGACAAGGGAGACCTCAAGAGCGGCCCCGGCACGCGCGGCGGCGTCTTCGAGTATCGCTCGGACCGCCCCGCCCGCTGGTCTGCCGCGGACGGCCTCTGGCTCGACGGCTTCTGGGTCGTGCCCTGGACGCGCACCGCCCTGCGCGTCGCCTCGATCGACACAGCCGTAAAGACCGTCACCTTCGCGAGCGGCGTCTCGCGCGGCCTCGGCTCGAAGTACGCCAAGCCGCCCCAGCTCGGCACCGGCAAGGAGGAGTGGTGCGCGGTCAACCTCTTGGAGGAGATCGACAGGCCCGGCGAATGGTGCATCCGCTTCAGCGAGCGGGCGCTCTATTTCCTTCCGCCGGATGGCAAACCGCCCAAAGACGCGGCGATCGCCGACCGCGCCGTGTCGCTGATCCGCATCACGAACGCGGCGCACGTCGCGCTTGAGGGTGTCGCCTTCGAAGGCGGGCTGGGCGACGGCGTGGAGGTGAGCGGTGGCGAGTCGGTCGCGCTGCGCGGCTGCACCTTCCGCCTGCTGGGCGGCACCGGCGCGCTCATACGCGGCGGGCGCAGCCACCACGTGCGCTCGTCCGACTTCTGCGACCTCGGCCGCGGCGGCATCGTGCTGAGCGGCGGCGACCGCGCGAAGCTGGCCCCCGCCAACCACGTTGCCGAGAACAACAACATCTGGCGCGTGGGGCGCCGCAAGCAGACCTACGCTCCGCCCATCGAGGTCGCCGCGAACTCGGTCGGCTGCCGCGTGGCCCACAACTTCATGCACGACCTGCCCCACGCCGCCGTGCTCTACTCCGGCAACGACCACGTGTTCGAGTACAACGAGGTCGCGCGCGCGGCGCTCGACTCCGGCGACGTCGGCGCGTTCTACACGTGGAACGACTGGACCAGCCGCGGCAACCGGCTGCGCTACAATTTCGTCTACGACTCGCCGCGCATCAACGCCTTCTACATGGACGACGGCGACAGCGGCGACACCGTGGCCTGCAACGTCATTTTCAACACGCAGTACGGGCCCTTCATCGGCGGCGGCCACGACAACATTGTGACCGGCAACCTCGTGATCGCCGCAGCCGTCAGCGCGCTGCACCTCGACTCGCGCGGCGTGGCGCGCGGCTACAAGGACAGCGCGTCGCTGCTCGGCAAGCTGAAGAGCGCCGACATCCGGTCGCCGCCGTGGAGCGCGCGCTATCCGGAGCTGCAGCGCCTGACGCCCGAGAGCCGCGGCCTGCCAACGGGAAACCGCGTGGCGGACAACGCCGCCGTGGCCTGCAAGAGTGCGGAGCACTTCAGCGGCGCGCCCGGCGAGCGCGCGCAGAGCACGGTGACGAACACGACGGTCTTCGCGACGCTGGCCTCGGCCGGCTTCCGCGACCCGGAGAAGCTGGACTTCCGCCCCGCGCAGAACGCGGAGATCGCGCGCCGCTGGCCGCAGATCAGCGCCCTCCCGTTCGAGAAGATCGGCCTCTACGTCGACGCCTGGCGCACCCGCCTACCGGATCGTCTGGAACTGCGCCGCCAGGCCGGCCCGAACCCGACCGGCGCCTTTGACTCCATGACCGACGTCCGCTCTTCAGGCATCACCGTGCCGTAGCGGTCACGCGCAGCGGCGAACCTAAACCGTGCCGAACGCCGAGCTGTCCTTGCAGCGCCATCGCCGGCCTTTGCAGGCTCATTTCCGCTCGTCCTGCTGCCCCTCGCGGTTGAGCTCTTCGAAATACTGCTTTACCAGTTCGCGGTACTCGGCGGGGGTTTTCTTGAGCATCTCTTCGAAAGCTTCGGAGTCCATCTGGCCGCGGAAGCGGACCCAGTCTTGGTTGAGCGGGACGCGCGGCGCGCGCGCGGCGCCGGCGCCCGCGCCGCCGCCGTCGGCCTGTCGCCGCGCCGACCCGCCGAGGCGGGCCTGCACGCTGGCCCACGCCTCGGCCGACTTCTGCGCCTGCTCCTGCAGCTGCGCCGCCACGGCGTCGGCCACCTGCTGCGCCTGCTCCCCGGCCTGCTGCTGCAGCGGCTGCGCGGCGTCCGCCGCCTGCTGCTGGGCGGCATTCTTTTGCGCCTGCCGCGCCAGCTCCAGCGCCTGCTTGGCCTTGGCCTGCCCCGCCTGCGCCTGGCCCTCGGCCTGCGCGTCAGTCGCCTCAGTGGCCTGCTGCGCGGTTTGCACCGACTGCTGAGCCAGCGCGGCGGCCTCGCCGGTCAGCTTTGCGGACTCGGCGCTCTGCGCCACCGCCTGCTGCAGCTCCGACGCGTCGAGACTTTTTGTCAGCTTGGCTGCCTGCTGCGACTCCTGCGCCGCCTCCAGGGCTTCGTGCGCGGCCGCTTTCGCCGCCTCCGCCGAGTCCTGCTTCAGCGCGGCCATGTCCTGCGCCGCCTGCTGGGCGGCCGACTTGGCCATCGCCGCCGCCTCCTTCGCCAGCTGCGCCGCAGCCTGCGCCTCCTCCAGCGCCTGCCGCGTCTCGTCCCGCTCCTTCGCCTCGCCCATCTCCGCCTGCTCGGCCGCCTGCGTGCGCTCCCCGGACTGCTCGGCCAGCTCGCCCGCCTGTTCGGCCATCGCTGCCGCTTCGCCCATGCGCTCGGCCAGCGCTTGATCCAACGGGCCGGCTTCCTTGGCCTCCTCCATCGCCTGCTGGGCAGCCTGCACCGCCTCCTGCGCCTGGCTGGCGGCTTGCTGGGCGGTCTGCACCGCCTCCTGCGCCTGCTGCTTCACGGCCTCGGGGGCCGCCTTCTGCGCCTCGGCCTGCTGCGCCGCCTGCTTGAGCTGGGCCAGTTGCTCGTTGGCGAGCTGCGCGGCTTTGTCGGCCTTCTGCGCCGCCTCGGCGGCCACCTGCTTCGCCTGCTCCGAAAGTCCTTTGGCTTCCTTCAGCGCCGCCTCTTTGCGCTCCTCGGGAAGGTTGGCAGCGGCCTCGCTCTTCTCGGCGGACTCATTCGCCAAGTCCGCCGCCCGCTGCGTGAAGGCGGCCGACTCCGACGCGAGCTGGCCGGCCTCCTCGGCCTTCTCCATACCCTGCAGCTCGTCCGCCTGACGCGCCGCCTCGACCGCTTCGGCGTTGGCCTGCTGCGCCTGTTCCTTGGCCTTCTCGGCCTGCGCCTCGGCCTTCTTCTCGGCCGCGGCAGCCTGCTCCGGCTGATTCGCCTGACGCGCCTCGGAGGCCTGCTGCGCCTGCTCGGAACTCTGCGTCGCCTCCTGCGCGGCCGCCTGCGCCTCCTGCGCCGCCTGCGCCACCTTTTCGGCCACGGCCTGCCGCTCGGACGCGTCCTGCGCCTGCTCGTTGGCCTGGCGCTTCTCGGCCGCGCTCTCGGCCTTCTCAGCAGCCTGCTCAGCCTTCGCGGCCGCGGCGGCGGTCTTCTCGGCCGCCTGCTGCAGCGCGTCTGTCGCGGCGCGGCGCTCGGCCACCTCCTCCGCCTTCTCAGCAGCAGCCAGAGCCTTCTCTGCGGCCTGCTCAGCCCTGTTTGCGGCTTTCTCGGCCTCCCTCGAGGCGTACTCCTCGCGGCGCAACGCCTGATCCGCCTCGGGCGTCAGCGCGCGCTCAGCCTGCTGCATCGTCTCGCGCGCCTTGCGCACATTCTCCATGGCCTTGTTAAAAGCCTCGTCCGTGAGCTGGGGTTTGCTCTGAGCCAGCTTCTGCTCGGCCTCGTTCTGGCGGTTGGCCCACTCCTGCATCTCCGGCTTGTCCATCGCCTCCGCCTTCGCCTGCTCGGCCAGCGCCTCCTCGCGCTGCGCCAGCTCGTTGAGGCGGCTCTGCTCCTCCTGCTTGCGGTTCTCCTCCTGCAGGTTCTTCCAGATCAGCTCGTTCACCTTGTCGGCCGCCTCGCGCAGCGCCCGCTCCGCTTCGTCGCCCGCCTGCTTGCGCTGCTCCGCTGCGGTCACCGGGATCTTCTCCACCTTCTGGAAGGCCGGCTCGACCTTCTCGTCGCGCACGTCCATGATCTGCTTGCCCAGTTGCTCGAACGGCGTCTTCTGCGTGGCCTGCGCCGCCTTCTCCATCAGCTCCTCGGCCTTCAGCGTGGCCTCGCGCGCCTGCTCCAGCTTTTCGGCCGCCTTCTCGGGCAGCTCCTGCTTGTCGTACGTCCACTTCTCCTGCGCCACATCATTCGCAGCCTCCTGCAGCTGCTGGTGCGCCTTGCGCAGCGCCTCTTCCAGATCCTTACGCACAGCCTCGCGGATCTGCTCGCGCAAGGTGCGGGCGCCGCTTTCGAGCGTGACCTGCACCGCGCGGCTCTCGCGCACCTGCGGGCCGCCCAGCTCCGGCGGCAGGTTGTCGGCCGCGCGCAGGAACATCCGGAACCGGCGGACGTTCTGGTTGTACAACGCCTGCAAATCGGGCGACCCCTCGAGCGTCGCATGCGCCGCGTCGGCGCGCGTGACCGTGAGCGGAATCGAGGTCTCGGGCCGTTTCTCGGCGTCGATCACCAGCGTCAGCGCGCTGAAGCCGAAATCGTCCTGCGCCGCGCCCACGCAGACCAGCCGGTCGAAGGGCGGCACCGTCACGCGCGACGCCTCGGGCTCGGCGAGCGTGACGCGCGGCGGCCGGTCGGGCTGCGCCGTGTAGGCCGCCCAGACGGGGCGGTTGGTGAACCCATAGCCGTCGCGGACGGTCATCGTCCAGCGGCCGGTGCGGTTCGTGCTGAGCGTCTGCAGCCAGACGGCGTTGGTGCCCAGCGCGGCGGGCAGCGCGAGCTGGTTGATGCGCAGCGCCGACGCGCATGGCCGGTCGAAGGCGGCCTCGATGCGCACGCGCGTGCCCGCCACCGCCGCGATGGCCTGCGCCTGGCCCACCTGCTGCGTAGGCTGTAGGCCGGTATAGGCGGGGTAGCTGTACGTCACCCGCGTCTCCGACACGCGGGGCTCGGCCACGACCAGCACCGTGTAGGGGCGCGTGTAGCCGGAGCCGTAGCGCACCCGGTACTCGAACCCCACGTCCACGGAGGGAATGAACAGCTCGAAGACCACGGGCTCGACGCCCTGGGGCGACAGGCGCTTCATGCGCTCGATGGTCTTCGCCTTCCCGGCCCGCTGAAAGTGGATCTCAGCCCGCAGGCCGTGGCGCTCCGGCGCTTTGACCACCAGCCGCAGCGCAGACTGCTCCAGCAGCATGACGTCGCCCGGCTCGATCTCCAGCGCGCTGGCCTGAAGCGTATCGATCTCCCTGTGCGGCTCGAGCGCGCGCAGCAGCAGCAGCCAGGTCTCCTTGGGCCACACCGCGAACAGGGCGGCCAGCACCGCGAGCACGCACGCGGTCGCCAGCAGAAACGGCTTGACCGTGCGTACCGTGAACTCCTGCTTGGCTTTCACGCCCGCGAGATCCGTGGTCGCGTCCTGCGCCAGCAGCCGCACCAGCTCGGCCGAGGCACGCTCTGCCTCAGCCCCGCCCAGGCCCGCCAGCTCGATCGCGGAGCTGATGCGCTCCTGCATGCCCGGATGGCGCGTCTCTAGCACGCGCGCCATGCGGGTGATCGTCAGCGGCTGCGCCAGCGGGCTCACCAGCATCGACCAGGCGGTGGCGCCGACGAGCGCCAGCCCCGCCAGCGAGAAGGCCCAGCGCGCCGCCGGGTGGTAGAGCACAACCGCCGCGTCGATGCCCATGATCGCCAGCGCGGCGCCGACGGCCACCGCCGCAACCGCCAGCAGGCCGCGCGCCAGGAGGATCACCCGCACGCGGCGGATCATCCGGCCGAGCTGCGCCGTCAATTCAGGTGGAAGATTGTGTGTCATTACGCCAGCCCGCCCTTCTTGCGCAACAGCCACTCGAGCGTCAGCAGCACCGCCAGCAAGAGCAGCACGAACGGATTGTTCCACAGCGCGTACTCGCGGCGCTCCTGCACCGTGCGCCGCCCCTCGCCGAACAGCTCGACGAGCGACGCGAGCGCGTCCGGCGCCACGACCTTGCCGCCCGTACCCTTGGCCAAGGCCTCCAGCGTCTCCTTCGCGGGCCGCACGTTGCCCATTTCGATCGGCCGCCTCGACGCCGTAACCAGAAGCGAGGTTTCCGCGCGCTCGCGCGCCACCGAGTCCAGCCGCACGACCTCTAGGCTGCACGCCCCGGCCCGCCCTTGCGGCGGCAGCGCCGCCTCGTAGAACCCGTGCGACTCGGCTCGCGGCAGCAGGCGCGTCCGCGTGATCTCGCGCCCCTCGGCCGTCTTCAGCACCGCCTCAAGCTCGGCGTCGGTCACGCCCGCGAAGTTTTCGTCCAGCACGCGCGCCATCACGCTGATCGCATCCTCCGGCCCGTACACCAGCCTGTCCGTGCCGACGCGGAAATGCTCCTGCCCGGCCCGCAACCGCTCGCCCAAGCCCCAGCGCAGGATCTGCCCCCAGAACCGGTGGTGACGCACGTCGCCCGTGCGGTAGCGCAGCCGCCACGTGCGGTCAAAGGCCAGCCCCAGCACCTTGCCTCGGCCGACCCGCTGCGCCGCGATCAGGGCGTGCTTGCTGCGGTACTCCATGACGTCCTCGAGGTGCGCCACCGCCTGCCGCACGTCGGTCAAAACCTTCTCCTGCTCCGCGCCCTCCGGCGCCGCAACCGCCAGCACCTCGGCACCGGGCTTGGCCGTCACCGGCAGGCGCCAGTCGAAAGCAGGAAGCGACCGCCACACGTCCTCGTTCTCCGAGAGGCTGCCGGACTGGACCATGACGGGGTGGCTCTGCCCGGCCGGCGTCAGCTGCAGCCGGTACGTCTGCTCCGGGCCCTGCCAGTACGACTCGTGCGGCTGCACCGTGTAAGGCACCAGCTCCGCCAACGGCGACGCGGCGGGGAAGGCGTGCGGCATCGCGCGCGGCCCGGCGATCGTCACCAGCAGCGCGCCGCGCTCAGCCACGCAGGCGCGGATCTCCTCCTGCACCTGCGGGGTCAGCGTCGCGGCGTCCAAGTCGCCCAAGATGATCACGTCGAACGCCCGCCACTCGTCGCGGCTCACCGGCCAGCCGCCGGACTCCGCGTCGCCGAACTTGCGCGCCGCCGACGCCGCCGGCAGCGCGGCCGACGCCTCGCCGCCCAGCTTGTCCGGATGCACCAGCCACGACTGCAGGTGAACAGACTTGTCGCGCCCGAAGAAGAGGTTGCGCAGGTAGCGGAACTCCCACCGCGGCGAGTCGTCCACCAGCAGCACGTTGATGCGGTCGTCGCTGACAGCCACGTCCGTGCGCCACGCGTTGTTGTCGCTGAACAGCTCGCCGTCCAAGAGGTCAGCCCGCACCTCGTACCGCACCACACCGTTGGTCTGCGGCTCGTGCGTGAGCCGCACCTCGCGCTGCCAGTCGTCCGACGAGATGTCGAGCGTCTGCTGCTCCACCACCTCGTCGCCACTGATCAGGCCGACTTTGATCTTCTTGCCGATCGCGCCGGTGGCCTTGACCGTAGCCAGCATGCGCACGCGGTCGCCCAAGAACACCGACTCCGGCGCGACCACGTCCGCGAGCGCGACGTCGAACGGCAGGCGGGTGCCGCCCACCAGCACGCCCGCCACGGGCGCGCCCTGGGCGGCGAAGCGCCGCGTCACAGGCAGCACCGAGGTGTCCGCGTTGTGGATGCCGTCGCTCAGCACGAGCACGCCGGCGAGCTGCTCGGAGGGGATCTCCTTGAGCAAGCCCTCCAAGGTCGCCGTGAAATCGGTGGCCGAGCGGAAATACGCGTCGGCGAAGGCCGTGCCGCCCGTCGTGGTCAGCCCCTGCGCAAGCTCGCCCTCCGTGGTTCGCGCGAGCGTGCGCCCGAACGCGTACAAATCGAGGTCGTAGCGGCCGCCCAGCTTGGCCAGGAACGACGCGCCCTGCGCGTCGGGCCGCGTGAGCAGGTCGCTCGCCAGCGCCACGCGCGTGGTCTCGCAGAACGCGCGCGCCGTCTCGCGGTCAGCCTCGGGCAGCTTGTCCCACTCGGCCTGCGCGTCTCCCTTGCCGTCCGCCCAGGCGGCCCGCTGCGCGTCGCTGAGCAGCCCCAGGTGCGCGGCCCACGCCAGGCGCTCACGCGGCTGCCACTGCCGGTCCGCGAAGCGCATGGAGGCGGAGCCGTCCACCAGCACGGCCACGCGCCGCGTGATTTTCTTTCCCGTGAACCGCACCAGCACCGGCTGCATCAGGATCAGCGCGGCGAGGGCGATGGCCGTGGCCCGCAGCGCCAGCAGCACCACGCCCAGGCGCGGCGACACGGCCCGGCGCTCGCGGTCGAAGCAGACCGATGCGGTCTCCACGCCGAGGCCGATCAGCAGCGCGGCCACCCACAGCGGCCACGGGCAGGCGTAGACGGCGACGCGGCCCAGCAGCTGCAGGGCGCACCACGCGGCGGTCGCCGCGGCCAGCGCGCGCGGCACCACTGCGCCGAAGCGCGGCAGCCGGCCGCGGTGGCGTCGCGTCAGCACGCGCACGCCGAGCCACAGTCCGGCCGCAGCCAGCGCCATGATGGCGACGGCCCAGGTCGGTATCTCAGGCGGCAGCAGGTCTATGCGGACAGGATCCATAGGTTGTTAGCTTTTTAGGCTGTAGGCTGTTAGGCAGAGACTCGGGCACCCTTCTCTCAAACCTCTAACTCCTCACTCCTAACTCCTCACTGCGTCGTCTCCCCCGTCTTGCGCTGGATGCAGATCCAGCGGGTCAGGACGGCTTCCAAAAGCAGCAGCGCGAACAGCACCATCGCCGGGATGCGCCACAGCTCGCGCCCGAACGTCTTGCCGACCAGCGCCTTCAGCAGGTCGTCGAGCGACTGCGCCACGGTGACGTCGGCCAGGCGGGCGATGATCGCCTGCTCGTCGGCGGTCAGCGCGTCCAGCCGGCTCTCCTCGGGATTCTCCATGACGCACAGCGGGAAGGTCTCGCCGCCGTTGGCCAAGTGTCCGAGCCAGCCCTCGGCCGCAGCCGGCACGCGCACCTCGTAGAGCCCCTGCATCAGCGGGCTGTCGGTGCGCAGCGCGAGCCCCTCCTCGCCGTAGCGGATCTTGGCGTAGAGCGTCCGCCCGCCCGGCGCCTGCACCTGCGTGTCCACCGCGTCAGCCCACGAGCCCAAGTCGCCGCGCACCGGCGCCAGCCACTCGCTCGGCAGCGGCGCGCGCGGGAACCCCGGGCCCTCCAGCTCGACCCACACGCCCGCCTCGCCGTTGTCCTCGCCGAAATCCGCCGCCACCGGATAGCGCTCGCCCGCCTTGAACGTGCCGCGCAGCTCGCGCGTCTGGCCATACTCGTTCGCGCGCACCTCCTGCGAGCCGACGCGCAGCGTCAGCCGGTCGTCAGCGCGGACGTAGAAGGTATAGGCGCCGCTCTGCTTGGGCACGAACGAGCCCGACCACCGCACCACGAAGTAGTCGCGCGGCACGCCGGGCGCGGGGCTTGCGTCCCCCCAGTTCATGTGGAGCGTCGGGTCCACGCGCGTGACCGCCGGGCTCTTGAACGAGCCCTTCTTGTAGTACTCCGCGAAAAGGCCGCTCCCGCCCATCTGCGTGAGCGCGGGCGAGGAGAGCTGCACCACCGCGCCGCGCGACGGCGGGATGTTCAGCGACGCGATCACGGGCTGCGCGAGATAGGAGGCCACCTCTTGGATCAGCGGCAGGAAGGACTGCCGCGCGACCAGGTTCCCGGCCGTGCGGTCGAGCGGCACGAAGAGCTGCACCACGCGGCCTTTGCCGAAGGCCTGCTCCGCCATGAAGGCCGCGCCGTTCTGCAGGCGGGCCACCACGCGCTCGGCGCTGTTGGTCTCCACCGCCCGCCGGTAGCACTCCACCACCGCGTCCGTCAGATCGCCCGACTCCTTGAACAGCGTCAGCGCCGGATGCTTGAAGGTGCCGGGGTCGATCTTCACGCCCGCCTCGGCGCCCCCCGGCTGCGCGACCACGCAGGCGCCGAGCGGCAGCGGCAGCACCGGCTCGCCGCCCGCGCGCCACCCGTTGTAGAACGCTTCGTCGGAGCGCGGCCCGTGGATCACCAGCAGGCTGCCGCCCAGCCGCGCGAACTCGGCGAGCTGCGCGGCCTGAGCCTCGGGCAGCGACGGCACGTCCGCCAGCACCGCCACCGCGTAGCCGGCGAGCGACCGCTTGAGCCCGAGGCCGCCCGCGGTGGTCAGCTCCGGCTCCATCAGGAAGCGCGCCTGCTGCCGCTCGTCGCGCTCTTTCAGCCGGTTCTCCTGCAGCGCGCGGGCCGAGGGCATCAGGCCCAAGGCCACATAGCCGCCGGGCCGGTCGAGCAGACGCACGGCCCGGCCGTCGTCCGCCACCAGCACCTTGAGCGTCTTCATGATCTGGATCACGCGCTTCATGCTGTCGTCCGACGCCATCTCGTCGTCGGCCGCCACGCGCGCCTCCACCACCTGCGCGCCGGGCTTCTCGAAGCGGTGCAGGAACGAGACCACGCGCTCCGTGCCCGGCTCCATCTGGCCGACCGACCGGTCGAGCTTCTCCTGGCCGCCCGCCAGCAGCGCCACGTGCGCGGGCGTCACCGACTCGCGGCCGGTGTTCGCCAGCGTCACGTCGACGCGCACGTCGCGGTCCGTGCCCACCACGGGGCGCGAGAACGCCACGCTCTTGACCGTCAGGTTGCGGATGCCCTGCGGCAGATCCAGCGTCCGCACGAAGACGCGCGGCACGGAGGGCAGGCGCTCGAAGGCCTCCTTCAGGCAGCCCCAGCTCTCGAGATCGCCCGTCTGCCAGCCGATCGCCTGGCCGTCGCCGATGAGGATGATCTGCTTGGTCACGTGCGAGCCCTGCGCAAGCGAGGCGGCGGCGGCTGCCAGCGCGTCAGGCACCTGCAGCACGCCGTGCACGGGGATGGCCTGCTCCAGCGCGGTCTGCACGTACTTGCGGTCCGTCACCGGCGAAGGCACCAGCGGGTCGGGCACCGCGCCCGCGACGATCACGCTGAACGCCACGCCACGCGGCGCCTCCTCCACCAGCCGGGAGGCCTCCTTGAGCGCGCGGTTGAAGTTGGTCTCGCCGTCCACCGAGAGCGTCATGGAGGAGGAGCCGTCGATCACGATCGCGATGTCGCGCGCGGTGCCGCCCACGAAGCGGTTCAGGCTGAGCCGCTTCTCAAGCAGGATGGCGGCCGCGCTGAGCGCGAGGCAGAGCAGGCTCGCGCCCCACGCCAGAAACTGCCACTTGCGGGTGCGGCCCAGCGCGAAGCTCATGCCGAAGAAGACGATGCCGAGCATCCCCAGCGGCAGCACCAGCCACCACGGGAAAGCCGAGCCCGCCGGCACGAAGGGCCGCGCCATGGCCAGCACCGCGCAGCCGGCGATCAGGCAGCGCGCGGCCAGCAGCAGCATCTCTTCCAGCAGCAGGCTGCGGCGGCGCTGCAACAGGCTGTCCATCAGGAAGCGCATCGCGCCCCACAGCACCTCGCGGGCGTTGCGGCGGTTGAACAGGTGGATGATGACCGGGATCGCGATCCCGGCCAGCCCCAGCAGCAGAAATGGATGCAGGAACAGCATTTAGCGTCTCTTCATCAAATACGCCGACAGCGCCTCGTCGTAAGGCACGCGCGTGTTCATGCGCACGTAGTCGATCTTCATGCGCCCGCAGGCAGCCTCGATGTCGCTCAGGAAGCCGCGCATGCGCTCCAGGTAGGTCGCGCGGATCGTGCGGGGGTCGATCGGAAGCACGCTCTCCAGCGCTTCCAGATCGCGGAACTTGGTGAACGAGTCGAAGGGGAAGGTCAGCTCCTCCTCGGCCACGATGTGGAACAGCAGAACCTCGTGCCGGCGGTAGCGGAAGTGGTGCAGCGCCTTGATCAGCGCCTCCGGGTCGTCGAACAGGTCGCTCAGAATCACCACCAGGCCGCGGCGCGGGATGCGCTCCGCGATGTCGTGGAAGATGTCGGCCAGCCCGGTCTCGCCGCCCGGCTCGGTCTTCTCCAGCGTCTCGAGGATCGCCCGCACCTGGCTGGCCCGCGCGCGGGCCGGCAGATAGGTGCGCAGCTTCGTGTCGAAGGTCACCAGCCCCGCCGCGTCCTGCTGGCCGACCAGCAGGTAGCCGAGCATCGCCGCGATGTGCTGCGCGTAGAGGAGCTTCGAGCTGGGCTTGCCGTTTCGCCGCGCCGCCTCGTCGCCCGCGTAGGCCATGGAGCCCGACGCGTCCAGCAACAGCGTGGCGCGGAGGTTGGTTTCCTCGATGTACTGCTTGATGTAGTAGCGGTCTTTGCGGGCCAGCACGCGCCAGTCGAGGTTGCGCAGGTCGTCGCCCGGCGCGTACTGCCTGTGCTCGGAGAACTCGACGGAGAAGCCTTTGAACGGGCTCTTATGCTTGCCCGAAACGAAGCCCTCCATCACGCCGCGCGCAAGCAACTCGCAGCGCCCCAGCTTGGCGAGCGCCTCGGGCGGCAGATACTGCATGTAGGAGGGGGCGGACATGTTCGGAGGTCAGAGGTCAGAGGTCAGCGATCAGAGGTCGGCGGTCAGAGGTCGGCGGTCGGCGTCCCTGCCTGTCCGTGTCTGTCCGTGTGATCCATACGTCCTTGAGGTCACACGTCCAGATTCTCGGAGGGGCGCAGCCGCTCCAGCAGCATCGAGATGATCTGGTCGCTCTTCACGCCCGCCGCCTCGGCGTTGAAGGTGGTCAGCACGCGGTGGCGCAGCACCGGATGGGCCACCGCCGCGACGTCCGCCGTGGTGGCGTGGTAGCGGCCGTAGAGCACCGCGCGGGCCTTGGCGGCCGTGATCAGGCTGATGCCCGCACGCGGGCCCGCGCCCCAGGCCACCATCTCGCGCACGAAGTCAGGGGCCTCGGGCTGGCTCGGCCGCGTGGCGCGCGTCAGGTCGCGCGCGAAGTCGATCACATGGTCGGCCACAGGCACGCGGCGCACGAGCGTCTGCATCTTCAGCACCTGCTCGGCGTCCAGGACTTTCTCGACCGCGTCGTGCTGCGGGCCGGTCACCTGGCGGATGATCACGCTCTCCTCGTCCTTCTTCGGATAGTCGACGATGATGTTGAAGATGAAGCGGTCGAGCTGGGCCTCGGGCAGCGGGTAGGTGCCCTCCTGCTCGATCGGGTTCTGCGTGGCGAGCACGAAGAACGGCTCGGGCAGGCGATAGTTCTCGCCGCCGACCGTCACGCAGTGCTCCTGCATGGCCTCGAGCAGCGCGGCCTGCGTCTTGGGCGGCGTGCGGTTGATCTCGTCGGCCAGCACCATGTTCGCGAAGACCGGCCCCTTGACGAAGCGGAACTCGCGGCGGCCCGTGGTGCGGTCCTCCTCCAGCACGTCCGTGCCCGTGATGTCGCTGGGCATCAGGTCCGGCGTGAACTGGATGCGCTTGAAGCTGAGGTCCATGACGCGGCTGATCGTGCTGATGAGCAGCGTCTTGGCCACGCCCGGCACGCCGACCAGCAGCGCGTGCCCGCGGCTGAACACGGCCACCAGAACCTCGTCGATGACGCTGGTCTGACCGACGATCACCTGCCCCAACTGCTCCTTCATGCGGCCGCAGAGGCTGTACAATTCGTGAATCATCGCGGCGTCGCCCGGCACGGGCTCCCGTACGTCTGCCATATCGAATCCCCCCAAATAATCCGCCATCAATGACGTTGCGCTTATCAATATCATAAGCGCCGCACGAACGCCATACCAAACAGCAATTCCCATTATGAGCAACTGGGTACAGTCGAAATCGCTATCGCTATCGGGATCGGTATCGAAGCCCAGTGCTTTTCTTCGATTTCGATCCCCGATCCCGATTTCGATCCCGCTGGAAGAGGCCCATACTGGGAATTGCTGGGGGGCGGAATGGGGAACGCCCAACGTTCAACACTTCAAGTTTGGATCCATTGGCCCCGGCGGTCGCCACGCTCTCTTCTCACGTGAACGCTCGGCGTTATTCCCCGTCGTGGAGCAGACTGCGGTTTTGCGGGCGGCAAGCGGTATCTCGCGCGATACCGCTTTGCGTTCCACGGGCCGGAAAGCGGTGCCGCCCTTCGGTTGTCACCGCATTCCAAAAAATGCCGCCGCGACGCGCATCCGGTAGACGCGGCGCCCCGCCGCGACGCGGGAAACGACGAGGGCGTCGCTTCTACGCTGCTGAACGCCGGCCGGCCCCCGCGCCGGCTGGCGCGGGCTCTCCGCGTACGCCCTTGCGCCTCTGCGGCATGACGCGGCCAGAGGTCGCATGCCGCCCGCTTCTCAGCAAGCGCCCATCCTCCGACCTCCGGCCCTCACTCCCCGCCCCGGATCTCAACCCCGTATGATCGCTTGAGCGGGTAGGCCACGGGCTTGGCGTCCGGACTCTTCCACGTGTCTGGAACCAGATAGAAACCCTGTCCCAGAGGCGCACTGCCGAACTCGGCACGTACCGGCGTCAGCACGCCCTCGTGCGGCACGGAGACCGTCTTGAGTTTGAGTGCCCCCGTCTGGTCGCGATACTCGTAGTACAAATTGAACTTGCCCGCGAAGAGGCCCGTCGCCTTGGTCGCCGTCAGCGTCGCGACCGCCGGGTTGGTCACCGCAAAGACGTAGTTGGACGCCGCCGAGCTATAGACAGGCACCTGGCCCGCCGGCAGCGACATCGCGCCGGTCGCGGGGTCGAACCGCAGCGACGCCTCGGGCAAGGCCATCTCCACAATCCCGACCGTGGCCGTATACGCGCCGCTCGCGTACGTGTTGGAGACGGCCGCTCCTTGCGCCACGAAGCAGGCGTTCGAGTAGTGCGCCCGCAGGTCGGCCAGTGTGTTATAGAAGCCACCGGACGCGCCAAGCGCGAGTGCGAACCGGTCTTCGGTCTGCGGCGGGACTGCTGTCGGCACCTTGCCCGGATAGTTCCACACTTGGATGAAGCTCTCCGCAGGCATCGCAATGTTGTTCGACGGGCACGCGCCCGCCTCCGGCAGGATCTCCAGAATGCCCGAGAACCCACCCTTTGCCGCGTACAACGGGAAGAGGAACGGCACATAGGCCGCCTCGCCCCGGACGCCGTCTCCCGCGATTAGCAGCGTCGACGCGCTGCTCAGCACCGTGCCATCGGCCAACTTGCCAGCCAGCGTCACCGCCCCGCCGTCCTTCACAGTCAGAGCGAGCCAACCGCTCCCGAGCGGCACGTTCACCGCCGCGCCCGGTGCCTCCAGTTCCGCGTCGGGTGGAAGCGCTACCGTGTAATACCCTTTGTAATGCGCCAGCGCGTTGGTCGCCGCCGCGTAGTCCGCTGCCGTCTTCGCGGACGCCCCATTCCGCTGACCGCGCACCTCCAGCGCCGCCGCGCCGAACAACCCACCCGTCGCCGAGCCTGAAAGTCCGGCCGTGTCCCACGGCGCGGACACGTCCTGTGCCAGCGCAAGCGTCTCGCCCTTCGTCGTACGAAGCGTCGCCCGGAACACGCCGCCGCTCGCCGAGTCCCACGACTTACCGGTGAAACTCACAACACCCGCCTGCGCAACCACTTTGGCGCTCACCGCTCCGAGCGGAGTCATCGTCATGCTGACGGTTCCCTTCACCCGATTCCCGCCCCCTGCGGTCTCCAGAGCGAACCCCGTGAACGTCCCCTGTGCTGACGTGTGCAGCGCTGCGACCGTAATCGTGAACGTGTTGGTGCCGGGCGTCCGATTCACGTTCTTTGCGGACACCGTCACGACCTTGTTTGACACCGCCACCTGCGGCACGCCGGCGACGGTCTTAGTCGCCGCGACGTATGCGAGGCCAGCGGGCAGTCCAGACACCGTCACCGTCGGCAAGTTCTCGGATCGGATGTCGAGCGGCAGCGCGAACGGCACACCCACCATGGCCTGCTGCGATCCGGGGGCAGCGACCGTCGGCGGAGGCACATTGGTCGTCAATCCGAACCACGCACTCACCGTCACATTACTGCCGGGCATGATCAGGCTCCGAGAGGCGCCCTGCGAACCGTCCTCCCAGCGCAGGAACGTATTGTTCGCATTGGGCTTGGCGGCCAGCACCACCTTCGCACCCGGCGTGTACAACCCCTGGCCCGTCACCGTCCCGCCGCCCGACGGCGTCAAGGCCGTCAGCCGCGCCTTGACCGTCAGCGTCTGCTTCACAGGCGTCGCAGCCTTGAAATCGAAGTTGCCCGGCTGGCTCGCCGTGATCACCGCCATCCCCGCGCCGACGATGTGGATCAAACCGTCGAAGACCTGTGCAACCGCCGGGTTCGAATTCGAGTATACAACCGGCAACCCCGAAGACGCCGTAGCGCCCACCAGGAAGTCCGGGTCACCCAGCGCCTTCACCGGCAGCGCGCCGAACCTCACCGTCTGGGCAACAGACACGTTGTTCACCCGCACCGTCCATTCGGTCTCCGTTGTTTCGCCTTGCTTGTCCAGCGCGACGGCTTTGACCAGAACGTCCCGGAAGGCCGAGCCCCGGACCGTTGCGGAGTCGGTCTTGTAGGTGAACGCACTCGTGATCGTGTTCGGTGCGCCGGTCTTCGTCGTCTGTTTCAGCGTTCCGTCCACGAACCAAGTGACGTTGGACATCCCGCGCCGTGCCGAGTCAGGGTCGGTGCTATCACCCGCCGTAACGTTGAATGCGACCGAGACACCTTCGTTGACGGCAGCGGGATCGGCCACCGGCGACCGCATCGAAATCACAGGCGTCTGCCTATATATGCCATCCCACAAAGCGGTCGGCAGACCGCCGAATGTTTCGCCCCAACCCGTGGCAACCGCCAAATGATAGACGATCGCCACGCTGCTATCGTCGAACACCCAATCACCGAGGTTAGGCGCATTTCCCTTAAAATAGAGCCCCGTTAAGGCATAGCACTCTGAAAACGCGCCAATCCCGATGTCGGCGACACCACTACCGACCAGCATGCTGACAAGACGGCTACAACCATCAAACGCCGTTATATCAATGGTGCGCACACGATCCGGGATGATGACGCTGGTCAACCGATCACAGCGAAAGAAAGCCTTAATGCCGATATTGACAACAGCGTCAGGAATCGTTAAGCCGGTCAGATAGTGGCAACCGATGAAGGCCGCCGAGCCAATGTTGGTCACGGCAGGGGGAATCGAGTAGCTACCCGCTTTGCCTGCCGGATATTGGACGATCATCGTCTGCCCCTTGTTGAACAACA
>CAYLUN010000096.1:0-19105 GCA_964386865.1 uncultured Lentisphaeraceae bacterium | reverse complement strand
GCGGCGTGTCGCGCAAGATCGGCGACGCCAAGGAGCGCCAGCGCCTCAAGAAGATCCTCGACCGCCTGCCCCTGCCGGACGACGCGGGGCTGATCGTGCGCACGGTGGGCTCGGGCGCGAGCAAGCGCTCGTTCGTGCGCGACCTGCGCAACCTGTGGGAGTCGTGGAACGAACTGCAGGACAACATCAAGAACCTGCGCGCGCCGGCTTGCGTGTATCAGGAGCCGGACCTCGTGGAGCGCGTGGTTCGCGACTGGCTGACCGAGGAGATCGACCGCGTGACGATCGACGACCCGGACGCCTATGCGCGCATCCGCGAAGTCGCGGGCAAGATCTCGCGCCGCGCCAAGAACGTGATCAACCACTACGAAGGCCAGCTGTCGATCTTCGACCACTACGGCATCGAGCGGCAGCTGGAGGAGGCGTTCCGGCGCAAGGTCAACCTCAAGTCCGGCGGCTATCTGGTCTTCGACGAAACCGAGGCGCTGATCGCCATCGACGTGAACACCGGCCGGCACCGCGGCAAGGGCTCGCAGGAGGAGGCCATCCTCGAGGTCAACCTGGAGGCCGTGGACGAGGTGGCCCGCCAGATGCGGCTGCGCAACATCGGCGGCCTGGTGGTGCTGGACCTGATCGACATGAAGTCGCGCAAGCACCAGAACTCGGTCTACAAGGCCATGAAGCAGTCCCTGAAGCGGGATCGCGCGCGCACCAACGTGCTGGCCATCTCCGAGCTGGGGCTGATGGAGATGACGCGGCAGCGCCAAGAGGAAAGCCTCCTGTCGCAGATGTACTCCGACTGCCCGTACTGCCGCGGCCACGGCCTGGTCAAGTCGCCGCTGGCGCTGAGCGTGGATATCCAGCGGCAGATCGCGGCGCTGATGCGCAAGGTCCGGAACGAAGGACGCGACGTGGAGCTGCAGATCGTGGTGGCGCCCAGCGTGCTGGAGCGCCTGCGCACCGAGGACGAGGCGTTTCTGGTGGAGCTGCAGCGGCGCTACACTGGGCGGCTCACCTTCAAGTCCGAGATGCACCGCCACCCCGAATCCTTCTGCATCGCGGACGGCCAGACCGGAAAGGTTTTGTATTCCGTCGGAGAGTCAAAAGCGGTATAACTTATGGCATGGCGAGGAACGTCCACGCCAAACAGCAATGAGCGAGCACGCGATATGAAACGAACAGCACTGTCGGTATGGGCGGTCGTTGCAGTGGTTGGCTGGTCGCAGGCGAAGGGAATCGGCGTCCTGCCGATTCCCGATAAGCCCGGCGAATCCGGCCTGGAAAGCACGGCGGACAAGTTCGAGGTCGACCAGAAGACCGGGTGGATAACCTTCACCGGCAACGTCGTGGTCCGCACGGGCGACCACGAGCTGAGGGCCGACCGCGTGAGGCTGCACCAGGACAAAGGCGACGTCCAGGCGCGCGGCAACGTCATGATCCGGCAGAGCGGGTTCGGCACGTGGACGGGCGACTACGTCGAGTACAACTACAAGACGGGTAAAGGCCTCACCGGCATAGGCGACATCAAGGTGGGCGACGTCCGCGTGCTGACGCGCGAGGTGACGCGCCGCGAGGACGGCCGCTATGACGCCAAGCACATACAGGTGACGACGTGCACCAACGCGCCGGGGCACTGGCACTGGAGCGTCTCGGGCGACGGCCGCTTCAAGGACAACGACTACGTCGAGGTCTTCAACGCCGTGCCCCACCTGTTCGGCGTGCCCTTCGCGTACCTGCCTTATTGGTACCGGGACATCGACACGCACTACGGCATCCGCCTGGTGCCCGGCTACACGTCGAAGTGGGGCGCCTACGTGCTGGGCGGCTACGTCTACAACGTGTACGAGTCGCCGCGCAACGACGGGCCTTCGGTGGACGCGACCACGCACCTCGACTACCGCACGCGCCGCGGCGTGGCGGTGGGCCAGAACGTCCGCTGGGACCTGAAGGACTGGGGGCGGGGCAAGCTGGAGACCTACTACGCCTGGGACCAAGACCCCCAGGATGACGTCGAGGACCGGAACTGGATGTCCGACGTGAACGAGGAGCGCTACCGCATCCGGTTCCGGCATGAGGTAGACCTGTCGCCGCGCGATCAGGTCGTGGTGCGCGGAACATTCAACAGCGACTCGCAGGTGTCGAGCGACTTTTTCAACCGCGACCACCGCGGCGAGAGTACGCCCGTCAACATGGCCTCATACGAGCACCACGAGCACACCTGGGCGGCGGGCGTCACGGCCAGCGGCCCGATCAACGAGTTCTACTCGGGGGTGGCTCGCCTGCCGGAAGGGTGGCTGAACATCATGCCCCAGCCTGTTCTCGGCACGGGGCTCAACTACGAGAGCCAGACGAGGGCCGGGTACCTGAACCGCAGCGCGGCGAAGTACGAGAACGCGGACGCGGAGTACATGTACTATCCCGGCTCGTGGGCCAGCTACAACGTGGCGCGCGTGGACACGGCGCACCGCCTGACCTACCCGGTGAAGCTGGGCGACGCAGTCAGCGTGGTGCCGCGCGCGGGGCTGCGCGAGACCTACTACTCGGAGGCCGAGTACGAGACCGACGCCTGCCGCCATTCGGCCGAGCTGGGCGTGGAGGTGTCTGCGCGCGCGACGGCCGACTTCAACAACGGCTACCGCCACGTCGTGGAGCCCTACCTGGACTACAGCTACCAGCCGACCAGCTTCGACGAGGATAACGGCCGCGTCTACAGCTTCGACCATTACGACCGCTCGTTCGAGTGGTTCGACCAGCTCGGCTTCGACGGCACGTGGCTGCCGTACGACTGGCACGGCGTCCGGCCCGGCGTGCGCAACCTGCTGCAGAAGCGCGACGCTCAGAACCGGATGCGCACGGTGCTCGAGTGGGACGTCTTCGCGGGCGTGCAGTTCGACTCCGGCGGCGCGCTCGACGAGAAGGGTCTGCGGCTGCTCGGCTCGAAAACGGTGTTCTCGCCGACGGAAGCCGTGGACATCAAGGCGCACGCGGAGTGGGACACGGAGTACGAGACCTTCGCCTATGCGGACCTGAGCGCCTTCTATAAGCTGAACGAAAAGTTCCGCTTTGGCGGCGGCTACCTGGGCCGCGACCACGACCTCTACGATTACGAGGATTCGTCGATCGAGCAGTGGAACCGCGTCAAGGAGAACCTGCTCTACGGCGGGTTCACGCACGACATCAACGACACGTGGGCGTGGAGCTTCTACACGCGGTACGACGTGCGGATCAACGAGCTTGATGAGGTTGGCGGCTACATCCAGTACCAGCTCGACTGCCTCGTGTTCCAGCTGCGCGTCTCGTATGAGAACGACTACCAGCGCATCGACGAGGTGAGCACGGACGACAGCGACTTCCGCGTCGCGCTGATGATGTGGCTGCGCGCGGAAGACCGGTCGTCGAACGACGAGTGGCTGACGTGGTAGGCGTGTGGCCAAAGAGGCCGCCGGCGCCTTCCTGAACACGGGCTTCACGGAAGGCCCCGCCACGTTTTCCTGCTTCTCGCACGAAGCCTGCGGCAACGCTGGCGCCATCCGCCCTGTAGGCCATGAGCGGACAGAGCGTGTGGCAATGCGGCATGACAAAATTTAGACGACAAAGGGACAAGTAGGAATGGCGCTAAGACAGGCGCATTTGCTTGGTCTTGTGAACGGTTCAGCACCGCTTCGCCCTCGAGTTTCAACGCAAATCCGCAGGATGGAGGGCGAGGCTGCGCCGAGCCGCCGTTTAGCTTAGCGCCATGCGGGACACGGCGTTTGCGTCATGTGCTCGATAGACGTAAATGAGCGAGTATCGCAGCTCGACGCAAGACGTGCCGATCTGCTCCGCCGCTACGTCGGCGGAGAGGCGGCGTGTTTCCGGCGACGGAGCGCCGGAACTACAGACGCGCCGAATCGCAGATGGATCCACGACCTGCCCCCCGCCATTTTTCTCTGGATTGACGGGGGAAAAGAAAGTAGAGTGACGGCCACTAAAACGTGCACTGGGTTTGTCATGGAAACGGTTGAAATACAAGAGGTCTCCAAGTCGTTCGGCGCCCTGCGCGCGGTCAACGGCCTGTCGCTGTCGGTTCGGCAGGGCGAGATCCTCGGGTTCCTCGGCACCAACGGCGCCGGCAAGACCACGACGATCAAGATGCTGCTCGGCTTCTTCCGCCCTGACGCGGGTCGGCTCTCGGTGTGGGGC
Source organism: uncultured Lentisphaeraceae bacterium (assembly GCA_964386865.1). Classification (GTDB taxonomy): domain Bacteria; phylum Verrucomicrobiota; class Kiritimatiellia; order RFP12; family UBA1067; genus CAYLUN01. Next base: position 14,923 of record CAYLUN010000096.1, on the reverse strand, counting down.
GGCGACCCCTGCGTGCCGGAGGTGCGCCGGCGCATCGGCTACATGCCGGAGACGGCCTATTACTACCCGTACCTCAACGTGCGCGAGCTGCTGGCGCTCTACGGCGGGCTCTGCGGGATGTCGAAGGCTCAGATCCGCGAGGCCTCCGAGCGGCTTGTCGCGCGCGTGGGGCTGGCGGACGCGGGCGACCGGCTGCTGCGGCACTACTCCAAGGGCATGCTGCAGCGCGCGGGCATTGCGCAGGCGCTGCTGCACGACCCCGACCTGCTGATCCTCGACGAGCCCTTCACGGGCCTCGACCCGCTGGCGCGCATCCAGTTCCGCGACCTGATTCTGGAGCTCAAGCAGCGCGGCAAGACGATCTTCTTTTCGTCGCACGAGCTGTCCGAGGCCGAGCTGATCTGCGACCGGGTCGCGATCCTCAAGCAGGGCTCGCTCGTCTGGTGCGGCGCGGTGGGCGACGTCGCGGGCGACGGCGGGCAGAATCTGGAGCGCATCTTCCTGAAGATGCTGGGCGAGAAGGGGGGCGCGCCATGAGCGTGCGTGTGCGCCAGATTTGGGCGCTGGCGGTGCTGGCGGTTCTCGAACTCTATCGCCGCAAGGACCTCATCGTCGTGTTCGTGCTGAGCGCGGTGATCCTGCTGCCGCTTTCGCTCTTCGCGCCGTTCGGCGTCACGGGCGCGAGCCGCTACATCAACGAGCTGGCGCTGCTGCTGGTCTGGCTCTTCTCCCTCGTGATCGCGCTCGGCGTGTCGGCCCGCCTGTTTCCGCCGGAGTTCGAGAGCCGCACCATTTATCCGCTGCTCGCCAAACCGGTGGGGCGCGGGACGGTTCTGCTGGGCAAGTACGCGGGGGCGCTGGCGGCCGCGCTCTCGGCCCTGGCCGTCTTCTACGCGGCCTATGCGGTGCTTGCCGGCGTGCGTCAGGGCGTCTGGTTCCCGGCCGTGCTGGTGCAGGCGTTCATCCTGCATGCGGGGCTGCTGGCGGTTGTGGCGGCGCTGGGCGTGCTGGGCTCGCTGGTCATGACGTCCTCCGCCAACCTGACCTTCTGCGCCCTGCTCGTGGTCGGCATGCTGCTGTTCGGCCAGCGCCTGCCCGCGCTGGCCGCGGCGCAGCCGCTGCCGGGCACGTGCGTGCTGGGCGCGATCCACTGGATCTGCCCCCATCTGGAGTTGTTCGACCTGCGGCAGCGGGTGGTGCACGGGTGGCCGCCGATCAGCTGGGGCGTGTGCGCGGCGGTGATGGCCTATGCGGTGGCTTACGCGGCGGCGTGTCTGGCGCTCGCGGCGTGCGTGTTTCGCAAGAAGAGGTTCTGACGTGGTACGGAGCAGGCAAAGTGCGGAGGGGTGGATTCTTGCGGCCGGCGTTTTCGTGTCGGTGGCGCTCGGGCACACGCTCGTGAGGCTGGGCCCGGAGCGCCTGCCGCAGATGCCCGGCGAGAACGTGCTGGCGCTGGTGCTGGGCGACGCGCGGCAGCAGCTGAGCCTGGCCTTGCTCGACAAGGTTGAGGAGTATTTTCACGGTGGGGTTCGGAACGTCGTTTGCGACCACGGTCTGGGGTCTGCGGAAGGCGGGCGCGAACAGGGGCATGACAGCGAACGCGCGAAGGCCGCTGCGGGTGTCGGCGGCTTCGATCCGTGGAGCTGGCTGAACGCCCGCATACACGTGCAGGAAGACCGGCACATCGAGGACCGGCATGCGGTCGAGCTTCTGCCGTGGGTCTGGGCCGCCTGCCGCGCGTCGCCCAAAAATACGGAGGCCTTTTTGACCGGCTCCTATGTGCTGGCGCGGCTGGCCGGTCGCGCCGAGGAGGGCGCGTCCCTGCTGCGGCAGGGCATCGCGAACAACCCGGCGTGCGCGGAGCTGGACTTTTCGCTCGGCGAGCTTTACCTGGGGCGCCTGCGCGACGCGGCGCGGGCTGAGCCGTGCTTCCTGTCCGCGCTGGAGAAGTGCGCGCCCGCGGAGGGCGAGGCGGGCGACGAGGCGCGCCGCCTCAAGATACGGGCTCTGTTTTATCTGGGCTATCTGGCGAAGGGCCGCGGGGATCTGGAGCGCTTGCGCGCGTATGTGCGCGAGGCGGAGGCGACGGATCCGGAGTTTGTGAGCACGAAAGACCTGCGCGCGCTGTTGCGGTCTGCGGAGGCTACGGGCAAGTGAGAGGGGCGTTATGATAAAGCGTATGATCGGCTGGCTGTGTGCGTGTGTGGCTCTTTTGGCGGCGGCGGCGGTGAGCGGCTGTCTCCATGCGAGCATGGGCAATTTGCATTGAGCCTCGCGTGACCGCGGCGTATACAGAGGCGCGCGGCGCCTGCTTTGCGGCCGTCGATTTCGAAACCACGGGCGCGGTCGCGGGCTACCCCGTGGAACCGTGGCAGGTCGGCATCGTCCGGCTCCGGGCGGGGCGCGTGTGCGAAGGGGAGTCGTTCGAGTCGCTGCTCCGGGTGGGCGAGCGGCCCTTCAATCCGCGCGCGCCGGGCCGGCACGCGTCGCTCAGGAAGGAGCTGGCCGAGGCGCCCGCCCCGGGCGAGCTGTGGCCGCAGCTGTCCGGCTGGGTGACGGGGCTTCCGCTCGTGGCCCACAACGTCGGCACGGAGCGCGGGGTGCTGTCGCGGCTGGCGCCGCTGCACCGGCTCGGGCCGTGGGTCGACTCGCTGGCGCTCGTGCGGCACGCCTATCCCGCCCTGGGCTCCAAGGCGCTGGAGGATGTGGTCTCGGCGCTGGGCCTGGCGCCGCGCGTGCGGGCGCTCTGCCCCGGCCGCGGGGCGCACGACGCGCTCTACGACGCGTTCGCGTGCGCCGCGCTGCTGGAGCATCTGCTGGGCCTGCCCGGCTGGGAGCGCGTGACGGTCGAGGCGCTGGCGGGGATGTAGGGGCGGGGAGAACGCCGAAGTTTGAGAGAAAGGGGAGAGGAACCGATGAAACTGTTAGTCGCGACGAGAAACCGGCACAAGCTGGAGGAGATCCGGCAGATTTTCGCCCTGCCCGGGCTGGAGCTGCTGGCGGCGGACGAGGTGCCGGGGCTGCCGGAGGACGTGGTCGAAGACGCGGACACCTTCGAGGGGAACGCCCTGAAGAAGGCCCGCGAGCTGGGCCTCGCCTCCGGGCTCTGGACGCTGGCAGACGACTCGGGGCTCGAGGTCGCGGCTCTGGACAACGCGCCCGGCGTCTACTCGGCGCGCTACGCGGGCGAGCCGTGTAGCTATCCGGCGAACAACGCCAAGCTGCTGCGCGAGCTGGCGGGCGCGGCCGACCGCCGCGCGCGCTTCCGCTGCGCGATCGCGCTGCGCGCGCCGGACGGCCGCGAGTGGGCCGTGGACGGGAGCTGCAGCGGCCGGATCATCCACGAGGCGCGCGGCTCGAACGGGTTCGGCTACGACCCGCTCTTCGTGCCCGGCGGTTACGACAGCACGTTTGCCGAGCTGGACGGGCCGACCAAGAACAGCCTCTCGCACCGCGGCCACGCGCTGCGCCGCGCCGCCGCCGAGTGGCGGCACCTGCTGTGCGGCTGAGGCGCCTTTTCAGCGGGCTGGCGCGGTCGCGAGCGCGATGCGGCCGCGGTGGGCGAGGTCGATCGCTTCGGCCAGCAGGCGGGCGGACTCCTGCGGCGCGTGGAAACCCATCGAGTTTTCGGCGGAGACGAAGTCCAGGCGCCACTGCGCCTGGCGGTGGAGCGCGCGGGGGCCCGCGAGCGCGTCGTCCGCGGCGCCGCCCTTCTTGGCGTCGGCCAGCGCCTGGATGAGCCCGACTGCGGCCTCTTCGGCGCGGACCATGAGCCCCTGCGTCCGGTTCTGGATCGCCTCGGCGCGGGCCAGAATCTCCTTCTCCTCGTAGCGGTGGCAGGTCTGGCAGGAGCGAGCCGGGCTGAGCAGCGGGCTGCGCACGTGGTGGTCGCTGACCTTGATTGCGCCTTCGCGCACGTAGGGCATGTGGCAGTCGGCGCAGGCCACGCCGCTGCGGGCGTGGATGCCCTGGCTCCAGAGCTCGAACTCGGGGTGCTGGGCCTTCAGGACGTTGGCCCCGCTCGCGGCGTGCGTCCAGTCCGCGTGCTGCACCTCGGCGTAGTAGGCCTCGATCTGCTCCGCCTGGAGGCCTTTGTGCCACGGGTAGGTGAGGCGCTTCTCGGGGCCTTTGAAATAGTACTCGACGTGGCACTGGGCGCAGACGAGTGAGCGCAGCTCCTGCCGCGAGGCCTCGGCGTTGACGTCGTAGTCGCGTGTTCGCGAGCTCGCGCGCCAGCGCGTGACGCTCGGCAGGTGCGGCAGGGGCGTGTCGGCCTTGGCCAGCTCGCGCAGGCCGCTGAGCAGGCCGGGGCGGGTGACGCGCAGCTGCATGGAGGCGGGATCGTGGCAGTCGATGCAAGACACCGGGTGCTGGATCAGCTTGCGGCCTTTCGCGTCGGTCAGGCTGCGGGCCTCGGCGTAGGGCAGGGGGCAGACGGCCTCAAAGCCCTTCATGATCTGGTCCTGGGGGCGGTCGTCGGAAACGCCGGCCCGCCGGCCCATCTCTCGATAGGCGGGCAGCACGGAGGCGTGGCAGTGCAGGCAGGCGCCGGGCTGCTTGAACTGCTTCACGCGCTCGGTCTCCTCCTGGTCCGCGAGCATGTAGGCGTGGCCGCGCTCCTCGCGGTAGTCGACGCCGAACGCGTAGCCTTGAAAGAGCACGCGCCAGCGCGGGTCGGCGTCGAGCTTCTGGAAGGCCTCGCTGCCGCCGTGGCGCGTGCGCTCGATGTCCACCGTGCGGCGGTAGCTGTCGTACTGGCGCGGGAAGTTCTTGCCCCACTCGGCGGGGTCAGCCGTGTTCTCGTCAAGCTTCACGACCTCGAAGACGGTCTGCCGGGCCTCGGCCTTGCGCGCCATGATGTTCCGCCAGAGCGCCAGGACGGCGACGGTGGCGGCCGCCGCGAGGAGCGCGGTGACGATATAGAGGAATTTGGCGCGGGAAGGGCGCTGGGTGGTCATTCGTTCGAGCATGGGTGGTCTCTCCGATTATGAGTGGAAACGCCCGCCGCTTTCGGGGGGTATTCATACTTGAAAGTTGAGCGTTGAGCGTTCAACGTTGAGCGTTCTCCCTGGCTATTCACCGTGTGGGCCCGTGGCCGACGCGGCCGTGGCAGCGGGCGCAGGTGAAGGTGTCGGCACCGCCGTCGTGCCGGGCGAGCATCTCGCTCGTCAGGTCGCCGTGGCAGCGCACGCAGTTGTCCTGCACGATCCGGGCGCTCTTGGGCTTGATCAGGATTGGCTCGTGGAAGTTCTGGAGCGTGAAGGCCTTGGAGTGCTCGAAGCCGTTCTCGCCCTTGGTCAGGTACTTGGGCAGGAAGCCGTGGGGAACGTGGCAGTCATTGCAGGTGGCGTGGGCGTGGTGGCTGGCCTTCTGCCAGCCGTCGTAGTGGTCGCGCATGATGTGGCAGTTGGCGCAGGTCTTGGACGCGCTGCCGAGGTAGGCGAGGCCCTCGCCCTCGCGGAACGTGAAGCCGCCCGCCCCCGCCAGGGCGCCCAGCAGGCCGCACAGCAGGAGGGCCGGCATGCGTGAGTCGTTTGTTATCAGCGTCGCCATATCGCGTGTCCTGTGCCGTAGTATAGCGAGGAAACGCGGGCTTGGCTAGCGTTCGCGTCACAGCCCAGCAAATACGGGTGCGATTGCAAACTATTGCAATCGCACAGAATTCAGAAGCCAGAAGCCAGAATTCAGGAGTTGGATGCCAACGAGTTATGTCCGATTCGCGCGAGATTCTTCCTGTCTCCTCTTTGGGAGACACCTTTTTGGGCGGCGCTTTCGTATGTAAGTCGTTGCGAAGCAATTCTGAATTCTGACTCCTGAATTCTGACTTCTGGGTGCGATGCAACGAAGTAAAATCGCACCCAGCAAATACTAATCTTGGCTAAGAAGCGCCTGACGGCGCCACTACAAGCGCGTAAAACGAGGGCGAATTCGTTCGTAGACAAGTGGGCCCGTGAGGGCCTTCTCACAGCGCGCGTTCTGTCAAAATTAGAATTGCTGGTCACAGCCACGCGCAGTTGAGCGCGCAAAGCCCGTAAAGGCAGGCGGTCTCGGCGCGCAGGACCTGGGGGCCGAGGCTGACGGGCTCGGCGCCCGCGGCGAGCAGGGCGTCGAGCTCAGCCGGCGTGAAGTCGCCCTCGGGGCCGACGAACCAGCCGGCCTGCGGCGGCGCCGGGTGCGCGGCGAGGGCCTCGCGCAGGGGGCGCGCCGTCGGCGCGAGTGCCGCCACGAAGGTCGGGCGCGTGCGGGACACGGCGGCCAGGACGGCCTTGAAGGGCGCCGGGGGTGCGATTTCGGGCAGCCACGCGGCGCCGCACTGGCGGGCCGCCTCTTCCGCCACGCGCGACCAGCGCCCGGCTTTGGCGTCGGCGTCTTCCGCGTCGAGGCGCACGACGGTGCGCTCCGAGAGAACAGGCACGAGCGCGCTGACGCCGAGCTCGACGGCCTTCTCGACGGTCCAGTCCATGCGGCTGCCCTTGCTGACGCACGCGAACAGCGTGAGCCGGCACGCGGGGCGGGGGCACTCTTGGGCGGGCGCTTCAGCGGCCAGCGAGAGCCCGTGCTTCTCGGCCGAGGTGATGACGGCGAGGCGCGTGCGCCCGCGGCCGTCGAAAAGCGTGACTTGATCGCCGGGCTTCACGCGCAGCACGGTCTGCAGGTGGCGGGCCGCGCCGCGCTCGAGTGTGAGCGCGTCGGCGAGCAGCTCAGCGGTCGTGACGAGGTGGCGGTGCATGGCGGGAGGGCGGAGGGCGGAGGTCAGAGGTCAGAGGGCGGAGGTCGGAGGTCAGAGGTCAGAGGTCGGAAGTCGGAGGTCGGAGGGCGGAGGCGAACTATTTGGGCGTGAGCTTGCGAAGGGCGTCGCGGCGCGCGAAGAACGTGTCGACGGCCTTGTGCTGCTTGCCCGCGTCGGGGAAGTTGTCGAGCGAGGTCTGCGCGGCGAACTCCTCGAGCAGGCGCCTCTGCTTCGAGGAGAGGTGCTGCGGCACCTCGATCTCGACGCGCGCGTGCAAGTCGCCGCAGCCGCCGTTGAGGCTGGGCATGCCCTTGTCGCGGAGGCGGAAAACCTTGCCGTTCGGCGTGCCGGCCGGCAGCTTGATGCGGGCGAAGCCGTCGGGCGTGGGAATCTCGATGTCGCCGCCGAGGGCCGCGGTCATGGGCGAGACGCGGACGGTGCAGACGAGGTCGTCGTCGTGGCGCTCGAAAATGTCGTGCTCGCGCACGTGCAGCACCACGTAGAGGTCGCCCGACGGGCCGCCGCGCAGGCCGCTCTCGCCCTTGCCGGTGAGGCGCAGGCGCGAGCCTGTCTCGACGCCCCTCGGGATGCGCAGCGCAATGTGGCGCGGGGTCTTGACGCGGCCCGAGCCGCCGCACTTCTTGCAGGGGTTGCGGATGATGGTGCCCTCGCCGTTGCAGACGGGGCAGGTCTGGCGCATCTGGATGAAGCCGCCGCCGACCACGACGAAGCCGTGCCCGCCGCACTGGCGGCAGGCCTCGCGCGTCGCGCCGGCGGCCGCGCCGGAGCCGTGGCAGGCCTCGCAGGCGTCGTTGACGGAAAGATCCACCTCGCGCTCGGAGCCGAAGAGGGCCTCTTCGAAGTCGATCTCGAGGTCGAAGCGCAGGTCGTCGCCGCGCTGGGCCGCGTTCGGGTTGCGCGAGCGGCGGCGCCCGCCCCCGCCGCCGCCGAAGAGGTCGCCGAAGCCGCCGCCGAAGATGTTCTCGAAAATGTCCTGGAAGTCGCCGGAGTGGGTGAAGTCGCGGCCGAAGTCGAAGCCGCCGGGGCCGAAGGCGGACTTCATGCCGTCGTGGCCGAACTGGTCGTAACGCTTGCGCTTCTCGGTGTCGCTGAGCACCTCGTAGGCTTCGCAGACCTCCTTAAACGTGTCCGCCGCCGCCTTGTTGTCGGGGTTGCGGTCCGGATGGTACTGCATCGCCAGCTTGCGATAGGCCTTCTTCAGCTCGTCGGCCGTCGCGGTGCGGCTGACGCCGAGGACTTCGTAGTAATCGCGTTTGTTAGCCATGGGTGGGTGGGGGAGGTTACGGTTGAAAGGTCGGGACGGTTCGCGGTTCAGCGGTTGGTCGGGGCGCCCATGAAGGAGGCCCGCACAGGGAGGGTTAATCCGAGACGCTGGCGTTCTCGGCGGCGGCCTGGTCGTCGTCCGGCGTGCCGGCGGAGACGATCACCTGGGCCGGGCGCAGGAGGCGTCCCGCCAGGCACCAGCCGCGGCGGAACTGGTCGATGACCTCGTTGGCGGGGACGGTGGCGGAGTTCATCTGCGAGAGCGCCTCGTGCCAGTCGGGGTTGAACGGCTGGCCCTTGGCGTCGATGGGGGTGACGCCGTAGCGCTCGAGCAGGGCGAGGAACTGATCGTAGACCATCTTGACGCCGGCCACGAAGGGGTTCGCGAGGTCCGGCGTTTTGCCGAGGGCCAGCTCGATGTGGTCCACGATGGGCAGCACGTCGCCGAGCAAATCCTCGTTCGCCCGCTTGATCAGCTCCTCGCGCTCGCGCGTCTGGCGCTTGCGGAAGTTGTCGAAGTCGGCCATCAGGCGGGCGTAGCGCTCCTTAACGGCCGCAAGCTCGGTCGCCTCCGGCGAGGGCTGGGCCGGAGCCACGGAGGCTGCGGCGGGCGCCGCGGCCTCTGCGGCGGGCGCGGCGCCCGCGCTGGGGGCGCTCTCGGACAGCGGGGCAGGCGCGTCCGCGGCGGCGGTTTCGGTGTCGGGCTTCTTCTCTTTGTGCTTGCTGAACATCAGTCGGGCTCCTCGGTGGGTTGCGCGGTGCGGCGGAGGCAGGTGCCGCGCCGGAAATCCGGCCCCCCAACAGGTCCAGCGGGGCGTCGGAAAGGCGTATCAGTGAACCACACATCGCCCGGATAGTCAAGTGGGGGCGTCAGTTGGGCGCGGGCTTCTGCATACGCGTAAATATCAATGGAACAGAAAGCGGCAAAATGGCTATACTAGGTGCCACATGAACGAGAAAACGTTGATTGTCATTCCCACGTATGACGAGCGCGAAAATGTGGCCGCGATGTCCGAGGCGGTGCTGAAGCAGGTGCCGGAGGCGAACATCCTGTTCGTGGACGACAACTCGCCGGACGGGACAGGCGTGCTGCTGGACGAGATCGCGGCGCGCGAGCCGCGCGTGTCCGTGATGCACCGCGCGGGCAAAGAGGGGCTCGGGCGCGCCTACATCGCGGGCTTCAAGTGGGCGCTGGCGCGCGACTACGCGCTCATCTGCGAGATGGACTGCGATTTCTCGCACGACCCTTCCGCGCTGCCGCAGCTGCTGAAGGCCGCGGACGAGGGCGCCGACCTCGTGCTGGGCTCGCGCTACATCGGCGGGATCCGCGTGATGAACTGGCCGATGAGCCGGCTCCTGCTCTCGACGGGCGCGGCCAAATACGTGAAGCTGGTCACCGGCCTGCCGGTGCACGACCCGACCGGCGGCTTCAAGTGTTTCCGCCGCGCCGTCCTCCAGGCCATCGACCTCGACCGGATCACGTCGAACGGCTACTCGTTTCAGATCGAGATGACGCACACGGCGTGGATGAAGGGCTTCGCGATCCGCGAGGTGCCGATCGTGTTCGAGGACCGCCGGGCGGGCTACTCCAAGATGCGGTCGGACATTGCGACCGAGGCCTTCGTGATGGTGCTGAAGCTCTGGGCGCGGTGCGGGTACAGGCGCTCGCCTCGCCCGGGGGATAAAGCCTGATGGGCGCCCAGGCGACAGCCTGGCTCCGCGCCTTGCGCCCCGCGCAGTGGATCAAGAACGGCGTCGTGCCGGCGGCTTACTTCTTCGCGTGGCGCGACCCGAGCCAGAGCGCGCACGTGCAGGGCTGGCTGCCGCTGGCGGCGGAGGCTGCGGCCGTCGCCTGCTTTTGCCTCGCCTCGAGCGGCGTGTACCTGGTGAACGACGTGCGCGACGTCGAGGCCGACCGCGCGCACCCCGTCAAGCGGCTGCGGCCGCTGGCCGCGGGCGAGATCGGCGCGCCGGCGGCGCTGGCCGCGGCGGCGGGCCTGCTGGCCGCGGCGCTCGCGGGCTCGCTGGCGCTGCCGCACGCCTTCACGGCCGTGCTGGGCGGCTACGTCGCGATGCAGGCCGTCTACACCTTCGCGCTCAAGCGCATCCCGTACGTGGACGTGTTCGTGATCGCGACGGGCTTCGTGCTGCGGGCCATCGCGGGCGCGACGGCGCTGAGCGTGCGCATCTCGCCGTGGCTGCTGCTGTGCACCTTCCTGCTCGCGCTCTTCCTCGCGCTCTGCAAGCGGCGCCACGAGAAGGTCCTGCTGGAGGACGCGGGCGCGCAGCACCGCGAGGCGCTGGCCGGCTACGACCGCGGCCTGCTCGACATGCAGATCGGCATCACCTCCGCGGCCACGCTCGTCTGCTACGCGATCTACACGCTGTCGCCCGAGACCGTGCAGCGCTTCGGCACGAGCCGCCTGGGCCTGACGATTCCGTTCGTCGTGTTCGGCATCTTCCGCTACCTCGAGCTGGTGTACCGCCACGACGAGGGCGGCCGGCCGGAGAAGGTGATGCTCACGGACAAAGTCCTCATCGCCACGGTGGCCTGCTACGCGGCCACCGCGCTCGCGGTCTTCCTCACGGTCTAGGCGACGTGCGAGGCGGGCGAAAAAAAGTTCAATTTATTCTTATTTGGCTCTTGTCAGGATGCCGGGGTGTTTGATACAGTGCGTCTACTTTTTTGCGGGGTGGTGGCGCAATTGGTTAGCGCACCGGACTGTCGATCCGGTGGTCGCGGGTTCGAATCCCGTCCACCCCGCCATTCGTTTTCTTGAAAAAACCGTGAATTCTCAACGAATTCGCGGTTTTTTCTTGTTGCCATGTATGACAAATGTATGGTAAAAAACGCCTATCAAGCCAACTCCAGCTATTTAGAAGGAGCGTGAAAAATGTCCCTCTATAAGCAGCCTAACAGCAAATTGTGGTGGTTTCAGATCATGACGCCGGAAGGGAAGCGTATCCGGAAGTCGACGAAAACGGCCGACAGAGCCAAAGCCGAGGTTGTGGAGAAGACGTTTTGCATGGCCGTCAGGCGCGAGGGGCCGGCCGACCAGCTGCACGCGATGCTGGACGCCGTTCTCGGCCGGGCGGTCAAAACCACGCTGGGGCTCGATCAGGTCTGGCATGTCTACACCGAATGGCTCCGGGCCACCGGCAAGGAGCTGGAGAAGACCACGCTCAACGCGCGGTCGAGCGCCTTGCGCCGGCTGTCAGATTGGTCGAAGACGGATTATCCCGCCGCCGGACAGGTGGAGGCGGTCGACCGGGCGGCGGCTACGGCGTTCGCCGCCGCGCTTGCGGATGAGGGCATGAAGGGCAAGACCCGGCAGAATATCCTGGGCGACCTGTCAGCCGTCTGGGAGGCCCTGCGCAGGTCACGCGACGGGATCACCAACCCGTGGCCTCTGGTACGTCCGGAGGTGAACGACAGCGAACGGGGCCAGCCGTTCACGAGGGAGCAGGAGAAGGCCATCCTGAAGGCCGCCAAGACGGCCGGCAACGGGTGGTATCTGGCCTGCCTGATCGCGCGGCATACCGGGCTGCGGTACGGCTCGGTGTCGAAACTGACGTGGGCGGAGGTCGATCTGGAGTCCGGCGTGATCCGGCACACGCCAAACAAGACGAAGAAACACAACATTGATGTGGTTGCGCCGCTCGTGAAACCGCTACTCAAAGTTCTCCAGGAGGCCCGTAGCGCCGATCCTGAAGGCGAATACGTGCTGCCGCTCCACGCGACGGTCTACCGGAACTTGCAGAAGAAGGATGAGACCAGCCGCTTCTCGCACGTCCTGAAACAGGCTAAGGTCGATGACGAGGGATACACGTTCCACTCGTGGCGGCACACGTTCCGCACCCGGTTGAGCGAGGCGGGGGTGTCTGACGATCTGGCTAAAAGACTAGGCGGATGGACCGAGGACGCAACAGCGGCCCGCTACGACCACGCGGAACGCGTTGAGGAGCTGCGGGCGGCGGTGGAGAAGGCGAGGTAGGCGGCGCAACGACAGGCCCTGCGCGTCGGTTGCCGGTTGACAACCCCATGCGGCTGGCGTACTGTACGGCAAAAGCTTGTGAGGCGTGCTCAACGCCGTCGTTACAGGCTGACGCGAGGGGCACCGGCCGGTCGCATGGCGGGGTGAGGAAGTGGTGGCATGAATCTGATTGAAAGCATAAGGCAAGGCGAGAGCAAGACGCTGGAATTGAAGTCGCGTCTGCCGCAGCATGAGCAGATCGCCAAGACTGCTGTTGCGTTCGCCAACACCAGCGGCGGGCGGCTGGTCATCGGCGTGAGCGACGACCGGCAGGTGATCGGACTTCCCGAGGACGACATCCTTGCCTTGCAGAGCCAGATCGGCTCGATCATTTTCGACCGCTGCCACCCGGCGATCCTGCCGGAGATGTACACGGCCAACCTCGAGGGCAAGTCGGTTTTGGTTGTCGAGGTGTTCCGCGGCAACCTGCTGCCCTATTACCTCAAGGACGGCGGCAAGAACCAGGGCACCTACCTGCGTGTCGGCTCCTCCAACCGCAAGGCGGACTTCGAGCACATCCTGGAGCTGGAACGGCAGCGGCGGAACCAGAGCTTCGACGAGGAGGTCTACCGCGAGCAACCGCTTTCGGCGCTGGACCTGCGCCCGTTGCTGACCCGGTTCGCGGCGATCGGAAAGCCGCTGGATCCGGAGAAGCTGAAGAACCTGAAACTCGCCCAACAGGAGCAGGGCACGGAATATCCCACGCAGGGGCTGATGATCCTCCTCGGGCTGCTGCCGCACGTCGCCACCAAGTGCGCCCGCTTCAAGGGTACGGACATGAGCGTGTTTCTGGACCGCAAGGAGTACGCCGGCGACCTGTTCACCCAGTTGGAGCAGGTCGAGGCTTTCGTCAAGAACCACATCTCCCTGCGCGGCGAGATCAAGGGCCTGCAGCGCACCGACACCTACGAGATCCCCGAGCCGGCCCTGCGCGAGGCGCTGGTCAACGCCGTGATCCACCGCGACTACACGAACCAGGGGCGCGACATCAAGGTCGGCGTCTATGACGACATCGTCAACGTGGTCTCCCCCGGCGGCTTCCCGAACACGCTCACGGCGGATGCGCTGCTGGAGGGCCGCTCCGAGATCCGCAACCGGGTCATCGCCCGCGTGTTCAAGGAGCTGGGCTATATCGAGCAGTGGGGCAGCGGCATCCAGCGCATCAAGGCCGCCTGCCTCGCCCAGGGGCTCGCCGAGCCCCGGATACGGGAAAAGGGCGACTTTGTGGACGTGGAGTTCTACCGTCCGGCTGCGGGGACCGGCAAGATGCCCGATTCAGCCGGAGTTGCGCCCGATTACGACCGTAAACGCCTGATCACGCCCGATTATGGACGATTGCGGACGATTACGGACGATTTGGAACGCCTAGATCCGGATGAGATGCGAATCTTGACCCACCTGCTCGACTATGCCCAAATCACTCGAAAAGAGGCAACCGAAGTGCTTGAACAGGGGAAGAGCAAAGCACATCTGGTGTTGCGGAGGTTGGTTGCCAAAGGTTTGATCACGCGCCGGGGCCAGGGGCGCGGTACCTGTTACATGCTGGCACAAAAGCCGCAAGGCAGTTGACGTACGTTCCCGCCGATCCGGAGCCGGGGCGCTTCCCTGTCCTTCCAGCAGGTGTTCGACGGTGCGAGCGTAACCATGACATGATCAATGTCTTTCCGATTCGTAGTCAGTGTGCCTTTTCGACATATCGATGGGCAACGTGTAAAGGCAACGGGCCAGCCCTTCAAAAGAGGGCTGGCCCGTTGTGCGTCAGGCCTTCGTGTCAGAGCCGAGCTTACTTGGTGACAGGCACGGCGCACGAGCCGTCGGCACAGGCGGAGCCGGTGGAGGCGGCTGCCGCCTTCTCGACATTGGCGGTCGAACCGGTCAGGCCTGCGGCGTTGGTCGCCTGCTTGAGGACGGTGGAGGTGCCGGCGGTGAGCGCCGTCTTGCCGACCTCGCCGATGGTCTCGATGGGCTTGTCGCCGGTCACACCGGAGGTGTTGGTCGGCGTGGCGGTCTGGTTGACGGACTCGTCGCCGCCGGCGTCGGCGCTCTGGACCTGCGTCCCGATGAGGTCGCTCAGGGTGATCGTGACGCCGCCGGGGCAGGCCGCGCAGGCGACGGCGTTGGTGCCGACCGACAGGTTGAGGTTGACGGTGATGGTGTTGCCGCAGGCCTTGGAGGTCTGGGACTTGCTGGACGGCGTGGCCGTCGCGCAGCCGAGCACGGCTGCCATCATGAGGCAGCTCGCGGCCGTGGCCGCGCCGCGCAGCACGCCGCGCCTGGCGCGGGCCTTGCCGCGCACGGCGTCGCGCTTGTCGCGCACCTCGGTCTTGGGGCTGACGGGTTTGGGGGAGTCTTCTTTGGTCTTCTTCACTGGGTCACCTCGCGTACGGCGTCTTGCAGTTGTTCGACGATCGGCCGGGTGACGCCTTTACCCTGGCCTTCCGCCCAGGCGTCGAAGAGCCGCCGCGCGGTGGCGACGGCTTTCTCAGCCTCTTCCTTGGACACCACGCCGTCATCCGTGACGGCGAGAACGATTTGCGCCTGCTCGATCACGCGGGACGCGAGCAGCCGGACGGCCGCGTACCGGCCGCTTTGCAGAGCCAGCTTGAGCAGGTAGGAGAACACGCGGGCGAGGACGCCCGCCCAGTCGGCGCTGGCCAGCAGCCATTTGCCGACGCAAAGCCAGTTGGCCTTGAGCCAGGAGAGAAGGAGTAGTTTCATGGGTAGGAAGGTGGTTAGGGGTTTAGACTGTTAGGCTGTTAGGGAGAGGGATCGGCCGTCCCGTAGGTCCGGCCGTACTGGACGGGGAACTATTTGCCGGCGGCGGAGCGGACGACCGCCTGCCACAGCAGGGAGCCGGCCGCCACGAGGACGGAGA
>CAYLUN010000095.1:0-19256 GCA_964386865.1 uncultured Lentisphaeraceae bacterium | reverse complement strand
TTTGGAAGATCACCCAGGAGGGCCGCAAGCACGCCGCCGCCCTCGCCCTCGAAGCCGGCGAATAAACGGATTTCCGAAAAGCGCACACTGTGCACTTTTGAAAAACCCTCTCCCAGCCTTCAGCCTAACAGCCTTCAGCCTTCAGCCTAACAGCCTAACAGCCTAACAGCCTAACAGCCTGATCATGAAAATCCACTCCGACAGCCTATACGCAAAGCTTGCCCGCCTAGGGCTGCTCGACGAGTTCTTCGGCTATGTCGCCTCCGACGAGCCGGGGTACAAAGAGCTGCACGCGTGGCTGTCGGAGCGGAACCTTAAGTCCAGCAACGGCGCGCTGCACAACATCATCGCGAACCACATGGCCGTATGGCGCACGCGCAAAGCCGTCGAGGCCGTCGAAGAGGAAGACCTCTCCATCCCCGCCGACTGCGACGCCAAAGTCCGCGAGCGCCTGCGCGGCCTGCGCCTCGACCTCGCCCTGCGCGACCTCTCCGAGAAAAGCGCCGTCACGCTCCTCAAGCTCGACCTCGCCGAACGCGAGCTGGCCCACAAGCAGCAGGGCCTTCGCGAGACCGCCGTGCAGGCGCTCATGGACGAGGCTGAAGGCAACGACGCCGCCAAGGCCCACCTCGCCGCCTTCCTCGCCGCGCTGGACGCCGTACGGGCGACCCATGGGTCGCCCTCCGAGGTGCCCGCATGAAGCGCTCCCTCTCCATCCGCGAGCGCATCCGCGCCGCCGCATCAGACGCGCCGGCGCCGGTCGACCTGCCGGCCGCCACGGGCCTGCGTGAGTTCATGCGCGGCCAGTGCCGCGTCAAGGTCGGCTCCACCTACCTGCCGTACGACATGGCCGGCCGCCCCGCGCTCGAACTCGCCACGCGCTGGGTGGATGAGATCCTCGACTCGGGCCGCGCCGACTGCCGCATCAAGATCAAGGGCGGCGCGCAGTGGGGCAAGACCGTCTGGGCGCTCAACCTCTACGCGTACCTGCTCGGCGTACGCTTCGTCGGCGTCGGCTACTACCTGCCCGACCAGGCGCTCGTCGACGGCATCGTCGACACCAAGTTCCGCCCCGACGTGGTCGACCAGATCCCGTGGTTCGCCTCGCTGCTCAAGATCGGCAAGACCGTCAACAAATCCGGCAAGGCCGTCGAGCGCAAGGGCGCGGTCATGGCCACCGACGGCAAGCGCGTGGCCCTCGGCTACTTCCTCGGCACGAACCGCGTGCCGACCACCTACACGCACGACGTGCAGATCGTCGACGAGCGCGACGACATCAATGAGAAGAACGAGAAGTTCCTCGACGGCCGCCTGACCTCTTCGCCCGTGCGCCTGCGCATCGACATCGGCACGGCCCGCTATGACAAAGCCGGAATGGACAAGGAGTTTGAAGACTCCACGCAGCACTGCGCCGTGCTGCATTGCGAAGGCTGCGGCGCTGACGTTTCTCCTGAAGACGAGTGGCCCGGCGTCTGCCGCCTGGTCACGGGCGAAGGCCTTGCCGATCCCCGTCTTTCCCTCGCCGGCGATTTCAAGGCCGACGGAGAAAACGGCGCGACCGTCGCCACGCACAAGCCCGGTAACATCTACTACCTCGCCTGTCCGCATTGCGGCACCCCGCTCGACCGCGAAGCCGTTCAGTACGTCGCCCGTCGACCCGAAATGGCCGCGCTCGGCAAGTACGGCGTCGAGGTCTCGCAGATCGCCACGCCCGCCATCGGCCTGACGCAGATCGTCGCGGCCTGGGCGAGCGCGGTCGGCGACCCCGACAAGATGGTCGCGTTCCGCTGCGACCGCTGGGCGCGCCCCAAGAGCAGCACGCAGGGCCTCGACTCCGGCATCATGGACCGCTGCCGCGAGGACTACGCGCTCTCCGTCGTGCCCGCAGGCCTGCCGCGCTACGCGGGCATGGACACCGGCGACCGCTTCTGGTTCGTCGCCCGCGACTGCGAGAGCGCCCTGCGCAAGCGCTTCGCCTGGGCCGAGCAGATCAGCCCCACCACGGCCCGCGTGCGCGTGCCGCAGCTCTGCGCCCTGTGCGGCGTCTCCTGCCTCTTCATCGACATCGGCAACGAACGCGCCATGGCCCGCGACATCGTCATGGCCGTCAACGGCATCGCCGAGGCCCCGCCGCTCACGCCCGCCCAGGTCGCGGCGCGCGTGGACTTCGGCGGCGGCCTCACCTGGCACGGCGAGCGCAAGCAGTGGAGCGGGCTCAAGGCCGCCTGCGTCGAGTTCTCCGTCAAGCCCGGCGGCGGCGTGCTGCACGAACTGCGCCTCACGCAGGAAGGCCAGGCCTACCCCGTCATCCGCGCCAACCGCGACGAGACCATCCAGCGCGCCGTCGACGAGTTCCTGTGCTACGACGACGGCCTCGTCGCCGTGGTCGACGGCAAGATCCGCGCCGAGCCCGTCATGCGCATGCCCTCGGCCGCGCCCGGAGCGAACGAGGCCGTGCGCGTCCTGCAGGAGCACCTCGTCTCCGGCTCGCGCAAGGTCGCGGGCTCCGACGGCAAGACGCTTTCGTTCATCGACGGCGTGCCGAACCACTACCTGCTGGCCGACGCCTACAGCGCCCTCGCCGAAGCCGTCGCCGCCGGCGAGGCCGGACGCAGGGGCTCGTGCGGCGCGGGCCGCATCCGCTTTGACGAAATCGAGAGCGCGCCCGGCGGCGCATACGGGGGGCCGATCCTGTGATCGCATCAATCAAACGCCTGTTCGCCAAGACCGAGCCCAGCGTCGACGCCTCGCGCGTGACGCTGCACATGATGAGCCTCTGGTCGCCCCTGGAGCAGATGACGCCCCGCACGCTCGCGGCCGCGCTCAACCAGCTCCGCGCCGGCGACCTGCAGGCCTACGCGCAACTGTGGGATGAGGCCCGCCTGCGCGACGACATGCTTGCGGGCGTCGTGCCCAAGCGCAGCAAGGCCGTCTCGCGCCTGCAGTGGGAGATCGTCACCCGCGACGAAACCCCTGCCGCCGAAAAGCAGAAGCAGATCGCCGAGGCCTTCTTCAACTCGCTCGTCTACACCGACGCCATGGACGCCGACCAGTCCGGCGGCATGCAGGCGCTCGTGCGCGGCATGATGCTCGCCGTCGGCCACGGCTGGAGCGTCCAGGAGATCGTCTGGAAGCCCTCGCCCGCCGGCCTTTCCGCCGAGCTGCGGCAGATCCCGCTCACGTTCTTTGAGCGCCGCACCGGCCGCCTGCGCTACCTCGCCACCGAAGGCGCGTACGACGGCGCGGATCTCGACGAGGGCGGCTGGCTCGTCACCGCCTGCCCCGAGCGCCTCGGCGTGGCCTCGCTCGTGCTCTACCTCTTCAAGCACACGCCGCTGCGCGACTGGCTCATCTACTGCCACCGCTACGTCGTGCCCGGCCTGCACGGCAAGACGCCCGCGCAGAAGGACACGGACGATTGGAACGACCTGCGCGACAGCCTCGCGAACTTTGGCCAGGACTGGGCCATGCTCACCGGCAAGGAGGTCGAGGTCGAGCCCATCGACGCCAGCGCCAAGGGCGAGCTGCCGTACCCCAAGCTCGTCGACCGCTGCGACCGCCGCATGACGGCCCTTTGGCGCGGGGCCGACCTCTCCACCATGTCCAGCGCCGACGCCACCGGCGCGAGCCTGCAGCAGGGCGAGACCGACCTGCTCACCGTCGACGACGCCGCCCTCGTGCAGGATACCATCAACCGCCGCCTGCTGCCGCTCGTGCTGCGCTACACCCTCGGCGAGACCGCCCCGCTCATCGAGTTCCGCCTCAACGCGCCCAACCCGCAGGTCACGCAAGACATCGCCGTCGACCAGTTCCTCATCAACGCCGGCGTCGAGGTCTCCAAGTCCGACCTGCGCAAGCGCTACGGCCGCGCCAAGCCCGACGAAGGCGACGAGGTCGCGGAGGGAAGTTCTAAAGTTCTAAAGTTGGAGAGTGCTAAAGTCGCGACGCCCAACGCAGCCGTTGGTAGTGGCGCCGTGAGGCGCTTCTCAGACCCCGTCTTCGACGCGCTCGACGCCGACCTGCAGCCCCTGCGCACGCGCCTTGAAAAGGCCCTGCAACTCCCCGACGCTGAAATGCTTCCCGCGCTTGAGGCGCTCGCCGCCGAAGCCCCCGACGTGTTCCGCGCCATCGACGACGCCGGCACGCTGCCCGCCGCCCTCGCCCGCCGCTACGCCCAGCGCTTCGCCGACGGCGTCGAAAACTCCCTGGAGGATCAAAATGCGTAACCGCACTTACAGCCTACAGCCTACAGCCAACAGCCTTCTCTGCCGTCGTCCCTACAGCCTACAGCCTACAGCCAACAGCCTACCCTTGCCCGCCGACGACGGCCTGACGCCCACGCTCAACGCCGTGGCCATGCCCGCCGACGCCGCGCCCGAGTGGCTGACCGTGCCCTTCGGCGAGGTGCCCTACGACGTCAACGGCGTCAAGGGCCTGCAGCGCCTCAACCCCGCCGTGTGCGAGCGGCTCGTCAACGCCATGTCCCGCGCGATGACGCTCGACCCGCGCAACTCCGGCGGCTTCCCGTTCTACGTCGGCCATCCGGACTTCATCAACTCCGCCGACCCGGCCGCGCTCACCGCCTGGTTGCAGAACCAGCCGCCCGCCGTGGGCTGGATCAAGGCTTTCCGCGCCGCCGCCGACGCGCTCGAGCTGCGCGTCGAGTGGACGGCCGAGGGCCGCGCCCTGGTCAACGCGAAGACCTACCGCTTCTTCTCGCCCTTCTTCCGCTCCGAGCCCGTAGCGCAAGAGGGCGGCGTCCAGATCTACGAGCCGCGCCTCATCCAGAGCGCGGGCCTCACCAACACGCCCAATTGGCCGATGCCCCCGATGGTCAACGCGGCTTTACCCGACGGGGGCGCAATGGAGGGCGGCATGAATTTGCTGCAACGCCTCATCGCCCTGCTGGGCGACGAGTCAGTCCAAGACGACGACGCCATGGTCATGGCCGTCTCGAAACTCATCGAGGCCGCGAAGGCGCTCAAGGCCAGCGTCGAATCCAAGTGGCAGGCCGAAGACGCCGCCCGCCTGGCGCTGCCCAACGCGGGCGACCCGTTCGCGCTGGCCGCCGGCTTCATCGCGCACCTCGAGGGCTCGGTGAGCGTGGCCACGGCCAACGCCGCCGCGCTCGCCGAGAAGGCCGGCCTCGTCGCCACGCTGGGCGCGCAGCTCACGGCCGCGCGCACGGCCCACGCCGAGACGCTCGTCAACGCGGCCGTCTCGCGCGGCAGCGTCCTGCAGGAGCACGCCGCCTCGCGCGTCGCGGACCTCGTGAACGCGGGCGAGGGCTTTGCGGCCAAGGCCGCCGAGCTGGCCTCGCTGCCGCCGCTCATGAAGACCGCGAGCGCCACGGCCGACGCCGGCCCGCGCACCGTCCAGGTCGCCGACCGCCGCGCCCGCTTCCAGGAGCTGGTCAACGCGGCCATGCCGGACTGCGGCAACGATTACGACAAGGCCTTCGCCTCTGTCGCGAGCAAGCATCCCGAGCTGCTAGGTGGCAGCCCGGCGAACACGTAACGTACGGGAGGGCAACTGCCCGCCCATCTACGGAGAGACCATGAAGAAACTGATCCCCATGATCAACGAAGCCGGAGCCCACTCGACCGGCAAGGTCACGCGCAAGTGTGACGCGGCCCTCGCGGACGGCGTGTTCGTCAAGGCCGGAACGGACGGCAACCACGTCGCCATCACGACCGCCCCGACCGAGTGCCCCATCGGCCTGACCACGCACGCGACCGACGCGGCGGAAGACGATGTTGGCGTGGAGCTGCCCGGCGCGAGCCAGGGCACCAAGGTCGCCACCTCCAGCGCGGCCATCGCGGTCAACGACCGCATCTGCGCCACGGCGGCCGGCAAGGCCGTCAAGCTGCCCACGGCGGGCGGCACCTACTACGTGATCGGCCGCGCGATCACGGCAGCGGGCGCGGCGGATGTCGCGTTCGAGTTCGAGGGCTGCACGCCCTATCCCGTGGTCGTGACCTAACCGGCCCTAACCCCGTACGGGTTGCCGATCGGCAACCCTCCCTCAAGGAGACCCCCACATGAAGAAGACCCTCATGCAGGCCGCCGCGATGCTCGTCGACACGCAGGTGTCGAGCCCGTCCCACGGCCTCGTCGCGATGGCGGACGCCGCCTCGTTCAACAACACGTTCTTCAGCGAGCCGCTGACGACGTACGCCCAGGGATGGCGCGACCCGACCAACATCGACGCCATCCTGGACTTCCTGTTCCCCGCCGTCCAGGTGCCGCGCCGCTTCGAGTTCCGCAAGCACGACGATAGCGCGGACTTCCTCGTCGACAGCGACGACGAGCGCAGCCTCGGCGCGGACTTCAAGCGCGTGAAGTACTCCGGCTCCATCCAGCAGAGCAAGACGGCCAACAAAGGCCTGACCATGTTCGTGGACGCCGACGAGATCGTCGGCATGCCCAACTGGCAGCAGGTCTACACCGGCCGCCTCCTGCGCCGCTGCAAGCGCAACGACCTCTACGCGGGCGTGAACCTGCTGATCGCGGGCGCGGCCAACACCGCCAAGACCTGGGACGGCACCGCCGACCCGGACGGCGACCTCGTCGCCCTGGTGCAGGCCGGCGGCGACCTGCTCGGGTTCAACCCGAACCGCCTCGCCTTCTTCGGCGCGGCCTGGACCAAGCGCCTGACCAGCATGCGCGCCCAGGACAAGGCTGGCGCGACCAGCTCGCTGATGCTCCGCACCGCCGACGAGGTGGCTGCGTACGTCGGCGCGCAGCGCGGCATGATCGTCGACGCGCGCGTCAAGCTGCCCGACGCCAGCACCAAGAGCAAGCTGGGCGGCGGCAACTACGCCGTCGCGTTCTACGCCGAAGACGGCGTCGGCCCCGAGGACCCGAGCGCCACCAAGCGCTTCTGGACGCCTTGCGGCGACGGCTCGCAGTACCGCGTGTACGTGCGCCAGGTGAGCGAGAAGCTCTGGTCGATCACGGTCGAGCGCTACAACAAGCTCGCCGTGACCAGCACCGTCGGCCTGGTCAAGTACACCGTCAGCTAACCGGAGAGGTCTCTCAGCATGGCCTGGCGCGCGCTTACAGCCTCGGACATCAACACCCAGCTCTCCGCGACGGAGCTTGCGAGCATCCGCGCGCAGGCGGCCAGCGGGACCGACCCCGTGTCGGACTCGTCGGCCCTCGTCGCGGAGCGCGTGCGCGGCTACGTCGCCGCGCACCCGTCGAACCGGCTGGGCGCTGCGGGCACGCTGCCCGAGCGCCTGATCGGCGCGGCGGTGGCGCTGCTGGTGCTCGAGCTGTACGGCCGCACGGCAGGCCTGCTGATCGACCTCAACGACACGCGCAAGAAAGCGGCGGAGTCCGCCGTGACGCTCCTGCGAGACGTCGCGGCCGGCCGCTTCGCCGTCGAGCTGCCCGAGTCCGGCACCGAGTCCGCCGAGGACGCCAAATCCGCCTCGGCGGAACTCGTCACCGCATCCGCACGACCCCTGCTCCGCGACGACCTCGCGGGGCTCTGATCCGGAGGCCCACATGCCCAAGACCGACACACCCAAGCCCGACCCCCAGACCGTGATCGCCGACGCGCTCAAGGCCGCAGGGTTCGACCGCGCGAACGTCCGCGTCTCGCCCGGCGTCCACGATTCAGTCATCACAGTCACCATCCCCTTGGAGGGTTGATACCGTGGGCAACCTCGACGACCTCCGCTCCGCCGTCACGCGCCGCCTCGAGTCGCTCCCCGCGCTCGCGGGCGTCCCCGTGATCGCCGAAGACCGCCAAAACATCGCCACCGAGATCGACAAGGCTCTCGGCCAGGCGGGCGGACTCGTGATCACCGTGGGCACGGCCAACGCGCGCGGCACGGCACCCAACGATCCGCTGCCCCAGGCGGACGTGGAGCTGGTGGTGGAGTGCGCCGAGATCCCCGCGATCAACCGGGGCGACGCCGGCCGCAAGATCCCGGCCATCACCGTCGCCGTCGCGGCCGTCGTCGCGCTGCACCACTACGCGTGGGAGCGCGGCAAGACGCTGACCTTCGAGGAGATCCTCTACGACCGCGACGACAAAAAGGCGCTGGTCAACTACGTCGTCATCTTCAAAACCCGCGTCGCCTTCGAGGCGGCGCTAGGAGTCTGATACCATGGCAAGCCCCACCATCCAACGCTCGTCCCTCCAGCGCGGCCCCGGCAGCCTCACGTACGGCGCTTCGCTCAAGCTGTTCTCCCAGGAGGACATCACCGCCAACGTCAAGCTCGAGACGTGGCGCCCCAAGGTCTCCACCCACGGCGAAGGCGCGCCCCGCATCGCCGACGCCACCGGCGAGATCTCCTTCACGCCCACCGGCCGCATCACGGCGGACATCATCGCCGCGCTCTTCCCGGCCGGCTTCCGCAACCCCGTCGTCGGCGCGCGCGTCTTCCCCGCGTCCGACACCGCGCTGCTCATCCACGGCGTCGACGGCGTCAAGCTGAACTTCGTCAACGCGGCCCTGACCAAGATGCCCGACCTCGCGCTGAGCCCCAAGGGCACGGCCTTTGGCGAGGCCATGTTCACCGCGCTCATCAAGGACAACACCGCCCGCGAAACGGCCGGCGCGTTCTACACCAGCCCCGCGAGCGCGACCTGGTCGGAGACCTTCGCCGACTCCGGCATCATCGCCGTGCCCTACGCCGGCGTCTGGGGCTCGGCCGCCATCCCCACCGAAGAGGGCTGGAAGGTCAGCTTCGACGTGCAGATGGAAGCCATCAAGGTCGACGGCATCGGCACGGTCGACTACCAGGTCACCGGCGTCACCGTCAAGGCCTCGTGCAAGCCCTCTGCAATGAGCGCCGCCACGCTGCTCGCGGGCATCCGCCCCGAGGGCCTCGCGCTCGGCTCCACGCTGCGCGAGAGCAAGAACCTCGTCATCACCGGCGCGTCCGGCGGGCTGGTCGTCACGCTCTACGACGCCGTGCTCGCCGAAGGCCCGGCCCAGTGGGGCGCGGCCTCCACGCGCACCGGCGAGATCACCTTCGAGGCCTCCCGCGCCCTCACCGGCGAAGCCCCCAACACCACCATGGGCGCCGTCTTCGCGATCAGCATCGCGGCGTAAACCAAGTGAAAAGTAAAAGGTAATAAGTAATAAGTTCAACGCTTTTTACCTATTACCTCTTACCTATGACCTTTACATTGACAGATTCGTCCGGCGGCTCGCGCCTCACGCTCGCGCACGGCGCGGGCCGGCCGACCGACACCTACGCCCAAGGACCCACGGGCGCGGGCTCGTACGCGTCTGCTCAGAAGGTCGACGAGTGGCCCCTCACGCGCAGCGACTACGCGCTCGTGCTGCCGCGCAAGAACCACAGCGCCGACCGGCCCTTCGGCGCGGTGCGCACCTTCGCCACGGAGGGCGACGCCGAAATGTGGGCCGTGCAGCACGCGCTCGCGGTGCAGGGCCTCACGCGCCTGGTGTTCGCGAATGGCGGCTACACCATGCGCCTGCACGGCGCCATGGCCACGTGCGAGTGCCTGGTGCAGGGCGTGGCCGTTTCCGTCTCCTACTCTTTCCGCTACGGCCGCGTCGAGGCCATCACCGCTCCGACGATCCTCACCTCCGCCAACCTGCCGGTCGGCGTGGTCGGCACGCCCTACAGCCAGAGCCTCTCGGCGGACGGCGGCACCGGCCCCTACGTGTGGGAGCTGGACGGCGGCAGCCTGCCTGGCGGCCTGTCGCTTTCCTCGGCCGGCGCGATCACCGGCACGCCCACCACGGCCGGCACGTATCGCTTCGCGGTCTGCTGCACCGACGCCGCCGCCGCCTTCGCCATCAAGACCTTCGTCCTCATCATCACGGAGACCTAACCATGCGCACGCCCCGTTTCCTGTTTGCCCTCGTTCTCCTGGCTACAGCCTACAGCCTACAGCCTACAGCCTTTTGCCAAGTCCCCGTCCGCTGGATCGCCGAGGCCTCGCGCCCCGTGGCGCAGCAGGTCGAGTGCTGGCAGGGCGAGACCCTGCTCATCGAGCCGCTCATCACCGAGTACGGCGTCACGCGCGAATTCGGCACCAACGCCGTCGTGCTACTCTACCTGCAGACCAACGGCATGGGCTCGGCCTGGTGGCCGCCCGTCACGGGCTCCACTGGCGGCGTGCCCGGCCGCCTCTCCGCCACGTTCCACCCCACCAACGACGTGGGCGCGTCCGAGTATACCTTCTTCGTCTGCGCCTCCGAGCCCGGCGGCCGCAGCTACCGCGCGCGCGGCACGCTGCTCATGCGCGCCGCGCCCGGCTTCACGCCCGCCGAGGCTCCGGCCCCGTCCTACTACCCCGCGCTCGCCGCCGAGCTGGTGCCGCTGCTGCTCCCGCTCATCGAGTCCGGCGGCGTCTCAGGCCCGGCTGCCACGAATATCGCAAACGGTTTGATCGCCGCGTCAAACGCTCCGCTCGCCGCAGCGGCAGCCGCCGCGCAGCAGCAGGCCGACCTCGCCTACGCCCGCGCTACCGGGCCTGCCACGCTGATTCAATCTATCACGGATCCGGCCGTCTATATTTCTTGGCACGGATGCACCGGCATCGTCTACGAAGTCAGCGAAACCAACTGGTATGTCACGGCCTCTGATGACTTCGTCGCTCCGGATGGCACACACTGGCCCTTCTTCCGCTCGTTCCCTTACCCGTTGCAGGATTTTAGCTACACCGAGTGGCAGTGCTATCCCGATTTGGGAGGCATCTATTTGCGAGCGCCAGACCCGCACAATCTCGATTGGGTGTGGCACGCCTATCCCGACACGCTGCCGGCACGGCTCGATCCGCTTTACGGGGGAGGCGCGGGATACGCCTACGTGTCGCACACGAACATCATTGGGCGCGTGTTTGCCACCTCCGCTCCGGCCGACGCCAAGGTGTCTTCCGTTTCCGGTGTCGCGTCTAACCTGACGCTGACCGGAACCGCAACGTACAACGGAGAGCCGCTCAGTTCGCTTTCCGCCGCCTCCGTCTCCAACACCGTCACGACGCTCGCCCCGACCAACAACCCCGCGTTCAGCGGCACGGTCCGCGTCAACGGCTCTCCGCTCACGTCTGCCGCCCCGTGCGCGTGCGGCACCAACAGGCTCTGGTATCCGCTCGGCGCGAAACAGATTTCGGCCAACACAAACTCGACCGTCAGCTGGGATATGCCGATCAACTCGGGGCCAATCACGTTTAGAGTCAGATGCAAAGACGCGGCAGGGGGAACGAACTTCTTCTGCGCAGTGCAATATTTTGAAGCGGGAATAACTCCATTCACGAACAACGTCTACATGGAGCGTACCCGATTAGTAGACGTCACATGCCGCAGCCCAACGAACAGTTCAGTTCCGTATGTCAATTATACCCAAGCGCTTTTTTTGATCGGTCGCGCTGGCAACCCGCCCGTCGACACGGGCGCGCACACGTTCACCGCCTGGTGGTCTCCGGCGACGACCAACGAAGCGGCCGGGCTTTAACACGCAGGAGGCAGCCCATGGCACACACACCCGCAGAGTTCAAAGAAAAGATGTCCGAGAAAAAGGCCAAGTTGGCCGAAAAACTCACGGACCAGAAACCCGCCGCACGGCCACCGGCCGCGCCGGCAGACAAACAGGAGAACCGTAAATGAAGAAGCTCATGACACTCGCCGCCGTGGCGGCATGCGTCATCATCACCGGCTGCGCCAATCAGGCCCAGCCGCAGCGGTCGCAGACGCAGACCGTCGAACTCCGCGGCGACAACTCCGCGCTGACCGTCGACCAGAGCAAAGGCCGCTTCGCGCCGTCGTTCGACTTCGCGGCCTTCCCTCGCGAGGGCTACGAGCCGAACGCCTACGAGCAGGTCAAGGGGCTGCTCTCCGCCCAGGCGCAGGCATTCGCCTCCGCCGCGTGCGCGTCCAGTGGCGACAAGCACGGCGACGCGCTCTCGCAGAACATGATGATCGAGACCGGCGGCAACGAGGAGAACAGCGCCACGGCCACCAGCACGCCCACGACCACCGTGCCCGTGGACGTGAGCTGGGGCGGGGCCACGGGCGCGGGCGCGACCACAGCCGCCAGCGCGGCCGGCACGCTCGTCGAGAAAGGCGTCCAGTGGTACTCGAACCGGTCGGCGTCGACCAACGCCGTCACGTCCGCGCCCGCCGCGCCCGCCGCGCCCGCAGCCACCAACTGCGTGAACGGCAAGTGCGAAGAGCCCCAGTGAAAAACCCTCTCCCGCTGCTGACGCGGCGGGCGTAACAACCAAGGAGTCACATCATGCTGAAACACCTCACCATCGCCGCGCTGGTCGCGGCCATCGTCGGGGCCTCCGCCTTCACGGCGCAGGCCGGCCCGCAGTCCACCGATTACACGTTCCCGATCACCGGAGCGACCGCGTGCCACACGCAGGTCGTCCCCGTGACGAGCGAGGCGTGGGACATCGACCGCGTCGTGATCTATAACGACGGCCCCGAGGCGCTTGCCATTACGGCGACCGCCTCAGACCTCGGCGTGTTCGAGGCCTTCGACACGTACACCGTCGCGAAAAACGCGGGCCTGAGCCAGCGTCCGCCGGGGTATCAGAAGGTCACGGCAATCACGCAGCAGTATGTATCGACCAACTCGCCGACCGTAGCGCTCTACTACGCCGCCACGACGAACCTGGTCGCGACGCCTGTTCGAGATCTTCGCTTGATCACGACCAAGACGGCCTGCACGACAAACACCACGGTCACCGTCCGGATCTACGGCCGCAACTGACCTGGGGGGCCTCTGCAACCCCGTTGCACGCCCCCCGCACACCCCTTTTTACTTCTTACCTCTTACCTCTTACTTCCGATCCGTGAACCTCTCAACCGTACAGACCACCGCCGCCCGCCACCTCGCCGCGAAGCTGCCCGTCACGACGGCGCTCTCCGCCGCCGAGATCGCGGACTATGTGCCGCAGGCCCTGCGCGACACCTCGGTGTTCTCGGCGCGTACGGTCTACGCGGAGCACGTGGCGGCGACGCAGGCGGACATCGTCAAGTCGCTGGACGGCACGCTCGGCGCGGCGGAGATCCGGGCGCGCATGAAGCTGCGCCTGGCCAAGCTCGGCTACCAGCCCGACCCGGACAAGCGCGGCGGCCTGCAGGACCTCTCCAGCGACCGCCGCACGAACCTCGTGATCTCCATGCAGGAGTCCGCCGCGCGCGGCTACGCCGTGTGGCGCTCGCACCAGGACCCGGCGCTTATGACCGTGTGGCCCGCACAGGAGCTGTACCGCGCGCTTTCCCGCAAGGTCCCGCGCGACTGGCAGCGGCGCTGGAACGACGCCCGCCGCGCCCTGGGCGAGGGCAACACCAGCGCCAGTTACGCCGCGACCCAGGCAGGCCCCTTTGTGGCGCTCAAGAACGACCCCATCTGGACGCGCCCCGAGGTCAACCGCTTCGGCCACCCCTGGACGCCCTTCGACTACGAGAGCGGCATGCGCCTGCGCAACATCAAGGCCTCCGCCGCCCGCTCCATGGGCGTCCTGCAGGGCAAGGCCTACCCGAAGCCGCAGCGCGACCCCATGCGGCAGCCGCAGTCGGCCTCCGCGCAGGGCGTGCCGCAGGGCGTGCTCGACGCGTGGGTGTCGCAGTACCAGGGCCGCGCGGTGGTCAGCGAGGGCCGCGTGTGGGTGGCCCCTGACGCCTCCGTCATCGGCGAGGTGCTCGCCGCCGCCGCGTCCGGAGCGCGCGCCACGGCCGTCTTCGGCTTCGCCTCCGCGCGCCTGCTTGCGAACGTGTCATCCTTCTTCGGCGCGCTGCCGGCCCACACGGGCCTGCGCCTCTCCGCCGACGCCGTCGCCTCCGGCGCGGTCGAAGCCGAACGCGCCGCCAGTCTGCCCGCGATCCTCATGACCCCGAGCGTAGTGAAGGAAGGCGCGGCCGGCACGCTCACGCTCACCACGCGCGGCAGCGTCACGGCCCTGCGCCACGACGCCGACGCCGCCGCGCTCGACGTGGTCGCGCTCGGCCCGCATCCGGAGGCCGCGCCGTGATCACCCTCGGCGTCAACGCCGACAGCCGCGACCTCAGCGCCTACATCACGCGCCTGCGCCTCGCGCTGCGCGGCGCGCCCGCCGCCCGCGTGGTGGCAGAGGCCGGGGCCGACGCCACGCGCTCGCACCTCTACGGCCTCGCCAACTCGCGCCACCGCCAGGCGCAGCGCCTGAACTTCTACGCCCGCGCGGCCGACGCCGTCGTCGCGGAGCCCGTCACCGGCGGCGCGGAGATCACCATTTCGCACACCGGGCTCGCGCTCCGCTACTTCGGCGGCACGGTGCGCCCCAGCGGCCGCACGTCGCTCGTGACGGGCCGGCCGATCCGCCGCCTCGCCGTGCCGATCCCCGGCAAGGGCGCCGAGGGCAAGACGCCCGCCGAGTTCTCCAACCTCTTCATGATCCGCAGCAAAGGCGGCAACGCCCTGCTCGCGGGCAAGAAGCCCAACGGCATGGTCGGCTTGCTTTTCATGCTGCTCGCCAAGACCGTCCACAAGGCCGACAAGTCCGTGCTGCCCACTGACGACGCCTACCGCGCCGCCGCGCAGGACGCCCTCGCCGAACTACTCGAGGAGACTAAATAGCCATGGCCGCCAAAGACATCAAGATCTTCCTGAAGACCGTCGCCGACCTCTCCGGCCTGACCAAGCTCGGCACCTACCTCAAGCAGCACGTCACCGCCATCGGCGCGGTCAAGGTCGCCTACGCGGGTTTGAAGACAGCCGGGGCGGCCGCGCTCAAAGGCCTGGGTGCCGCGTGGAGCGGACTCAAGACGGGCGCGCTCAGCGTCGGCGCGGCCATGGGCGGCAGCGTGGTCGAGTTCGTAGCCTGGAACAAAGAGGCCGCGCGCGCCTGGACGATGATGGACACCGGCGTGGCGGGCTTCGTCTCGCTGCGCAAGGAGATCTCGAAGCTCTCCTCCGAGCTGGGCGTCGCCAAGAGCGAGCTGGGCAAGGGCTGGTACCAGGCGCTCAGCGCGGGCGTCGCGCAGGATCAGCTCATCCCGTTCCTGCGCACGGCCGGCAAGGTCGCCGTCGCGGACGGTAGCAGCATCGAGACCGCCATCGACGGAATCACGACGGTGCTCAACGCCTACGCGAAGCCCTCGACCGAAGCGGCCGCCGTGACCGACCAGATGTTCAAGGCCGTGGCCAAGGGCAAGACCACCTTCAGCGACCTGGCCTCCTACATCTCGCAGGCCGCGCCCGCCGCGTCCGCCATGGGTGTCGGCCTCGACCAGGTGCTCGCCGCCGTGGTCACGCTCACCAAGCAGGGCGTGCCCACCTCCACGGCGATGGTGCAGATCCGCAATGCCATGCTCACGCTCAACACCGAGCTGGGCGACGGCTGGGCCAAGTCCATGACGCTGCAGGAGGGGCTTGAGAAGGTCGCCTCCGGAGCGGGCTACTCCGCCACGGCCATCGAAAAGGCCTTCGGCAAAGAGAACATCACCGGCGTGCTGGCCATGACCGGAGCGGCCGCCAAAGGCGCGGCCGCCGACCTGGCCGACATGCAGGCGCAGAGCGGAGGCCTGCAGGCCGCGTTCGACAAGGTCGACTCGCAGGTCGGCCACTGGCCGCGCGTGTGGCAGAGCATCCGCGCCGTGGTCTCCGACGTGGGCGAGGCCATCGACACCAGCCTGCGCCCCGCGATCAACTACATTTCGCAGAAGCTGCAAAGCCTGCGCGACAGCGGCGGGTTCGCGGCGCTGATCGAGTCCATCGGCGCGAAAGTCGCCGAGATCGCCACCAGCCTCATCGCGGGCGTGCAGACCGCCGTCGACGTGCTCGGCAAGGCCACGCTCGGCGGGGCCATCTCGGCGGCCGTCAACGGCCTCGTGGACATGGCCGTCACGCTTATCGCCGAAGGCCTGCGCAGCATGGGCGTCGTGATGGTGGCGCTCGCCAAGGTCTTCAGCGCCGCGCTGCGCGAGGACTTCATGAAGATCGACATCTGGGGGCGCGACGAAGAGAAGTCCGCCCGCGCGGCCGCGCTGAAGAAAGTGAAAGACCTCACCCCCGAGCAGGCCTCGTCGCTGGGCGTGCCGCAGGACTTCATCGGCCAGGACTCCATGATGACGCCCGAGCAGCTCGCCGAAAAGCAGTCGGCCATGTCCGCGTGGGCGAACTCCCTCAGCCTGGACCAGGCCGCGAAGATCGCCAGCTCCTCGCGCGACACCGACGTGGACGCCGCGATCACGGCCGCCTTCACCCGCTTCTCCGAGTCGCGCTCGCGCATGGGCGGCGCGGGCGAGCGCGTCGTCGGCAACCTGTCCGGACGCACCGGCGTCGACATCCCCGCGCTGTACGCCAGCAACCTAGAGAGCGTGCGCGGCCTCTGGAGCCAGCCCGCCGCCTCCGCCCAGGCCCCGCAGTCCGCCGCCGCGCAGGCCCCGCAGGCGGCCCAGTCTGCGGCCGCGCAGCAGTCGACGGCGGCCGTCGAGTCAGCCTCCTCCGCCTCGACCGACGCCCAGGCCGCCGCCGCCGCGCTGTCCGAGGCCACCGCGCTCTTCAGCGAAGGCTTCCGCGCGATCCTCTCCGAAGCCACCAAGCTGCGGCAGGCCGCCGCCGACGCCGCCGACCGCGCCAAACGCCCAGGAGGCTGACGCCATGTCCACCGTCTACCAGCTCTGCCTCGCCAACGCGGTTGAAGAGAACGAGGAGTGGTTCGACCTCGCCGACCTTGGCGTGTCCTCCCCCGAGCGCGTCCTCGTTCTGGCCGGCACCGACACGCTTACCTTCACCGTCTGCGAGCAGCAAGCGCTCACCTCCGACACGATCTTCAGCTACAACGCCGTCGTGCGCTTCCGCCGCGTCACGGACGGCACGCAGAACGAGCTGCTGTTCCTCGGCCGCTGCGACGCCCCCGCGCGCACGGCCGACCCCTCCGAGAGCTACCAGGTCACCGTGCGCGGCATGTGGCACTGGTTCGAAAACACGGTGATGCGGCAGGACTGGACGGAGCGCTCCAGCGTGGTCAACAAGCCCCGCGTCGTGCTGTTCTGCGACGAGGAAGGCGACCGCATCACCACCGGCGCGCAGCTCATCGAGTGCGCCAATGTCGCCCGCACGGCCGGCTGCCCCATCGCCGCCCCGGACGCGGACAACATCCTCGACGGCTACACGCCGCCCTACGACGAGCAGGTCAACATCAGCGTCGCCGACGCCGTCTGCAAGTGCCTTGCAAACCACCCGCACGCCTCGCTCTGGTTCGACTACAGCGAGCGCGACCCGGTTATGCACGTCGAGACGCGCACCCAGCTTCCGGCCCTTTACCTGTCCGTGGCAGGCAAGGCGGGAATCGCCGTCAAGGCCCGCAACGACCTCCAGCCGCCCGCCGTCGCGGTGTGCTTTGAGCGCGAAAACACGGTCGACGGCAAGTCCTACCGCCAGACCGACGTCTATTACGAGCCCCACGTCGACGACGAAACCGCCGAAGAGACCAACGCCCGGCTGTCCCTCGTCGACGTGCTCTGGGGCGTCTACGACCTGCAAGGCTCGCAGCGCACCAACGTCTCGCAGGACGTAGAGGTCGAGGATCTGCCGGCCTCGCTCACGAGCAAGACCTGGTGGAAAGCCCGTCTTCCCTGGCTTGCCGACTACGCGGACGGCGACATCACCATCACCGACCCCACCCGCAGCGGCGCGCTCAACCTGCCCGCCATGCTGGTCGGCGGGGCAATCGCGAAATGGATGGACGTAGACTCCGAGCGCGAGACCTTCGAGGCCACGGCCGACCTGACGCTCAGGGCCTCCGGCGGCATCGTCGAAGTCAGCCGGCAGACCCTGCGCATCGAGATCGTCACCACCGACGCCGTGACCAAGACCTACTCCACGGTCGCCACCGTCACGTCCGGCGAGTCCGTGCCGTCCGGCATCGTGCCCACCATGTGGAGCGAGTGGGGGCAGCTCCACTACGAAGGCAGCGTCACCCACGTGGCGGAAGAGTGCTCCACGTCCTTCGCGGTCGGCTACAGCCTCTGCCTCACCAACGGCCGCGCCGAGTGGGAGACCATGTGCGCCATGATCTCCCGCGTCACGGCCCGTTTCGACACCGGCGAGACCACCGTCGAGTTCGGCGTGCCAGGCTGGGTGGACATCGACTCCCGCGTCGCCTGGTACCGCGCCTGCCGCACGCGCAACTACTCCTGGTCCAGGAGCCTCAAGGAGTCCTCCTCCGGAGAGGACGGCGTCGGCGGGGTGAAAGAAACCCGCGAAGAGCGCGACGGCGGCCTTACGTCCGAGATCGTCCGCCGCCGCTACTTCGATCCCGCCGCCACTGTAAAGCACGAGATCGACCTCAACGCCAAGGCCGAGTCAGGCGGCTTCGAGTTCGCAACGGCCGGAAACGCCAGCACCCTCCGCGTCATCCGCCCGCGCGAGTTCTACATTCCCTACTGGGACGAGACCGCCGGAGCCATGAAGGCAAAGATCGTGCAAGTCCTTTGCAGCGAGCCTTACGACACCGCCAAAGACCTTGGCGGGGGCGGCGACGGGAAGGTCAAGGGCACCTCCGACGACCCCACGGCCGACTACCTGACCGGCAAGGTGGAGTACTCCATCGCGGTTGACGCCACATCCAAAAAAGCCCGCTTGGTGGGCGACGCCTCGTCGCCTGGGCAATACAAGGTCTACGGCACCGACTCGGGCGGCACGCGCGGCTGGCAGCCCACGGTTGAGCTGGCCTGGAGTTAAGCGGCATGTCTCTCACCATTGCCAAGATCTACGGCGGCAGCGGCTACGTGTGCCGCACGGCAGCCGGCGAAATATGCCTGGTCGACCTGGCCACCGCCCCCGCGCTCAAGTGCGAGCACGACTGGCTCTCCTACACGTTCGGTATCAGCCGCACGGTCACGCCCATCACCAGAGGCGGCTTTGACGGCTCCCCGACCAACCTCAGCTTCTACCAATATTCAATCGCCCCCGTCGCCAACTCGTCGGCCAGGATCAACGTAGCGCTGCATCTCGGCCCGTCAACCGTTCGCTGGTCTGGCACGTTCCGCATTGAAGGAGGGTCAGGCGTGATCGAGGCCCGCATCTACCACGCCTGCGCCTCCAACACCATTGATCCTCGCGGCGACTACGTCATCGAAGGCTACAACGTCAACACTCCGAACCCCTACAACTCAATCTACAATTACGTGGTCGAAGGCACCTACATCCGCCTAGCGTCAGCCTGACCATTTCTCACGCCTTTGCAATTCTTTCTCATCCCGCGCGCCGCTTCCCGCCAAGCCCGACATCGGCTTGGTGCGCACGCTGCCGGCGAAAGAGACGGCGAGCTA
>CAYLUN010000094.1:0-19673 GCA_964386865.1 uncultured Lentisphaeraceae bacterium | reverse complement strand
GCCTGGCCCGCGGGCCCGTCGCCGCCCGCGCTGCTGACGCGGAAGCGGGCGTAGGTTGTGCCGACCGCCGCGCCGACTGGGACGCTGAAGACGAGGGTGTTGGCTCCGGCGACAAGGGGCTCGTCCCCAAACACCTGTTCGCCCGCGTCGAGCCAGTCGCCGTCGGCGTTGAAGTCAACCCAGGCGTTCAGCTTGCAGGGTACCGTTGCGTTGACGGTGACGGACTCCGCGCGAGCCTGCCGGACGTAGCCCGGAAGGGTCACGCCATCCTCGTCGTCGGTGCCGCTGACGTCGTCGCCATCGGCCGCTACGGTGGGCTGTCCGTCAAGCTCGGAGTCCACCGAGGGCGCCATCCAGAGCGCGCCGCGCAGCAGGTGCCGGGCGCCGTTGTTGGCCAGCGTCGTCGCATAGGCGGTGCCGCTCTCGGGCGCGTCGCCGTAGTCCAGGCCTGCGAGGCGGACCTTGTAGTCCTCGACCTCGCCGCTGACGACCAGTCCCGTGGGCGCGCCCGCGCCGGTCGCGCTGATGCGCACGCGGGCGAAGCTGTCGCCCCAAACGAGTGACGTCGGAACGCCGATCGCGACGGAGTTCCAGCCGTCGGCGCACCAGCCGGCCCACACGTAGTCGCCCGGCGTCGTCCAGTCGCCGTCGCCGCTCCAGTCGATCCAGATCTCGACATAGGCGCCTCCGACGGGCGCGTTCGTGACGAGGAGGTCGATATTCGTGGTCGTGCCTGCCACGAGCGTTGTTGGGAAGACCACGCCGTTCTCGTCGTCCGTACCGGCGCTGTCGTCGCCCAAGGCGTTCGGGTCGGGCTGGCCGTCAAGCTCAACGTCCGGCGCGTCGGCGGCGTCGCCGAGCCAGGGCCCAACGGCAATGTGCACGGCGCCGTTGCTGACGGCCAACGTCGGGTAAGGCAGGGGCGCGTCGCCCCAGTCGAAGCGCTCCTTGATCATGACGGCGTAGTCCTCGACCTCACCGTCGTAGACGAGCCCGGTCGGGCCGCAGTAGCCGTTGGCGATGCGCACACGGGCGAAGGTCGTGCCGCGGGCGGCGCCGAGGGGAACCGGACCGCCGGTGAGCGAGTTTGTGTAGACGCCGTCAGCGGTGACGGCGTTCCAGAACGCATACGTCTCGCCCGCGTCGTCCCAGTCGCCGTCGGCGTTCCAGTCGATGTGGCCGCTGATGTAGGCGGTGCCGCTGACGCCGCTGACCTCATAGACGATGTCCGCGTCCAGGCCGACGACCAAAGTCGGGAACTGCACGCCGTCCTCGTCGTCGCCACCCGCGTTATCGTCGCCGAGGGCGCCAGGGTCTGGCTGGCCGTCGCTTTCGAAGTCCGGTGCGTCCGTGGCGTCGCCGAACCACGGGCCGACGGCGATATGCACGGCGCCGTTACTGATGGCCGGCGTCGGGTAGGGCAGGGGCGCGTCGCCCCAGTCGAAATGCGCCTCGATGATGATGAGGTGGTCCTCCACTTCGCCGTCGTAGGCGAGCCCCGTCGGGCCGTAATAGCCGTTGGCGATGCGCACGCGCGCAAAGGTCGTGCCGCACGTGGCGCCGAGCGGCACGGTGATCGTGTTCGTGTAGACGCCGTCGGCGGAGACGGCGTTCCAGAACGCATACGCCTCGCCCGCGTCGCCCCAGTCGCCGTCGGCGTTCCAGTCGATGTGGCCGCTGATGAAGGCGGTGCCGTTGACGCCGCGGACCTCGTAGGCGATGTCCGCGCTCAGGCCAACGACCAAGGTTGGGAACAGCACGCCGTCCTCGTCGTCGCCGCCCGCGCCATCGTCGCCGAGCGCGTTGGGGTCGGGCGCGCCGTCAGGCTCGGCGTCCGGCGCGTCCGTGGCGTCGCCGAGCCAGGGCCCGACGGCGACGTGGTAGGCGCCGCCGCTGGCGAGCAGCGTCGGGTAGAGCGGGTCGGGCGCGTCCCCGAAGTCGAAGCGCTCCTCGATGGCGAGGAGGTAGTCCTCCACTTCGCCGTCGGCAGCGGCACCGGCGGGTGAACCGACGCCGGCCGAACTGATCCGCATGCGGGCGAAGGTGGTACCGCGCACGGCGTTGAGCGGCACGGTCACGCTGATCGCGTTGAGGCCGTTCAAATACATGCCCGTGTAGTACTCGCCGACATCGAGCCAAGAGCCGTTGCCGTTCCAGTCGATCCACAGCTCGACGGTGGCGCCCCAGATCACGCTCGCGTTGCTGACGTAGAACTGCACGTTGGTTGTCGTCCCGACGATCAGCGGGGCCGGGAAGAGCGCGCCGTTCTCGTCGTCGTTGGGCGGCGGATAGAGGGTGTCGAGGTCGTCGCCGAGCGCCAGCGGGTCGGGCTGGCCGTCCGGCTCGGAGTCAGGCGCGCCGAGCGGGCCGCCCAGCCAAGGGCCTGTGGGCACGATCAGGTGGCTCGCGCCGCCGCTCGCCGCGAGCGTCGGATAGGGCGTGTCGGGCGCGTCGCCCCAGTCGTACTCGGGTTCGGGCTCCTCGACGGGCCCGCCGAAGAGCGCGAAGGCGAGGTCGATGGGCTGCCCCGGAAGCGGTTGCCCGTAAGGATGGGCAGGCGGGTAGCGCATCTCCCACCAGTAACCGGTGCTGACCGGCTCGATCGCGCGGATCCAGGCGGAGGCGCCGTTCCAGTGGTTGGTGGAGGTCTTCCACCCGAATTGGGCGCTGGCAGGCGGGATGGGCTGGGCCTGCACATCCAGCCAGTAGATGAGGGGGTTCTCTACGCTACCCTTCTGAACAAAGGCCTTGGCGGTCTCGACCGGGAAGTCGTAGCGCCAGCAGGTGTAGTCGGCGTTGGGCGTGTAGTTGCTCGTCGCCGGGTTAAACCAGCCCTCGTGGAGCTGGCCCTGCCGGATGGGTGTCGCCCTGAAGCTTCCGGGCGGGAAGTTGGTCCACCAGAGCGTCTGTCCGGGCACACCCCAGGGCGCGCGCACGCCGGGGGGGATATGCGCATGGAAACTCAGGTAAAACGTGACGTTGCTGGGGTTGCCCTCGGGCAGGATATCATGGTACCAGGAGCCCCAGACCACGATGTTGGTGATGGCGGTGTTCGTGGTGCACAGGAAATCGTCCGCCAGCAGGTAGGGGTAGGTGCGCACGGCCTCGACGTCCATGCCGTTATCCGAGAGGTCAGGGTACTGGACCCACTTCCAAGCGTGGCTCGGCTCCTGCTGCGCCTCGATCACGACCGCATGATCCTCTACCTCGCCATCTGGAGCCGGGCCGCCCGTGGGCCCGAGGGCGCCGACGCTGTTGATGCGGAAGCGGGCGAAGGTGGTGCCGATCGCGGCGCCGCCGGGGACAGGGAAGCCGATGACATTGCCCCCCTGCGCGAGCCACCCGCTCTGGATCTGCTCGCCGGCGTCGATCCAGTCGCCGTCGGCGTTAAAGTCGATCCAGCCGTCGACCCAGGCCTGCCCGCTCCCCAGGCCGCCCGAGCCGTCGTCCACGGTGATGGTCACGCTGCTTGGCAATCCGGCGATGAGGGCGCCAGAAAACGCGATGCCGTCCTCGTCGTCGGGCGAGGCGCCGGCAAGGTCGTCTCCCGTGGCTGCGGCGTCGGGCTGACCGTCGCCCTCGGCGTCAGGCTGGTCGGTAAAGGTACCGTCGTCGAAAAAGGGGCCGGCGGCGGCGACGGTGTGGTAGGCGCCGTTGTCCGCGAGCCGCGTCTGATAATCGTTCGGGGCGGTACCTGCGGTTGGATCCGGCGCGTCGCCGAAGTCGTAGTCGTTCTGCTGGGACTGGGGGCCGCCTTCGATCACGAAGGCCAGGTCGCGCTCGTACAGCCAGAAGACCTTCTCCCAGCCGTCGAGGGCGGGCACGCCGTCCCAGACCGCGGTGTCATTCCAGACGAACTGGGCCGTCTTCCAGCCGAAGCTCCAAGGCGTGCCCTTCAGGTCGAGCGCCTCGACGCGCAGCCAGTAGATGATCGGCGCCTGGGGCGTGCCTTGCTGCTCAAACGCCTCGGCGGGGTTGATGCCGAAGTTGTACTGCCAGCAGATGGTGTCGCCGGGAAAGGAGTAGCCGGACGGCGGGTCGAGCCAGCCTTCGTCGCCGTAGCTCCACACCCGCGCCGCGAACGTGTCGGGCGCGAAGGTCTTGCTCCAGAGCTCGGCCCCCGGACGGCTGTACGGGATCTGTGGAGGATTGGCCGGGATGTCGGCGTAGATCGACAGCTTCACGCGGAAGCCCGTCAGGCTGGGCGGAGTCTGATCGCCCAGCCA
Organism: uncultured Lentisphaeraceae bacterium; assembly: GCA_964386865.1. Lineage (GTDB taxonomy): Bacteria > Verrucomicrobiota > Kiritimatiellia > RFP12 > UBA1067 > CAYLUN01. The sequence goes on along the minus strand of CAYLUN010000094.1, from coordinate 15,447 downwards.
GGACGCCCACAGGTGGATGCTCGTAATCAGGCCCGTTTGCTCGCACAGGAAGTCGTTCGCCAACGCGTAGTCCCAAGAGCAGCGGACGTCGATGCCGTCCGTCGTCATGTCGGGGTACTGGACCCACTTGAACGGGTCGCCCTCATCCCAATCGGCGCGGGCGACTGACGTGGCCAGAATAAGTGCTGCGAGTGTGTGTAAGGCACACCCGCTGTTTGACGCGAGTTTCATTTACGCACCTCCGACGCTGAGAATTTTATTCACTCACTCCGTTCGGATCGACACACCACCGAGCATATAAACGGAGTGTAGGTAAAATCCGACATATGGAATTCTCCTGCGGTCCTTCATGTCTGTCAAGCACGAAAGCGGGCTTGCTGAGCCTTTCCCGTTCGCATAAGCTACCTGTCAATCCCTTGGCTTAACCCGGCCGCTCATCATGAAATCGCTACGTGCCTATCTCTTCAAAACCGTACTCGGCCTGCTCGCCCTGACACTGCTGGCGAGCGCGACGGCGCTGGCGTGTCTCGCTCGCTGGCGGAGCGGCGAACTCGCCCGGCTGGAGGCCGCGAGCGTGGTCGCGCCAACCCAGGCGGGGCCCGTGGAATACGCCTCCCGCGGCGCTGGCCCCGCCGTGCTGGTGCTGCACGGCGGCTTCGGCGGCTACGACCAAGGCCTGATGTTTATTCCCGGCTTGACCGAGGCCGGCTTTCGCGTCATCGCCCCGTCGCGACCCGGCTACCTGCGCACGCCGCTCGCGACCGGCGAGACGGACGAGCAGCAGGCCGACGCAATGGCGGCGCTGCTGGACGTGCTCGGCGTGCGGCGCGCCGCCGTGGTCGGGATCTCCGCCGGCGGCCCCGTGGCCCTGCAGTTCGCAGTGCGCCACCCGGAGCGCACCGCGGCGCTCGTCCTGGCCTGTGCGATCACCCACAAGACAGCCCCGACGCTGCCCGGGCGCGCGTCGCCCGCGTACTGGGGCCTGCGCATCGGCGCGCTGGCCGACCTCGGCGCGTGGCGAAGCGCCCGGATCACGCGGAAGTCGCCGCGGCAGGCGGTCGCCTTCGCCTTCCGCGCGTGCAGCCTCGCGCCGCGCGCGCGGCGCGCCCAGCTCGTAGACGGCGTGCTGGCCGACCCTGACCAGCTCGCCAGCTTCTGCCAACTCATGGGCTCACTGATTCCCCTGAGCGCGCGGCTGCCCGGCCTCCGCAACGACTACCGCCGGATCACGGAGCTGGCCGACCCGCCCTTCGAGCAGGTGCGCGCGCCCACCCTGATCATCCACGGCACGCTGGACAGGGCCGTCAAGATCGACCACGCCCAGCTCGCCGCCGCGCGCATCCCCCGTGCCGCGCTCTGCGAACGGGAGGGCGCGGACCACCTGCTCATGCTCGGGCCTCACCGCGACGGCGTGCAGAAGGCCGTCGCGGAGTTCCTCACGGAGCACCTCGCTGCCGCACGAGCACCAGCCGCAGGCGCCACAGGTGCGCAACCTGCGTGCCTGTTCGAAGCCCGAGCCTTCGGCGCGGTTGGCGACGGCGCGACGGATGATCGGAGGGCGCTGCAAGCGGCGCTCGACGCAGCCGTGGCCGCACGCGGTCCCGCGACCGTCTCGCTGGAGGCGGGGCTCGTCTACCGCCTCGGCACGAACGCGCACTCCGTTGCGGCGCTGATGTTGCGCGGCGCGACGAACGTCACAATGGAAGGCAGCGGAGCCACGCTGCTCGCGCATCCGGCGAGCCGCGCGCTGACGATTTTCGAATCCCAGAACGTCGCGCTCCGCAACCTCGTCCTCGACTACAGCCCGCTGCCGTACACCCAGGGCCGCATCCTCGCCGTGACCCCAGACGGCATATGCTTCACGCCGGATCCCGGCTATCCCGCACCGGTGGTCGCTGGGCCGGAGCGCTACAAGGACCACAAGTCCAGCGACTGCGTTTTCGTCGACGGCGCGACGCGCCTGTTCAACCACGAGTGGCGCCGCATCCGGTCCGTTCAGCCCGCCGGCACAAACGACGCCTATGACATCGCTTTCCACGGTTCGCGACAACTCACGTCCACCCGCACCGGCGATTTTGTTGCGATCAAGATTCTCCAGCCGCCCGCCCCCTATCCGCGCGATGCGGCCGGACGCTATCTCGCGACCGGCAGCGCGAACATCCAGGTGCGCGCCTCGGCCGGCGTCAAGCTGGAGAACATCACCTCCTATGCCGCGCCGGGCATGACGCTCGTCGCCTCGGGCTCCGAGGACATCTTAGCCTGCGGGCTGCGGATCGCGCGAAAGCCCGGCACCGACCGGCTCGTCGCGAGCTGCAGCGACGGCGCGCACATGAAGAGCCTGACCGTCATGCCGCGCTTCCGCGATTGCCACTTCGAGGCACTGATGGACGACGCGATCAACATTAAGGTTTCGGCGAACAAGGTCGTCTCCCTTGACGGCAACTCGGCGACGCTGAGCCACGCGGACATCGCGTGGGACGACCTCGTGATGAAGCCGGGCGACGTCGTGGAGTGGGTGAACGCGCAAGAGACCGCGTTTCTCGGGCTTTCCCGTACGCTCGAGGTGTCGCGCGAAGCCTACCGCCGAGCGCGCGTCGCGTTCGACCAGCTCCCTGCCGCCGTGAAGCCCGGCGACCTCGCGTTCCTGCGGCCGCAGGCGCGGGCCGAGGTCAGCAACTGCGTGTTCCGCACGCAGCTCAAGACCGCGCTGCTGACGCGGCCGCAGACGCTCGTCGCGGACTGCCGCTTTGAGGATGTGGCGTACGGCGTGCACGCCATGCTCGGCGGCGACGGCATAGAAGGCCCCGCCCCGCGCGACATCGACGTGCGCCGCTGCTCATTCGTTCACCCGTCCATCGCGGGCGTGGCGCTGTCGGTGAGAGCTTTCGCGGTGGTGCCGGGCGATGTGGCGGGCGTGCGGGTGGCGGACTGCGAGTTCACGCTGGGCCGCGCAGGCGTCGCGCTGAGCGGGCGTTACCCGGAGGTTACGACGAGCGGCCTGATGCTGCGCGGCGACGAGGGGCGCGACCCCAGCACGGGCTTCCGGCTCCACACGCTCGACGCGCTGCGGCCGCGCGCGCTGTCGTCCAACGAGTGGCTGGCTGTGGCCGCATGCCTCGCGCGCGTCCGCGCCTGCCAGCTCTCGGACGGCTCATTCGCCCAAGTCGCGCCCGGCGAGAACCCCAAGGCGCCGGTCTGGGTCGCGCCCTACTTCGCCCACTTCGCCGCGCTGGCGCTGCTCGCGAACGTGGCGCGCGCGCCGCAGCCCGACGACCTCGCGCGCGTAGGCCGCTGGCTCGCGTGGTGCGCGGAGCACCAGGCGCCTGGCGGATTCTGGTCGGACCGCGAGGGCACGCGCGCCTCATCTGCGGACACCGGCAAGACCGACGCGTGGGACAGCTCCGCCGCGCTCTACCTGCGCGTTCTGGATGGCTACCGGAGCGCGGGCGGCGCGCTTCTGCCAGCGTGGCTTGAAGCCGCCCAGCGTTCCGTCGCCTGCCTCGAAGCGCTCACCGACGAAGACGGCCTGACGTGGGCCAAGCCCGACTACCGCGTCAAGTTTCTGATGGATAATATTGAGGTCTGGGCCGGCTGGCGCGCGGCGGCGGCGGTCTTTGCGGCGGCTGGCGAAAAGGCGGTAGCCGAGCGGGCGCGGCTCCGCGCAGATCGCCTCATCGCAGCTCCGTTGTGCAGCTTCTGGCAGCGCGAGGCCGGGCTCTTCGCCTATGCGCGGCTGGCGGATGGCACGCTCGCGGCCGCAGAGCCTCGGCCTTACCCCACCGGGCTTGCACAGCTCTACGGCATCGCGTTCATTGAGCCGCACGGCGCGGCTTGGTCGTATGTCAGCCGCACGTTCCAGCCGGACGCCGGCTCGGCCGCCGCGCTCGGCCCCGAGTGGTGGCTCACCGCTGCGGCCAGCGTTTCCGAGGATGACGCGCGGCTGTGGCGCGTCCGGGTCTGCGAGGCGGCAGCCGCGTTCGACCCCGCGCGCACCTACCTGCACCGCTATGCTCTATCCGCCCTCGCCCTGCTCGAGGGCTGCTCATGGCTGTCGCCGTAAGCCGGGCGCTGGCCTTACACGAAAACACGTTCTTGGTTTTTCGGAAGCATTTTGGCGCGGATCCTCGCATACTAGACGCTGCCAACCATGACTCGCCAAGACCCAAACGATATGCCTCCTCTTTTTGCCGCGCTCGCCCTCGTGCTGCTGGCTGGCATCGGCCTTGCACAGCCACAGGCCCCGAAGCCCGCCCCGCCCGCGCCCGTCGGCGTCTCGCTCTTCAAGCCCGGCGACACCGGCAGCAAGAACTTCCGCATCCCTGCGCTCGTCTGCACGCCGAAAGGCACGCTCGTGGCGCTCGCCGACCGCCGGCCGAACGGAGGAAAGGACCTGCCCGCCGACATCGACCTCGCGGTGCGCCGCAGCACGGACGACGGCCAGACCTGGTCGCCCATCCAGGTCGTGGTGGACCTCCCCGGGCCCACCGGCGCCTCTGACGCGGCCATGGTGGTCGACCGTCAGACCGGCCGCATCTGGGCCGCGTTCACCGTCGGCTATAACGCCGGCATCGCGCAGGCCCAGGCCGGGCTCACCGGACGCACAGCCGTCTCGCACGTGATCTTCAGCGACGACGAAGGCGCGGCCTGGTCGAAGCCCGTCAGCATCGGCGCGCAGGTTAAAGACCCCGCCTTCAAGTGGATGGGCTTCGGCCCCGGCGCGGGCTCCAGCATGGCGGATGGCACGCTCTCGTTCTCGTGCTATGCCAACAAGGACGGCGTGCCCGACCTCTTCTCCTTCGCGATCATCAGCGAGGATCACGGCAAAACCTGGCGCCGCACCGAACCTTACACGACCTTCACATGCGAATCACAAATGGTCGCCCTCAGCGACGGCCGCTGGTTCGCCTGCGCGCGCGACCGCAAAGGACTCGGCACGCGCATGACCGCTCTCTCGCCGGACCGCGGCAAGACGTGGTCTGCCATGGCTCAGGAGCCCCAGCTCCCATGTCCGCGCTGCCAGGCAGGACTCATCCGCATCACTCACCCGAAGGCGCCCAAGGGCCTGCTGGTCTACACCGGGCCGGAGGGCAAGGCCTCGGGCCGCACGCGCGGCACGGTTCGCATCAGCGACGACGACGCCAAGACCTGGCGCTACAACGCGAACGTCGCGCCCGGCAGCTTCGCCTACTCGACTCCGGCCCTCATGCGCGGCGGCCGCCTCGGCCTGCTCTACGAGCACAACCACGAGGACATGCGCTTTCTCGCGCTCGACCTCGGAGCCCTCACCGGCGGCGCCTACCCTTCGTCACCGCTCGCAAGGCAGCAATGACGAACCGTGCGCCTCATCACGCTCGCGAGACCATGCGCCCTCCCGCAAGCCGCGCGGCCGTCCCGGCGGGCGCCATGCTGTTCGCGACGCTCGTGCTCGCCGCCTGCGCTGCCGGCGCCAACCCGCTGCGACTCTCTGACTGTTTCGCCTCCGATATGGTGCTGCCCTGCAACGCCGGCGTCGCCGTGATGTTCGGCCAAGCGCTCCGCAAAGCCCGCCCCGGCGTGCCGCTCGGCCTCGTCCAGCTCGCAGTCGGCGGCGCGCCCGCCGAGGCGTTCGCTCCCGCGGCCGCCGCGTTGCGCCGCGGCTGGCTCGACGCGCCCGCGTTTCCCGCGCCTTGGTGCCAGGGCCGAGCCAAGGCCAACCTCGCCCGGGCGCTCGGCACGCCCGGCCTCGCCGGCGTCTGGCACCCCTACGAGCCCGGCGCGCTCTACGACCACGCCGTCGTCCCGCTCGCCGAGTACCTGCCGGCCAAGGGCGCCTTGTGGTATCAAGGCGAGTCCAACGCGACCGACGGCGGCTCTCCCGACACGGCGCTCGACCCGGACACGATGCGAAAGGGACTCGAGGACGTCGTCGCGAACTGGCGGCGCGCGTGGCATCGCAGCGACCTGCCCTTCGTCATGATCATGCTCCCTCGCCTCAACCGTCCCTGGATGCTCTACCGCGAACAGCAGATCCGCGTGGCGCAAACCCTGCCGGCCGTCGGACTCGTCATCACCACCGACACCGGCGCCCCGTCGAACGTGCATCCCGCCGACAAAGCGCCGGTGGCCGAGCGCGCGGCGGGCGAGGCCCTGCGGGTGGCCTACCACGACCCGGCCGCCCCCGCCTTCACCTACGCGGCCAGCGCCGGGGGCGGCGCCCCCGTCCTCATCCGGTTCACGCCAGGCCACACGCTCGCCGTCAAAGGCGGCCGACTGACCGGGTTCGAGCTCTCGGCCGACGGCGCGACTTTCAGCGCGGCAACCGCCGCGCTGCAGCCGGACAACACGGTCACGCTGACGGCCGCCGGCCTTCCAGCGCCGGCCGAAGTTCGCTACAATTGGTCTCCCGTTCCCCTCGGAAACCTCTACAACGCCTTCGGCCTCCCCGTCGCCCCGTTCCGCATGCGCGTCGCGCGCTAACCACTGAACCCTGACTTTCACCAACCCCGGAACCCGTTCATGAACCTCTCTCATCTCACAACCTACTACCGCGACACGCTCCTGAACGACGTCATCCCCTTCTGGCTCGCGCACGGCGCCGACCCCGCGCGCGGCGGCATCATGACCTGCCTCGACCGCCAAGGCCGCGTGATCGACACCGACAAGGGCGTGTGGCAGCAGGGGCGCTTCGCCTGGATGATGGCCCACCTGTACAACACCGAGGAGCGCCGCCCCGAGTGGCTCGCCCACGCCGAGCACACGGCGCGCTTTTTGACCGACCACTGCTTCGACGCAGACGGCCGCATGTTCTTCCACGTCACGCGCGACGGCCAGCCGATCCGCAAGCGCCGCTACGCCTTCTCCGAGAGCTTCGCCAGCATCGCCTTCGGCGAGTTGGCCCGCGCCACCGGCAGGGCCGAGTACGCCGACCTCGCGCTTAAGACCTACGCGGTCTTCGCGAACCACCGGCCCGAGCCCAAGTTCACGAGCGTACGCCCGATGAAGTCCATGGGCAAGCCCATGATCGACATCGCCACGTGTCAGTGTCTGCGTGAGTCCATCGGCTTCGCTGAGGCCGACGCCCGTATCGACGAGGCCATCGGGGAGATCCGCCGCGACTTCATGAAGCCCGACCTGCGCTGCTGCCTGGAGACGGTCGGCGAGAACGGCGAGGTCATCGACCACCTCGACGGCGGGCTGCTCAACCCCGGACACGCGATCGAAGGCGCATGGTTCATCATGCTCGAGGGCCAGCGCCGCGGCCGCGCGGACTACGTTCGCAGCGGTCTCGACATCCTCGACTGGATGTGGGAGCGCGGCTGGGACAGCGAGTTCGGCGGACTCTACTATTTCCGCGACCTCTACGGGCGACCCGTCTCCGAGTACTGGCAGGACATGAAGTTCTGGTGGCCGCAGAACGAGGCGCTCGTCGCGACCCTCCTCGCCTACCGGCTGACCGGCGACGCGAAATACGCGGCGCGGCACACGCAGTTGCGCGACTGGTACGCGCGCCACGTCGTCGACGCCGAATGTGGCGACTGCTTCGGCTACCTCAGCCGCGACTGCCGCGTCACCTCGCCCGTCAAAGGTAACCTCTTCAAGGGCTGCTTCCACTACCCGCGCCAGCTCCTCACCTGCTGGCGGCTGTTGCGAAATGTGCAATACGAGTTGCTAGAAGTGCAATAGGCGCGTTACGCCCGGTTGCGGTAATCTAAGTGCGAAATAAGCGAGGTTTGTTTCAAACGCTTCTATTGGTAGAAACGGATCTCGGAAACTGTGTGTCGTGTGAAAGCTAATATCGTTCGAGTTGTGTCTCGTCGCTGAGATGACCTGACGCGCGTCCGGGGAGCGACAGCTTGTCGCGCCCCGGACGCGTGGTGCTCGCGGGGCGAGAGGCACCTGACGCGCGCGGGCCCGTACAGCGCTAAGCTGTGCGCATGGCAACCGGATCTGCTACACGTCGCGACGTTCGCGCGAGAGTCTCAGCCGGTTCAGGCGAGCCATTCCGACCAGGAGAAGATGCAATGGAGATGCGCTTCCAAACGATGCTCGCCGCTGTTTGGCTGGCCTGTGGGGCTTACGCATCGGCCGCCGCGAGCGAGGTGGCACCACGACAAGTTACGCCCTTCCCCCTGCAGGCCGTGCGGTTGCTGGATGGGCCGTTCAAGGCCGCGATGGAGCGCGACGGCACGTACATGCTCAGCCTCGACCCTGACCGCCTCCTGCACAATTTTCGCGTCAACGCCGGGCTGCCGTCGCCGGCCGAGCCGCTCGGCAACTGGGAGAAGCCGGCCTCCGAGCTGCGCGGGCATCTGACGGGGCACTACCTCTCGGCCTGCGCGCTGATGGCTGCCAGCACAGGCGACGAGCGCTTCAGCGAGCGGGCCGCGCTGCTGGTGCGCGAGCTCGCTCAATGCCAGGCCGCCCTGGGGCCGAGCGGCTACCTCAGCGCGTTTCCCGAGTCGTTCTTCGACCGCCTCGAAAAGGGCGAGAAGGTCTGGGCCCCCTACTACACGCTGCACAAGATCTTCGCGGGCCTGCTCGACGCGCACACGCTCTGCGGCAGCACCCAGGCGCTCGGCGTGGCGTCCGCGCTCGGCGACTGGGTCGTTGGCCGCACCGGCAAGCTCAGCGATGAGCAGCTCCAGCGGGCTCTCGATACCGAGCACGGCGGCATCAACGAAAGCTTGGCGAACCTGTACGCCCTGACCGGCAAGGAGCCCCATCTCCAAGCGGCCCGCCGCCTGTGCCATGCGAGCGTGCTCAGCCCGCTAGCAGAAGGCCAGGACAAGCTCTCCGGCCTGCACGCCAACACGCAGATACCCAAGGTCATCGGCGCCGCCCGCCTGTATGAGCTGACGGGCGAGGCGCGCTACCGCACGCTCGCCGCGTTTTTCTGGAGCCGCGTGGTCGGCCACCACAGCTACGTGATGGGCGGCAACAGCGACCACGAGGGGTTCGGCCCGCCCGGCAAGCTCAGCGCGCGCGTCAGCCCGTTCACGGCCGAGTCCTGCAACACCTACAACATGCTCAAGCTCACCCGCCACGTGTTCTCGTGGGACGCGGCGGCGGCGCAGGCCGACTTCACTGAGCGCGCCCTCTACAATCACATTCTCGCCTCGCAGGACCCGCGCACCGGCCAGATGGCCTACCACATTCCCGTCTACGGCGGCTGGTTCATGCCTTACAACACGCCCAACGATTCGTGCTGGTGCTGCACGGGCTCTGGCTTCGAGAATCACGCCAAGTACGGCGACAGCATCTATTGGCGCGACGCCGAGGGCCTGTACGTGAACCTCTACATCGCCTCGGAGCTGGCGTGGCGCGAGAAGGGCATCACGCTCCGCCAAGAGACTCGCTACCCCGAGGAGGAGTCCGCGCGGCTGACGTTCACCTGCGCGAAGCCGGCCGCGCTTGCCCTGCGCGTGCGCGTGCCGGGCTGGGCGCAGCGCGGCATGGCGATCACGGTCAACGGCGGCCCCGTCTCGCACGGCGCGAAGCCCGGCAGCTTCGCCACGCTCGCGCGCACGTGGAAGGACGGCGACCGCGTGGAGGTGAGGGTGCCGATGGATCTTCGGCTGGAGCCGATGCCGGACAACCCGTCGCGGGCGGCGGTCTGCTACGGCCCGGTCGTGCTCGCCGGCGAACTCGGCACAAGCGGCATCGCGCCGCCCATGCCGTACGCTATCAAGCAGAGCGACTTCTTCAAAGTGAAGCAGCCGGAGATGCCCGTGCTGCTGGCGGGCACTCGCCCGGTCGAGGAGTGGGTCGAGCCGGTTCCCGGCAAGCCGCTGACTTTCCGCACCAGAGGTGTCGGGCAGCCCCAGGACATTACCCTCATAGCCCTCTACAGGCTCGCCCCCCAGCGCTACAGCCTCTACTGGGACATTTTCACCCCCGCACAGTGGAACGAGCGCCAGGCCGCCGAGGCGCTCCGCCAGCAGCGCGAGCGGGAGCTGGCGGCGCGCACGCTGGACGCCGCTGGCATCGGCGACGCGAAGGCCGAGAAGGCGCACAACCTGCAAGGCGAGCACACGAAGTCCGGCACCTTCTCGAACCGCAGCTACCGCGTGGCGGACAACGGCGGCTGGTTCTCCTACGACTTGAAGGCGCCAGCCGGCCAGCCAGCCAAGCTGCTGTGCACCTATTGGGGCAGCGACGCCGGCCCGCGGATATTCGATGTCGCGGTTAACGGCACCCCGGCCGCCACCGTGAGGCTCGACCATAACCGGCCCGGCGAGTTCTACGACGAGGAGTACGCGCTTCCGGAGGCGGCGCTGGCCGGCAAGACGAAGGCGACCGTCACGTTCCAGGCGCATCCCGGCAAAATCGCGGGCGGCGTTTTCGACGTGCGCCTCGTGAGGGCCGGCGTAGAATAGGGAGGACTCTTCCCATGCGAGCATATATGCTGACCGCAGCCGCGTGCCTTTCGCTCCCGCTCGCTGCGGCCGAGTGGCAGTGGTCGGCGCCGGTGGCGTCGGCGACCAGCGACGAAACGAAGGCGCCGCCGCGCGCGTTCCTGTGGGTCCCGCCGACCTGCGAGCGCGTGCGGGCGGTGATCGTGGGCCAGCACAACATGCTGGAGGAGCCGGTGCTGGAGCACCCGGCCTTTCGCGCGGCGCTCTCGGAACTCGGATTCGCTGAAGTCTGGATCACGCCTGCCCTTGGCGGGCAAGCCGCGTTCGGCGACACGGAGCAAGCGCTCTTCGCGGAGCTGTTCCGCCTGCTGGCGACCGAGTCCGGCTACGACGAACTCGCGCTCGCCCCCATCGTCCCCATCGGCCACTCGGCGCTGGCGGATTTCCCGTATCTTTTTGCCGCCCGCTGGCCGGAGCGCACACTCGCGGCGGTTTCGCTGAAAGGCTCGTGGCCGGATATGAAACGGCAGCCACTCACCGGCGTGGGCGAAAAGCTCGCCGGCGTGCCGGTCCTGCTGGTCAGCGGCGAGTACGAGTGGGCCGACGAGCGGGCCGGCAAATCGCTGCCGTTCCGACGCGACTATCCCGGCGTGCCGTTCTCGATGCTCGCCGACGCGGGCGGCGGCCACTTCGACACGCACGACGCGCTGGCGGCTTTTCTGGCCGCCTACCTGCGCAGCGCCGCGCAAGCCCGCCTGCCCGCGCAGCCCGGGCCGCTCAAGCCTATCGATCCGGCGAAGCAGGGCTGGCTCGCCGACCGCTGGCGCATGGACAAGCCGCCGCGCGCTGCGGCCGCACCGGTCGGCCAGTACGCCGGAGACGTGCGAGAGTCCTTCTGGTGCTTCGACGGGGAACACGCACAAGCGGCCGAGCGGCTGCAGGCCGCGTATCAGGGCAAGAAGGCGCAGCTGCTCGGCTACCGGCAGGCGGGCGAGCTACTGCCCCAAGACCCCAAGCTGCACGCACAGGTGCGGCTGAAGTTCCTGCCAGAAGCGGACGGGCGGACGTTCAAGCTGACGGGCACGTTCCTCGACGCCGTGCCGGAGGGCCGCCCCGCGCGGTGGACCGGGCTGCCGTCCGGAAGCCCCATCGGCCACGCCTCCGGCGGCGGTCCGGTCGTGGTCGAGCGCATCTGCGGCCCGGTGGAGAAAATCGCCGCAGACACCTTCGCGGTCAGCTTCTATCGCATGGGCATGGACAACCCCAGGCGCTCGAACGAGATCTGGCTGCAGGCGACGCATCCGGGCGACGCGACGTACAAGCGCGCCGTGCAGCAGGCTGTGCTGACGATTCCGCTTCGCAATGAGCAGGGCGCGGAGCAGCGCATCACGTTCCCGCCGATAGCGGATCAGCCGGCGGGAACGCGGAAGGTCCGCTTGCTGGCGGCCTCGGACGCGGGCGTACCCGTATCGTACTACGTGAGAGAAGGCCCCGCCGAAGTGGCGGGCAACACGCTCACCCTGACGGCCCTCCCGCCGCGCGCGAAGTATCCGGTGAAGGTCACGGTGGTGGCCTGGCAGTACGGGCGGGGCGCCGAGCCGCGTCTCAAGACCGCCGCGCCGGCCGAGCGCTCCTTCGCGATCCTCCGCCCAGCGGCGACGCCGGCGAAATAGCGGGCCTTTCCGCGCTTGCCGCCGCGTTTCGTCTTCCGATATAATCCGGCACATGGCAACGCCACAAGAACCCATCGCCCACCTGCTCATCGTCGCGGGCAGCGGAACCTATCCCGCCTACATCGCGGCGGGCGCCCGGAAGGCCGGCGTCGCGCGCATCACGATCGTCGCGATCCGCGGCATGACTGACCGCGCCACCGCCGCGCTCGCCGACACGGTCATCTGGTTCGGCATCGGCGAGATGCGCTCCATTTTCACCTGGGCGGCCAAGCAGGGCTTCACCCACGGCATCATGGCCGGGCAGATTCATCCTTTCGCCCTCTTTCAGACCCGTTTCGACGACCTCGCCCGCAAATGGCTCAGCGAGCTCCCCGTCAAGAACGCCCACACCATCTTCGGCAAGGCCGCCGAGGAGATGGAGAGAATCAATATCTGCGTGCTGCCCGCCTCCTGCTACATGGACGACTGCGTCCCCGGCGCGGGCGTGTTCACCCGCCGAGCCCCCGACGAGCGCGAGACCCGCGACATCGACATCGGCCACCGTGTCGCCCGAGAGATCTGCGGTCTCGACATCGGCCAGACCCTTGTCGTGAAGGACGGCATGATCCTCGCCGTCGAGGCCTTCGAGGGCACCAACCAGACCATCCGCCGCGGCGGCAAGGTCGGCGGCAAGGGCGCCGTCGTGGTCAAGGTCGCCAAGGAGGGCCACGATATGCGTTTCGACATCCCGGTCATCGGCGAGGCGACCATCGCGACCCTGAAGAAGGCCGGCGTCTCGGCCCTCGCCTTTCAGGCCGGGCGGCTCGTCATGCTCGAGCGACCCAAGGTGGTCGCCGCCGCCGACCGGCTCAACATTGCCCTTGTCGGACTTGACAGCGGCCTCCCCGCCGCTCCCCTGCGGCCCTCCTGTCTATCAGCCTTGACCCCGCTATGAACCCCCTCCGCATCCTCATCTGCGCCGGCGAAGTCAGCGGCGACATGCACGCCGCCGCGCTGATGCGCGCGCTGCGCGAGCGCGTGCCCGGCCCGCTCGTCTTCCGCGGCTTCGGCGGCGACGCCATGCGGGCCGAGGGCGCGGAGCTGCTCTACCACACCGACCGCATCGCGATCATGGGCATCACGCCGGTGATCCAGAACCTGCCCTTCTTGCTGGGCATGATCCGGCACATGAAGCGCGAGATCCTCGCGTGGACGCCGGATCTGGTGCTGACCGTCGACTATCCCGGCATGAACCTGCGCTTGGCGGAGTTCGCCCACGAGAACGGGCTCAAGACGGTTCACTACATCTGCCCGCAGGTCTGGGCCTGGCACCAGTCGCGCATCCCGAAAATCGCGCGCATCTTCGACCTGATGCTGTGCCTCTTCCCCTTCGAGCCCGCGTGTTTCAAGGATACGCCGCTCCGGGCGGTCTTCGCCGGCCACCCGCTCGTGGACCGCGCGGCCGAGACCCGCGCCGCGCCGCCCGCCGCGCTGCCGTGGCAGGGCAAGCACCGCATCGGCCTGCTGCCGGGAAGCCGCACCAGCGAGATCACGCGCATCCTGCCGCGCCTGCTCGAGGCGGCCGCCCTGCTCGAGAAGCGGCTCGGCGGCGACTGCTCGTTCATCATTCCCGCGCCCACCGCCAAAATGCGCGCGCTCGGCGAGCGGGTGGCCCGCGAGACCCCGTCCAAGCCGCGGCGGCTGGCCTTCGTGGACGGCCAGGCGCGGCAGGTGCTGCTGCAGGCGCACACCGCGGCCGTGGCCTCGGGCACGGCCACGCTGGAGGCCTGCCTGATGCGCTGCCCCACCGTGCTGGTCTACGACGCGCCTTTCCTCACCTACGTCGTCGTCAAGCTCTTCGTCAAAGGCATCAAGCACGCCGGGCTCGCCAACATCCTCGCCGGCCGCGAGGTGATGCCGGAGCTGCTGCAAAAGGACTTCACCCCCGAGCGCCTGGCCGACCAACTCTTCCGCTATCTCACAGACGAGAAGGCCCGGCGGGCGACGCTGGCGAACCTCGACGCCACCAACGCCCTGCTCGGCCCCGGCGACGCCTCCGGCCGCGCCGCCGAAGCCATCGCGCAGCTCCTCGCACGGTAACGTAGGTCGGGGTCGCAATCCCGCCCCGGCTGCATCAACATCGGGAGAGTGGGTAACGTGACCTGTCTCGCCCCTTTTTGCCCATGGCGGCCACTACCTGAAGGGTGTATACTTGTAATCGAGGAGTATGAGTGCGACACACCAAGCAGCGGACGAGCGGCGGGAACTGGTCGAAGCGATCCTTTCGGACATCGGCGTGCCAGAGGAGCTTCCGTTTGTCGAACAGCTTATTTCCGTCCGCGAGAATCCCGTCGAGCGACCGTTGTCCCGCACGCCCGTCTGCCACATCGTCGCAGGCGCGAACGGCTCGGGTAAATCGACCTTCGCCCTCCATTACCTGCCGCGGTACGCCACCTGCCTGGCGTTCGTTAACCCCGACTTGATCGCGCTGGGCCTCTCGCCGTTCGACCCGACGCAGGCCGCGCTCACGGCAGGAAGACTCGTGTTGGAACGCATCGCCGCGCTGTCCGCCGACCGAAAGGACTTCGGGTTCGAGACAACGCTCTCGGGGCGCGGCTACCTCGCTGTTCTGAGGAAACTGAAAGCGGCCGGATACCGGCTTCACCTCTATTACCTGTGGACGCCCGACTGCGACCTGCTCGTCGCCCGCATCCGCCAACGCGTGGCGACAGGCGGGCACAACGTCCCAGAGCGCGACGTGCGCCGGCGCTATGCGCGCTCACTCAGCCACGTGCGCGAACACGCCGCGCTCATGGACAAGATCCGCCTGTTCGACACCTCGGGGTGGTTCCCGGTCTTGGTCTATGAGAAGAACGGCGACGTGTTGATTCACGACGATGAACGTTTCGCAGCACTCAACCCGGGAGTTGGCTTATGACCCCCCTTTTGTCAGAAGAGACGCGGCTGGTCGTCCAAGCCATGGAAGAGGCCACGTGGAAAGCCATCGAGGGCTACCGCCAGACCGGACTGCCCGTGCCCGTCTGGCGCGACGGCAAGGTGGCCTACCTCACCGTCGACGAGGCCCTCGCCGCCCGCCCCGACTACGAGCGGCGGAAGGGGCGCCAAGATCCCGCAGGCCCGTAGGACTGTTGCCGTTCTGGCTTGCCGAGCTTATGCGGCAGGCCTTGGGATGGCATGTTGGCGTCGCTCCTTTCACCTTGTCCCGGTGCGGCAGAACGACATCCCCCAGCGTCCATCTGCGGCTTCTCCGCTCCCCTATTTGGCCAGCGCGTTTTCGATGGCCTTGACGACCTCGGCTGCAAGCGCCTTGGAGCCGGCGTCGATATAGTGGACGTCTGCCTTTTTGCCGCCCAGCCGCGCGCGGTTCTCGGGCGTGCCCACAAAGGCGCACAGGTCGTTGACCGCCACGCCCTCGGCCTGCATCACGCGCAGCGCGGCGG
>CAYLUN010000093.1:0-19873 GCA_964386865.1 uncultured Lentisphaeraceae bacterium | reverse complement strand
CGACACGCGGATTTTCAGTCCGCTGCTCTACCAACTGAGCTACCTCGCCACATCAAAATATCTGCGCCCGTTACTGGGTGCAAAACGGGGGTAACTTTAGACAATCCGCCCTGTGCTGTCAACCCTCTTTGTCAGAAAAATGACGGGGGCAAAATCAACCGCGCATGGCGCGCTCACCCGCCTGCCCGAGCGCCGCCGCGAGGCGCGCAGGCTCAGCTGGCGCGATTGTCTCGCGGCGCGTCTTGACGCAGTCGATGAAATCGCGGTGCAGCCCCGCGCACGGCTCCAGCGGCCACTGGCTCACCGCCGCCAACAGCTCCGGATCAGACGCTTCAAGCGCCCCGTGCGTGACCCATACCCAAGCGCCGCCGCGGCCGATCCACCGCACGCCGATGCCCTTCTCGAGCCGTCCGCCGTCCGCCACGGCCAGTTCCATCCCGTCACAGTAGGCGCAGCGGAAGCGGAACGCCGTCGCGGTGTCATAGCGTCCGTCTCTGGGATATTCGCCGCCGCCCTCGACCGCCTTCGGCTCGTCGCCGCGCCCGGCGCCCCACAGCGCCGTATCGCCGTACAGCCCAACGCCATCGGCCAGCGCGCCGCCCCCCCACGCGCTGATCCAGCGCCAGTGGAAGTCCGGCAGGCCGCGGCCGCCCTCGCACGCGGGCCCTCGGCCGCCGCCCGGCAGCCCGACCTCCACGCGCGCCACGCGCCCAAGCACGCCGCCTCGCACCGCGGCGACCGCCCGGCGGAAACGCGGCTCCGCGCGCTGCCCGTTGCCAGCCTGCCAGACGCGGCCGTGCCGCGCCACCGCGTCCGCCAGCGCGAGCCCCTCCGCGTACGTGTGCGCGAACGGCGTCTCGCCGTAGACGTCTTTGCCGCCGCGGAGGGCCTCGAGGCCGATCCGCGCGTGCGACTCGTTGGGCGTGGCGACCACGACGGCGTCGAGGTCTGCACGCGCGCTCAGCTCGCGATAATCCGAGGCCGCCCCGCAGTCGCGGTTCCCGTAGCGCGCGTCAACGGCGGACTGGGCTGCCTGACACTTCGCGGCGTCCACGTCGCAGACCGCCCGCACGACCACGTCGTCGAGCGCAAGGAACGACTCCAGGTCGGCCCGCCCCGCGCCGCCGAGGCCGATCACGCCCAGGCAGACCTTGCCGCTGGGCGCCGCGCACCCCAGCACGCGCGGCGGCACGAGGCTGAAGGCGGCGGCCGAGCCGCCGAACTGAAGGAAACGTCTGCGCGTGGTGTTCATGGAGAACCTGTAGGAGGTTGTTTAGGCTGAGGGGTGCTAGGCTGTTAGGAAAATGAATCGCCTTCTCCCTCAGCCCAACAGCCTACAGCCTACTTACCTTCTCGTTCACTTCGCAGCCGGCTTGTCGTCAGCCTTCAGGTCGCCGAGCGTGTACTGCAGGCAGTCCATGATGTGCCACAGGCGCGCCTTGTCCAGATAGGCGCGCTTGTCATGCCCGAACGACGTATAGAACACCCGGCCTTCGCCGTAGGGTCGGATCCAGCTCACCGCGTAGTCTTTGTCCGCGCGCTTCTGCTTCTCGACATTCGCTTTGGCAGTCGCCTCGTCCGCGAGGTCGAGCGAGACCAACACGTGCAGCTTGGAGCGGTCGTAAGGCGGGCTCTTCTGCTGATAGACCTCCTCGCCGGACTTAAAGCTCTGGCCGCCGAACGCCTGGTTGAGCGGGCTTGCCGGATCATCCAGCTTGAACGCCCACGTTCCGCCGCCGCCCCACGGGTGGCCGTCGAACTGACCGCCCACCATCTCGGCCGCCTCGGCGCTATCCTTAAAGTTGTCTGCTCCGCCGTGAATCACGCACAGGCCGCGGCCGCTCTTCACGAACTCCACCAGGTTCGGCACAAACAGCGGGTTGTCTTTGGTTTTCAGGTTCGTCGTGTTGTTCAGGACGACCGCATCGTACGTAAAGAGGTTCGCCTTGTCTGTAACGGTCGCGTAGTCGGTCGTGAAGTCTGCTTGAAACGCCCCGGTCTTCGCCGCGATTTCAATCGCCTTGTTGCCGAACACGAGCCCTTCGCCATGCACGAACCCTTCGCACTTGCTGAAGACCAGCAGCTTGCGGGCCTTGGCCGGCTTGGCGCGTAACGCGCCGCCGATGAGGGCCTCCAGCTTCGCCGCGTCATCAGCGCTCACCACCGGGAGCGGCTTCGGCACGGCGGCCGGCTTCGTCGCCTGCGCCAGGCCCGTCGCCACAGGAACCAACAGGGCGGCGAACGCCGCCATCATGACACGCTTCATAGGATGCTCCTTGATTGTACTCCCCCGATACAAGGGATTAAGGTTCAATATTAACGCGGTTCTGGGGCACTGTACATCGAAAGATTTGAGCGGGCCGGCAGAAGCGGGGTAACCGGCAGGCGACGGGACGCGCTTCACACGCGGTAGATGTCGCCGCGCGAGAAAGCCGACCACGCGGTCTCAAACCAAAGGTCCGCCGCGGGCAGCGGGCGGCGCGGCACCCAGCGGTGGCGGATGCTGCCGCCCGCCGAAACGCGCGTCTCCTGCACCCGCTCGCGGAACGCGGGATCCTCCGGCGCGGGCCGGCCCTGCGCGTCCTCGACAAGGGCCGAGCCGCGGCTCCCCGCGCCGGAGCGGACGGCGAAAAGCTGCGCCGACAGATAGACGGCGTGGGCGAAGCAGAGCTGGCGGTTCTCGAAGGCCCGCACAAGCTCAGCCGGGCTCCGCGCGCGGCAGCCCTCGGCCTCCAGCCGCCCGAGCTGCGCGCGCGCCTCGCGCGCGGCGCCGGCCAGCGCCTCCTCGGAGCGCAGGTGCGCCCCCGCGCGGGACATGCGCCCCTGGAACTCCTCGCGGCACGCGCGCCAGGTCTGCTGCGCGCCCGCACACCGCGCGGAAAAGGCGAGGCTGGCCGCCGCCGCCGGCCCCAGAGCGGCGCGAAAATCGGAGTCGCGGAGGCTCTCGCCAGCGTAGGTCGCCGCGACGTATTCGGCCGCGCGAAGGCCGCCCACCTGGCCCGCGTTGAGCGCCGCGCCGCCCGGGCGACCGACCCCGTGAGAGCCGTTTACCTCGCCTACGGGGAACAGGTGCCGCAGGCTCGTCGACTCCCACCAGCGGTTAGCCGCCAGCCCGCCGTTGTTGTGCTGGGCGCACACCGCGACCTCCAGCGGCTCGGCCGCCAAGTCGATGCCGTGCTCGCGGTAGAGCGCCACGGCGGCGGGATTCAGGTGCAGCAGCCGCGCCAGCGGCGCGGCCTGCGTCGCTCCCGATTTCTCAAGATACGTCCGCGCCTCATCGGAAAGGGACGAGGCCTTGAAGCCGCCGCCGTTGCGCCGGAAGTCCAGAAACACGCGCCGGCCCTTGTGCACGCGCTCGGCGTGCACAAGCACGTCGACGCGCGACGAGCCGCTCTCGGCCCTGCGCGCGTCGAACGGCCACTGGTAGCCTTTCAGAAAGAGCAGGCTGTGGGCCAAGGCGGGCGACGCGCAGGCGTCGAGCAGGAACTCGCGCTCGTCCGACACGCCGTCCGCCGCCGTCGAGAACAGGCGCGGCACCACTTGCATGTACGACCCCGACACGTTCCAGCGGAAGCGCGTTGAGGCGAGCCCGAACTGCGACTCCGGCAGGCTCTGCGCGCCCGCGCCCGCCCGCAGCGCGACGCCGATGGCGCCGGTATGACAAGCCGGGTAGACGCTCGCCGCATAGAGCCCGCCGAAGCCGCCGACCGCGAAAATCACGTTCTCGGCGCGGAACGCGTGCCAGCCTCCCGCGGCGTCGAGCGCCAGCACGCCGCACGCGCGCCGCGCCGCGCCCGCGCCGCACGCGAGCAGGTCCGTGACCGACAGCCGCTCGCGCACGGGGATGCGCAGCCGGCGCGCCTCGCGGATCAGCGCCCGGCACATATCGCGCGAGGTGTACGGCCCCGTGGAGGTCGCCCGGCAAGCCGGATCGTGGTCCGTCTTGTAGCCGGGGAACTGGCCGAAGGCGTCCCTCGGAAACGGCACGCCCAGATTGACGAGGTTGAAGAAGGCCTGCGCCGACCCGGCCGCCTCGGCCAGCGCCAGGTCCCCGTGCATGCCGCCGGAGGCGGACAGCGCTTCAGCCACGCCGACGACGGAGTCGGGCGACGCGCCGCTAAGCCCAAGCTTATAATAGGTCTGCTTGTCGCTTCCCGTGTTGATCGAGGTGCCTCTTGATAGCCCCTCGGTCACGATCAGCACGTCTAAGCCGCGCCGCTTGGCCTGCACGGCGGCGTTCAGTCCGGCCGCGCCGGAGCCGACGACCAGCGTATGGGCGCGCGTAACGGGAATGCGTGTGCTCACAGCCCCACCTCCTAGAGCCGGCGCAGCGTCAGGCCGCCGTCGACATGGATGACCTGCCCCGTCGAATACGGCAGGTCGCCGCGCGCCAGCATCGCGACTGCCCGCCCGACGTCCTCCGGCTCGCCCCACCGCTTCTGGACAAGCAGCTCGGTCTCCGCGATTTTGGCGTCGTACTTGGCGGTCACAGAGGCCGTCATGTCGCTGTGGATGATGCCGGGGCGGACTTCGTAGACCGGCACGCCATGCTCGCCGAGCCGGCAGGCGAAGAGCTGAGTCATCATCGCCAGCCCGGCTTTGGAGACGCAGTATTCGCCGCGGCTGACCGAAGCGACTTCGGCCGAAACGGAGCCCACATTCACGATGCAGCCGGCGAAGGCGGCGTCCGCCTGCCGCTGCTCGACCATCCAGCGGGCTGCGGCCTGCGTCAGGAAATAGGGCCCTTGCAGGTTGGTTCGCAGCACGCGCTCGAAGCTCTCCTCCGTCGCGTCGAGCACGTCCGCGCGAACGAGCGGCGCGACGCCAGCGTTGTTCACCAGCACATGCAGCGCGCCGAACCGGTCGCGGACCGCGCCCAAGAGCCTCGCGCGATCAGCCGCCGCCGAGACGTCGGCGCGGCAGTAGAGCGCCTCAGCGCCCGCGTCGCGCAGGGCGCCGAGAGCGCCGCCGACCGCAGACTCCTCGCGCAAGCCGCACAGGGCCAGCGCAAAGCCTTCGGCTGCCAGCGCGCGCGACACGCCGAGCCCGATGCCCCGCGTGCCGCCCGTCACGATCGCCACCCGTCTCACGGCGCCCCCTTTCTTCGTCTCAGTCGAGCGCGACTTTCACCGGCGAGATGTGCCAGATGTCGCGCGCGTATTCGCGAATCGTACGGTCCGACGAGAAGCGGCCCGAACGGGCCACGTTCATCAGCGCCTTGCCGTCCCACAGGCGCGGCTGGCGGTAGAGCGCGTCGACGCGCGCCTGCGTCTCCATGTACTCGCGCAGATCCGCCAGCAGCATGTAGTGGTCGTTGAAGTCCAACAGCGCGCGAATGATCGGGTCAAACGTTCCGGGAGTCAAGAGGCAGAAGACGTTGCGCCGGACCATATCGATCGCGCGGCGGATCTCCGGATCCGCATGGTAGATCGCCCGCGAGGAGTACACGGGGCGCAGCTCGGCGACCTGCTCGGCCCGCAGGCCGAAAATGAACATGTTCTCGTCGCCGACCTCCTCGTGGATCTCCACGTTCGCGCCGTCCATCGTGCCGACGGTCAGCGCGCCGTTCAGCATGAGCTTCATGTTGCCGGTGCCGGACGCCTCGGTGCCCGCGAGCGAGATCTGCTCGCTGACGTTGGCGGAGGGAATGATCTTTTCGGCCAGCGACACGCGGTAGTCGGGGAGGAAGACCACGCTCAGCTTCGCGCGGATCCGGGGATTCGCGTTCACCACGTCGCCCACGCCGTGAATCAGGCGGATGATCAGCTTGGCCATGGCGTAACCGGGCGCCGCCTTGGCCGCAAAAATAAAGGTCCGCGGGTGGATGTCGAGCTCCGGGTCGTCGACCAGCCGGTTATACAGGATGATGATATAGAGCACCAGCAGCAGCTGCCGCTTGTACTCGTGCAGCCGCTTGACCTGCACATCGAAGATCGACTCGGGGTCGACGTCGACGCCGACCTCGTTCCGGATGTGGGCGGCCAGCGCCTCCTTGTTGGACTGCTTCACTTTGTGGAACGCGTCCAAGAAGGCCTTGTCGTCCACGTGCCGCTCGAGCCCGCGGAGCGCGTCGAGGTCGGTGATCCACTGCGGGCCGATCGTGTCGGTGATCAGCGCCGCCAGGCGCGGGTTGGCCTTCAGCAGCCAGCGGCGCTGGGTGATGCCGTTGGTCTTGTTGGAGAAGTGCGTCGGATAGAGCTCATAGAAGTCGCGGAACAGCGACTGCTTGAGGATCTCGGTGTGGAGGTGCGCCACGCCGTTCACCGCGCTCGACCCGATGATCGCCAGGTTGGCCATGCGCACGCACCGGTCGCCCTGCTCGCCGATGATGCTCATGCGGATCAGCCGCTCGACATCGCCCGGCCACATGGCCGCGACCTGCTTGAGGAAGCGCCCGTTGATCTCGTAGACGATCTGCAGGTGGCGCGGCAGCAGCCGCTCCATGAGGGAGACGCTCCACTTCTCGAGCGCCTCCGGCAGAATGGTGTGGTTGGTGTACCCCGTGCAGGCCCGCGTGATCGACCACGCCGTGTTCCAGTCCACGCCCTCGCGGTCCACGAGCAGGCGCATCAGCTCGGGGATAATCAAGGCCGGGTGCGTCTCGTTCAGCTGGATGAAGACCTTTTCAGGCAGGCGCGTCCAGTCGCTGTTGTTCACGCGGAAACGCCGCAGGATGTCCTGCAGCGAGCACGAGACAAAGAAGTACTGCTGGCGCAGCCGCAGCTCTTTGCCAGCGAGCACGTTGTCGTTCGGATACAGCACCTTGGTCAGATTCTCGGCCAGCACCTTGTTTTCGACCGCCTCGACGTACGACCCCTTGTTGAAGTCCTCCAGATGGAACTCGTCGTCGGCCTTGGCGGACCAAAGCCGCAAGGTGTTGACCGATCCGCTGTAGCCCACGACCGGCAGGTCGTAGGGCGTGCCGAGCACCTGCTCAGTCTCCACCCAGCGCCACTCGGCGCGCCCGTTGGTGATGCACTCGACGCGCCCGCCGAAGTGCACGACCTGCGTGTACTCGGGCCGCGCGATCTCCCACGGGTAGCCGTCCTTAAGCCAGTGGTCCGGCTCCTCCACCTGCTGCCCGTCCACGATGCGCTGCTTGAAGATCCCGTAGTCGTACCGCAGCCCGTACCCCATGCCCGGCAAGTCCAGCGTGGACAGCGAGTCCAGGAAGCACGCCGCGAGCCGTCCCAGACCGCCGTTGCCCAGGCCCGCGTCGACCTCGAACTCCCGCAGCGAGTGCCAGTCGAGCCCGTAATCGGCCAGAGCCTCCTGGCAGATGGGGTCCATCTTGAGGTTGATGACGTTGTTACCCAGAAGTCGGCCGATCAGGAACTCGAGCGAGAGGTAGTAGATCCGCTTGACGTTCTGGTCGTGGTGGATCGCCTGCGTCTCAATCCAGCGCTCGGTCATGCGGTCGCGCACGCAGTACGCAAAGGCGGTGTACTGGTCGCGCGGGGTCGACGTGTCGGGGACCTTGGCCAGCGTGTAGCGGAGGTGCCACGCGTAGTCTTCCTTCAGCCCTTCGACGTTCATTTCAACTCGGCGGTCCCGCGGGCGCCGGCGTGATGTCTTCTGCTCCATGGGTTTCCCTCGTCTCTTTCCGAAAAAGCAAATAGTATGCCAGAAGTGCGCCACACCGTCACGCTGTAACACGATGCGCCCGCCATAAAACCGAGGCCGCGTCGAACCCGAATCCGATTCCCTTTCCGCCCGGTTTTGCTAAACTAATAAACTATGAGTCGAATCGTTGCCCGAGGCGCCGCCGTGGCGCTCGCCCTGCTGGGCTTGCTCGCCGCTTGGCAGAGCCGGCATCTGGCGGAGCGTCGCCGGGCGGGCCTGCCGGCGGCCTACGCCGGCTACAGCGCCGACGTGCCGCCCGCGCTGACGTTCGTGATCGCGGGCCTCGGCGGGTTCCGCGGCGTCGCGGCAGAAATCCTTTGGCTCCGCGCCGACACGCTTCAAGAAGAGGGTCGCTATCTGGAGCTGGTGCAACTCGCCGACTGGATCACGCGCCTCGACCCGCACGCCGCCGAAGCCTGGGTCTACAACGCGTGGAACCTCGCCTATAACGTCAGCTCCATGATGATCCGCCACGAGGACCGCCTGCGCTGGGTGATGAACGGTCTCAGCCTCTTGCGCGACGACGGCCTGAGGTACAACCCGCGCGAGCCGCGCCTCTACCGCGAGCTGGCGTGGCTTTATCAGAACAAAGTCGGCGACAGCCTCGACGGCGCGCACCTCGCGTACAAGCTCGCCCTGGCCGAAGCCATGTCCCCCTTCCTCCGGCCCGACGGCACGCTTCTCGACACCCCTGAGAGCCGCGGCCGGCTCGCGGCGCTGCGCCTCGACGCCTCACGCATGGCGGCGCTGGAGGGCCGCTTCGGGCCGCTCGACTGGCGCGTCGCTGAAACCCACGCCGTGTACTGGGCCATCCAAGGCTTCGAGCTGGCCAGCGGCAGCGAGCGCCAAATGTGCTGCAGAGGCGTCTACCAGGCGCTCATACTCGGCGTTTTCCGGGGGCGCTTCACCGGCTCCCTTGAGCGCCGCCAGTGGCAGGCATCGAGCAACCTCGCGCTGGCGTCACCCACCGCCGACTACCTGGAGAAGGCGCAAGCCGAAATCCCCTCGCGCATCATGAACGACGTGCTGCTGCGCTTTCTGTCTCTGTCCGCGCAGCGATCGGCCCAGTCCGGCCTCGACGCGCAGGCCCGCTCGCTTTTCGCGCGCCTCGGCGGCCACCTGCCGCCGGGCCAGAAGCCGCCCACGTACGACGACGTCATCAAAGGATGGGAGCCCGACTATGAAGAGTAAGCACGCCTTCGCCCTGGCCGCATTCGCCGCCACATTCAGCCTCGCCGCCGCCACCGTGCCCGAGCCCAAGCTCGCCGAGGCGTGCGCGGCGCTCCAGCGCACGCCGCTCGCCGCAGCCGAGATCCAAACCCTTTTGGACGTCTCGCGCCAGGCGGACTACAACCCCGCCCTGCGCGGCCGCGCCATGGCCGCCTTCTCCCTCACGCTGCTCATGCAGGGCGACACCAACGGGTTCGAGCGGGCCGTCCAGGGGCTCCGCACCGCCTACCCTAACGCGGCCCCGCTTGTGACAGTCACCCGCGAAGCGGCTTTCACGGCTTGCGCCGACTGTAAAGGCAAAGGCGTGCAGACCACGATCTGCCCGGCCTGCAAAGGGCTGGGCACGTGCAAGTCCTGCGACGCAACGGGCCAGAAAGACGGAGCCGCCTGCGCCACGTGTAAAGGAAGGGGCGCCTGCGCCCTTTGCGCAGGCAAGAAGCGCATCTCCACTCCCTGCGCGCCCTGCCGCGGCACGCGGCTCGTCTTCAAGCCGAGCGAGGCCATCCGCGCGAACTATAACGCCCTGCTGGCCGAGTCCGTGGCCCTTGTCGAAGAGAACGCGCGCTACGCCGAACAGTACCGGGCCGCCTCGCGCGAGTCTGACACCGCCAAGCGCATCGCCTTGCTCACCGCCCTCCTCGGAGCGTACCCGCACCGAACCGACCTCGGGCCGGCCCAAAGCCTGCTGGTGGAGGCCGTCAACACGCGCAACGCACGAGAGGCGGCCAGGCTCGAACGCGAGGCGCGAGACCGCGAGACGCGCGAGCTCGAATCCCTGCGCGTGCTGCGCGAAACCAAAGACCTGAACGGCGCGATCGCCACGCTCAGCACCTATCTCCAGGAGCACCCCAAAGTCGCCGCTTACCTCGAGCTCAAGGTGCTGCTGGACGAGCTGGTCGCCAAGCGGAACCGCGCGGCGCTGATCCGCAAGGTCGTCTACGGCATACTCGCGCTGGCCGGCACCCTTTTCCTCGCCGCCTGCCTCCGCCCCCTGCTGTTCCGCCCCAGGCGCGAAGGCTCAGGCCCTCTGCCCGGCATGGACAAGGTCGACATGGACAAGTTCACCGACCCGCTCACCCTGAATTCGACGGAAAGCAAGGCGCGCGTCAAAACCAAGACCACCAACCTTGCGCAGCCCAAAAACTGAGCCGCCGCGGGCCGCCGCTCACGGCGGCCCGGCGCGGAAGTTGGCCGCCGCCTCGGCGGTGCGCAGCGGTCGGCCGTAGAGGCGCAGCGTTTGGACGGCCGGCGAAACCAGCGCCTGAAACGCGCCCCTGACCTCGCCCAGTTCGAGCGGCAGGCGGCCCCAGCCGTACTGGCGAGCCGTGCCGCCGTCGAGGAACACGCCGTCCGCGATCACCGCGATCACGGCGGCCGAGAAGTCGCACACGAACACGACGTGGTGCAGCTTGCCCGCCTGCACTGCGCCCGGGTCGGTGTGCCACGACGCCACGCGCGCGCCGTCGCCCAGCTCGATCTGCAGCGTCGGCTGCGCCCCCAGTTCAGAGGTGACCACGCGCACGCCGCGCCCGTCCTTCTCCTGCGTGCTGAACAGCGTCTGACCCGGGGCGCCAGTCTCGAGCGTGAACCTGAGCTCCACGGTCAGGCCGCCGCGCGCGAGGTCGCCGAACTCTTTCGGGACGGCTGGGCGCGAGGCCGCGTCGCCGGCCAGCGCCTTCTCAAGCAGCAGGCCGTCGCGGCAGACGCCGGCGGACGGGCCTTGGCCCCAGAGCCCGTCCAGCAGCGCCCGATCGAGCGGATGCGCGCGGGCCGCGCTCTTCTGCGTCTCGGTGAGCCAGAACTTGCCGCCCTGCTCGATCAGATCGGGATAGCTCATGCGGATCGCGGGGGCGGGGTCGAAGAGCGCGATCTCCGGCTCAGACCAGTGGATGAAGCCGTCGTCCTTCAGCACGCCGCCCGACAGGAACGCGGGGTTGCGGCCGGACCACAGCTTGCCGCCGTGGTTGTGGAACCAGAAGAGGTACTTGCCCTCGGAGGTCATGAAGAGCTTGGGGCACGCGCGCGGCGTCTTGAACGTCCGCTTTCCGGGGCCGTAGGTCATCGCCTCGGGCAGCGACCACGTGGCTCCGTAGTCGCGGCTGACGCTCTGCCCCGGCGTCACGCCGTCCAGGCGGAAAACGCAAAAAAGGTCGCTCTTCGCCAACGGCACCAAGTTGTGCTCCTCCTGCACGCTGCCGAGCGCGGGGCTGCGGATGCCCTTCTCGCCGTCGGGCAGCAGGCGGAAGGACAGCTTGTCGGGATCCCGCTCGGTCAGCAGGTTCTCGGACGACACGACCCAGCCCTCGCCGTCGAGCATGAAGAACTTGCCCAGCTTGGTGAACGCGAAGAAGACCTTGCCGTCCTTGACCTTCGGCTTGTCAATGCCCCAGAAGTGGCACACCTCGCCGCGCCACGGGTTGCCGCGGTCCACATCGGTGACGCGCAGCGGGATGCGGTAGCGCTGGGGCGACCACGTTGCGCCCTCGTCGTCCGAATAGCGGAAGGCGTACCAGCCGTGGGTGTCCGCGCGGATGCGCTTGTCGGAGTTCGGCAGCGTCACGACGTTATCGCCGTTGTAGGTGTAGAACGCGTAGATGCGGCCGTACGGCGTAAGCAGCGGCGTCACCCACGAGGCCTCGGGGCCGGAGTCGGGCTCGAGGGCGACCGGCTCGGACCAGGTTTGGCCCTGATCTCGGCTCACCACGCAGACCACGTGCTGTCCCTGCTGGCCTTCGAGCCCCTTGCCGGTCGTGAGCGTGCAGACCCACGCGCCGTTGGAGGTCACCACCACATAGGGCTGGTCCACGTAGCCCTCGCAGGGGATGCGCAGGCCGTTGGCGATGTTGCGCGGGTCAGCCGCACGCACCGCCTGAATGTCCGCCGCGCACACCGCAATTGCCGAAAACAGGAAACACCCCAGAATGACGCTTCTCATCGTAACGCTCCTAGCGGGGCATCGGGCCCCTTACCGTTGAATCGGCGGCAAGTGTACCAAAAGTGTGGGGCCGAGGCGAACCGTCATCTGAGCGTCAGCACGGTGCGCGCGGGCGCCGGTTCGCCGCCGGTTAGCCTCCCCGACAAACACCCGTCTTCCATCGCGCGCGGGGGCATAGAAATCGTGCGCGCTCCCGCCGTAGTTGCTGCTCTTGCGCGCAAAATCGCTCTGCCTCGTCCACGCGCCGGCCACGACCGCGACGCACATGACGCTCGTCGGGTAACACAGCAGCACCGTATCCGTTTCCGCCACCCCGCGACACGTGCCCGGCGCCAAAACAACCATCCCAACGGCCAACGGCCTCATCACGCGTGTTCGCACATCCAGGCTCCGCGCGCGGGCCTGTACGGCACACGTACCCGCGTGCCTTCGGCCCGACTGCCTGATCCGTTGAACAGCAACGCAGGCTGGAATTCCAGCCTTTCCGCATGGACGGACTTCTCTCGCTTATGCACGCGGAGTGAGCCTGCCCAGGCTCACTCCGCCGCCAGCCGCTCCAGCAGCGCAACCGGAATCCGGGCCAGCCCGACCTGCTCTTTGGCGATGCTGTAAACCACCCAAATGAACGGCCCCACCGTGACCGATTGAAAATACTGCGCCCCGCCGTCGCCCTTGCAGACGCCGGGCGTGGCCCGGTGGTTCACGCTCATGAAAGACCACGAGCGATCAAACACGACGCCGCGACTGGACAGAGCCAGATAGGCCTCCGTGCGCGGCGCGTTCGACCCGATGAGCCACACCGCGCCGCTCGGCAACTCGCCCGCCACCGGCATGGCCGTGCCGAAGAGGTTCGTCTTGCCTGCCGGCGGATACACGCCGTCACGCGCGTCCTTAACGGCGGCATAGTAGGTCGTGGGGTCGAGCAGGTTGTCGCGCACCGCCACCCACTTGCCGTCAGGCCGCGCGTACTCCGTGTGGTGCGCCAGCCCGTTCTTGCCGTTCGCCGCCAGCTTCGATGTGCCCGGCGCGTAGCGCGGAGAGCGACCGCTCGGCGGCACGCGCCTGCCCTTCGCGTAGGCTTCGCGAACCTCTGGCGGAGCACGCTCCAGCGGCAGCGCGCTGCGGTAGGGCTCGTTCAGCGGCAGAAGCGGTTTGGTGACCGTCGGCGTGACCTTCAGCTCTGCGACGGCCGGAGGGCCCACGGCGTACAGCGGCCCGACCGGCGTGATCGCGCCCGACGCGTCGATCGTGGCCTCACGCATGAAGCGGCCGACATGCCAGTAGAGATCCCACCGGAACCGCCGCTTGTGCGCCTCGTCCCAGCCTGCCTGCGTGCGGTAGCTGTCCTGCGGCACGGGCTGCGTCAGCCCCGCCCCATCGTGATAGCGCACGTCGTCCGTCCACCCGTCGCAGACCTTGAGCCGCACGTTGACGAACAGCCGCCCGTCCTCCAAGGCCTCAACCCCGCCGCTCAGGAACACGCTGTCGATCACAGGGTTGTCGTCAGCGGCCCGACGCCGGCGAACCGGCTGCGCGGGCGGGCACAGCTCAGACAGCGTTTCGTCGCCGCCCCAGTCGATGTCCGCACCGTCAGCCGCGATCCGGCCGACCTTAGCGAGCACCCGCTGGCCCGGGCCGTTCTCATCCAGCAGGTGGTTCGTCCACTGCACGATCAGCCACTCTCCGCTGCGGATGAAGCTCTGGTGATGGTTGTACAGCCCGTGCAGCAGGCTCTCGTACTGCCCCGTCTTCTCCGCCTCGCTGGGCAGCGGCGCGTACAGCACCCGGTGCGTCGCGCCCGTCAGCACAGGCAGCCCGAGGTGCGGCTTCGCGGCGTCGAAACCCTCCGGCGGACGCCAGACCAGCGGCAGCTCCTCTGCCATCGCCCAGGCAACCGCCGACGCAATCACGCATGCCGTTCGAAACATCATTCTATCCAACCTCATCCGCGCAGAAGACGCGCCCCTCCTTGCCGTCACCCACCTTTGCGGCGCTGCCGAACATCAGGCAGTCACGCGGCCCAAGAACGACCAGGTCGGTGCGCGTGCAGATCTTGTCGATGCCCTCGACCGCGAACGAGAAGGGGCCGCGCCACGTGCGGCAGCGGTCGGCCGAAACATAGTACCACGACGGCCCCGCATGCAGGCTCCCGAAGCGGAACATGAGCGCGAAGTCCGGCGCGGCGAAGTCGAGCGGCGCGGGCTTCGGCTCCTTCTTGGGATCCGCGAACGGCAGTTCGCTCTCGACCTTCCACGTCAGGCCGCCGTCGAGGCTGCGGGCCTGCCACTCGTAGCTCGGCTTGCTGCGGTCGACGGCGTGGCCGTCCGTCGTGGGCTTGTACCACGCCGACGTGAAGCCCACGACTAGCTCGTCGCCCCACTGCCAGAGTCCGTGGTTCGCCGGCCACCCGCCGTAGCGCCCGGGCTCGCTGAACACCACGGCGTTCCGCCTGGCCACCTGCTGTGCCCAGGCCAACCCGCCGATCATCACCACGAACGCGCTCGCGGCCAGCCGCAATGGAATACGACTCATGTCTCACCTCTGATGTTCCCCGCAACGTTCAGCACGTCGGACGAACCGTCTGCCACGACGTCCGCCGTTAGGGCGGCCCGCGCGGCCGAAACCAACCGTCTCTCAAAGTGTACCCGAAGCAGGAACGGACTGACAATCCGTCATCCTATGCACCGCGCTTTCACAGATATATCTTCGCATTGCATGCGCCGCGGCAGGTGCCGAGCGCGAGCAGGCCGTAGAACGCATGCTCCGCGTCGCCGTGCGCCGCCGAGGGAGACGGCCCGAACAGCCCGTCCTCCAGCCAGCACGACTCGACAAACGCGAGATCCCTCTGCCGCTCCTCGCTGTGAAGCGGCACGCGTGCAGAAGGGCCAGCCTGTTCCAGCGCGAGGCGCGCGACGGCGGTGGCGAGCAGGTCGGGGGGGGCGCCCGCGGCTGAGGCGAAGCCGCCGGAGACACACCGCCTCGCGAGAAGCGCAGACGTGACCGGCGCGCCGGACACGCCGGCCCTCGCGGACAGAACCAAGTGCGCGGCGAGCTGCGGCGTGGGCAGCCGCTCCCACGCGCGCGCGGCCAGCCGCCGCCACGCGAGCCGCGCGCCCGCGCGCGGCAGGCCACCGGGCAGCAGCGCGTCGGACAGCAGCCCCAGCAGAAACAGGCCATACGCATCGCGGGCCTCGCCCCGCCGCCAGGCACGCAGCACGTCCGCCCAACCCGCCAGGCGCGAGCGCCGCCCTTCGCGCACCAGCACCACCGTTGCGCACCGGGCCTCGACCCGCGTGTCGGACAACCGCGTGGAGGCCAGGTACGAACAGAGCCGCTCGCGATCAAACGGAGCAGCGAGGGCGCGGAGGCCCAGCCACGCGAAAAACGAGAAATAGGGGTCTGAGCGCCCGTCCAGCCCAGCAAATCCGCCGTCCGGCCGCTGGAGCTCACGCAGCGCTGCGGCCAGTTCCGCGCGCGCCGCGTGGGCCAAGCCCTCGGCGCCGCGAGCCGCCACATTCTCCAGCGTCTGGACCAGGTTCGGCATACGCGCAGGCCCTTCTCAGCAACACGCAACAGGCAAAAAAGGGGCGCCTTCGGGCACCCCTCTCACGGCCAGCGCCGCGCCTCGGACCTCCGGCTTCAAGCGGTTACTTGAACAGCTTCTTGAGGCTCTTGGCCGCATCCTCCACCGCTTGCCCGGCATCTTTCAGCACATTCGTCGTGCCGCTGGCCGCGTCGCCCAGCGTACTGCTGCCACTCTTGAGGATGCCCTTCACCGCATCGCTCGTCTGGCTGGCGAGCTCCATGACGGCCTTGGAGAGCCCGCTGACGATCGCGTTGACCACTTCCGTGACCGCCTCGACAGGCGAGACGCCGTCCGACGACTTTCCGATGTCGCGGAGTGTGATCGTAGGAAGCGGCACGGTGACCGGCTTACCGAATGTCACCACGGAGGAGTACGACACCTTCGCCCCGTTCAGCGAGAACTCTTCGATCACGACTTTCTTGCCCGCCTTCTTGTCTTTCTTGTCGGCCGGCGCCTTGGCCTTCTCCTCGCTCTCCGACTTCTTCGCGCTCGACAGGAGCGTGTCGAAGTTGGACTGGCCGTCCTTGCTCTCGTACGAGATGGCAGGCGCGTCAACCCGGATCTTCTTCACGATGATCGTGTCGCTCAGGAGCGACCTCAGGTTCAGCCCCACGTCCACCTGATCGACGGCGAACGACGGTTTGTCGGAGAACCCCTTTGGGTTGCCGACGCTGAGCTTGGTGATCGTCAGGCGCCCCGAAAGCGGGCTCAGCGAGACGTTACCGATCGAGACCGGCACGCCCAGCACCTTTGGCCCGCCGACCGAAGCCGCCGTCTTGACAATCGGGTTGATCGTAAGCGGGAGGGTCAGCACGACGACCAACAGCACGGCGACTAGCCCGACTGCGAGACCGGCGAGGATCTTAACTAGCTTTTTCATTCGGATATCCTTTCCCATCAAGAGCGTGGGGCAGCCACCGAAGGCTGCCCCACAGACACATTAGACCGTGTAGGTAGAGGCGGCGGTGTTGCCTCCGCTCTCCGTCCAGATGTGGTGGTAGAACTCGCCGCGCGGCTTGTCGACGCGCTCGTAGGTGTGCGCGCCGAAGTAGTCGCGCTGCGCCTGCAGCAGGTTGGCCGGCAAGCGGGCGCTGCGGTACGAGTCGAAGTAGTTCAGCGCCGTGCTCATGGCCGGCACCGGAATGCCCAGGTCCACCGCCGTCTTGATGACCGCGCGCCACGCGTTTTGCGCTTTGGCGACAACCTTCTTGAAATACGGGTCGAGCAGCAGGTTGGCCAGCTCCGGGTTGGCGTCGAACGCCTCCTTGATCTTGCCCAGGAAGCGCGCGCGGATGATGCAGCCCTGACGCCACACCAGCGCGATCTCGCCGTAGTGCAGATCCCACTTGTACTCCTTGGCCGCGGCCCGCATGAGCTGGTAGCCCTGCGCATACGAGCAGATCTTCGAGGCGTAGACGGCCTGTTCCAGCTGCTTCACGAGCAGCTTCTTGTCGACCTCGACCTTGGCGGCAGGCCCCTTAAGAACCTTGGAGGCCGCGACGCGCTCTTCCTTGATGGCCGAGAGGCAGCGCGCGAACACGGCCTCGGCGATCTGCGGAATGCCGATGCCCAGGTCCAGCCCCGCCTGCGACGTCCACTTGCCGGTGCCCTTCTGGCCAGCCGTGTCGAGGATGATGTCAACGATCGGCTTACCCGTCTCCTCGTCGTACTGCGAGAGGATGTCCGCCGAGATCTCGATCAGGTAGCTGTCGAGGTCGCCCTTGTTCCACTTCGACAGCACGCCCTGCATCTCCTTGGCGGTCATGCCGAGGCCGCGCGCCATCAGGTCGTACGCCTCGCAGATGAGCTGCATGTCGCCGTACTCGATGCCGTTGTGAACCATCTTGACGAAGTGGCCGGCGCCGTCGCTGCCGATCCACGCGCAGCACGGCGTGCCGTCGTCCACCTTAGCTGCGATGTCCTGGAAGATGTCCTTCACATAGGGCCACGCCTTGACGTCGCCACCGGGCATGATGGCCGGCCCCAAGAGCGCGCCCTCTTCGCCGCCCGAGACGCCCGTGCCGATGAAGCGCAGGCCCTTCTCGGCCAGGTACTTCGTCCGGCGGACGGTGTCCGGATAGTGGCTGTTGCCGCCGTCGATCAGGATGTCGCCCTTCTCGAGCACGGGGATCAGCGACTCGATCGTCTGGTCGACGGCCGCGCCAGCCTTGACCATGATCATCACGCGGCGCGGCTTCTTGAGGCTGTCCGCAAGCTCCTGCAGGGAGTGGCAGCCGATGAGCTTCTTGCCGGCGCCGCGGCCGTTCACAAAGGCGTCGACCTTCTCGACCGTGCGGTTGAAGCACGCGACCGTGTAGCCCTTGCTTTCCGCGTTCAGCACGAGGTTCTCGCCCATCACCGCCAAACCGATCAAGCCGATGTCCGCCTTCTTCGTTTTCTTAGCCATTGTTAGCTTCCTTTTCGAGTGATTCGAGTAAATCGATACAATCGAGTGAGCCGAGCCTCGAATCTTTCGAATCTTTCGATTCCATTCGGCTCACCCGACAAAGCCATTTCGCTCACACTCCGCTGTACGCCGAGAACCCGCCGTCCACCGGCACCACCACGCCGGTCACGAAGCCGGCGGCCTTGTCCGAAACCAGCCACAGCAGCGCGCCGATCAGGTCGTCCGACTCGCCGAAGTGCCCCATCGGCGTGTGCGCCAGTATCTTCGCTGAGCGCGGCGTCGGCGTGCCGTCCGGATTCTTGAGCAGCGCGCGGTTCTGATCCGTCACGAAGAAGCCCGGGGCGATCGCGTTGACGCGGATGCCCGCCTGGGCCATATGCACCGCCATCCACTGCGTGAAATTGCTCACCGCGGCCTTGGCCGCGCTGTACGCCGGGATCTTGGTGAGCGGCTTGAACGCGTTCATCGACGAGACGTTGATGATCACCCCTGAGCGCCCGAGCGCCATCTTCTTGGTGAAGGCCTGCGAGGGCAGAAGCGTGCCGAGGAAGTTGAGGTTGAACACGAACTCGATGCCTTTGGGATCGAGGTCATAGAAGGTCACGAAGTCGCGCTTCTCGTTGAGCAGGTCGTCGGGGTTCAGGTACTCCATCGCGGTCGTGCCTTTGGGGTGGTTGCCGCCCGCGCCGTTGATCAGGATGGAGACGGGGCCCAGCGCCTTCTCGACCTCGGCGTTCGCGGCCTCCAAGCTCGCCTTGTCCAGCGCGTTACAGGCCACGGCGACCGCCTTGCCGCCAGCGGCCGTGATCTCGTCGGCCACGCGCTGCGCGGACTCCAGCTTGAGGTCGGCAACAGCCACCGCCGCGCCGCACTCGGCCAGCGCCTTGGCCATCGCGCTGCACAGCACGCCGCCGCCGCCCGTCACAACCGCCACCTTGCCCGCCAAATCCACTTTGAATGGTACCGCCATGTGATGCTCCCTTTCTTGAGGGGAATGCCAAGCAGTTGGACTGCTGGAACAATGGGGGCCGGGCCCGCACATCCCTCCAACACTCCGCTGCTCCGACATTCCGTTATTCGGTGAACCGCTCCCGCACGGCCCACAGGCCGAGCGCGGGGTTGCTGATAAAGAAGAAGGTCTCGCCGTCAGGCAGGGTATTGAACCCGTCTTTCAGCTTGGCCGGGTCGTAACGCGCCATCAGGGCGTTGACGTCCGCGTACTTGAAGCCCGCGCCCTCGACTTCTGCGCGCGTGAGGTGGCCGGGCGCGTAGGTGATGCCGAACCGGCCCTCGGACGAGCCGTGGATCAGGTGCGCCGCCGCGCCGAGGTTGCCCTGCAGATCCGGATTGTCGTTGACCGCGGCAAGCGTTCGCTCCGTACCGAAGTAGCCGTACTTGCGGATGAGCGCATCGATCTGCGCGTCCTCGCCGAACTCCTTCACGCCCGGCGCGAGGATCAGCAACTCGCCGCCGTCGGCCATGGCCATGCGCGTGCGGTACACCGCCTTGTTGCCCAGCCAGGTGCTCTTGAACTCAGAGGGGTCCAAGTACACGACGCATTTCGTGAGCGGCTGGGGCAGCATCTCGAAGTTGACCTCCAGCGAGAGCGCCGCCGCCCGGCTGAAGACTTCGATGTCCGAGCCCACATACAGGCCGCGCACCGCCAGCCCGCCGCCCGGCGCGCGCCCCACCACCGTCTGCACGTACACCGTCTCGGGCAGCAGGTGGCCGAAGTGGTCCGAGCCGTAGTTGAACAGCTTGCGCACCGGCGTGTCCGCACGGCCCATGATGCGCTCCATCCCGTACACGGCGCCCACGAAGTGGCTGCGGTTGATCGCCACCGAGCCGCCCGTGCCCACGAACACGTTCTTGTTGTAGTTGGCCATGCCGATCACCTCGTGCGGAACGACCTGCCCGAGGGAGAGGATCAGGTCAAACCCGCCCTCCACCAGCAGCTTGTTCACCTGCACGGGCCAATCGAAGTCCAGCTTGCCCTCGGTGATCTCCTTGACGTAAGCCGGGGGCACCGTGCCCAAGGTCACCACGTCGTTGCGCCAGTCGTGCGGCTTGAAGAGCGACAGCGGCATCTCGC
>CAYLUN010000092.1:0-19997 GCA_964386865.1 uncultured Lentisphaeraceae bacterium | reverse complement strand
GCGTGCAGGGTGCTGGCGTGGACGGGGGCGCGGAAGGACACGTTGGGTAAGAAGGCGAGTGAGTCTTTTTGAGTTGCGCAACACGAACTAATATGCGTAACTTGAAAAATTGGTGACGTTCGGGGCCTAAGGAAGCGGAGGGGGAGAAGGCCGGGGGTCGGAAGGTGAGAAAGAGGGAGCGCTCAACGCTCACGTGGAGGAGAGGAACGATGAAGCGACACGAGAGTCTATCCGTCTTTCTGCTGGCCGCGCTGCTGGCGGCGGCAAGTGGGGCGGCGGCGCGCCCGAACGTGGTGCTGATCTACACCGACGACCACGACCTGAGCGAGATCGGCTGTTACGGCGGCAAGGTGCTGACGCCGCACATGGACGGGCTCGCCCGCGACGGCACGCGCTTCACGCGCTTCTACGCGGCCTCGGCCGTGTGCAGCCCCAGCCGCTACAACGCGCTCACCGGCCGCTTCGCGAGCCGCAGCGTTAGCCAGCAGAAGAAGACGCCCGTGACGGGGCCGGTGAACATCGGCTGGGAGGCGGGGCTCTACGACGAGCGCGACCAGCGCACCTGCCTCGCGTGCGCGCTGAAGGAGGCGGGCTACGCCACGGGCATGGTGGGCAAATGGCACCAGGGCTTCGAGGGGCCGCTCAAGAAGTTCAACCAGGACGAGGATCCGGCCGCGCCCAAGGTCCGCGAGAAGTTGGAGGACAACTACGCGCGCCTCATTCGCAGCGTGCAGGCGTGCGGTTTCGACTACGCGGCCGCCCTTTATCACGGCAACGTGGGCGACGCGGCCAAGGGCGCGAAGCACTGGCTGCCCAAACCGCTGCAGGTCCACAACATGGAGTGGGTAACCGAGGGCGCGCTGCGCTTCATCGAAGAGAACAAGGGGCGCCCTTTCTTCCTCTACATGGCGCCGACCTTGGTCCACGGACCCTCGCCGCTCAAGTCGCTGGCGGACGCCGACCCGCGCGCCACGCCGCGCGGCTACCTGGACAAAGTGCCCGAGGTGCAGCCGACGAGGGCCGACGTGCTGCGGCGCGTGAGGGAGGCGGGCCTCGACCCCAAGGAGGCGGGCAGCACGTGGCTGGACGACGGCGTGGGCGCGGTGCTGAAGCGGCTCGACGAGCTAGGCCTTGCCAAGAACACGCTGGTGCTGCTCGCGGGCGACAACGGCAACGTCGCGAAGTTCACCTGCTACGACGGCGGCGCGCGGATGCCCTTCGTGGCCCGCTGGCCGGGCGTGGTGCCGGCCGGCCGCGTGAGCGACGCGCTGGTCAGCAACATCGACTTTGCGCCGACGATCCTGGAGCTGTGCGGCGCGAAGCCGGCGGCGGCCACGCCCTGCGATGGCCAGAGCATCGCGCTGGCGCTGCGCGGCGACTCCGGCTACCGGCGCGACTCGCTGATGCTGGAGATCACCACCGAGCGGGCCGTGGTCAGCCGCGACGGCCTCAAGTACATCGCCGTGCGCTACACGCCGGAGATTCTGGAGCAGGCCAAGGCCGGCAAGCGTTTCAACCACTGGTGCCAGCCGCTTGAGTCGGCCACGCACACGTATGGCGCGGACACGCAGTATCCGGCGTATTTCGACGACGACCAACTCTACGACCTCACAGCCGACCCCAAGGAGCAGCGCAACCTCGCCCGCGACCCTGCGCAGGCGGCGCGCCTTGAGGCGCTCCGAGCCGAGCTGCGCGCCTACAGCCAGCGGCTGCCGCATCCGTTCGGCGAGTTCAAGCCGTCGCCGGGGCGGTGACGCGGCCGGCGTGAAGTCAAACGTGGCGCCCCAGTGTGTCATGCGCCTGCTGGCGGTAGGCTTTGGGCGTCAGCCCCGTCTTCTTCTTGAAGGCGCGCGAAAAGTAAAAGACCGTCTCGAAGCCGACGCGGTCGGCGATCTCGGTGACGGTCAGCTCTGTCGCCGCGAGCAAGTCAGATGCGCGGTTCAGGCGGATGGCGCTCTGGAACTGCGCGGGCGCCACGCCGGTCTGCTGGCGGAAGCTGCGGCGGAACGTCGTGTAGCTGACGCCGAGGCTGCGGGCCAGCGCCGCGAAATCGATGGGGCGGGCCGCCCCTTGTAGAATCTGGTTCTGCGCCTCGCGGATCACGCCGGTGAGGCGCCCCCCAGCGCCGCCGTGTTGGAGCCGCTCGTGCAGCAGCCCGAGGATTTCGAGCACGTGCCCCGCGCCTGAGAAGGGCGCGCCAGCCGGATCGCGCTCCACGGCATCGACCAGCGCGTGAAAGCGATGCTTCAAGTCCATGTCCAGGCCGATGTGCAGCACCGGCCGCTTGTGCGGGAAGAAGGGCGACCGCATCAGGCGCTCGGCGATTGCGCCGTTGAAGCCGATCCACTGCTCGTCCCAGCCGGTCCGGGTGTCTGGCGCGTAGCGGTGCCACACGCCGGGGAAGAGCACGAAGGCCTCGCCCGCCTCGACCGCCCGCTTTCGCACGCCCCGCGCCTCAAACACGCCCCGGCCGCGCGTGATGTAGACCACCTGATACTCGTCGAGCGAGCGCCCCTTCTTCCAGTCGAAGTGGTAGGCGTCGGGGTGCCGGTGGGGGGGATAGGGCGTGCCCGCCGCGATTTCGGTATAGCCGCAGTCGGTCAGAAAAAGGCCCCACTGGCGCTGGGCGGCCAGTGCGGGCAGGTAACGGAAATGGGATTGAAGGGGCATGCGTATGGGCGAGCCTGCGAGGTCGCCCGTCTGGTTTGGGAGAGGTTGGATAGATTCAGCGGCTCACGGTTAGAAGGATACACAGGCGGTTGTTGGGTTGCAACAAAAAAGTGGTCAAAAAGTGCAAAACAATGGTCAGAAAGTGTATGGCGAAACATCGTCGCCCACGGCATAATTCAAGCATCAACCGAGGGAGGCAAGCGATGAGCAACACAATCAAGGTCGGCTTTTTCAGTATCGGTCTCGACACCTACTGGGGTCAGTTTAAGGGGCTCAAGAAGAACCTGCTGGGCTACCACGGGCAGATCCGTCAGGAACTCAAGGGATATGGCGCGAAGGTCATCGACGCCGGGTTAGTGGACAACCCCACAAAGGCGCGGGAGGCGGGCAAGCTCTTCCGGGCCGAAGGGGCCGAGATCGTCTTTCTCTTCATCTCGACCTACGCGCTCTCCTCGACCGTTCTACCGGTCGTTCAGGAGGCTGGTCTTCCGGTGGTGGTGCTCAACATCCAGCCGGTCGCGCAGCTGGACTATGAGAAGTTCAACGCGCTGGGCGACCGCGGTTTGATGACCGGCATCTGGCTGGAGCACTGCCAGGCGTGCAGTGCGCCGGAGATCGCCTGCGCCTTCAACCGCGCGGGCATCGACTACCATCTGGTCACCGGACACCTACAAGACCCCGAGGTGTGGCGTGAGCTGCGCGAGTGGGTGGAGGCCGCGAAGGTGCGGGCGGGGATGCGCGAGAACCGCATGGGCGTGCTGGGCCACTATTACTGCGGCATGCTGGACGTCTACAGCGACTTGGGCCAGCAGTCTGCCGTGTTCGGCACGCATATCGAGCTGCTGGAGATGTGCGAGCTTCACGCGCTGCGCGAGGCGGTGACGGCGAAGCAGGTGGCGAGAAAGCTCGCCGAGTTCGGCCAGAGCTTCGAGGTGTCGGCCGCGTGCGAGGCCGAGGAGCTGGAGCGTGCGGCCCGCACGGCGGCTGCGCTGGACGCGCTGATCAAGAAGCACGACCTCGGCTCGATGGCCTACTACTACGAGGGCCAGCCGGGCAATGCTTACGAGAACATCGTGACGTCGGTCATCGCGGGCAACACGCTGCTGACCGGCCGGAACGTGCCTGTGGCCGGAGAATGTGAAGTCAAGAACGCCCAAGCCATGAAGATTCTAGACCTCTTCGGCGCAGGCGGCTCGTTCTCCGAGTTCTACCTGGCGGACTTCAAGGACGATGTGGTCTACCTCGGCCACGACGGGCCGGCGCACGTCGCGATCGCCGAGGGGCGCGTCGGACTGGTGCCCGTGCCGGTCTACCACGGCAAGCCGGGCAAGGGCCTGTCGATTCAAATGACGGTGAAGCACGGGCCGGTGACCCTGCTCTCCGTGGTGCAGCGCAGCGACGGCAAACTGATGCTGCTCGTGGCGCAGGGCGAGTCGGTGCCCGGCCCGGTGCTGATGATCGGCAACACCAACAGCCGCTACCGGTTCTCCATCGGGGCTAAGGCCTTCATGAACGCGTGGAGCAAGGCCGGCCCCGCGCACCACTGCGCGATCGGCGTGGGCCACATCGCGGACAAGATCGAGAAGTTCGGCTCGCTTCTCGGCGTCGAGACGATGCAGGTCTGCTGAAGGGTTCTCAACGCCAAGGCGCGACGACACAGAGAAGGCACGTTCTGAACGGGTGGGCGTCTGTGCCCGCGTCGAAGGTGGCGCGCTTCGGCGGAGCGGAAAAAGTGAGGAGCGGCAATGAAGCGATCACACAGTCGCAGGCGCCTTCATTCTTGTCTGGCTGCCTTCGCAGCGGCCTGTTTGAGCGTGCCCTGCTGGGCCGAGCCACTCGCCGACCAGTTTGCTGCGCCGCCCGCGTCGGCGCGGCCGTGGGTGTACTGGTTCCCGCTGGACGGGAACATCACCAGTAACGGCATCACCGCCGACCTGGAGGCCATGGCGCGCGTCGGGATCGGCGGCGTGCTCGTCATGGAGACCGCGCAGGGCACGCCCAAGGGCCCGGTTCCGTTCGCGAGCGACGCGTGGCGCGCGCTGTTCCGGCACGCCTGCCGCGAGGCCGCGCGCCTCGGCCTGCAGGTCAACGTCAACAACGACGCCGGCTGGTGCGGCAGCGGCGGGCCGTGGATCACCCCGGAGCTGTCCATGCAGCGCGTCGTCTGGGCGGAGACGAACGTGGTGGGCGGGGCGCGCTTCGACGGCGCGCTGCCGCAGCCCAAGGCCGAGAAGGGCTACTATGCCGACATCGCCGTGCTGGCCTACCCGACGCCGGAGTCCGAGTACCGAATCCCGCGCGTGCGCGGCAAGTCGGCGGCGGAGCGCGAGGAGGTTCCGCTGCGCGCGGCGTACCCGCAGCTCCCGCCCGGCGCCGGCGTGGCGCGCGGCGCCATCGTCGACCTGACCGGCCGGCTCGGCGACGGCGGCCGACTGACGTGGGATGCGCCCGCCGGCCGCTGGACGCTGCTGCGCGTGGGCCACACGAGCACCGGCAAGGACAACCACCCCGCTCCGCTCGAAGGGCGCGGGCTGGAGTGCGACAAGCTCAGCAAGGCCGCGGCGGAGGCGCACTTCAACGCGCTGGTGGGCCGGCTGATCGCCGAGAACCGCGACCTCGCCGGCGAAAAGCGTACCCTGGTCTCGACCCACATCGACAGCTGGGAGGTCGGCTCGCAGAACTGGACGCCGACGTTCCGCGAGGATTTCCGGAGGCTGAGGGGCTATGACCTGCTGCCGCTTCTCCCGGTCTTGGCGGGCAGCCCCGTGGAGAGCCTCGAGGTCTCCGAGCGCTTTCTCTGGGACGTGCGCCAGACCGTCAACGACCTGTTGATAGAGAACTACGCCGGGCACTTCCGCACGCTGGCCCATCGAAGCGGGCTGCGGCTCTCCATCGAGGCCTACGACCAACCGCCGTGCGATGATATGGCTTTCGCGGGATGCGCCGACGAACCCATGTCCGAGTTCTGGTCCTGGCCCGGGCATATCCAAGCCGGCGGGCACCGCTACAGCTCCACGGAGATGGCGTCGGCGGCCCATGTCTACGGCCGCCCCGTGCTCGGGGCCGAGGCCTTTACGGCCGTCGACGACGAGAAGTGGCTGAGCCATCCGGCGACCCTCAAGAGCCAGGGCGACTGGGCCTTCTGCGAGGGCGTCAACCGGTTCGTCTTTCACCGCTACGCGCACCAGCCCTGGACGCAACCCGCCCGCGCGCCGGGCATGGGCATGGGCCCGTGGGGGCTTCACTACGAGCGCACGCAGACCTGGTGGGAGATGTCGAAGCCGTGGCACGCGTATCTCGCTCGCTGCCAGTACCTGCTGCAGCAGGGCCTGTTCGTGGCGGATCTGTGTTTCCTCGCGCCGGAGAACTCGCCGCAGCGGTTCTCCTCTCCTGTCAAAGACGGCTTCGACCGCCCCGGCTATAACTTCGACGCCTGCCCGCCCGACGCGCTGCTGACGCGCATGTCCGTGCGGGACGGGCGCCTCGCGCTGCCCGATGGCATGAGCTACGCGATGCTGGTGCTGCCGCAGGTCGAGGTCATGACGCCGCGCCTGCTCCGCAAGGTGCGCGACCTCGTGGCGGCCGGCGCGACCGCGCTCGGCAACCCGCCCTCGCGCTCGCCAAGCCTGCAGGGCTATCCGGCTTGCGACGCCGAGGTGCAGGCGCTGGCCCGCGAGCTGTGGGGCGAGGGCCCCGAGCCGGAGGAGCTAACCGCGCGCGCGGCTGGTCAGGGCCGCGTCATCTGGGGCCGGTCGCTCCGCAAGGGCCCGGACGCGGACTACGAAGGCACCGCCGCCTTCCGCGCCGCCCGGTGGATCTGGTACGACGAGGGCGACCCGACGCGGGCCGTCCCGCCGGAGAAGCGCTACTTCCGCCACACGGTGGTGGTCGGCGCGGACAGCCCCCTCGAGTCGGCCCGGCTCTCGCTGGTCGCCGACAACTCCTTCGAGTGCTGGGTCAACGGCAGCCGGGCCGGCGCGGGCCACAGCATGAAGCGCAGCACCTCG
Source organism: uncultured Lentisphaeraceae bacterium (assembly GCA_964386865.1). GTDB lineage: Bacteria > Verrucomicrobiota > Kiritimatiellia > RFP12 > UBA1067 > CAYLUN01. The sequence goes on along the minus strand of CAYLUN010000092.1, from coordinate 13,320 downwards.
CTGGACCTCGCGCCGTGGCTGAAGCCCGGCACGAACCTCATCGCCGTCGCGGTCGACAACGCGTATCACGCGCCGAACCCGGCCGGGCTCGCCGGCGCGCTGACGCTGACTTACCGCGGCGGGCGCACGCAGGCGTCGTCCACAGGGCGCGACTGGGAGGCGGCGAAGGCGGTCTCTGAACGCTGGGCCACCGATGCCGGCGCACGCGCCGGCTGGAGCGCCGCGCGCGAGGTCGGCCCCCTCGGCATCGCGCCCTGGGGCGAGATCGAGGAGGGGGCCGAGCCCGCAGACGCCACGCTCGACATCGCCGTGCCGAGCGGCGTGCTGGAGCGGATGGGCGTGCCGCCTGACTTCGCCAGCGCATGCGGAGGAGCGCCGGCCGGCCTGCGCTACATTCACAAGCGAATCGGCGAGGCCGACGTCTACTTCGTCGCGAACAAGGACGGCGAGCGCCGCGAGGCGGTGGCCACGTTCCGCGTGTCGGGCAAACGGCCCGAGCTGTGGTGGCCCGACACGGGCCGCACGGAGCCCGCCGCGGCGTTCGAGCCGGCGGGCGGACTCACGCGCGTGCCGCTGCAGCTGGAGCCGCTCGAGTCGGTGTTCGTCGTGTTCCGCCAGCCGCTGGCGGGCTTCGACCCCGTGGTGGCGCTCAGCTGCGACGGCGAGCCGCTGCTGCCCGAGACGCGGGCTGCTGTCGCGCCCGCCGCGCGGCTGCGCGGCGGTGCGGAGGGCGCGCTCATGCTGGAGGCGGCGCGGCCCGGGCACTACGCGCTGAAGACCGCGTCGGGCAAGTCGCTCAACGCCGAGGTCTCCGCGCTGCCGGCCGCGCTGGAGCTCGCGGGCGAGTGGGCGCTCGAGTTCCCGCCCAGCGCCGGCGCGCCGGCGCGCGTGGCGCTGCCTGCGCTGATTTCGTGGAGCGAGCACGCGGACAGCGGGGTCAAGCACTTCAGCGGCACCGCGACCTATCGCAAGACGTTTGAGGTGCCCGGCGCGTTGCTGGGTGCAGGCCGGCGCGTTGACCTGGATCTCGGCGCCGTGGAAGTGATGGCGGAGGTGACGCTCAACGGGCAGGCGTTCGAGGTGCTCTGGAAGAAGCCCTACCGGCTCGACGTGACGCGCGCGCTGAAGCTTGGTCAGAATGCGCTGGAAGTCAAAGTGGTCAACCTGTGGGTCAACCGGCTCATTGGCGACGAGCAGCTTGCCGACGACAGCCCGCGCAACAAAGACGGCCGAACCCTGAAGGACTGGCCGGATTGGCTGCTGGCGGGCAAGCCCAGCCCGACCGGGCGCTTCACCTTCACGTCGCACCGGCTGTGGAAGAGGGACGACCCGCTCGCGCCCTCGGGGCTGCTTGGGCCCGTGACGCTGCGGGCGGCGCAGCAGGTCAAGCCAACGAGCGAGTGAGCACGCCGCCGCCGAGCACGAGGTCGCCGTCGTAGAGCACGAGGGACTGGCCGGGCGTGACGCCGAAGACCGGCTCGTCAAAGCGCACGCGAAGCGCCTGGCCGTCTTCGCTGATCGTTTCGACCGTGGCCGCCGCGGCCTTCTGTCGGTAGCGCACCTGCGCGAGCGCGCGGCTGCCGGCGCGCAGCGGATCACGGTGCCAGCGGAAGCCCTCGGCACAGGCGAGCGAAGAGCAGGCCGCCTCGGCGCGGTCGCTCACGGTGATGCGGCCGGTCGCGGGGTCGATGGCGACGACCTTCATCCGCTCGCCGGTGGCGAAGCCGAGCCCGCGGCGCTGGCCGATCGTGAACGTGTGGATGCCCGCGTGGTGGCCGAGCACGCGCCCGCCCTCGTCCACGAAGACGCCGGGCGTGGCGCGTCCGTGGAACTGCCGCCGCAGGAACTCGGCGAAGTGGCCCTCCGGTCCGGCGAAGCAGACGTCTTGGCTCTCGGCGCGCTCGGCATTCACCAGCCCGTGGGCCTGCGCGAGGGCGCGAACCTCGGGCTTGGTCAGGCCGCCGAGCGGAAAGCGCACGTGCCGCAGCGTCTCCGGCGCGAGGGCGTGCAGAAAGTAGCTCTGATCCTTGTTGGCGTCTGCGCCGCGCAACAGGAGCGGGCGCCCCTGCGCATCGAGTTCGGCGCGCGCGTAGTGGCCGGTCGCGACGAGGTCGGCGCCCAGCTTGCGGGCGACCGCGAGCAGCTCGTCGAAGCGCACCTCGGCGTTGCAGCGCACGCACGGGTTGGGCGTGGCGCCGCGCTCGAAGTCGTTCCAGCAGGGCCGCAGCACCTCGGATTCGAAATGCTCGCGGCAGTCGACCACATAGTGGCGGATGCCGAGCTGGGCGGCGACGGAGCCAGCCATGCTTGCCGCGTCGGGGCCGCAGCAGGACTTGCGGGCGCTGTCGGCGTCGCCGCAGGGCCGCAGGCGCAGCGTGACGCCGACCACGTCGTAACCCTGCTCGCGGAGCAGCAGGGCGCAGGCCGTGGAGTCGATGCCTCCGGAAAGGCCGACCACGATGCGGGGGGGCAGAGAAGGAGTAAATGGTGACGCGGTGCTCATCGTAAATGCGGAATAAGGTCCGTGAGAACGGCGACGACGCGGCCGATCTCCGACTCCGTGTTGGCGCGGCCGAGCGAGAAGCGCAGCGAGGCGAGTGCAAGGGCGGGCGGGAGCCCCATGGCGGTCAGCACGTGGGGCGGCTCGCGCTTGGCGGTGGCGCAGGCCGAGGTGGTGGCCGCGGCGATGTCCGCGAGGTCGAGGTTCATGACGGCGGTCACGGCGTCGATGCCGGGGAATGCGATGTTCAGCGTGTTGGGCAGGCGCTCAGCGCCGCCGCCGTTGACTCGGGCGTCGGGGAAGGCGGCGAGCAGGCCGGCCTGGAGGTGGTCGCGAAGTGCGGCGACGCGGGCCGCCTCGGCGGCGAGGTCGCGGGCGGCGAGGCGGGCCGCCGCGCCAAGGCCGGCGATGCCCGGCACGTTTTCGGTGCCCGCGCGCCGGGCGTGCTCCTGCGAGCCGCCGAAGAGCAGGGGCGCGAGGCGGTTCGGGTCGCGCGCGACAAGCGCGCCGACGCCCTTCGGGCCGTAGAACTTGTGAGCCGAGAGCGTGAGGAAGTCGACGCCGAGGTCATCGAAGTCCACGAGGATGCGGCCGGCCGCCTGGACCGCATCGGTGTGGACGAGGACGCCGCGCTGCCGCGCGAGGATGGCGATCTCGCGCACGGGCTGGAGCACGCCGGTGTCATTGTTGGCCAGCATGACGGAGACGAGGGCGGTGTCGGGGCGGAGCGCGTCCGCGACGGCCTGCGGATCCACGCGGCCCTCCGCGTCCGCGCCGACGCGGGTGACGGCCCAGCCCAGGCTTTCGAGCGCGCGCGCGGGCTCCAGCACGCACGGGTGCTCGACGGCGCTGACGATCAGGTGGCGTGGGCGGCCGCCCGTGAGGAGCGGGCCGAGCAGCAACTGGTTGGCCGCCTCGGTCGCGCCGCTGGTGAAAAGAACGCAGTCCGGCCGGGCGTGAACGAGCGCGGCTACCGCGCGGCGGGCCTCTTCGCGGACGGCGCGGGCGGCCTGTCCGGCGGCGTGCAGGCTGGAGGGGTTGCCCCACGTGCGGTCGAGGCAGTCATTGAGGGCGGCCTTCACTTCTGGCGCAGGCGGCGTGGTTGCGTTATGGTCGAGGTAGATCATGGCGATTCCCTGTCTAGAACAGCAGCTGCCAGTAGCCGACGTCGAGCCACGTGCCGAACTTGTAGCCGACCTCTGGGAAGTCGCCCACGTGGCGGAAGCCGCAGCGCTCGTGCAGGGCGACGCTGGCCGGATTGGGCAGGCCGAGGCAGGCGACGGCGGCGTGGACGCCGCGCTCGCGCAACAGGGGAAGCAGAGCCTCGTAAAGCGTGTGGCCGAAGTTTTTCCCGAGCTGTGCGTGGTCGATGTAGACGGAGGTCTCGACGGTGAACCGGTAGGCCGAGCGAGTCCTCCAGGGGCTGGCATACGCGTAGCCGGCAAGCTCGCCGTCACCTGCCAGCACCAGCCACGGCAGTAGCGCGTCCCGGACGTCGGCCATTCGGGCCGCCATCTGCTTGGGCGTGACCTCCTGCTCTTCGAACGTGATGGTTGTGCTGCGCACGTAGTGGTTGTAAATGCGGGCGATCGCCTCCGCGTCGCGCGCCTCCGCCGGACGGATCATCGCTGCTTCCATGGCGCAAGAGTATAGCAGAGCGCGGGGGGTTCGCGAAGGGTGCACCGGCGATTTTCCAGCAATTCTCACTATGGCCAACAAGCGCCTCACGGCGCCACTACAAACACAAGCAAACGTGGGTGAACTCGTTTGTGGACCCGTAAGGGCCTTCCCGCCGCGATGCGGGTTGAACCGGCCCGCCGGTTTCGCTATGATCAAGATGTCAAACGAGGGGGTGTCAAAGTGAGTTCCTTTACGTGTCGGACGTGGCTGAGTGTCGCGCTGGTCTTCTTGTCGGCTCACGTTTGCCGTTCGGCCGTGGCCGGCGCGGCGAAGCCCAACGTCCTGTTCATCGCCATCGACGACCAAAACGACTGGATCGGCGCGCTGGGCGGGCACCCGCTCGCCAAGACGCCGAACCTCGACGCGCTGGCCGAGCGCGGAACGGTCTTCCTCAACGCGCACTGCCAGTCGCCGCTCTGCAACCCCTCGCGCACGAGCCTGATGCTCTCGCTGCGGCCGACCACCACGGGCATCTACGGCCTCTCCCCGTGGTTTCGCAATCTGCCCGAGTGGGCGGACCGCGTCGCCCTGCCGCAGCACTTCAAGGCCAACGGCTACAAGACCTACACGACGGGCAAGATCTACCACGGCAACCCCGGCGGCCCGGCCAAGCGGGCGGTTGAGTTCGACGTCTGGGGGCCGAACGGCGGCATGGGGGCCAAGCCGCCGCAGAAGCTGATCCCGCCGACGCCGATGGGGAATCACCCGGCCATGGACTGGGGCGCCTTCCCGCACCGGGATGAGGACAAGGGCGACTTCATCAATACGAGCTGGGCCGTTGAGCAGCTCACGGCGGGGCCCCAAGACGTGCCGATGTTCCTCGCCGTCGGCTACTACTTGCCGCACGTGCCTTGCCATGTGACGCAGAAGTGGTACGACCTCTACCCCGACGATGACTCGGTGCTGCCTCAGATTCTGCGCACGGACCGCGACGACACGCCGCGCTTCTCGTGGTACCTGCACTGGGAGCTGCCCGAGCCGCGGCTGAAGTGGGTGGAAGAGAACAAGCAGTGGCGCAACCTCTGCCGCTCCTACCTCGCGAGCACGAGCTTTGTGGACGCGCAGATCGGGCGCCTGGTCGCCGCGCTGAAAGCCACCGGCCGCTGGGAGAACACCGTCGTCGTCGTGTGGGGCGACAACGGCTGGCATCTGGGCGAAAAGGGGATTACGGGCAAGAACACGCTGTGGAACGGCGGCACGCGGGTGCCCCTGATTTTCGCGGGCCCGGGCGTCAAAGGCGGACAGCGCTGCACGCAGCCTGCGGATCTGCTCGATATCTACCCGACGCTGAGCGACCTGTGCGCCCTGCCTAAGCGGAGCGACCTCGAGGGCCTCAGCCTTCAGCCGCAGCTCAAGGATGCGAAAACCGTTCGCGCGCGCCCCGCTCTGTCGTCACACAATCCCGGTAACCACACGGTCCGCAGCGAACGCTACCGGTACATTCACTACGCGGACGGGTCTGAGGAGTTCTACGATATGCAGCAGGATCCGCACGAGTGGACCAATCTCGCGAAAGATAGCCGCTATGCCGATCAGATCGCCGACCACCGCACGTGGCTGCCAAAGCGCGACGCGCCGCTGGCCCAAGGCAGCGCCGACCGCATCCTGACCTATGACGCGGAAAAAGACGAAGCGGTTTGGGAAGAGCGCATCACCATTCACCGTAACGACCCGATTCCGTGAGGCCCTGCATGGTTGTCCAAACACGTCGCCTGCCGCTTGCTCTATTTTTAATGGCGGCAGCCCAGGCCGGGCTCACAGCCGAAGACGGCACCTTGATCTCCGCGACGCCGCTCCTTCTCACGCAGGGCGGCACCGCGGAGAAGCCGGCTGTCTACGACGGCAAGGGCGTCGTCATCGATCTCGGCATCGACGTGACCGGGCACAGCTGGAAGAAGGACGGCGATATCTGGATCTCGGACGGGCCGCTGCTGGGCCGCGCGCCGCTCGCGGCGGGCCAGCTCGCCGGCCTGTTTCTGGACGAGCTGCCGCTGCGGCTGCCGCGTGACCTGGCGGCCGAAAAAGCGCATCCGGAGCGCAAGGAGCACTGCTATCTCGCGCCCGCCGCGCTCAAGCCGGGCCAGATGGGCTATGCCGAAGACGGCTCGCTCTACTTCCGCTGGCCAACAAACAGGACGCCTGTAAGTACCCGGCTTATCCTTCCGCCGAAGGTTGGAGTGAGCGCGGTGACCATCGCCTGCTCAAACATCATCGTGCGGAACATCACGGCCACGCACGCGGCCAACGACGGCTTCAACATCCACGGCAAGTGGACGGGCATCCGGCTGGAGAATGTGCGCGCGCTGAGCAACGCCGACGAAGGCATCAGCGCGCACGACGACGTCGAGATGGCGGTCGAGAACGCGGAGATCGCTTGGAACGGCTCGGTCTCGGGAGGCGTCGCCGACGTCGACCGCTGCGTCACTCAGTACCGCAACTGCCGCGTGCACGACAACCTGGGCGCCGGCTTCTTCCTGGCCGGCAAGAGGCACGAAGTCACAGATTCGGTCATCTACAACCAGGCGCTCGATTTTTGGATCAGGCCCGGCATCGCCTGCCGGCGCGAGCGCATCGAATGGTACAAGGCGTACGTCTACAAGCAGTCGGCCGGCGTTGGCCAGCAGCTGGAGGTCTTCTTCCCGCCGGGCTGGAAGCCGTCCGGCCCCAAGGTGCCGGGCGTGCTCCTCTTTCACGGGGGCGGCTGGTCGGGCGGCAGCCTTAGCCAGTTCCGCCCCTTCTGCGCCTATCTGGCCAGCCGCGGGCTGGTGGCCGCGACCGCGAACTACCGCATGCTGCCCACGGGCGAGGGCGGCACGCAGGCCGGCGGCGCGAACCTGCGCAAGCGCGTCTGCATCACCGATGCGAAGAGCGCGGTCCGGTGGATGAAGCAGCACGCGGGCGAGCTGGGCGTCGACCCGCAGCGGTTGATTGTCGGCGGCGGCTCGGCGGGCGGGCACATCTCCGTGCTGGCGACGACCAACCCCGGCCTGGATGATCCGACTGACCCGAAGGAATACGACACCTCGGTCGCCGCCTACCTGCTGTTCAACCCCGCCTTCACCGCGAAGGACAGCAGCGACCCCGAGGTGGATGTGCTGAAACACCTCACGGCCGACTTTCCGCCGGCGCTCCTGCTCTTCGGCACGAAGGACACTTGGAAACCCGGTTCGGACGCGGCCCTGCGGCGGCTCAAAGAACTGGGAAATACAACGGCGGAAATGTGGCTCGCCGAAGGCCAGGAGCACGGCTTCTACCGCGAGCAGCCTTGGCGTAACTGGACGCTGTCCGCCGTTGACCGCTTTCTTGTCGACCATGGATTTCTGAAGGGCATTTGCACGCTGACACCGCCGGCCGACGGCGCAAAACTCATTAAGGCACCATGAACCTCTACCTCGTTCTCGTTCTTTTCGGCCTCACCTCCTGTTGCGCGGCGGCGACCGATCCGGCTGTTGCCAAGATGAAAGCGCTTTTCCCGCAGTTCGATGCGGATCATAACGAAGCGCTCTCGCCAGAGGAGCAGACGCGCGCCGTTACTTTCGTGAAAACGTCGCATGGCGAGCAGTGGGCGCGGCGCATTCAGAGCCTGTTCGCCCGCGCGGCTGCTGCGGACAAGACGGTCGGCACGGCAGCCTGGCTGAAACAAGTCGAAGACTATGACCGCCCGCCTGGCCTGCAGACCGTGCTGATCCCGATGCGCGACGGCAAGCGCCTGGCGACAGATATCTACAAGCCGCAGGGCGACGGGCCGTTCCCCGTCGTGCTATCGCGAACGCCGTATAGCAGGGTCAAGAACGGAGGGGGTAAAGAGGGGTTCACCCGCGCCGGCTTCGCGTTCGTCGTACAGGACATGCGCGGTCGGTTTGATTCGGAGGGCGAGAACCTGCCCTTCGTCGGGTGCGGCTGGGGCGAGCACCAGGACGGCGCGGACACCCTGGCCTGGCTGAGGCGGCAGCCCTGGTGCGACGGCAGCGTCGGCACCATCGGCGGTTCGGCCGGCGGCATCACGCAGAACCTGTTGGCCGGCGCGGTGCCGGAAGGCTTGAAAGCGCAGGTCATCTCGGTGGCCGCCGCCAACATGTACCTGGACGCCTCCTACATCGGCGGCGCATTCCGCAAGGCCGACGTCGAGAACTGGCTCACCGGCAATAAATTCGACCCGCAGGCTCTCGAAATCATGCACGCCCACCCGCGCTACGACGAGTACTGGCGCACGCTCGACACGTCGACGAAGTTCGCGTCGATGACGGCGCCCGCCATTCACGTGGGCGGCTGGTTCGACATGTTCGCGCAGGCCACGCTCGACGAGTTCGTCGGCCGCCAGCACGCCGGCGCGGCCGGCGCGCGCGGCGCGCAGAAGCTGATCATGGGGCCGTGGACGCACGGCATCGGCCAGATGCCGGTCGGCGAACTGAGGTTCCCGGACGCGACGCGGACGCCTCCCCGCTACGACGCGGGCCGCTGGTTCGCGCACTACCTGTGCGGCGAGGAGAACGGAGTCGAGAAGGAGCCGGCGGTCGCCTACTACGTGATGGGCGACGCGCGGAGCCCCGGCGCGCCCGGCAACGCGTGGCGCTTCGCCGACGACTGGCCCGTGCCGGCGACGGAGAGCGCGGCCTACTTCACGGGCGAGGGCGGGCTGACGCTGGCGAAGCCTGCGGCCGCCGGCGAGGCCTTCCGCGCGTTCACGTTCGACCCCGCCAACCCCTGCCCGACGGTGGGCGGCAACAACCTGACGCTGCAGCGCGGCCCGATGGACCAGAGCCGGATCGAAGGGCGCCCCGACGTGCTGCTCTTCACGAGCGAGCCGCTGCGGGAGCCGCTCGAGGTCACCGGCCGCGTGAAGGCCGCCGTTTTCGTCTCCTCGTCGGCCGCCGACACCGACCTTTCCGTGCGCCTGTGCGACGTCTACCCCGACGGCAAGAGCTACCTCATCGCCGAGGGCATGTTGCGGCTGCGCCACCGCCGCTCGCTGGAGAAGCCTGAGCCGCTCACGCCCGGCAAGGTCGAAGAGGTGACGGTCGACTGCTGGTCCACAAGCATCATCTTCAATAAGGGCCACCGCATCCGCGCCGCGGTCACCTCCAGCAACTACCCGCGCTTCGACGTGAATCCGGGCACCGGCGAACCGTGGTCGGACGCGGGCGCGAAGCTCAGTCAGACCAACCGCATCTACTGCGGCGCCGCCCGCCCCTCGCGCCTGCTGCTGCCGATTGTCGCGGTCAAGGGGCCGTGAGCGCGGCGGCCGCGTGACGAGCCGGCCTCGGAGCGCGTACGTGGGTGAGGGGGAGCGTGACCTCGCGCTGGAGGGACGACCTCCGTGTCGTCCTCGCGATTCAGTCCAAATACGTTTCGGCGGCGGTATCACACGTGATCACACAGTTGGGCTTAGGGGAGGGGCAAGCGTCTGCTTGCCCGGACGAGCAGACGCTCGTCCCGTGCCTTCGCGCCCAACACGCATCAGATTCGCGATCCCCCTTCACCAACCGATCACCCTCACGGCTGCCTTGACTTAGTCATGAACTTAGTCTATGTTCACATCATGACAACCGTGACCATCCATCAAACGAAGACCCACTTGTCCAAGCTCATCAACCGAGTTCTGGCGGGTGAAGAGATCGTCGTGCTGCGCGGCCGCGATCCGGTTATTGCGCTCAAACCCGTCCGCCCGCAGCAAGTCCAGCGCCGCCTTAACGGGCTCCCCGGTTTGATCGTTCATATGTCCGACGACTTTGACGCTCCTCTGGCCGACTTCAAGGAATACTCGTGATGAAAGTGCTTCTCGACACGCATGTCGTGCTGTGGATGTGCGGTGACGGTAAGCGGCTCTCGCCTGCTGCTGCAGACACGATTCTGAGCCCTCGTAACAAACTCTACTGTAGCGTGGTCAGCTGGTGGGAGATCGCCATCAAGGTCGGGCTTGGGAAACTGGACATATCCGAGGACTGGGCGACAGCGATCAAGCGCGAACTGCGCCACAATGGGGTCGACTGGCTGGCACTGACACCTGATCACTGCGAGCGACTGCCTCGCATGCCCTTCCACCACCGCGATCCGTTTGACCGGATGCTGATTGCACAAGCGGAGGCGGAGGGGTTCTCGATCCTGACGGCCGACGCCCAGTTCGCCGCCTATGGAACGTCTGTCATTTGGTGACCACTGGACAGACCGGCACGTGCTACGGCCTTGGCCCGGCCTTCGAGTTGCCGCCGGAGGCCCGCCCGCTCCACCTGAGCGTGCCGAATGTGTCTTGTCACGTCCGCAGCAGCAGGACGGGTGAACCAACGGAATCCGGCTTGAAACAGTCTAAGCTTGTGTGTTACCGTTCAAACCATGTTGGGAATGTGGAACAGCGGTTCTAATGATCTTTGATCCTTATCAATGATCCATATCGCCGCCGCTATGGAGCAGAATGCCGTTGTAAGCTGCTGCATTCCAACATAGCCGTTGAGGGTTTGCATCTGCGGGGTTGATAAGGATGTTGCTATTCTTGATCCTCAATCAGATGTTCGTCCGACGCTGCGCGTCGGACGAATGGGGCGGGTGAGCCTCCGTCTGGTTCGCCGCTTGCGCGGACGAACCAGCGGGTAGAGTACTACCCGCCCCAGTAGGGGCCGGAGACTCACCCGCCCCATTCGCCCAGACAGGAAATGAATAGACAAATCAGACCCGCATTTCGCGACTATGTGCTGGCAGGATTAGTAATCATGCCAGGATTGATCGTTTCCTGCGTTCTGCTGTCAGGGTATCTGCTCAAACTGAGCGACAGGTGTGAGGACATGCATATCACCTTGCCTATGCACTTACTTCTCATTATTAAGTGGTATTTGTCTCTCCCTTGGTCTGCACTGCTCACGGCTGTCCCTTTCGTGCTTTTTGAGGTCGCAGCACCAACAGAGAGAAAAAACGAGATTCGGCAAGGCGTTCTCGTTATCCTTGCTCTAATCGTCGTGAGCATTAACGCTTTGACAGCATGGTCTGTGGTCGATATTCAAGACCGACTGCTTCGGACAAGCGCCAACCACAATCATACAATAGGCGAACCCGGCGGCGCAGCCAGCCCCCATTCGCCCGACCGGCCAAAGACAAATTAAGGGGGGGCTCGGTCGGCAGGATGGCTGGGGGCTTTCGCGATCAGTTTCGGCGGCGAGACCGGCTGAGATCAAAGACAAATTTTGACCGGCGGAGATCCACAGCGGTGAGATATGGCCTATATAGACGAGCCATTACGGGACATACCCCACCGGCGGCCACCGGCACCCCCAGCGTCGTTGCGCGGGGTGCCGTAGCCGCCGGATGATGTCCCGAGGGCAAGGCACGCATATATAAACGTGACTTTGCGTCAAATCCCGCTTGACGCTCCCCCGCCTGCGGTGTCAAACTGTGCGACAAGATTGGGGCGGGTATCCTGACGGCAAGGCCCGCTAAACCAGTCTTAACCGTTACCGGAACGAGGCAGGCGGAAGTTATCTGGAAAATACTCAGGGGTGTCGCCAGAGCACCTTAGGCCGCTGGAAAAAGCCCGCCGGAACACAAGTTGTCGTCCTTCCCACGTTCATTCCGTGCCCTAATCCTTTTGCCAACGTGGCAAAACGGCCCTCGGCACGGCAAACGCGCACTCATTGTGCCCAAGAAGGATAACTGTCCATGCAACATACAAGAGCCGTCACGACCATTCCGCGCACCCACAAGGACTGCGCCGTAGAAATCTACCCCCACGGGACGATCACCGACCGGGGGAGTCTTGATAAACTCACCTCCTCCACCCGAACCACGCCCCGGGCCAAGCGGTCCGAGATAACCACCTTTTCGCGGCACTCAGCCGCAAGACTGCGGAAGCTTCTCGTGCGCGCCAAAGGTCCTGAAGGCTGGAACTGTTTCGGGGTCACGCTGACCTTGCCGGGTCCGCCGATAACCGGCGTAGAGTGGCGGAGGCTGTGGAGGGCCTACGTTCAGAGGTTGCGCAGGCTCAAGGCCGTGCTCATGATCTGGCGAATTGAAAAACAGAAGCGCGGCCAGCCGCACATCCACGGGATCTGCTGGGGTACTGAAACGCAGGGCTGTGTCGGCGAAAAATGGATGGACAGTCTCCAGGGACTCATCCGCGAACACTGGATGGACGTCATCGGGTTGCTGGGGCCGTGCAGCGGACCCACGAATGTCATCGATCCCGGCGAGGATATCAGCGACGACAACGAGGTCGCGAGATACGGGAGCGGCTTTGCTGAGGTCACCCACAGGAAGATGTGGCCGGGAGCGGAAGAACGCGCAGTCAAGTTCGACGGGCTCGGCAAGGCCGGCCATGTCGGATGGTGGCGCTATCTCGCCTCGCACACGTCGAAATCGAAACAGTCCCAGCTCGGTTGGCAGGGGCGACAGTGGGGCGTCGTGAACAAGGAGTTCCTTGACTTCGAGAAGCCGATCAGCATAGTATTATCACAAGAAGCTATCATCAAAGTCACACGGGGCCTATGCAGGGCGACCGGATGCAAGTACGCGAGCACTCACGGGGTACAGCCCTGGTTCAACAATCCGGCGATCACGTTGCGGCTCTGCGAGTGGGTAACCGGAATCTGCCAACCCTTACGGCTTGCCGCGAGGGAGTCTTTCAGTCCGTTCAAACTCTGGAAAAAGGACAAAAGAGAGAAGGCAAAAGCCAAGCGGAGGAAGCTCCTAGGGGTTCCGATATGATCAGAATGGGATGAGTGCGTGCTTTTATGTACACAATACCAAGGGGAAAGGAAAGCATGACAAACGAAAGTAAGATGCAGCGACCGATTGATGATCCGGACTCTCACTTTGTCGCGATCCGCCCAGACAATACTGCTGCGGTCATGGCGGCGCTTCGCGAAGCGAGGGTTCAATTCGATGTTGCCGTCACTCCCAATAGAGGACAAGGAGAGGCCGATTGCGATGTGTTCTGGTTCTGGAGGACTCAAGACACGGCTGTTATTCAGGCTGCAATCAACAAAGGGCTGAAGAAATGAGGCCAGAACCATGCCTTCCAACGCTAATAATCATGTTCGAAGAGCAACCCAAAGGCGAACCAGGTAATGCATCCCTTTGAATACAAGTGATGATTACCGACGTTGGGGCAGCAGAGATGAAACCGAATATGACGAAGTCGACATACCTCGCAGCGC
>CAYLUN010000091.1:0-20308 GCA_964386865.1 uncultured Lentisphaeraceae bacterium | reverse complement strand
CCCAGCACCCACTGCATCTGGTCGGTGTAGTGCGTGCCCATGTCGGTGTGCATGCCCTCGCCCGTGTCCCAGAAGTTCGTCCACCCGTTCACGCGGCCGGGCACGAAGGGCCGCCACTGCACGGGGCCGAGCCACATGTCGTAGTTCCAGCCCTCGGGCACGGGCGTGGCCTTGCCGTGCGGCACCCCTGCCGTCGTCCAGACCTGCGACTCGACCGTGTGCACGCGGCCGATGCGGCCCTGCAGCACCATCTCGCGGGCGAAGCGGTACGAGGAGGTTGAGCGGCGCTGCGTGCCCGCCTGATAGATCGTGCCGTAGCGGCGGCTGAGCTCCACCAGCTTGCGCCCCTCGCCGAGCGTCAGGCTGATGGGCTTCTCGCAGTAGATGTCCTTGCCCGCCTGCGCCGCAAACATGGAGGCCACGGCGTGCCAGCGGTTGCCCGTGGCGATGAGCACGGCGTCGATCGCCTTGTCGGCGAGCAAGTCGCGGAAGTCGCCATGCGCCCGGCAGTCCTTCGTGCCATAGCGGGCGTCGATGATCTCCTTGGCGGAGGCGAGCCGGTCGGCGCGGGCGTCCGAGACCGCCACCCACTGGATCTCGGGAAACCACAGGAAGTTCGGCAGAATCGCGCGGGCGCGGTTGCCGATGCCGATGCCGCCAAAAACGATGCGGTTGCTCGGCGCGACGCCGCCGTCGCGCCCGAGCACGCGGCCCGGCACCACGAGCGGCGCGGCCGAGAGCGCGAGGCAGCCGCCGAGGAAGCCGCGGCGGGTCAACCGATTGGACACTTCAGTTTTCATAGTCTCCTCCCAAAATATCAGGCGCCATTCCCACTCGGTAGGGACGGCAGCCCCTGCCGTCCGCCAGCAAAGCCCCAGCGCGCTCAATGGCTACGGATGAAGCCCAGGCAGAACCTCACGTCGTCGTTCAGGTGGTCGGTGAGGTTCTCGTATTCGACGGCGACGTGACCTTGGAAGCCTTGTTTCTTCAGCTCGGCCAGCACGCCGGCCATGTTGCCGATGCCCTGCCCGTACGGCAGGTCGATGCTTTCCTTGGTCGCCTCCTTCACGTCCTTGAGGTGCACCGAGTGGACACGTTTGCCGAACAGCTTGACCGCCTCGACCGCATTCAGCCCGGACCGCGTGACGTGGCCCGTGTCCAGCGAGAACCCCATGCGCGGGTCGCGCGTCTCCATCAGCGACAGCAGATAGGCCGGCTCCCAGTTGCGGTAGTCGGGCTTCTTCGGATCTTTCGGGTGGTTGTGGAAACAGAGCCGGATGTCGTACTCCTTGACCATCTTCTCCACGAGGTCGAGCTGCTCGACGGGCGGCTCGCCGGTCAGGCCGCGCAGCCCCAGCTTGCGCGCGAACTCGAAGAGCGTGCGCAGGTTGGCTTCAACCTTAGCCTTGTCCTGAAAGACCGCGTTGTTGAAATAGGCGTTCACGGCCTTGACTCCAGCCGCCTGCAGCTTCGCCTTGAGCGCGGCCAGGTTCTCGTCCGACAGATTCTGGTCGAGCACGGCGTTCGGCTGCTCCGGGCTCAGCTTCTGCCACAGGAAGAACTCGATCACATCACCGCCGCACGCCCGGGTCTGCTCGATCGCCTCGAAGGCCGTGAGCTTGCGGAACGTGTAGGTCGCGACCCCCGCCTCGTAACCTTGCGCATACGACTGCGCGACCGCGGCCGACACCGCCAAGCCGACCACCGCCAAAACTTTACACGCGCTCGTCATAAACGTCCTCCTCGACTTCCCTGCACATTTCAGGCAGACGCCCGGCGCCATGCGGCACCATGTGAGCGCCGTCCCCCATTCAATCTATGCGCTTCATTATGCGAGGTCAGAGACAATGAAGTCAACGCCGTTCTGCGGGTCGCCCAGCAACGTGCTGACCCGCGTGCGCTACTTGGCCTCGCCCGTCCGAAACGACGACGCGGGCAGCCCCGCGCCGTTGTACAGATTGCAGACCGGAAAATTCTCCCACGCGTAGCGAACGGCCGCGGGCGTCTTCACGTCCGAGCTGGAGACGACGACCGTGTCGCCCTCGATGCGCGCCTGCGCGGGCTTCCACTGCCGGTCGCCGCCGGCGATGCTGAAGCCCTTCAGTTCGCCGCCCTTCGCCACGAGGCCGCCGTCCGCATGCGTGAAGCGCAGAACGAGCTCGCCGCCGCGAACCTGCTGCCCCGCAGGCAAGGGGCCGGACGTCGACGCCACCGGCTGCCCGTAGACGGTGCCGAGCGCCCACAGCGAGAGGCGGCGGCCGACCTCCTGCTTGTTCGCGGGGTGGATGTTCTTCGCCTCCCCGATGTCGATGTTGACGCCCATGCCGGTCTTGGGCAGCGCGAGCGTCTTGAGCATGGCTTCCCGGACGGTCGGCCAGTCGCGCTCCCCGCCGTCGAAATTCGGCAGCTGCGCCCAGGCGAAGGGAAGCTCAGCCCCCCAGCGCGCGCGCCAGTCGCTCACCAGCAGCGGCAACTGGTACTGGTAGAACGGCGCTTTGGCCGGCATGGAGTTCGCCTCGCCCTGATACCAAACCGCGCCCCGGATGGCGTACGGGATGAGCGGCGCGATTTTGCCGTTGAACAGCCCGCCCACATTCGCCTTCTTGCCCCGAACCCCTGCCGGATCTCGCGGCTTGCGCGGAACCGGCTGCTTCTCCGCACGGGCTTTCTTCGCGGCCGCCTCCCAGCGGGCGAGCGACCGCTCGTAGTTCTTCTTTTCCTCCGCGGGATCGACCTTTGCGTTGTCCTGCTCGACGGCGGCGAAAAAGGGCCTCAGCTGCTCCGATTCCCGCTGCGGCTTGGCCGCAATCCACGATTCGATGGGCGTGCCGCCCACCGACGAGTTGACGAGGCCCACCGGCACGCCCAGCTTCTTGTGGAGCTCCCGGCCAAAGAAGTACAGGGTCGCGGAGAAGCCGCCGACCGCGTCAGGCGCGCAGACGACCCAGGCGCCTTTGCCGTCGGCCTGCTCCGTGTCGGCGGCAGCCGACTCCTCTTTGAACATCCGCACAAGAGGCAGATTTGCCAAGCCCTTTTCCGCCTCGAAGTCCTTGGCACGATTGACGGTCATGGCCATGTTCGATTGGCCGGAGCCCAGCCACACTTCGCCGACCAGAACATCCTGCACCTGAATGCGCGCGTTCGTCTTTGTCTCGGTCGCCGTAAGCGCCCGAGGCTCCGTGCTCGCCTTCAACGCATCGAGCCTGACCATCCACTTGCCGGCTGCGTCCGCAACGACTCTCTTCTTCTGTCCGGCGAATTCGACGGCGACCTCCGTCCCCGCATCCGCCCACCCCCAGACCGGCACCGCCGCGTCACATTGGAGCACGGCGTGATCCGAGAACAGGCAGGCCAGCTTAAGCTCCGCGGCATGCAGCGTCACGCCCCCTGTGACGAGAAGTGCAAGCGCCATGCGCAACGAGACGAGTGGATTCAGTTTCATAGGACACCAACTTCTCCGTTTTTCTCTCAAGCCTATTCGTCTTTCGCCGGCTTGTCGGCGTTCTTCCTGCCCGCAGCGCCTCTGGCGGCGTCCATCCACCACGTTTTCGAATCGTAGTCCGGGTTCGTATCGGGCAGTTTTGCGCCGGTGTCCTTCCACCAGGCTTCGAGCGCCGCCGTGAGCTGCCGCACCTTTTCGGGTTGAGCGGGGGCAAGGTCGCACGTCTCGCTGACATCGTCGTGCAAGTTGTACAGTTCACTGCGCGCACCGGTGACGAGTTTGCCGTAGGGTTTGTCATCGGGCGTAAAGCCGCGGGTGTCGAGATAGTCGCCGAACCAGCGGATGAGCTTCCAGTCGCCCTGCCGGATGACCGCGCAGGGCGTGCGGCCGTAGTTCGTGGTGTAGGTCGGCATGTGCCAGTAAAGAGCCGTGCGTTTAAGCGAACCCTGTTGCAGCCAGAGCGGAAGGAGGCTTTCACCGTCGAGCGCGTGTTTGGCGGGCGGCGCGCCTCCGGCCAGCTCCGCGAACGTGGGGTAGAAGTCCACGGTGTGCACGGGCACCTCGCAGGTGCTGCCGGGTCTCACCTGGCCGGGCCAGCGCACGATGAGCGGAACCCGGATGCCTCCTTCGTAGGGCGAGCCCTTGCCCTCGCGCAGCGGGGCGTTGCCGGCCACGCGCGACAAGCCGCCGTTGTCGCTGGCGAAGATGACCGCCGTGCGCTCCGCGAGCTGGAGCTCGTCGAGCCGCCGCAAGAGCCGGCCGACCTCGTTGTCCAGATGCTCCAGCATGGCCAGATACTCGGCCGTGGGGCGCTCAATGAATTTACCGCCGGGGTTGCTGGCGCGCGCATAGCCGCGCGCCGCGTGCTTGTCGACGAGCCCCTTCGGCGCCTCCAGCGGCGCGTGCGGCGTGAAATGCGCGATATAGGCGAACCACGGCTTGTCTTTGTTGCTCTCGATGAACCCGATGATGTCGTCCGTGATGGCGGTCACCGCCTTGTCCTCATGCTGCTCCGCACTGTTGGCGGGCCCTGCGAAGTCAAAGCCGTAACGCTCGAAGTAGGCGTCGCCGTCGCGCTTCTTCAGCGTCGCGACAAACGGGCTGTTGGCAATGTGCCATTTTCCGCTCAACCCCGTGGTGTAGCCCGCCTTGCGCAGCGTACTCGCCAGCGTGGCCACGTCCGGCGACAGGGCGAGATTGGCCTGCGGCGGGCGCATGAACGCCTTGGGCGGCTCCTTTTCGCCGATGACCTTGAAGAGTCCCGTGCGCGCTCCGTATTGTCCCGAAAGCAAGGCCGCGCGTGTCGGCGAGCACTGCGAATCGGCGTAGGCCTGCGTGAAGCGCATGCCCTGCGACGCGAGCCGGTCGATGTTCGGCGTGGACACATCCTTGTTGCCGGTGCAGCTCAGCGCCGCCCAGCCGAGATCGTCCGCGAGGACGAACAGGATGTTGGGCTTGACTTCAGCCGCGTTCGCGAAACCAGCTGCGAGGAGCAACACGCCGAACATGATAGTAAAATGGCGCGTCCTCGCCGAAAACACGCCGCCCGACTTAAGCCCCCCATTCATCGTGTCGCCCCCTCTTGCCTGACGCGCCCAGCCCTACGAACCCTGCCCGCGCCAACCGCTCGCACCTCCCGAACAGTCATCGTCATCACATCTTCTCTCTCTGGCCGGGATTATAGCCGATACCTCTGTTGTTTCGCAACCCCTCTCCCCGCGACACGGGGGTAGACCGAGCGCAGAAACCACAGACAGCGGTCTCGGCATTCCTCGATCAGCTCCAGCACCTGTTCCGCGGAGTTCACCTTTGCCCGCACTTGATGTAGTAGTATCCGCCAGCTGATCCACATAATGCTGGCACGGAGCAAGGCGAGTCGAAACCACATTCCGTCTGTCACGGCTAATGAAATCGCCACTTGCGCAAAACGGCGAAATGTGGAATCGTTCTGTCGTCATTTTTGCGACGATCGTCGTCGCGCGAACGGCCCACTTCTTGCCAGCCAAGGGAAGCCACATGCTGCCGCCTAGTTTCCGCCCAATTGGTCGTGCCACCTTTTTAACCCTGTCGCTCGCGATGCTCGCGGATGCTGACAAGCCACCGCACGAAGCGGACGTGGAACGACGCATCACGGGACGCACTTTTCCATCGGTTTTCCAAGCGTGGAACGCGGCCGACAACCTGAAGGGCGAGGCGCCGCTGGACACGGCAGCCCGGCACGATCTGATCTTCCAGTCGGCAGGCTTCTATGGGCTCCGGTGGAATCACGCGCAGCAGGGGCTGGCCGATGGCTTTACGCCCGCGAGCGTCGAAGCAGCCCTCCTGAAGCGCCGCGAACTGCTGGGCCGCAACCCGAACCTCGTGCTGTTGCTGGAGATCCGCTACCGCGACGCGCACCGCTCGTTCCTGCCGGAGGGCCACGCCTGGTGGCGGCGCGACAAGGCCGGCCGGATCGTCGCGGGCTGGGAAGAGGGTGGCTACCTGCAGCTCGATTTCGCGAATTCCGAGTACCGCGAGCAAGTCGCCCGGCAGGCGCAGGCCGCCGTGCAGTCCGGCGCGGTGGACGGCGTGATGCTCGACTGGTGGTCGGACGACGCCGACCGCCTCGCCCTCGTCCAGGCCATCCGCCGGCGCATCGGCGAGAAGGCGCTGATCCTCGCGAACGCGAACGACCGCACCTTCCCGCAGACCGCGCCGTTCATTAACGGCACCTTTATGGAGTGCTATCGTTCGCAGACGGCACAGGAGTGGAGGCGCATCGCAGATGCGCTGGCGTGGGCCGAAAAGAACCTGCGCGCGCCGCGCATCAACTGCCTGGAGACCTGGTTCCACACGTCGCGCCGGGACGAGCACCTGATGCGGGCCACCACCGCGCTGTCGCTAGTCCTGTCGGATGGCTACTGCCTCTTCTCCGACCCGAACCCGCTGCCGACGCCCGACCACCTGCACGATTGGTATCCGTTCTGGGAGCGCATGCTCGGCCGCGCAAACGGCCTTGGCGTCACACGCTCAGATGGCAGCATCGCGCGGACGTTCGAGCGCGGCGCGGCGATCTACAACCCGCTTGGCAACGCGACTGTGACGGTCACCTTTGACGTGCCGCACACCAGCCGGGCCACCGGCCGGCGTGCGCTGAGCCATACGGTGCCCGCGTGCGACGGCGACCTCTTCATCGCTCTCGACGCACCGTCAGAACCCCCACCCCACGGTTAACCTGCACAAACCAGACCGTGTTCGAGTCAGTTGTCGTAATCAGTCGGAGACTAGGCGTACGGTAGATGTACGCGAGGAGAAGCGGAAACCTCTCCCAAGACTTGGGGGGCGAGGCTGTGCCGAGCCGTTTCGCGACAGTCACGCACGCGGCTCACCGCAGGCTCACCCTCCAATTAACGTTCGCCGCAGACGCGCTTCAGCCACGCGGCGGCGAGGTCGGGCCACACGTCGGTGGTCTTGCCCTTCTTGCGCAGGCCGTAGCCGTGCCCGCCGTCGGGGAAAAGGTGCATCTCGACCGGCACCTTGGCGTTCTTGAGTGCGATGAAGTAGGCCAGGCTGCTGTCCACATACGGCCCGTCGTCCTCGGCCTGCAGCAAGAACGTGGGCGGCGTGTTGGCGGTCACCGGCAGCTCGGGCGCCATCGTGTAGCCCTCCGCGAAGAGGTATGCCGGATAGATGACCAGCGCGAAGTCCGGGCGGCTGGACTGTTGGTCGGCCTCGTCGACCGGCTCGTAGAAGCGCTTCTCGTAGTTCGTGCTCGTACGCACGGAAAGGTGCGCGCCCGCCGAGAAGCCCATGATGCCGAGCCGCTTTGGATCGACGTTGAAACGCTGTGCCCGGGAGCGGATCAGCCCCATGGCCCGCTGCGCGTCGCAGAAGGCCGCGTCGCGGTTTTTCGGCACGCGGTACTTGAGGATGAAGGCCGAGACGCCCTGCTGGTTGAGCCACTGAGCGACCTCGGTGCCCTCGTGGTTCCACGCCAAGATGCCGTAGCCGCCGCCGGGGCAGATCATGACAGCCGGGTTGGGCTTGCCGGCGTCCTTGGCCAGGTACACGGTCAGGCTCGGCTCGTTCACGTCGGTCAGGCGCACGATGTCGTCTTTCGACGGGTTCACCTTCTCCGGCGCGTCGCTCGTCTTGAGCGGGATCTTCCCGTCCGGCCACACCTTGATCACCTGCGGGTCAGCCGCGCCCGAGCCACTCCTCAGCCCCACGCACCCCGCAGCCGCCAGCCCACACATTGCCATCATGAACAGCCACCCTGCATTCATTCCGTCGCTCCCTTCGCCCCCGGTCACGGGCCACCTTGAACCGCGACCATTTGTTGCCAGTATAGAGGAATCGCGGCGAGCGTACAACCACCCGCTGTCCGCCGCCAGGTAATCGGTTGGTGGCCGGGGTGCGCGAGGTGAAGCGCGTGTCATGCGCGGAGCCTGGGAGCGGGGACACTCCTGTCCCCGTTGAAAGCGCGCGCGAGTCAACGCCGCCGCCTGCGAAACGACCGGCGGCGGACCGCCTTTTCGCGGGCAGGAGTGCCCGCGCTCCCAGCCTGGCGTGATCTTTACATCTCAAACGCACCCCTCTCGCATCCCCCGGCCACCAACCGATTACCGCCGCCAGCAATTCTAGTTATGGCCAGCGACGGCCTGAAGGCCGGACTACAAGCGCCTCATACCACGCTCGTCGCCGTTCGTAGTCCGGGCTTCAGCCCGCTTTCACGGTGCAGGTCTGGCCCTGATTAGATTTGCTGGTCCGCCGCGCGTGTCCCGCGGGGCCTTAAATTGGGAATTGACTTTTGCCCCCCCCCTCGCATAATGAGCACGAACCATGGGTGCCGAAGCGTTGCGTGGTCACGCCGGGAAGGTGTGCGCGACGTTTGGCTTTACCCCGTGGCATGCGAGTGACCCACACTTATGCAACCCATCCAACTTGAATGGATCGACTACACCGTACTCATCGCGTACGTCGTCTTTGTGCTCGGCATCGGCTGGGCGCTCGCGCGGTACATGAAGACGTCGGCGGACTTCCTCACCTCGGCCCGCTCCATCCCGACTTGGGTGACCGGCCTGGCGTTCATCTCGGCCAACCTCGGCGCCCTTGAGCTGGTCGGCATGGCCGCCAGCGGCGCGAAGTACGGCATCGCCACCGCGCACTTCTACTGGGTCGGCGCGATCCCCGCCATGATCTTCCTCGCGGTGTTCATGATGCCGTTCTACTATGGCTCCAAGGCCCGCTCTGTGCCCGAATACCTGAAGATGCGCTTCGACGAGCGCGTCCGGGCGCTGAACTCCGTGGCCTTCGCGGTCATGACCATCTTCGCCTCCGGCATCTCCATGAACGCGCTGGCCAAGCTGCTGAACCAGCTGCTCGGCTGGAACTATGACCTCGCCCTCTGGATCTGCTCCGGCGTGGTGCTGCTCTACGTGCTGAAGGGCGGCCTGACCTCCGCGATCTACACCGAGGTGCTGCAGTTCTTCATGATCGTCCTCGGCTTTGCGCCGGTGGTCTACCTGGGCCTCAAGGACCTGGGCGGCTGGGACGCGATGAACAGCGCCTTGAAGGGCGTGGCCACTGACTCGGCGGCCGCAGGTTCGCAATACGCCGCAAACGCCTGGACGAGCGCCTGGACTCCGTTGCTGGCCGGCCCGACGCACAACCCGATGGGCGTGGACCTGTTCGCCATGGTGTTCGGCCTCGGCTTCGTGCTGAGTTTCGGCTACTGGTGCACGAACTTCCTCGTGGTCCAGCGCGCCATGGCGGCCAAGAATATGACCGCCGCCCGTAACACGCCGCTCGTGGCCGCCGTGCCGAAGATGCTCTTCCCGTTCCTGGTCATCGTCCCCGGCATGATCGCCATCGCGCTGACTTCCCTGCCGAACAAGGACTACCGCATCCCGCCGCCGGTGATCGCGCAGGAGTGTTACGCCAAGGCCGTCGCTGCCGTAAAGAGCGCGGATCCGGCCAACTCCGCCGCGGCGGTCACCGCCGTCACCGCCGCCTTGGGCAAGAAGACCGACGCCAAGAAGCTCGAGAGCCTCATCGCGGCCCACGCGGCGAACAAGCTGACCGACCAGCAGGTCGAGACCGCCATCTACAACAGCATCACCGAGTACGACTACGACGGCGTGATCCTGTCGCTGGTCAAGAAGTACTGCCCGGCCGGCCTCCTCGGCCTCGCGCTGACCGCGCTTCTGGCGTCGTTCATGTCCGGCATGGCGGGCAACGTGACGGCCTTCAACACGGTCTGGACGTACGACCTCTACCAGGCCTATTTCGCGCCCGGCAAGAGCGACAAGCACTACTTCTGGGCGGGCAAGGTCACGACGATCGTGGGGATTGTCCTGAGCATCGCGGCGGCCTATTTCGCCTCGATGTACAACAACGCGATGGACATCATCCAACTCGTGTTCGGCTTCGTGAACGCGCCGCTGTTCGCGACCTTCCTGCTGGGCATGTTCTGGAAGCGCACCACGGGCACCGGCGCCTTCCTCGGCCTGTTCGGCGGCATCGGCGGCTCGGCGCTGTTCCACGCGCTGACGATCACGCATGGCAACGCGGCAGGCGTCAAGGGCGGCTACCTGAGCGTGATGAAGGAGTTCCCCAGCGAGATGGCCCAGAACTTCTGGCTCGCGGCGTTCGCCTTTATCATGTGCTTCACGCTGACGCTGGTCATTTCGCTCGCAACCAAGTCGCAGAAGACGGACGCGGAACTCAAGGGCCTCGTCTACTCGCTCACACCGAGAACCGTGGATCACGATCTGCCGTTCTGGAAGACGCCCGGCTTCATCGGCGTTGTGCTGCTCATCTGCTGCGTGCTGTTGAACATCTTCTTCTGGTAAGCCAGAGAAGAAACTGAAAGGAAGCTGATTTATGGGACTCGACATCCGCTGGCCAATCGGCCTCATGTTTGCACTGATCGGCGCGCTGCTCACCGGCTACGGCGCCGTCAAAGCCTCCGCATCCATGTCGCTCGGCATCAACATCAACCTCGTCTGGGGCCTCGTCCTGCTGGTGTTCGGCGGGGCGATGCTCTTCGGTGCCTGGCGCGGCAGCAAGGCCGAGCAGAAGTAACGCGCTCGGAAAGCGAAGCTGGCCCGGAGCGTCTGCGTCACCTGTGTGGCGGAGACCTCCGGGTTTCTTTTGGCGTTACTCTATGTTATCGTTTCCGCTAAAAAAAAGTCGGCGTCCGGCGGTGAATCGAACGGAATGCCCTCACGGGCACAAAACGGGTGCGAAGCGTTCGTAGTGGCGCCGTCAGGCGCTTCAAGCCGACGTTTTCAGCGCAACCTACATGAGTCAGAGGCGGCCATACCACGTCAGCGTTTGCACGGCACCAATCACATGCATGTCACACCGCGTCGCCACACTTGATCTCACACTTAAACGGTTACATCTAATCGCTTCGCTTAGTCGGTTATCCGACGAAGTGCGGGACTAAGCGTATGCGACGAAGTATTTTGCTGTCCTAATCCAACTGCTCATTTTAGGGTTGCCGCTTCACCGCGCTGGAGGCGAGCCTCCCCGCGAGCCGCCGAACGGCGTGACAGGCTCTCCCACTCCGACCTCCGACCTCTGGCCTCTGATCTCCGACCTCCGACCTCCGCCGTCGCCCAGCGACGCGAAGTTCCTGCTGACGTTGCACGAGCGGATAACCGGCCGCGCCCTGACGGTGCAGGGGCACACTACGCACGATTACGGCGTCACCGCCGGCATGTCCCACGTACTCGGCGAGATCGAGAACGTCAGCAGCCACCAACCGCCGGAGCCGAAGGCGTAAGGCGGTTGGGTGGGCTGCATTGTTGGCCTCTTTAGTGGTTTTGTGATCTAGTGTTCCAGCCCTCGCAGAAGTGAAAGAACGCCTCGTACTCCCTGAGGCATTCCTCCTTCATCCCTCGCTCCCACAGTTTATCCGCCTCACCCAATTGTTTCTTCCAGTGCATGATCGGATCTGATTGACTCTTCTGGTCGATGAGAGATTTCGCTTCGTCAAATCTGCCTTCACGAATCATCTGTCCCAGAATCTGTGCAACGGGGGCCTCGGGTTCTGGTGTCGAGGTACAGCCCACTAGGGTCAAAGAGATCGTGATTATGAGTGGTATCATTCTCATCATTATATCGTGGCCAACCTGATATTGATCGTCACGCATATTTCTGGAGCGGCACCCGCCAATCTATCATATGCGTCAAAAAAGAATCCGTGTGTCGTTCGACAGCACGGCTGAAAATGGAATGCACGGACGCCTATGAGCGAAACGATTTGAATTACAATACGCGTCAAGCAACCAGAAAGGGTGTGCCCCTCTCTAACAAGCTTTGAACGGTAGCACACACCCTATCCTGTTTCAAGCCCGTCCACTAAAGCCCGCTCCACTAGAGCGGTTTCATCTGATCAGTAGCCGACTTCGCCATGCGATACGGCTCGCGAGGACGCTCGCCCTCCAGAGAATCGCCCCAAATTCGCATGGAGGGCGAGCGTCCTCGCGAGCCGCAGGTCGGCCACACATTTATTGAAACCGCTCTAGGCCGGGGTGGTACCCGGCCCTCCCAATGTTTGATGCGGCCTGCTTACTTCGCGCCGAACCGATACTCCGTCACCGTCTTGTAGACTTCGCCGGGGCGCAGGATCGTCGTCGGGAAATTCGGCTGGTTCGGGGAGTCGGGCGCGTGCTGGGTCTCCAGCGCCAAGCCGCCGCGGTAGCAGAGGTTCTTGCCCGCCTGCTTGCTCGGCACCTTGTCCGTCAGGAAGTTACCGCAGTAGAACTGGATGCACGGCTCGGTCGTCCACACTTCCAGGAAGCGGCCGGTCGTCTGCTCGTAGAGGGCTGCAGCCGGGGCGAGCTTGCCGCCCTTGCTGTTCAGCACCCAGTTGTGGTCGTAGCCGCCGCCGAACTTGAGCTGCTCGTCGTTCGCGTTGATGCGGCGCCCGATCTGCCACGGCGTCGTGAAGTCGAAGGGCGTGCCCTTCACGGGCTGGAGCTGCCCGGTCGGGATCAGGCCTTTGGTGACCGGCGTGATGCTGTCGGCGAAGAGCGTCAGCTCGTGATCCAGAATGTTGCCCTCGGCCTCGCCCTTGAAGTTGAAGTAGAGGTGCTGGGTCAGGTTGACCGGCGTCGCTTTATCCGTCACGGCCTCGTACTCGATGCGCCACACGTTCGCGGGCGTGAGCCAGTACGACACGGTGACGTCGAGCTTGCCCGGATAGCCCTGGTCGCCGTCGGGGCTGGTCATCGTGAACTTCACGCCGACGCTCTTGCCTTCCGACAGCGGCTCGCTGTGCCACACGTAGGCGTCGAAGCCCTTGTCGCCGCCGTGCAGCGAGCAGGGCAGACCGCCCGGATCGTTGTTGGTCGGCAGCGTGTAGGCCTTGCCGTCCAGCGTGAACTTGCCGTTGGCGATGCGGTTGCCGTAGCGGCCGATGAGCGAGCCGAAGTACTTGTCCTGCGTCTCATAGCCGGCCACGTCGTTGAAACCCAACGTGATGTCCTTCATGGCGCCCGAGCGATCCGGCGTGAACAGCCGTACCACCTTGCCGCCGTAGTCGATCACGTCCATCACCACGCCGCCCGCGCCGGTCAGCGTGTACTGGTGCACGAGTTGCCCGTCTTTCGTTTTTCCGAAAGGCTTCACCACCACAGAAGGCTCTGTTCCAGCGCTCATCTTCGCACCCGCTCCTTTGTCTGTCAGACAGCCGGTAACAGCCGCCGCAGCGACTCCGGCCAACACCGCACCACGCATCCCTGTCCTCATCACCGACCTCCTCACTTGGCTCCGACCGCGTATGCCGCGATCCCTTTGCCGCGCCGCAGATAAAGCACGCCGTTCGCAACCACCGGCGACGACCAGTGCTGCCCGTTTCCATACTCGACTTTGAACGACGAAATCACGCTGCACGCGTCCGGCTTCACCTGAACCAACATCACCTTGCCGCCGTTCTCGTCATAGGTGATCATTCCGGCCGGCGTGATGCAGAAGGACGTCTTCTTCGCGCCCTCGACGCTGTAGACCGGCCGGCCGCTCTCCGGGTCGAAGCAGGTCAGCCGTCCGCCGCCGGACGAGAACAGACGCCCCTGATGGAACGCCACGCCCTGAAAGTGATTGTCGGAGCCTTTGTCCGTCCAGACGACTTTAGCCGAGCCGCCGGCGATCTCCAGGCACTCCGACCCGTAGCCGTAGCCCGACGAAACGAAAATCCGATCCTTGCCGCACAGCACCGGCGTGTTGGGGTGCACCGCGTATTTGTTGCGGTGCGGATGCTTCCAAATGGGGGCGCCGGTTTCGGCGTCCACGCCGACGACGTTGTCCTCCAGCATCGTGACCACCTGGCGCCTGCCGTTGAGCGTGATCAGCGCGGGCGAGCAGTACGCGCTGCGCTCGCCGAGCCCTTTGCTCTGCCACACCAGCTTGCCGGTCTTGGCGTTCAGCGCCACGACCGAAGTGTCCGGGCCGCCCGGCTGGCAGATCACTTTGCCGTCGTAGACCAGCGCATTCTCCGCGATGCCCCACGTGATGTTCCGACCGCCGTACACCTGATGCGTGTCCACGGACCACGCCGTCTTGCCGCTCTTCGCCTCCACGCACGCGATGTGACCCTGCCCGCCGATCACATAGACGAGCCCGTCCACAACCGTGGGCGAGGTGCGCGCAAACTCGAAGCTCGCGCCCCACTCCGGGCCGTACTCGTTCTGCCACAGCAGCGAGCCGTCTTTCGCGCTAAGCGCGTAGAGGGATCCTTTGCGGTCCTTCTTGTCGCCCGTGCTGCCCGTGATGAAGATCATTCCGCCCACGACGACCGGCTCAGAATACCCCTCGCCCGGCAGATCGGCCAGCCAGAGCCGCTGCGGCCCGCCTTCCGGCCAGCTCGCCAGCAGCGACTCGCCTGTCACGATCAAGTCGCGGTTGCTGCCCCGCCACTGCGTCCAGTCGCCCGCGCCCGCCCCCAGACACACGCCCCAAGCCACTCCAAGCGCCAAACCGAGTTTCAGCATAATCGCATCCTTTATCCAGAAATACACACGAGAACTGTGATGTGTGTCATTTTAGTGAAACGCCCCGCGGATACCAAGTCGAATTTCAGGGTTTACGCGCCCTGCGAACGTGAACTAGAATACACGGCGTGAGGCGACTCTTCCATATCTCGTGGGCGGCGGCGATCGCCTTGCACGCGGGCGGTCTCGTGGCCGCCCCTGCCGAAGGCCTGTCGCGGGCGCTCTCCTTCCCCCTTCCGACCGTCACGCTGACGTCTGAAGGCCTGTCGCGCGTGACCCTGCCGGACGGCGCGACGGAGGCCCCGCCCGGCAAGCCCGCCCTGCCCGTGTGCGGCGTCGCGTTCGACGTGCCCGACGGCTTCGCGGTCGCGACGGTCTCGCTGACGCCCGGCCGCATCCGCGAGATCCCCCTCGCCTCGCCCGTCGAATGGGGCCAGCCCCCGCGCCAGCCGAGCGACCCGCCCGCGCCAGCCGTCGGCCCCGACCCCGCGATCTACGGTTCCGACGCGCCTTATCCGGACCTCGCCAGCCCCGTCTGGCGCACCGACTCCACAGACGGCGGCACCCTGCTTTCGGTTCAGGTGCCGCCCGTGCGCGTGTCTCCCACACGCGCGCTCCTGCTCGCGGCGGAGACCGTCACCGTCACCGTCACGCTGCGCGCGCAGCCCGCCACCGCCGCGACCCCCGCCCTACGCGCGGCGCTCGCCTCGTCGCTTGCGCCCGGCACGCACACCTATGTCGTTGTCTCCCCCTCGAACCTGCTCTACCGCGCCCCGGGCCCGTGGAACTTCCAGGCCCTCTGCGCCGCGCGCGCCGCCGCCGGGTTCACCCCCGCGCTCGTTTCGACGGAGTGGATCTACCAGAACTACGCGGGCACGAACGCCTCCGCCAAGATCCGCGCCTTCGTGCAGGACGCCTACCAGACCTGGGGGCTGCGCTACCTCCTGCTGGGCGGCACCTTCGACCTCGTCCCCGTCCAGAAGCTGTATGTCTTCTTTCGCGACATCTACATCGACCGCACCGCCGAGATTCCGGCCGACGCCATCTACTACGGGTGCATGGACGGCTCGTTCGACAACAATGGCAACGGCCGCTACGGCGAGGTCACCGACGGCGTGGGCGGCGGCGACGTCGACCTCACCGCCGAGGTCATGGTCGGCCGCTTTCCCGTCACCAACGCCACCGAGCTTGCGCAGATGGTACGCAAGACGCTCCGCCACGAAAGCGCCGCGCCCGCGGAGGTCGCGCCCCACGCGTTTATCGCCGAAAAGATGGATCTGGGAACGCTGGTCTACACCGACGGGTTCATGACCGAGCTCCGCAACGGCAGCACCGCCTACGGGCTGGACGCGCTCGGCTACAAGACCTCGCCTTACACGAGCCTGTTCAACGCGGACATCACCCTCTATGATTCCGCCGCGCGCCTCTGGACCGCGAGCAATGCGCTGGCCTTTCTCAACCAGAGCCTGCACACCGTCAACCACATCGGGCACGGCGCCACCAAGCAGTGCATCAAGATCGTGACCTCCAACGCCTCCCACATGAACGCGCTGCGCGCCTTCACCAACGGACTGCCTTACTTCATCTACTCGCAGGCGTGCAGCTCCGGCGGCTTCGACACGCCCGACTGTTTCGCCGAGCAGCTTGTCACCGTCAGCAACGCCGCCTTCGCCGCGGTCATGAACGCGCGCGACGGCTGGGAGTACGGCAACGTGATCGGCGGCTATTCGCACCGTTTCCACCGCGCGTTCTGGGACGCCGCCTTCCGCGGCACGGCCACCCGCCTCGGCGAGATCAACGAGCGTTCGCGCCGCGCGAACCTCTCTCTGGTCTCGCCCTACTCGGCGAGCTACTGGCGCTGGGTCTACTACGAGCTCAACCTGCTGGGCGACCCCGCGACGCCCTTCGCCGCCTCCGTCAACGTCACGCCGCCGACGCTCGCGCACGTGCCCCTCGCCAACACCTACGACACGGAGGCTCCGTACCGCGCCGCGTGCAGCGTCGAGCCCGTCGGCATCTTCGACCCTGGCGCCGTCTCGTTCGTCTGGCGCTCGTCGCGCGAGCCGGCCATCACCCACACGCAGGCCATGTCCCAGGCCAGCGGAAACATCTTCGAGGGCTTCATCGCGGCACAGCCCGCGAACACACGCATCGGCTACCGCATCACCGCCCGCAACTACGCCGGCGTCGAAAGCGTGTGGCCCGCGGTCGGCGAATCCGTCTTCTATGTCACGGACAGACTCGCCCTCAACATCCTCGGCTCGCCCCTCGACTACGGCGCGCCAGACCCCGCCTACGGCACGCACCACTTCGCCTCCGGCCTCGTCGCCACCGCCTCAGCCCCCGCGATCGTCCCGCTGTCCGATGACACGCGGGTCTCGAACAGCGGCTTTTTCGGCACCGGCAGCGCCCCCCAGAGCGGAACCAACCGCACGGTCTCGTTCCAGATGGACATCTCCTCTTACCTCGTGTGGCTGTGGCAGCGCGAATACCGCCTCCTGCTGGGCGCGGACGCCGGGCTCCAGCCCACGCAGACCCTCTGGGTCGCGGCGGCGAGCGCCTTTGCCGTACCCGCCGCGCCTGAGACGCTGTCCGTCTCGAACGGCGGCGCCTTCGCCTTCGCCGAGTGGCGGCTCGACGGCACGCGTACGCCCGCCCTGCCCGCGCGCAGCGGCCCCGTTTTCGGAGCCCTCACCATGGATGCGCCCCACACGCTGGCCGCCCATTACCTGCCGGCCGCCCTTGACGGCGACGCCAACGGCGTCCCCGACTGGTGGGAGACCCAGTACTACGGATCCAGCGGCCAAGACCCGCAGTCGGACGAGGACGCCGACGGCTACACGCTGGCGGAGGAGTTCCTCGACCGCACCAGCCCGCGCTCGGCAGCCTCGGTTCCCGCGCCGCCCCTGATCGCGTTCACGCCGCTCGCCGAGGTTCAGGCGCGCCCCGGCCCCTTCGCGATCCGCGCCACCCTCACGGACAGCCACGCGGTCAGCACCGCCGTCGTGCGCTGGCACCGCAAGACCGAGCCTTGGCAGGAGACGCCCCTGCTGGCGCTCTCCAACAACCTCTTCGAAGCTCAGATCGGCTCCGCCTCCGCCCCCGGCGACGACTTCGAGTATCAGCTCGTCGCGACCGACCCGTCAGGCCGCACCAGCCAGACCGCCGTCTACTATCTGTTCCTGTGTTATCCGGTGGCCGACACCTCGCGCTTCCACGACCTCTCCTTTGTCGCGCTGCCCACGCAGACCGTCGCCTGCGCCTACATGAACCTCCACAACACGGGCAACGCCGACCTCGTCTGGTCCATGCGTTTCTCCCGCGTGGAGAGCGTGCTCGACCCTGCTCTGTCCTGCTGGAACCGCGAGTCTCTCGGCCAGCCGTGGGCATCGTCCACCAACCGCTTCACCTCCGCCCCCTACTCGCTCCACAGCCGCCTCGTCTCAGCCGGTACGTCGGGCAGCCCCGCCGTGCATGCCACCATCGCCCTTCCCCCGCTCCTGATCGGTGCCAACGCCACGCTCTCGTTCAAGTACTGGATCTACTCGGAACTTTACAGCTCAACGTCCTCCAGCGCCTATGACGGCGGCATCGTGGAATACTCCAAGGACAATGGCGCGACCTTCCAGCAGCTGCGCGGGCCCTACACGCACGCCATCTACGGCTGGGCCTTCTCGCCCTGGACCAACGGCACGCCTTGCCTCGCAGGCAAAGGCACCGAGGGCTGGCGCACGGCCACCTTCGACCTCGCCAAGGAGTACCCCGAGGAGAGCGGGTTCCAAGGCCGAACCGTCGTCTTCCGCTTCCACTACGGCGGCGACAACAACACCGACAAAGAGGGCTGGTACATCGACGACGTCGCCGTCACGCCGCTCATCTGGCAGCAGGGCTTCTCACACAGCATCGAGAGCGGCTACAACTACACGGTTCCCGCAGGCGGCTACAAGCGCATCCTCTGGTGCAACCTGCCCACAAGCGTGGACGCGCGCAACAGCAACCTCACCGTAGCCCTCCTCAGCAACGACCCCGTCAGCCCGAATACGAGCTTCTACTGGCAGCTCAAGATCCGCGACTACCCCGCCTTGCCGAACCTGACCGCCGCGCAGTCCGCCGACGGCGACGGCCTTGTTCGGCTCGCTTCGGGCGTCGCCGACGCCGACGGCGAGCCGGTGGCGCTCGCCACCGAGTGGTCTTCCGACAGCGGCCAGCACTGGCAGTGCGCCGCGCTCACCCACATCCTCACCGCCGTCGGCAGCGCGCCTACAAACAGCCCGGACGGCCGCCTCGCCAACCTGCTCACGGCCACGAACGGCATGCGCGTCACCAACCAGCTCAGCGCCGCGTGGTCGTCGCGCGCGGTCGCTCCACCCCTCGACTTCAGCACCCAGATGCTCATCCGCGTCACGGCCACCAACGGCTACTACGGCAAGACCTACACCGCCGCGCGCTTCACCGTCGACAACGTGCCGCCCGTCTTCGGGCCCGGCGCGCTCGCCGTCTCGCCGCGCAGCGCCGTCGGCCCTTACGCCATCACCACCAACCTGCTCACGCTCGCCTGGCCCGCGGCCACCGACACGCCCTCCTCCGGCGCCCTGAGCTACCGCGTCACGGCGCGGCCGGATTCCGCGCCCGCCCCCGACCTCACCAACAGCACCGCCGTCACCACAGCCACTCTCGCGCTCTCCAACCGCCTGGACGTCACGCGCGAGTTCGCGGTTGTGGCCCGCGACCCCTTCGGCAACGCCAGCCCGCCGCTCACGGCCTCGCTGCTGGTGCTCGACGCCCTGGGCGATTATGACGGCGACGGCCTGAGCAGCGCCAGCGAAGAGATCGCCGGCACGCTCGCGACCGACCCGGGCGACCGCTTCACCGTGGGGCTCCAAGCCACGCCCAACAAGCCCCTCCTCCTCTCGCTGGTCTGGAACGGCTCCGCCGGACGCCTCTACACCATCGAGGCCACGCCCACGCTGCTGCCGCCCGCGTGGCAGCCCTTGGCTGGCCTCATCGACATCCCCGGCACCGGGGCACCTCTCGCCGTCGAACTGCCCGACGGTCACGCCACTCACTTCTTCCGCCTCCGCGTACGCCTGCCCTAATGGACTTATCCCATGACACGTAACTACCCTTGGTTCCTCTTTGTGCTCGCTGTGCCTTTGTGGTGTCTCTCCCCCGCCTGCAGCCGAGCACCCGAACCTGTGCGACTCCAGTGGCCCACCATGGGCACCCTCGCGGCCGTGCAGTGCGCGGACCACGCGTCCGCGCCGCAGGCCCTGACCATCGCGCAGGCCGCGTTCGACGACCTCGACCGCGAGCTCTCCGCGTGGAAATCCGACAGCGCCCTCGCCGCCGTCAACCGATCCGCGGGCGGCGCAGAGCCGGTTCCGATCCCTCCGGACTTCGCCATCGTGCTGCGCTTCTCGCTCGCTATATGCGCGGAGAGCGACGGCGCGTTCAACCCTCTCGTGGGCCCCATCATGCGCGCCTGGGGCTTTAACGGCGCGGCCCCGCGCCCCGCGCCGCCCCGCGCCGACGAGCTCCGCGCCGCCGCCGCGCTGGCCGACTGGCGCACGGTCGAGCTCTCGGCAGCAACGAACAGCACCGCCGTGCGTCTGCCCGCGGCGGGCATGCAACTTGACCTCGGCGCCATCGCCAAAGGCTACGCTGTGGACCTCGCGTGGCAACGCCTCACCGCCGCCGGCCACACCAACCTGCTGATCGACCTCGGCGGCAACCTGCGCGCCGTCGGCGAGGCCGCGCCCGGCCGCGGCGGCTGGCGCACCGGCGTGCGCAACCCGTTCAACGACGAGCTGCTCGCGCGGTTCCTCATGCGCAGCGGCGAAGCCGTAGCCACCTCCGGCAACTACGAGCGCTTCGTCGAGATCGAGGG
>CAYLUN010000090.1:0-20375 GCA_964386865.1 uncultured Lentisphaeraceae bacterium | reverse complement strand
TCATCCGCATCATGCCGCTGGGCGACTCCATCACCTACGGCAGCAGCACGCCGGGCGGCTACCGCCTGCCCCTCTACACGGCCCTCACCAACGCCGGCTACGCGGTCGACTACGTGGGCACCCAAACCGGCAACGGCGCGGCCGGCCTGCCCGACTCCGACCACGCGGGCGTCGGCGGTTGGACGATCGGCAACATCGACGCCAACATCCTCGACTGGCTCTACGCGATCAACGACCCCGACGTGATCTTGCTGCACATCGGTACCAACGACTCCGGAGGCGGCACGGCCTTCACCAACGCGGTCGACCGTTTGGACGCGCTGGTCACCAAGATCGCGACCAACCGCCCGAACGCCAACATCATCGTCACCACGCTGATGAAACGGGCCGAGCCGAACTACACGGCGATCACGAACTACTTCAACCCGTTTGTGGCCGGCAAGGTGGCTGCCCAGCGGCTGCTGGGACGCAAGGTGCATTTCCTCGACATGCACGCGCAGCTCGAGCTGACCGACATGTACGACAACTTGCACCCCAACGCGACGGGCTACTCCAAGATGGCGGCGGCCTGGTTGCCGGCCATTACGAACGTGGTCAGCATCTATGGCGACAGCTTGGCCCCCGCCCTCGCCCGCGCCGTCAACCTGGCCAACCTCCAAGGCGTACGGGCGATCTTCAGCAAAGCCCTGGACCCGGAGACCGCCACCAACCTCGTCAACTACGCGCTGAGCGGCGGAGTGACGATCTCCGGCGCGACACTGAGCGCGGACCAGCGCACGGTCACGCTCGCGACCTCGCCCCTCACGCGTAACGCCGTCTACACGCTGACCGTCAACGACGTGAAAGACTACTCGTGGCCCATCACCCAGTCCGTTCCCAGCAACAGCTCGGACGCGTTCCGCGCCACCGTCCGCGGCTATCAGGGCAACGTGCCGGAAGCCGCCGGTTATCGACTGGCCTACGCCATCAACCTACCCAACGCGGCGGCCTACAGCGGCAGCCTCATCAGTTACGACACGAATAACGCCGCATTGCTCAACGGCCCCCTCAGCCGGCTGGCCTACTACCTGGAGCTGCAGACGCTCGACGGCGACCTCACCTATGTCTGGACGTCCATGGACTCCTTCACGGATGATGTCAACAAGATCGGCATCCCGGCCAAGACCACCGGCGCGGTCTTCCAGCAGTCTGTCACCCGCATGAACGTGCTGTGTAACGACCCCTCCGTCACCACCGGCACGGGGCTGACGGGCAACATCGAGTTCTGGCCGTTCGATTACGACGCGGTCAACGCGGCCGGCGTTCCTGGCGCGAGCGGCTCGCTCTGCGATTTCGGCGACCAGCGAAAGACAACCGGCTCCTACGGCTCCATGCAGATCCATAACACGGGCGCGGCTCAGACGCTCTTCGCCTTCAACAACTGGGGCTCCACAGGCGGCTCCACGCCCGACCTCGGCATCGGCAACAAGCCGTCCGGTCACCCCGACTGGACATTCTCCAACAACGCGGGCAACTACCCCGTCCGCGCGCTCTACGTGCTCGCCGCCTTGGGCGCCGACACCACGCCTCCCACGCTGGTTTCGGCCCAGGCGGGTTCGGCCGGCACGCTCGTCGTCGTCACCTTCTCGGAGGCGCTCGTAGCCGCCTCGGTCGACGCGAGCCGCTTCGCCCTCGACGGCGGCGTCGCCGTTGTGTCGGCGACGCTCCTGCCCGACCTGCGCAGCGTGAACCTCGTCACCACGCCGCAGCCGGCCGGACAAACCCTCACACTCACGGTGACGGGTGTGCGCGACCTTGGCGCCGGCATTGCGATCGCTCCCGGCTCGACCATCACCGTCGCCCCAACCGCGCTTCCGTCCGTGATCACCGCCAACGTCGGCGCGCTGGCCAGCGGCTTCCAGTTGGTCTATACGCTGGATATTCCGACCACGGGCAAGTTCACCACCACCACTGACCCCTACCGCTACAACCAGAGCCTCGCCACGGGCTCCTTCGACCGCGTGGCGTACTACATGGAACTGGTCAAGGCCGACGCCACCACCCAGTACGTCTGGACCGCCATGAACCCCTTCACCCAGTTCCGCCACCAAATCGGCGTGCCCACCGTCGCAGCGAAGGTTGCCTACCAGCGGTACGTCACGAACCTGGACGTGAAGTCGAACGTCTCCGGCGTCACCGACGGCACGGGAATGGCGAACGGCAACATCGAATTCTGGGCCTCCAGCTATAATGCGGCCAACTCGCTGGGCATCGTCAACGCCAGCGCCTCCTACTACGACTGGGGTGACTCCGGTGGAACGGCCACGGCCGGCCACGGCTGCATGCAGGTCCACAACGCGGGCCTCTCGCAGGTGCTCTTCGCCATGAACAACTGGGGCACGGACAACCAGTCCATCGCGCTCGGCATCGGCAACCGGCCCGGCAGCAATGACAAGGACTGGACAAACGCAGGCAACGCGGGCACCTACTTCCGCCGCACCCTCTACGTCATGGTGCGGCCTGTAGCCCCGGCCCTCGCCTCCGACCTGCCCGCCGAGATCGCGGCGAACGTCCCTGCGGCAGCCGCCGGCTATCAGCTCGTCTGCTCCATCACGAACATTCCCCCGCGAGGCAAGTTCAACGATACGGTTTGGGCCGCTGGCACAAACTACATCGTCGACCGACGCGCCGTGACGGTTCCGGGCTCCTTCAACCGCATCGCCTACTACATGGAACTGCAGAAGCCCGCCGACCCGCAGCCCTCGTACGTCTGGACCTCCATGGACGCCTTCACGACCGATCCGGCCAAGATCGGCGTGCCGCTCGCCGGCACCCTCTTCCAGCAGCGCGTCAGCAAGCTGGACGTCTTCTCCAATGTCGGCGGCATCAGCAACGGCTCAGGCATCACCACCGGCAACATCGAGTTCTGGCCTGGCAACTATAACGGCAGCAACGCCATCAACATCCCCGGCGCCAGCGGCTCCTTGTGCGATTTCGGCGACGGCGGCGCCTCCTCCAGCACCGGCCACGGCTGCATGCAGGTGCATGATTACGGCGCGAAGCAGACCCTCTTCGCCATGAACCATTTCAACAACAACGGCGATATAGCCCTGGGCATCGGTACGAACAAGGTGTGGTCAAACAATGACCCCGACTACACCTTCACCTACAACGCGGCCACCTACAGCCGCCGCATCCTGCACGTGCTCGTCCTGCCGGGCGGCGACACCGACCTTGTCGCTCCAACGCTCGTCAGCGCCTCCGCCTCGCGCGCGCTGGACAAGGTCTTGCTGACCTTCAGCGAGGCGCTGTCGGACCGCGCGGCGACCGACGGCACGTTCACCCTGAACAACGGCGTGACCGTGACGAGCGCGACCCTGACGACCAACAAGCTCAGCGTCATTCTCACGACCTCGGCCATGACGGCGGGCCAAGCTTACCAGGTGACGGTCAGCGGCGTGCGCGACCGCACCTCCAACGGCAACCTGATCGCGGCGGGCTCCACGATCTCCTTCACCGCGCCGTCGACCGCGCTGCCCGCGGTCCTTGCGAACGTTCAGGAAACCGCCGGCTACACGCTGATTCACCAGTTGGCGCTCAGCAACACGGTGAATTACGTCAACGGGTGCAACTACTTCGTTGACGAAAGCCGCTACGCGCAGTCCGCGCCGTTCGACCGGATCGCTTACTGCCTGGAGCTGACCGGGACGAACGGGTTCGCTCAGTGGGCCTACGTCTCGATGGATGCCTTCACTTGGGACCTCACGAAAGTCGGCGTGCCCACGCCGGATCGCGGCGCGCTCTTCCAGCAGTACGTCAGCAACCTGAACGTCTACGCGTCGGCAAACATCGCGAACGTGACGGTCGCTACCAACACCGGCATCCCGTTCGGCAACGTCGAGTTCTGGTCCTCCAACTACGACGGAGTCAACAGCCTCAACATACCCGGCGCGAGCGCCTCGGCCTTCGATTTCGGCGATCGGCCCACGGCCGGCAACTACGCCTGCATGCAGGTGCATAACACGGCGGCGGCCCAGACCATCTTTGCGCTGAATCACTTCGGCGGCAGCGGCTTCGTGCCGGAACTGGGCATTGGCAACCAGACCACCGGCAGCGCGGACTGGACGTTTAACGCAAATGCCGCCACGTACAGCGTCAAGAACCTCTACGTGCTGGTGCGCTGGGGCGGCTCTACACAGACAGGCAGCGGCCCAGAGATCTACGTGCAGCCCCTGCCGCGGGCGGTTCGTTCGGGCTTGACCGCCTCCTTCTACGTCCAGGCCGCCGGCGCCACCGCCTACCAGTGGCGGCGCAACGGCCAGTGGATCCCAGGAGCCACCCAGGCATGGCTGACGTTCAGTCCGGCCACGTTCACGCATGCGGCTACGTATGATGTTTTGGTCTTTGGTGTCACCGGCGTCACGCTCAGCAGCAGCGCGTCGCTGCAAGTCTACCCGTCTGGCACGCTGTTGCGCGTCAGATAGGCAAAATCGAACTGGAGTCTGCAATGTCTAACCGATATTCACGAAACCTCGCGTTCGCGCTGTTTAGTTGTTTGCTTGTCACGGTTGCCGCTCTCGGCCAAACGCCCATCCGCATCATGCCGCTGGGCGATTCCATCACCTACGGCAGCAGCACGCCGGGCGGCTACCGGCTGCCCCTCTACACGGCGCTCACCAACGCCGGCTACACTGTGGACTATGTGGGCACTCAGACGGGCAACGGCGCGACCGGCCTGCCGGACTCCGACCACGAGGGTCACGGCGGCTGGACCATCGGCGGCCTCGACGGCAGTATCTTGGACTGGTTCGAGGCGATCACCGACCCGCACGTCATTCTCCTGCACATTGGCACCAACGACTCGGGCGGCGGCACCGCCTTTACGAACGCGGTGGAACGCCTGGATGCGTTCGTCACCAAAATGGCCAAGTATCAGCCGAGCGCCCACATCATCGTCACCTCGCTGCTGAAACGCGGAGAGCCCAACTACACCGCCATCACCAACTACTTCAACCCCTCTGTTCCCGGCAAGGTCGCCGCCCAGCAGGCGCTCGGCCGGCGCGTGCATTTCCTCGACCTGCACGCCTGCATGACGACCAACGAGATGTACGACGCGCTCCACCCCAACGCGCTCGGGTACTCCTTGATGGCCACCAACACGTTTGGCTGGCTCCCCGCCATCACAAACATCATCGGGACAAACGTCGTCGCCAACCAGCCCGCGGCCATCCGGGCCGTCGGATTGGCCAACCGCCAGTCCCTCACCATCAGCTTCAACAAGAAAGTCTCATACGCCAGCGCCACGAATCTCAGCAACTACGTCTTCAGCGGCGGGCTTACCCCCTTGAACGCCACGCTCAACGCCAGCCAGCGCACCGTCACGCTCACCACCACCATCCAGACCAAAGGCACGACGTACACGGTCACGCTGAACGGCATCGAGGACGAGACGGCGCCGGCGCCGCTCGCGATTCCGGCCGGCACCCTGCTCAGCTTCGTGGGGCAGACGCCCCGCGGCTATCTCAACAACGTGTCCGAATCTACCGACTACACGCTGGTCTACTCGCTCGACTTGCCGAGCACCTCGGACTATCGCAACAACGTCGTCCCCTACTCAGTGGACAACAGCGGCGTGGTCGGCAACTTCACGCGCGTCGCCTACTATCTGGAACTCCAGAAGACCGGCGAAGACCTCCAGTACGTCTGGGCCTCGATGGACGCCTTCACCAACCGCGCGGACAAGCTGGGCCTGCCTACGCTTCTTTCCGGCGTCGTCTTGCAGCGCTACGTCTCGAACCTGAACGTGTTCTGCAACGTGTCCGGCGTCACCACCGGCACCGGCCTTGCGGGCAACATCGAGTTCTGGCCCTACGACTATAGCGCGGCTAACGCCAAAGGCATTCCCGGCGCTAACGCCTCCACCTACGACTTCGGCGACCAGTGCTCCTTCGCCAACAATTACAGCTGCATGCAGGTTCACAACTATGCCGCCGGGCAGACCCTCTTCGCCCTCAACCACTGGCACGCGAACGCCACGCTGGAGATCGGCATCGGCAACCAGCCGACTGGCAACCCCGACTGGACGTTCAACGGCAACGCCGGCTCCTACACCGTCAAAACACTTCAGGTGCTTGTCCTCCGCGACACCTCGGATGCCGTTCCGCCGACGCCGGTCGCTGCGCAGGCCGGCTATGCCCGCAACCTCGTCACGGTCACCTTCTCGGAGCCGCTCGCCGCCTCCTCGGTGAACGGCGCGCGGTTCACGCTCGACAACGGCGTCGCGGTGCTGAACGCCACGCTGCTCGCCGACCTCAAGACCGTGAACCTGCTCACCACGCACCAGCCCTTCGGAGCCAGCCTCACGCTCACCGTGAACGGCGTCCGCGACATCTGCGCCAACGCGACGCCGCCTGGCACCACCGTCGCGGTAGCAGCCCCCGCGCTGCCAGCCGAAGTCGTCGCCAACGCCGGCGCCCTGGCCGGCGGCTACGAACTCGTCTACACCCTCGATATCCCTGTACGCGGCACCTTTAATGCCTCGTCCGATCCGTACCGCTACAACCAGTGTACCCAGACGGGCGCCTATGACCGCGTCGCCTACTACCTCGAACTCCAGACACCGAGCGGCGCCATCCAGTACCTGTGGGCATCCATGGACGATTTCGCCAGCGGCAACCGGACGAAAATCGGCCTGCCTTCCGTGGCGTCAGGCGCGGTCTTCCAGCGCTACGTCTCCAACCTCGACGTGAAATCCAACGTGGCGGGCGTCACCAACGGCACGGGCATGGCTGGCGGCAACCTCGAGTTCTGGCCCAGCAATTACAGCGCCACCAACACCGCCGCCATCCCTGGCGCGAGTCATGTGAACTACGATTTCGGCGACTCGGGCGGAACCGCGTCGTCAGGCCACGGCTCGATGCAGCTCCACAACTCGACCTACGGACAGACCCTCTTTGCCATGAACAACTGGGGCGGAGACGGAAACATCATTGCCATCGGCATCGGCAACCGCCCCGGCCAAGCCAACACCGACTGGACGTTCGCCGACAACTCCGGCACGTATGCCCGGCGCACGCTGCACGTGCTTGCACGTCCGGCCCAGACGCCGCCCCCGCTGCCGCCCGACGTGCAGGCCAACGTGCCAGAAGCCGCAGGATACCAGCACGCCTACACCATCAACGTGCCCGTCAACGGCAGCTTCAACACCAACACGCCGGCCTACTTCGCGGTGAACAACTACACCAACGGGCTGCCCGCCGTGTTCTCGCGCATTGCCTACTACTTGGAGCTGCAGTCCGGCAGCAACCCGACGCAGTGGATCTGGACCGCGATGGACGCCTTTACCTCGGACGCCCGCAAGATCGCGGTTCCGACCAACAACTGCTACTTCCAGCAGAAGGTCACGCGCCTGGACGTGCGGTCGAACGTTGACGGCATCGTGAGCGGCAGCTCGTTCGACACGGGCAACGTCGAGATCTGGCCCAGCAGCTATACCCAAGCCAACGCGATCGGCATTCCGAACGCCAGCGCGAGTTACTACGACTTCGGCGACGGCGGCGCCTCCGGCTCGGGGGGCGGCTACGGTTCCATGCAGGTTCACAACCACGGCGCGGGCATCACGCAGGTGCTCTTCGCGGTCAATAACTTCAACGCCAACAACCACCTGTGCGTCGGCATCGGTAACCGCCCTGGCAGCTATGACAAGGATTGGACGCACGCATACAACGCGAGCACCTTCAACCACCGCCGACTGCACGTTTTCGTTCTGCCGGGCGGCGACCCCGACGTGACCCGGCCCACGCTGTTTAACGCGGCGGCGG
Source organism: uncultured Lentisphaeraceae bacterium (assembly GCA_964386865.1). Taxonomy (GTDB): domain Bacteria; phylum Verrucomicrobiota; class Kiritimatiellia; order RFP12; family UBA1067; genus CAYLUN01. Next base: position 12,576 of record CAYLUN010000090.1, on the reverse strand, counting down.
CGCGCTCCCTCAACCAACTCGCCGTGGGCTTCAGCGAGACTCTCGCAGACGCCTCGGCGAATCCCGCGTTTTTCGCCCTCAACAACGGGGCGACCGTCTTGGCCGCCAGCCTGAGCGCCAACAGGCGGGACATCATCTTGACGACGTCGGCGCTGGTCGCCGGCCAAAGCTACACCCTCACCGTCACCGGCGTTCGCGACCGCTCCAGCAACGGCAACCCGATCAGCCCGGGCTCCGCCATCGCGTTCACCGCGCCGACGTCGGCCCTGCCGTCCGTGCTCAGCAATGTGGCGGAGACCGCGAGCTACGAACTCATCCACCAGTTGGCTATCGGCGACACCGTGAATTGGCAGAACGGCTGCACCTACTCGGTTGACGAGAGCAAGTTCCCCCGCTCCTCGCCCTTTGATCGCGTGGCCTATTGCCTGGAGGTCGTCACCAACGGCGTCTACAAGTGGGTCTACGTCTCCATGAACGCCTTCACCGCCGACATTACCAAGATCGGCGTGCCCACGGCCGACCGCGGCGCGATCTGGCAGCAGTACGTCAGCAACCTGAACGTCTACGCGTCCGCGTCCGTGGCGAACCTCTCCGTCACCACCGGCGTCGGCATCGCGGCGGGCAACCTCGAGTTCTGGCCCAGCAACTACGGCGGCGGCAACGACAAGAACATCCCCGGCGCGCTCGGCGCTGTGAGCGGCACCAACTACTTTGACTTCGGCGACGGAGGCGGGCCGAACGGCACGAGCGCAGGCCACGGTTCGATGCAGATCCACAACTACGCGATGAGCAACACGATCTTCGCGCTCAATTCGTTCGGCACCAACGGCCGCACGCCGGCCATCGGCATCGGCAACAACACCTTCTTCACAGGCGGGGCCAATCTGGATCCGGACTGGACCTTCTACTACAACGCCAGGCAGTACACCACGAAGAACCTCTACGTGCTGGCCCGCCCCGGCGTCCCCGCCGGCGGAAGCGGCACGCCTGCCGCTGTGTGGAACCAGCCCCGTTCGCAAACCATCCGCTCAGGCGAAGGCGCTCTTTTCAGTGTGTTCTCGCCGACCGCCACCGCCTATCAGTGGCGCAAGAACGGCCAGTGGATCGCCGGTGCGACCCTGTCCTGGCTCGAGATCAACCCCGCCGACCTCGCCGACGGCGGCACGTACGACGTGCTCGTCTATGGTACGGGCACGGCGACCACCGCCAGCCAAAGCGCGCTCTTGACGGTTCTTCCGCTCGGAACTGTATTCCTGCTCCAGTAGCCCCTTTAAGACATGACATAAAGACAGGTTCTCACTATGATCAGCCATCCTGTTCGCGCAGCCTTTTTGAGTGTTGTAGCCGCAGCACTTGGAGGCGCGGCGTCGGCTCTCGCCCAAACGCCCATCCGCATCATGCCGCTGGGCGACTCCATCACCTACGGCTCCCCGGTTCTGGGCGGCTACCGCGCGCCCCTCTACCACATGTTGACCAACGCGGGGTACACCGTCGACTACGTCGGCTCCGTCACCGGCAACGCCTCCGCCGATCTTCCGGAAATCAACCACGAGGGCCACGGCGGGTGGCGCATCTCCGACCCCGCCGTCGGCCTCTACGAGAACATGTACGGCTGGTTCGAGCAGATCGCAGACCCGCACGTGGTGCTGCTGCACATCGGCACCAACGACTCCGGCGGCGGCACGGCCTTCACCAACGCCTACGTCCGGCTCGAGGCGCTCATTGACCGCATCGTGCAGTGCCAGCCCAGCGCCAAGGTCATCGTGACCTCGCTCATGAAGCGCACCGGCAGCTACACCGCCATCACCAACTACTTCAACCCCTATGTGCCGCTCGTGGTGACGCACCAGCAGTCGCTCGGACACAATGTGACCTTCCTCGACATGCACGCCTACCTCGAGCTGTCCGACATGGGTGACGGAGTGCACCCCAACGCCGTCGGCTACGCCAAGATGGCCAACGCCTGGCTCCCCGCGATCACCGCCATCATCGGCACGAGCACCGTCGCCAACCAGCCCGCCCCCATCCGGGGCATCGGCAACAGCGGCAACCGGACTGCGGTGAGCATCACCTTCAACAAAGCCTTATCGGAAGGCAGCGCAACCAATGCTGCGAATTACGCCATCGATGGCGGGCTGTCCGTGACCTTGGTGACCCTCAGTGGCGACAAGCGGACCGTCACTCTGACGACCTCCCTCCAAGCGCCGCTGACGACCTATACCGTCACCCTGAGCAACATCGAAGACCAGACCCTACCTGCGGCGCTGACGATACCCACCGGAAGCCAGGTGACGTTCACCTCTCCCGCCCCGCCCGCCGTCGTGAGTGCCACCGGACGTTCCAACCTGACGCAGGTCGACGTTCTTTTCAGCAAAGCCATGTCCATCGAGAGCGCAACCAATGCGGCCAACTACACCCTCAGCGGCGGCCTCAGCGCGCTGTCCGCAGCGCTTAGCGGCGATCACAAAACCGTGACGCTGACGACCAGCGCCCAGCTCGGCGGAACCAACTATATCGTCACGGTCAATAATCTCCAAGACGAGACCGTGCCGGCGCCTATCGTCCTCCCCGCCGGCAGCCAAGTGTCCTTCAAGGGTTACAAAGTACCCATGCTCCGCGGCTATTGGAACTACGTGCCCGAGTCCGCCTATTACGCGCCGGTCTATTCGCTGGACCTGGCCACCACGCCGAACTACAGCACAGGCGTGCCCTACTCCATCGACAACAGCGCCACCGTCGGCGGCTTCGACCGCGTGGCCTACTATCTGGAGCTCCAGAAGAACGGCGAGACCGACCTCCAATACGTCTGGGTCTCCATGGACGCCTTCACCAACCGCGCCGACAAACTCGGCATCCCGACGCTCGCCTCGGGCGCGCTCTACCAGCGGTATGTCCAGAACCTGAAGATCGTTTGTAATGTGCCGGGCGTGTCCACCGGCTCGGTGGCCTCCGGCAACATCGAGTTCTGGCCCTACAACTACAGCTTCGGCAACGCGCTCGGCATCCCCGGCGCCAGCGGCGCCACAGGCGACTTCGGCGACCAGTGCTCGTTCAGCGCCAACTACAGCTGCATGCAGGTTCACAACTACGCGGCGGGCCAGACCCTTTTCGCGCTCAACCACTGGAACTCGGGCGGCACCCTTGAGGCCGGTATCGGCAACCAGCCGGCCAGCTCCGGCGCAAACCCCGACTGGACGTTCAGCAACAGCGGCACCAATTATAGCATCAAGACGCTGCACGTCCTGGTGCGCCGCGACGCCACTGACACGACGCCGCCGACGCCCCTCACCGCGCAGGCCGACTTCACCTGCCAGCGCATCACGGTCACCTTCTCAGAGGCCCTCTCCACCTCGTCCTCAGTCGCTGGCTTTTTCGCGCTCGACAACGGCGTGCAGGTTCTCAGCGCCACGCTCCAGTCCGATTTGAAGACCGTCATCCTGTCGACCACGCAGCACCCGCTTAACACACAGCTTACCCTCTCGATCAGCGGCTTACGCGACACCTCCCCCAACGCGAACGCGGTTCCCGGCGGAACCACGATCACGGTGGTCGCAACGGAACTCCCCGCCGAAATCATCTCGAACGTCGGCACCAACGCCGGCGACCGGGCCTCTGGCTACCAGCTGGTCTACACGCTCGACATACCCGTCACCGGCAAATTCGTCAGCACGCCCGACCCCTACCGCGTCAACTACAGCCATCTTCTCGACACCTTCGACCGCATCGCCTATTACGTTGAGCTGCAGAAGATGGACGGCTCAACCCAATACCTTTGGGCCTCTATGAACGCCTACACAGCCGACAAAAAGAAGATCGGCGTGCCGACCGCCGCCTCGGGCGCGATCTTTCAGCAATACGTCGCCAGTCTGGATGTGAAGTCCAACGTGGCCGGCGTCAGCAACGGCGTCGGCATGGCTGGCGGCAACATCGAATTCTGGCCCACCGATTATGCGGAGTCGAATGAAACGGCTGTTGCCGGAGCCAGCAACGCCGTGTTTGACTTCGGCGACTTGCGCCGCACCACCGGCGCTCACGGCTCCCTGCAGATCCACAACGCGGCCCTCAGCCACACCCTCTTCGCCATGAACAACTGGGGCGCGGACAACAACACGCTCGGCCTCGGCATCGGCAACCGCCCCGACCAAGCCAACACCGACTGGACTCACGCGGGTAACGCCGGCACGGATTACACGCGCCGCACGCTGCATGTGCTGATCCGTCCGGCCGCCTACTCGCTTCCGCCGGACGTGGCAGCCAATGTGCCGGACGCGGCAGGTTTCCAGCTCGCTTACACGATCACCGTACCAACCACCGCGAACTTCTATGAGAACTCGGCGCCGCATTACACGGTGAACAACTTCACCAACGGGCTCGCCAGCGCCTTCTCGCGCGTCGCCTACTACCTCGAACTGCAGTCTGGCGCCGGCCCCACGCAGTGGATTTGGACCGCCATGGACGCCTTCACCACAGACGCCCGCAAGATCGGCGTGCCGACGAACGCCTGCGTCTTCCAGCAGAAGGTCTCTCGACTCGACGTCCGCTCCAACGTCGACGGTATCGTCACCGGCACTGACATCGACACGGGCAACGTCGAGTTCTGGCCGAGCAACTACGGCGGCGCTAACTCGCTACCGATCCCCAACGCGCACAACGTGAACTTCGACTTCGGCGACAGCGGCTTCAGCACGAACAAAGGGTACGGCTCCATGCAGGTCCACAATTACGGAACCGGCGTCACGCAGACCCTCTTCGCGGTCAACAACTTCAACTCGGGCACCATCTGCATCGGCATCGGCAACTGCACGAACCCCGCGCTAAACGGCAGCGCCTACGGCGTGGACTGGACCTTCAAGCAGAATGCGGGCGCCTTCAACCACCGCCGACTGCACGTCTTCGTGCTGCCCCGCGGCAGCAATAGCGACCAAACGCGCCCGGCCATTCTCAACGCAACGGCCTCGCTCACGTTGGACCAAGTCGCCGTCAGCTTCAGCGAACCCGTAGCCGAGAATGCGGCAACGCCCGCGTTCTTCACATTCAACAACGGTGTCACCGTCACCGGCGCGCGGCTCAGCCTGAACAAACGAGACGTGATCCTCTCCACCTCGCCCCTGACCGCCGGAGCGGCCTACACCGTCACCGTGTCAGGCGTACGCGACCGCTCGTGGAACGCCAACCTGGTCGCACCGTACTCGTCGGCAAGTTTCAGAGCCCCGATCCCCCGCTCGGCAGACGTGTTGGCCAACGTCTCCGAGGCGGCCGGTTACGAGCTGATCTCCTTCCTCGCGGTCAGCAACTCCGTCAGCTACGTCAATGGCGCGAACTACCTGTTCGACGAGAGCAAATTCCAGCGCGCGCAGCCTTTCGACCGCGTGGCCTACTGCATGGAATTGGTCACGAACGGCGTCACCCAGTGGGTGTACGTCTCCATGGACGCCTTCACAAACGATCTGTCGATGATTGGCGTGCCCACCGCTGACCGCGGCGCGCGGCTCCAGCAGTATGTGAGCAACCTGAACGTTTACGCCTCCGCGAACGTGGCGAACGCGACCGTGACGACCGGCGTCGGTATCGCCTCCGGTAACATTGAGTTTTGGCCGAACAACTACGGCGCAACCAACGCGAAGAACATCCCCGGCGCAAGCGGCTCAAACTACGACTTCGGCGATCAGATCGACACCGGCGTACCGGTCGGCCACGGCTGCATGCAGGTCCACAACTACCTGCAGGGACACACGATCCTCTCGCTGATCAGCTTCGGCTCCAATGGACGCACGCCCGGCCTCGGGATCGGTAACAAGCCGGGCACGGGCAACGACCCCGACTGGACATTTACCTCCAACCCGGGCATCTACAGCACCAAGAACATCTTCATTCTGGCCCGTCAAGGCCAGCCAGCAGGCACCTTCGGCACGCGCCCGAGCCTGTGGCACCAGCCGCGCTCGGCCCGCATCCATGTGGGCGGAAACGCGCTCTTCAGCGCCTACGCGCCGGATGCCGCCGCGTACCAGTGGCGTAGGAACGGCGTAGGCATCCCCGGCGCCACCCAAGCGTGGGTGGAGATCGTTGACGCGGGCCTTTCTGACGCCGGCACCTATGACGTGCTCGTCTACGGATCCGGCGACGCGTCTACGCTCAGCCTGAGCGCCACCCTGACGGTCTTTCCTCTCGGCACGGTGCTCCAGCTCCAGTAGCCATCCCCCGCAAAGAAACGGCAAGCTCCTCCATGAAAAGCCATCTCGTTCACATGGCCACTGCGACAGTTGTCGCAATGGCAATCAGTTGCCCTGCCGTATTCGCCCAAACGCCGCCCATACGCATCATGCCGCTGGGTGACTCGATCACCTATGGCTCGGGCGCGGCCGGCGGCTACCGCGACCCGCTCTACCACCTGCTCACGAATCGCAGCTTCACCGTGGATTATGTCGGAACCCAGACATCCAACCCGGACACAACCCTGCCCGATTCCGATCACGAGGGCCACAGCGGCTGGACCATCGGCGGCCTCGATGGCGGCATCCTCGGCTGGCTCGACTCCATCGCCGACCCCGACGTCATTCTGCTGCACATCGGCACGAATGACTCCGGCGCGGCCGACTTCTCGAACCGCGTCGACCGCCTCGACGCGCTGGTCACCAAAATGGCCACCAAGCGCCCCTACGCGCACATCATCGTGACATCGATCCTGAAGCGGAGCGACGCCGTCCGCTACGCCGCCATCACCAACTACTTCAACCCCTATGTGCCGGGCAAGGTCGCGGCGCAGCAGGCCTTGGGCAGACGCGTCACCTTTCTCGACATGCACGCCTACCTCGAACTGAGCGATATGGGGGACGGCCTGCACCCTAACCAGCTCGGCTACAACAAAATGGCGACCAACTGGGTCGCCGCCGTCACCAACGTGATCGGCCCGACCGGCGACTGGGCACCGCCCGGCCTCTGCCGCGCAACAGGGTTTACCAACCGCACGCAGGTGGCCGTCACCTTCAGCAAAGCGCTCTCCCCTGCAACAGCCACCAACCAAGCGAACTACGCGCTCAGCGGCGGGCTGACGCTCTTTGGCGCGACGCTCAGCGCGGACCAGCGCACCGTCACCCTCTTCACCAGCCCGCAAACCGGCGGCTCGAACTACGTGGTGACCGTCAATGGCGTGTCCGACCTCTCCAGCCCTGCGCCGCTCGCCATCGCGCCGAACACGACCGTCACCTTCACCGGGGTCACCCCCCGCGGCTATCTGAACAACATCCCGGAGTCTTCGGCCTATTCCTTGGTTTACTCGCTCAACATCCCCTCCAGCGCGGATTACAAGACCAATTCCGTCGCCTACACGAATGACAACAGCGCGCTGATCGCCTCCACGTTCCGCCGCGTCGCCTATTACATGGAGTTGCAGACTCCGGGCGGCGACCTCCAATACGTGTGGGCCTCCATGGACGCCTTCACCAACCGCGCGAGCGCGTTGGGCGTGCCCACCGTCGCCTCCGGCGCGCTCTACCTGCGGCCGGTCACCAACCTCACCGTGTTCTCCAACGTCGCTGGCGTGACCAACGGCGCGGGCTTCGCGGGTAACCTCGAGTTCTGGCCCTCCAATTACGCGGCCGACAATAGCGCGGGAGTTCCCGGCGCCAGCGCCACCCTCTTCGACATCGGCGACCGCCCCTCTGCCGGAAGTTACGGCTGCATGCAGGTTCACAACACCTCGGCCGGGCAGACGCTCCTCGCGTTCAACAACTGGGGCGGCAACGGTGGCACCGCCTGCGTCGGTATCGGCAACTGTCCCGCTCCGGTCAACAACGGCCTCGACTGGACCTTCGCGCAGAACGCCGGCAACTATACGGTGCGCTCGCTACAGGTGCTGGTTCTTCCCGCCCCAGCCCTTCCGCCGCCGCCCGCCCTCCGCATCATGCCGCTCGGCGACTCCATCACGCATGGCACGCCCGTGCCCGGCGGCTACCGCAACCCGCTCTACCACATGCTCACCAACGCCGGCTACGCCGTCGACTACATCGGCACGCAGACAACCAACCCGACCAACACTCTGCCCGAGATCAACCACGAGGGCCACAGCGGCTGGCGGATATCCGACCCCTCGATCGGCCTCTACGAGAACATCCTCGGCTGGTTCTCCTCCATCGGCGATCCGGACGTCATCCTGCTGCACATCGGCACGAACGACTCCGGCGGCGGCACGTTGTTCACGAACGCGGTCGAGCGGTTGGACGCGCTCATCACGCGCATGGCCGTCGCCAAGCCCAACGCTCACATCATCGTCACCTCGCTGATGCGCCGCAGCGCCACCGCCAACTACACGGCTATCACCAACTACTTCAACCCGTACGTGCCCGTCAAAGTCGCCGCGCAGGCCGCCCTCGGCCGCAATGTGACCTTCCTCGACATGCACACCAACATCTGGATCTCCGACATGGCGGACGGACTGCACCCCAACGCCGGCGGCTACGCCAAGATGGCGACCAACTGGTTCGCCGCCGTCACCAATGTCATCAGCCCGGCCGGCGCCTGGGGGCCGCCCGCGATCACCTCCGTTGTCGGCAACTCCAACAACCGGCAGGTGAGCATCACCTTCAACAAGCCCGTCATTCCGTCGAGCGCGACCAACACCGCCCACTACGCGCTCAGCGGCGGCCTGTCGCTCGCCACCGTCACCCTGAGCGCGGACTCGCGCACGGTCACGCTTTTCACATCCCTACAGACGGGCGGCACGAGCTACACGGTCACGCTCAACGACGTCACCGACTACTCCTCGCCGACGCCCCTCTCCGTCGCCCCCGACAGCACGGCCACGTTCGTGGCCTCCAGACCGCGCGGCTATCTCAATTACGTCGCCGAATCGAGCGCGTACACGTTGGTTTCCACGCTCGACCTTCCCGCGGCCGCAAACTACAGGGGGACGCTCGTCTCGAACGCCATCGACAACACCGCTTACATCGGCCCCTCGTTCCGACGCGTCGCCTACTACCTTGAACTGGTCAAGTTGGACGGCACATTCCAATATGTCTGGGCCTCGATGGACGCCTTCACGAACAGCGCCGCCGCGCTCGGCCTGCCCACCCTTGCTTCAGGTATCGTCCACCAGAAGCCCGTCTCCGGCCTGACCGTCGACTCCAACGTCTCCGGCGTCACGTGCGGCTCGGGCTTTTCAGGCCAGCTTGAGTTCTGGCCTTCCAGCTACGATGCCGTCAACAGCGCCTCCGTTCCCGGCGCGAGCGATTCGGCTCTCGATTTCGGTGACAGGCCCGTCGCCGGCAGCTACGGCTGCATGCAGGTTCACAACGCGAGCCTCGGCAAAACGCTCTTCGCGGTCAACAACTGGGGCGGCAACAACAACACCGCCAACACGCTGGACCTCGGCATCGGCAGCCAGCCGAGCGGTCAACCCGACTGGACGTTCGCCGCCAACGGCGCCGGCTACAGCGCCCGCTCGCTCTCCGTGCTCGTGCTCGCCGACGGCGACACTGTAGCACCAACTTTGGTTTCAGCCCAAGCCGGCTTCGCCCGCTCGCTCGTGACCGTCATCTTCTCAGAGCCGCTCGCCGCATCGTCCGTGGACGGCGCGCGTTTCACCCTCGACAACGGCGTGGCGGTCATCAGCGCCGCGTTGCGCGCCGACCAGCGGGCGGTCGACCTAACCACCACGCCCCATCCGACTGGCGCCGCGCTTACCCTCACCGTGACCGGCGTGCGCGACGCCTCCGCGTCCGCCAACCCAATCGCGCCGGGCTCCGCCATCGCCGTCAACGACTCGTCCGTTTTACCACCCACGCTCGCCGCCAACGTTGGTGCGCCGGCCGACGGCTACCGGCTCGTCTACACGCTCGACGTGCCGGCCCGCGGCACCTTCAACGGCACCCCGAACTTCTACACGCTCAACCAAAGCCTCGCCACAAACACCTTCGACCGCGTCGCCTATTACCTGGAGCTTCTGAAAGCCGACGGAACCCTCCAGTACGTCTGGGCGTCGATGGACGCCTTCACGCCCCTCCTCACCCGGATCGGCGTCCCGACAGCGGCTTCGAAGGCGTTCTTCCAGCAGGGCGCTTCCAACCTCGAGGTCAAAGCCAACGTCTCGTCCGTCACCAACGGCGCGGGCATGGCGGGCAACCTCGAGTTCTGGCCCATCAACTACAGCGCCACCAACGTGGCCGGCGTCGCGGGCGCGAGCAACTCCGCGTATGACTTCGGCGACCGCGCCGACGCCGGTAACTACGGCTCGATGCAGGTTCACAACGCGACTTACGGCCACACGCTCTTCGCGCTGAACAACTGGGGGGGCGACAACAACCCCCTCGACCTCGGCATTGGTAACCAGCCCTCTGGCAACCCAGACTGGACGTTCGCGAACAACGCGGGCACCTACGCGCGGCGCACGCTCCACGTCCTCGTCCGGCCCGCCGCAGGCTCAATCAACGGCCTTCCTGGCGAAGTCGCCGCCAACGTGCCCGGAGCCGCCGGCTACCAACTCCTCTACACCGTCAACCTGCCGGTCAACGCCAGCTTCAACACCAACTCGGCGGCCTACTACTCGGCCAACGCCTACACGAACGTACCCTCCTTTAGCCGAGTCGCCTACTATCTGGAACTCCAGTCCGGCAGCAGTCCGACGCAGTGGATCTGGGCCGCGATGGACGCGTTCACAAGCGACGCGCGCAAGCTCGTCGTCCCGACCAACAACTGCTTCTTCCAGCAGAAGGTCACCGCCCTCGACGTGCTCTCGAATGTCGGCGGCATCGTCAGCGGAACCAACCTCGACACCGGTAACGTCGAGCTCTGGCCCAGCAGTTACAACGCGAGTAACGCGCTCAACATCCCGAACGCTAGCGCCGCTAACCTCGACTTCGGCGACGGCGGCGCTTCCGGCAGCGGCGGAGGCTATGGCTCCATGCAGGTCCACAACCACGGCGCGACCGCCACGCAGACTCTCTTCGCGGTCAACAACTTCAACAATAACGCCTCGCTCTGCGTGGGCATCGGAAACCGCCCCGGACAGGCCAACACCGACTGGACGCACGCCTACAACGCAGGCTCCTACAACCACCGCCGCCTGCACGTGCTCGTGCGGCCGGGCGGAGACCCGAGCCCCGATACGACGAAGCCCACGCTCGTCCGCGCCACCGCCTCGCGCTCGCTGACCTGGGTGACGGCCTCCTTCAGCGAGACGCTCGCCGACAGCGCTGCTACGGCCTCCTTCTTCACGCTCAACAGTGGCGCTCTCGTCTCGGAGGCCAAGCTGCTTTCGAGCAAGAAGGATGTGTTGCTCCTCACGACGCCCCTGTCCGCTGGCCAAACGTACACGCTGACAGTCACCGGTGTGCGCGATCGCTCGCTGAACGGCAACCTCGTGCAGGCCGGCTCGTCCGCCACGTTCACCGTTCCGACCTCTGCCAGACCGCCTGTCCTGACCAACGTCGCCGAGACGGCAAACTACGAGTTGATCCACCACCTCGCCGTCACCAACACCAGCACCTACGCCTCTGGCGCGACCTACCTCGTCGACGAAAGCCTCTACCAGACCTGCTCCTTCGACCGCATCGCCTACTGCCTCGAACTCGTCACCAACGGAGTCCCCAAGTGGGTCTACGTCTCCATGGACGCCTTCACCTCCGACCTCTACCGGATCGGCCTGCCGACCGCGGACCGCAACGCCGTCTATCAGCAATACGTCAGCAACCTGAACGTCTACGCCTCAGACAACGTGGCCAATAGCAGCGTCACCACCGGAGTCGGCATCGCCGCGGGCAACATCGAGTTCTGGGCCAGCAACTACAGCGCGGGCAACGCCAAGTCCATCCCCCGCGCCAGCGCGTCGCTCTACGACTTCGGCGATGACCGCGGCGCCAACACCGGCGCGGGGCACGGTACGATGCAGATCCACAACTTCGCCGCCAGCAACACGATCTTCGCCATCAACCACTTTGGCGCGAACGGCAACGTGCCGGGGCTCGGCATCGGCAACAACGCGCTCCTCACCAATGGCGACCTCGACTGGACCTTCACCTACAACGCCCCGCAGTACAGCACGAAAAACCTCTACGTGCTGGCGCGGTGGGGCTCAACGCCCCCCTCGCAGGGCGCCGGCCCGACCATCCTGATCCACCCCCAGACTCGCCGCGTCCACAAGGGCGAGACCGCAACCTTCGGCGTTCTGGCGATCGGCGCCACCGCCTACCAGTGGCGCCTGAACGGGGCCGCCATCCCGGGCGCAACCCAGTCTTGGCTCGAGATCCCGTCGACGAGTTTCGCCGACATGGGCACGTACGATGTGCTGGTTTACAGCTCAAGCACGGCCTATGCGACCAGTCGGTCCGCCCAGTTGGTACTCCCGTCCTTCACGCTGGAAGTGCTGTAGCCGCCCGCCTTGCGCTGGAAGGACGACCGCCTTGTCGTCCGTGCAGTCCCAGTCGCTCCACAATTTTCCACTTTGGGATTGTCTTCCACATCCCGAACCGCTATAACTTACGCGTTTTCACGCACGGAGAGGTGACCGAGCGGCCGAAGGTGCAGCACTGGAAATGCTGTGTGCTCTTACGGGTACCGGGGGTTCGAATCCCTCCCTCTCCGCCA
>CAYLUN010000089.1:19415-20821 GCA_964386865.1 uncultured Lentisphaeraceae bacterium | reverse complement strand
CAGGTGTCGGGATCCCACACCGGGAGCTCGGTGGCGATGTGGCGCGTCTCCCACTGCGTCGTGGAGGTGGGCCAGGCTCCGTCGTCCGGGAGCTTCGAGACGGGCAGGGCGTCGCCGCGCTGCGCCATGATCTCGGCGGTCACGGTCTTGACGAAATCGGGGGCCGCGTCGGACACGACCTTGGGCATCTTGATCTTGCCGGCCGGCTTCGGCGGGTAGTTCACCTGCTTGACCGCGTCAGAGGCGGCGTCGATGGCGTCCCAGTTCTTCTTGACGACGGCGTCGCCCTTGCTGCCGTAGCTCTTCTTCGCGGCCTTCTTGAGGGCGTTGATGGCCTCGTCCTCGGGCAGGATGCCGGAGATCTTGAAGAAGGCGGTCTGCATAATGGTGTTGATGCGGCCGCCGAGGTGCAGCTCGTGGTCGAGCTTGAGCGCGTTGACCACGTAGAACTTCAGCTGCTTGCCGATGATCTGCTGCTCGATCTCGTCCGGCATCTTGTCCCAGACCTCGCTCGCCTCGTAGGGCGAGGCCAGCAGGAAGGTGCCGCCGGGCTTGATGTTGGCGAGCATGTCGTACTTCTCAAGGAACGAGAAGTTGTGGCACGCCACGAAGTCCGGCTTGGTGCAGAGGTAGGTGCTGCGGATCAGCTGCGGGCCGAAGCGCAGGTGCGAGACGGTGATCGCGCCGGCCTTCTTCGAGTCGTACACGAAGTAGCCCTGCGCGAAGTTGTCGGTGTCCTCGCCGATGATCTTGATCGAGTTCTTGTTTGCGCCGACGGTGCCGTCCGAGCCGAGGCCGTAGAACATGCACTCCTTGCGGCCTTCGTCCGCGAGGGAAAAGCCAGCCGGAACCAGCAGGCTGAGGCCGGTGATGTCGTCGTTGATGCCGACGGCGAAGTGGTTCATCGGCTGGGCGCTCTTGGCGTTGTCAAAGACCGCCTTAACCATCGAGGGGGTGAACTCTTTCGAGCCCAGGCCGTAGCGGCCGCCGAAGGTCGGGATCCAGGACTTGATGTCCGCGAGCTTGTACTGCATGATCTCGCCGATGGCGGTGCGGACGTCGACGTAGAGCGGCTCGCCGATCGAGCCCGGCTCCTTGGTGCGGTCCAGCACGGTGAGGGTCTTGACCGTCTTGGGCAGCGCCTGGGCGAAGCCTTTGGCGTCGAACGGGCGGAACAGGCGGACCTTGATCACGCCGAGCTTCTCGCCCTGCTTGGCCAGCTCCTCGACGGTCTCGTGCACGGTCTCGGCGCCCGAGCCCATGATGACGATGACGTGCTCGGCGTCCGGCGCGCCGATGTAGTCGAAGAGCTTGTACTGGCGCCCGGTGAGCGACGCGAACTTATCCATCGTCTTCTGGACGATCTCGGCCGTGGCGGCGTAGTACTTGTTGACCGTTTCGCGGCC
>CAYLUN010000089.1:0-19405 GCA_964386865.1 uncultured Lentisphaeraceae bacterium | reverse complement strand
CTGGAAGTAGACGTCCGGGTTCTGCGCGGTGCCGCGGATAGCCGGCTTTTCGGGGTTCAGCGCGCGGGCGCGGTGCGCGGCGACGAGGGTGTCGTCGATCATCGCGCGGATGACGTCGTTGCCGACCTCGTCAATCTTCTGCACTTCGTGCGAGGTGCGGAAGCCGTCGAAGTAGTGCAGGAAGGGGATGCGCGACTCGAGCGTCGCGGCGTGGGCGATCGTGGCCAGGTCCATGACTTCCTGGACGCTGTTGGAGCAGAGCATCGCGAAGCCGGTCTGGCGGCAGGCCATGACGTCGCCGTGGTCGCCGAAGATCGAGAGGCCTTGCATGGCGAGCGCGCGGGCGGTCACGTGGAAGACGGTCGGCGTGAGCTCGCCGGCGATCTTGTACATGTTCGGGATCATCAGGAGCAGGCCCTGAGACGCCGTGAAGGTGGTGGTGAGCGAGCCCGTGGCGAGCGCGCCGTGGACGGCGCCGGCGGCGCCGCCCTCCGACTGCAGCTCGATGACGTGCGGTACGGTGCCCCAGAGGTTCTTTTCGCCTTTGGCGGACCACTCGTCAGACCACTCGCCCATGGGGGAGGAAGGGGTGATGGGATAGATCGCGGCAACTTCGCTGCACGCGAACGCGACTTGTGCGGCGGCCTGGTTGCCGTCGACCATGATTTTCTGTGCCATTGTGTGTGTTCTCCTTAAAATGGGAAGCGCGCCCGGAAGCCGGACGCGCTAAGGTGGAATTATTTCTTGAGGGCGGCGCGGACCGCGTCGAGGCGGCCGGCCGAGCCGAGCAGGACGTTCTTCGCGGCGATGAACTTCGCGTACTCCGGAATGAAGACCTTGCCCGGGTCGCGCAGGTCGAACTTCTCGGGGTGGTCGCGGAAGAACTCGCGGTGCACGCGGCACCACACCAGGCGGCCGTCGGTGTCGATGTTGATCTTGGTGACGCCGAGCTTGGCCGCGCCGAGGAACTGGGCGGCGTCCACGCCGCTGGCGCCCTTGATGTTGCCGCCGGCCGCGTTGATGCGGGCCACCTCGTCCTGCGGCACCGAGGAGGAGCCGTGCATGACGAGCGGGAAGTTGGGCAGAAGCTTCTGAATCTTCTCGAGGATGTCGAAGCGGAGCTTCTGGTCGCCATGGAACTTGAACGCGCCGTGCGAGGTGCCGATCGCGCAGGCGAGGGAGTCGATGCCGGTCTGCTTGACGAAATACTCGGCCTCTTCGGGCTTGGTGTAGACGTGCTCGGCGGCGTGGACGTCCTCTTCGATGCCCTTGAGCTGCCCGAGTTCGGCCTCGACCACGATGCCCTTGGCGTGGGCCGCGTCGACGACGCGCTTGGTGATCTCGATGTTCTTTTCGATATCAAAGTGCGAGGCGTCGATCATGACCGAGCTGTAGACGCCCGACTTGATGCAGTCCAGGCAGGTTTCCTCGTCGCCGTGGTCCAGGTGCACCGCGAAGACGGCGTCGGGGAAGATCTTGTCGGCGGTCGTCATCATGGTCTCAAGCATGAGCTTGTGGCTGTAGGAGCGGGCGCCCTTGGAGAGCTGCACGATGAACGGCGCCTTGCTGTCCACGTTGCCCTTGAAGAGGCCCATCGTCTGCTCGAGGTTGTTGATGTTATACGCGCCAATGGCGTACTTGCCGTAAGCTTGCTGGAAGAGTTCCTTGGTGGTGACGATCATGGCTGTCTCCAATGTTAGTCCGGCCGGCTTGCGTTGCACTGGCAGACGCTCCGATACCGCGAAAGAATGGGTTTTAACTATATCTAATCGGTGCCCGTGCGGCAAGCCGAAACAGACGTCCGGCCTGATAAACGGAGAGCGGGGATCAGGGCCGAGAGCACGAGGAGCGTGCCGGCCCAAAGCCCGGGGCCGCCGGCTCGCTCGCCGAAGAGCAGGAGCGAGGCCGCCACGCCCAGCGGAATCTTGAGGTTGTTCATGACGGCCAGCGCGCCGGCGGGGACGCGGCGCGCGCCGCTGTTCCAGAGGTAGTAGCTGAGCCCCGAGACCAGCACGCCGAGATAGAGCAGGGCCGCGAGCTGCGCCGCGGTCGGATGCGGGCACGCGGCCAGCGTGTCGCGCAGGCCGAGCGGCGCCAGGATGCAGATTCCGCCGAGGTAGAGCCAGAAGAAGGCGCGGTGGTCGGGCGGCGGGCAGGGCGCGCGTCTGAGCAGCTCGCGGTACGCCATCTGGCCCGCGGCGAAACAGAGGTTGGACGCCTCGACCAAGAGGAAGCCCACGAGCGGGGCGCGGGTCGGGACGCCCTTCCAGAGGATGAGCCCCGCGCCCGCGACGGCGAGCAGGGCCGCGAGTAGGTTGGCGCGGTGGAACTTGCGGCTGATGAGGTCGTTGAGCACGGCGACGTAGACCGGAGTCATCACCGTGAACAGGGCCACCTCATGCGACTGGAGGTAGCGGAAGCTGCTGAGATACGCGAGCGACATGAGGCCGAACTGCACGGCGCCGATGAGGCCGAGCGCGAGGCCCAGCCGCAGCGGCACGCGCCGGGCGAACGGCAGGAACACGGCGGCGGCGATGGCCAGGCGCGCCGTCGCAAGCCACGCCGCAGGCAGGCCGGACAAGACGTTGCCGACGATCCCGAAGGAGAGGCTCCAGATCAGGGAGGCGGTGAGCAGGTACAACATAGGCGAGGGGCGAGACTAAGCAATCGTTGCGTAGGGGGCGGGGCGTTTGAGAATGAGCGGCCAGATGGAGGTCGCTGCCATGTGTTAGAACAGGATCGCGAGCGTGCGCTCGTTCAAAATAGCGGTGAGGTCCACCAGGTCAGCGGTCAGGTTGTCAGCCTCGCTGGCCAGCGAGGTCGCGAGCTCCTGGCGCTGCATGAGGTCGGCCAGATCCCGGAACGTGGCGACGGCCGGAAGCGAGGGCGGCACCGCGGCGGTCGGCTGGGGTGGCGGCGCGGCCGGCGGCCGAGGACGCATCAGGGCGGCGACGCCCAGCAGCAGGGCGAGACAGGCCGCCACGCGCAACAACGGGCGCGTGAAGGTGCGTGGCTCGCGGAGCGGCGAGGGCGCGGGGGCGGCGGCCGCCCGTTCGCAGGCGGCCGCCACGCGGGAGGCCACGGGCGGGCGGAGCGCCGGCGCGGACTTCCGCAGCAGGTCTTCAATCGTTGTCTGGCATTGGGCTCGCTTGTTCATGGTTCACCTCACACGCCTTAGTTTATCATATTCGCCGGCCTGTTCCAACGCGCGGATCAGCGCGGCCCGCGCGCGGTGCAGCAGCACCCGCACATGCACGGCCGTGCGGCCGGTCACTGCGGCGATCTCGGAGGGCTCGAGATCCTCGCCGTAGCGGAGCCACAGCAGCTCGTACGACGCGGCCGGCAGACGGGCGCGCGCGAACATCCAGAGATCCGACTCGGCGTGCGCGCCCGGCGACCGCTGCCCCGTGGCCACCTCTTGCGCCTCGTCGAGCGGCACCGTGGGCTTGCGGGCGCGGTGCCAGTTCAGCATCACGCGCCGCGCCACGGTCAGCGCCCAGGGCAGGAACGGCCTGCGCGGGTCATACGACGCGGCGGCGCGGCAGAGCCTGAGGCACGACTCCTGATACAGGTCGTCGCGATCCGCGTCCGGCACGCCGAGCTGCGCATAGAAGCGCTGCAGCCGGGGCTCCAGCGTCTCCGCGATCACGCGGAAAGCGCCGGCGTCCCCGGTGGCCAAGGCCCGCATGGCGTCGCGCAGCGGGGCGTCGTTTTCTCCACTGCCAATCACAGGGTCGTCGTTTTCAGTTTGCCGGAGTGATCGCCGCGGGCGCCGCGGCCGGGGCGGCCTGCGCCGCGGCGCGAGCCGCGCGCTGGCGGATCACGTCTTCGATCACGCGCTTGGGCAGGTCGAGCGTCACGCCGACGGTCGTGCCCTCGCCGGTGACCTTCGCCAGCGAGGCGAGCGTGGCCTGCTCGGGTGACTCGGAGGCGCGCAGCAGGGCAAGGGCCTGGATGCCCATCAGGGCTTGGCGGATCTGCACGGCGGTCTCGTTGGAGGTGGCCGTGACCGAGAGCGACGCGCTGAGCGTCTCCGGCTGCGAAGCGGTTATGCGCAGGCAGAGGGACTGCGCCTGGCGCAGGGCCTGCGCCTTGGGCTGCTCGCCGACGATGGAGGGCACGTCCACGGCCATGACGGTCAGGACGCCGCCGGTGCGAGAGAGGGCCGGCTTGAAAGCCGAGTCTGCGGGAAGGCCGGCCTTCTTGTCGGCGAGCACGTCGAGCGCCTCGGCGAGTGCAAGCTGCGAGCTCGAGATCATGGCGAGGCCGGGCCGGGCGAAGGACAGGTATTTCTGCGAGTCGTCCTTCCAGCCGAGCACGGTGAAGCCGCTGTGCTCGGCGGACGTGAAGTTCTGGTTGGCCGCGAGGATCGTGCTGAGCCGCTGCGCGTCGAACGCGCCGTAAACGTATGCCACGCCGCCTTTGTCGGCGCTGCCGTTGCCCGCGATGATGACCTGGTCGATGTCGTTGAGCAGGTCGATTCCGAACAGGGCTTTGATCGCGGCGAATTTGGTTTGGGCCTCGCGGCGCTTCGCAGGCGCGATCTTTTCGGCCGCGTAGTTGAGCATGGGCGCGCCTTGCGCGGCCTTCAGGTCGAGGTTGAGCACCCACTTGGTGCCGGCGGGCAGGTCGTTCAGGTCTGCCGCCTGCAGGGCCAGAGTCTGGGCGAGCGCGAGTGCCCCCGCCGCCAACGCGAATCGCTTGATCATGGTGAACTCCTTAGTTGTGGAAACGTGGTCAGCCTGCGCGGCGCCGCGCGGAGCGGCCCCTTTGGCGCGTGTCAACCGGTAGTACACGCGGGGGCCGCCAGGCGTTACAGCCGCGCATAGCCGGCGAGGAAGCGCCTGACGGAACAGCCGATAGCGAAGCCCAACCCAACCGGCACGGCATTGCCGATCTGCCGGTATTTGTCGGCGAGTGAGCCGGTGAACGTCCAGTCGTCTGGAAACTGTTGTACGCGGGCGTACTCTTTGACCGAAAGGGGCCGTAGCTCGGTCGGGTGACAGAGGCACGTGCTTTTCTGGACGGGGCACGTGGGAACGGTCGGCGCGGGCGCGCCGAAGCTCAAGCGCCGGTAGAAGCCGACTCGGCCGCCGGACGACGTGTACGCGCCGCCGAGCGCTTCGGCCTGCAACTCCTCGGGCAGGAAGCGCCAGTTCTGTCCCGCCTGGAGCAGGGCGAGGTAGCGCTGCCGGGCGCGCGAGAACGGGACGAATTCGGGGCGAGGGTCGTCCAGTCCCGTGACGGCGTCGCCGAGCGTGCGCCACGCGCGGGTGAAGGCCGTCGCCCGCTCCGAATACGCGCCGGCCGGCAGGGTCACCTGGAGGCCGTCACGGCTGCCAAGGAAGACGACGCGCTCGCGCTTCTGCGGCGTTCCGTAGTTCGCCGCGTTGACCAGCTCGGCGGAGACGGTATAGCCCATCGTCGCAAACGTCTCGCTGAGCAGCCTAAGCACGGAGCCTTTTTCGGGCACCGCCTTGCTCGTGCGCGCCGACAGGGGCACGTGCACCAACGAGGCGGAGAGAATGCCTCGCACATTCTCCATCACGAAGAAGGGCGGCCGGATTTCGGCGACGATACGCAGGAAATCGAACATCACCTGGCCGCGCGGGTCCTGGAACGACTGGCGCTTGCCGGCCGTGCTGAACGACGGGCAGGGCGGCCCGCCCGCGACAAAGGCGATCTCGCCTCGCTGGGCGCCAAAGGCCTCAAGCAGCTTGTCGCCCGTCCAGTTTCGGATGTCGTCGCAGACCACCGGCAGGCGCGGGCGGTTGGCGCGGATCGTCTGGCAGGCCTTCTTATCGAGCTCGAGGCAGCCGGCGGGCTCAAAGCCTGCGGCCTCGAGCCCGAGGTCGAGGCCCATCGCGCCGCTGAACAGCGAGACGAACTTGCCTGGCGCCCGGGCGTGCGAAGTCGCGCGGGCCGGAGGCGGCGGGGTGTGCCCCAAAAGGTAAAATCGGCTCTTGTGCATGACGGTCGAGGGCAAGCGCGGCCGGCTGTAGACAAACCGCGGCCACACGCGGTGGGCCGGGCCGGAAGGGGCTACTTCAGGATCTTGAGCTCGACCCTGCGGTAGTCGCAGGGGGCGCTTTCGGACTGGAGCGAGATCGTGCCCCCCTCGATCAGGAGCTTGCCGCCGCCGGCCTCGATCAGCCGCTTGGCGTCGCCGTCCTTGGGGTCGTACTGCGGCTTGTCATAGGCGAGAACGGTCTCGCCGTCGATGCGGTGGATGATGGTCTGGCTGCCGCGAGCCTCGACCTCGACGGTGACCCACTGGTCGCCGTGGTAGGTCTTGGATTTGGAGTTCAGCCCGTGCGGCGTGTAGAGCTGGCCGTCGCGCTCGACGTTGGTGCCGGGCGTGCAGAGGTTGGCAGTGGTGCGGTTGCCGGAGCCGGCGCCGCCGAGGAGCTGCACCTCGATCGAGACGGGGAAGTCCTGGTCTTTGCGCATCGACTCGGGCGGCTGGCCGTGGATCATCGCGCCGCTGTTGCGCTTGGCCCAGCCGGGTCCGTCGGGGAGCTGCTCGCCAACAAAGCGGTACTCGAGGCGCAGGATGTAGTTCGTGAAGGGCGCCTTGTAGAAGAGGTGACCGAAACGGTTTTTGAACGCGCCGTCGTACCCGTCATAGCGTACCTTCAGGAGGCCCTCCTCGACGCGGAACGTGTTGGCGAAATTCTCGCCCGCCGGGTAGCCCTTGATTTTGGGCGTCCAGCCGTCGAGGTCTTTGCCGTTGAACAGGCTGATCCAGCCCTCCTCGGCGGAGCTGGTGAGGGCGAGCGTGAGGGCGCTGGCAATGAGGGCGGCTCTGAAGAGGGTCATGGCGGGGGCTCCTTCGTTAGAACTGGAAACTCGAAACTGGGAGGGAAAGCTCCGTGTTCGTTGGACAGTATACAGGGTTCAAGCAGAGGCGACAACTGCCGCTTGGGATTCATTTGAACACGTCGGCAGCCGGCACGCGGATGAAGCGAGGGACGTAGAGCGAAGGGTCGTTCAAGACCGTGCTCATCTCGTGGCCGTTCGCGGCGTAGCTGATCACGACCGTCTTGTCGTCGCTGTAGACGGGCTGGTGTTTCGCGGCGTAGCAGAAGACGCCGCGCTCGCGGCTGGCCTCGGGGCAGGTGTAGACTTCGCGTTTCTCTGACCACGGGCCCCACGGGTTTTCGGCTGTCCGCGTGACGATTTTTGGGGAGAGAAACATGTCGTGCGTGACCAGCAGGAAGCGCTGGCGCGAGGGGACGTAGGTGACCGTGTACTCGCTGGCGACGCTGGGGCAGAGCGTTTCGGCCTGCGCGGCGTCCTCCAGCCACTCGCCTTTTGCATAGAAGCGCCACGAGGTGAAGTCGCTGAGCTTGCCGGCGGGGGCGCGGGCGAGGATCATGTAGCGCTGGAAGGCGAGGCCCTTCTCGCCGTTCTCGGTATAGCCGTACAGGTAGGTCTGGCCGTCGCGCGCGAGGGCGCAGGAGCCCCAGAAAAGGGGGCGCGTCTGGGGCGCAGGGACATCGCGCCAGCGCTGGCGCCAGGCGGTGGGCTCGGCGCTCGGGTTGTCGATCTCGGTGTGGGCCGTGCCGAAGGCCTTGAAGCCGAACGCGCCGCCGCCGCCCGACTTTTCGATGCGCCACGCGAAAAGGTGCAGGACGCCACTGTCGAAAATGGGAGCGACCGGCCAGTACCAGCCACGTCCGTCGGGAGGGGTGAAAAGCGCGGCGGCCTTGCCGGCCGCGTTGGTGGGGTAGTAGAAGCGCGCCTGTCCTGTGCCCTCCGTGATTGCGACCGAGTTGTTGAGCATGCGCGGCTGGGTGCGCCGGCCGTCTTTCAGGACGCCGGTCCACGTGTCGCTGAAGATCCACGCGGTGCGGCCGCCGGGCAGCGCGACGGCGTAGATGCCGTCCGCGCCGAGCCAGCCGTCGGAGCTGGCAAAGCGGGCGTCGAGGTCCGGAGCGGGCTCGGCTGCCCCCGTCGCAAGTGGCATAATTGGCAGCACTAAAGCCACGCAGGCCCGAAAGAAATGCCCAGAGGAGCCGGACGTCATGTGCATAACAGATGTTTCCCGTCAGGCTAACAGACTACAGCCTAACCGCCTCATTTTCCGCTACTCGTGCGCCTTGATCTCGTCCCAGATGCGGGTGTAGAGCGGGGTGGCGTCGCCGAGATAGCGCATCACCTCCGCGCGGTTGAGGTCGTCGTCCGACGGGAAGATCGCGGTGTTGTCGCGGTACTTGGCCGGGATCTTGGTGTAGGCGGGCGTGACGGGCGAGCAGAAGCCGGTGTAGCAGATGTTCTTGGCGGCCCAGTCGCCGTCGTAGATGAAGTTGATGAAGTGGTGGGCGAGCTCCACGCTCTTGGCGGTGGACGGGATGGCCATCTCGTCGCACGAGCAGGGGTAGCCCTCTTTGGGGTAAACGAACGTGACTTGCGGAGCCTCTTCCTGCACCTGCACAATGTCGCCGCTGTAGGCCATGCAAAGCAGGAATTCGCTGGAGGCGAGGCCGGTCTTGTAGGCCTCGTTCTCGAACCGGGCGATGTTGGCCTTCCATTTGATGACGAGGTCACGGGCCTGCTCGAGCTCGACGACGTTGGTACTGTTGAGGCTGTGCCCCAGGGTCTTCAGCGCCGCGCCGATGGTCATGTGCATGTCGCCGATGAGGGTGGAGCGGCCCTTAAACTGCGGATCCATGTAGAGGTTCCAGGAAGGTGCCACGCCGGGGGTTTTGTCCGTGCGGTAAGCGAGGCCCGTGTAGAAGACCGTGTAGGGCACGGTGTAGGTGAGCGAGCCGTCGTAGATCTTGTCGCGGAAGCGCTGGTCGAAGTTCTTGCCGACGTTCGGCAGCAGGTCGTGCTTGAGCGGCTGGATCATCTTGCTGTCCACCAGCATTTTGATGAAGAACGTGCTGGGGAAGATCACGTCGTAGCCGCCGCCGCCCGCGCGGAGTTTGGCGTACATGGCCTCGTTCGTGTCGAAGGTGTCGATCTTGACGGTGCAGGCGTACTGTTTCTCGAAGGCGACGACCAGCTGGGGGTCGATGTAGTCCGACCAGGTGTAGACGTAGAGTACGTTCTTCTTGGCGCCACAGCCTGCGAGCAGCAGAACGGCGGCGAGGGAGAGGAGGCTGAAACGTATGGAGGTCGCGCGCGTAAACAGAGTCATATCGCCCTTTCTTGGTTGACACCGTGAATAGGGTATTAGGATATTCTGATCGCGGGAGCGGTGCAACCCCTATTTCGGGCGTCAGTAGGGAATCTTGAAATCGACGAATTCGGCCGGCAGGCCCAGGCGACGGGTGATGAGGGTCGCCAGCGCGCGCACGCCGAAGGTCTCGGTGGCGTAGTGGCCGGCGAAGACGACATTCACGCCGAGGTTTTCGGCCAGCGTGTACCCTTGCAGGCTGGGCTCGCCGGTGAGGTAGGCGTCGACGCCGAGGTCGGCGGCTTGGTCGATCATGTCCGCCGCGCCTCCGGAGACCACGCCGACGGTTCGCACGCGCGCCCCGCCGAACGGCAACGCGCGGACCTCCGGCGAGACGGCGCGCCGCACGCGCCCGCAGAAGGCGTCGAACGGGATGGGGCGGACGTAAGAGGCCACGTAACCGATGGTCTCGCCGTGGTACGCGAAGGCGGCCTTGGGGCGGGTGAGGCCGAGGGCCTTGCAGAGCTGTGCGTTGTTGCCGTAGCGCGGGTGGGCATCGAGGGGGAGGTGGGCCGCGTAGACCGCGATGCCGCGGGAGAGGGCGAAGGAGACGAGCGAGTGGTTGAGCCCGGTGATGCGCTTGAGCGAGTCGCCCCAGCTCAGGCCGTGGTGGCACACCACGCAGTCGGCGCCTCGCTCGGCGGCCTCGCGCAGCAGGCGCAGGCTGGCGTCGACGCCGGCGAGGACGCGGCTGACCGCGCCACCGTTGGACAGTTGCAATCCGTTGTTTGACGCGTCACGGAACGCGCCCACGTTCAGAGTCGTGTCGAGGAGGCGGGTGAGGTCGGTGAGTTTCATGTGTGAGAAGGGTTGACGAGGTTCAGCGGTTCGCGGTTGGGCGGCCGAGCACAACCTGCACGCGTACTATAGCGGAGGGGGCGCGGCTCGACAAGCCCGACAATCGGGCAACCTCGGCCTGCCAGACCTTGACGGACGGACGCGTAACACTTACACTTTATAACTAATTGGCGACAGAGTCTTACTCTAAGAACCACTGCCGCGGGCGGCCGTATGGATAACCCGATGGCCGCTTGATCGATACTATGACCGGTGACGGATAATTGAGAAGGTAAGGAGCGACGATGAGCGTTCGAGCGTTGTTGTGCGTGGGTGTGATGTGTGCGGCCGTGTCCGCACAGGCGATCTTCGTCCGGTAAACGGCGGCGGACGCAGGGCAGGGGGGCGGCGACCTGTAAGGGGCGCCGCCTTCCTCACGTTGATGCGTACAAGACGCCCGTGAGCGAACAAGGGAGACCCCGTGAAGGTCAGTTTTGTGATTCCGACACTGAATTCCGCCAAGACCTTGGAAGAGTGTTTGTCAGCGATTCTCTCGCAGCGGGTTCCACGCGCGGAGTACGAAATCGTGATCGCTGACGCGGGGTCGTCGGACGAAACCGTGGCTATCGCCCGCCGCCTGGGCGTCGACCGGGTGGTGGAGAATCCGCTGAAGACGGGGGAGGCGGGCAAGACGGCCGGGATCAAGGCCGCCACGGGCGACGTCATCGCGCTGGTTGACAGCGACAACGTGCTGCCGGACGGCCGCTGGCTGGAGCGGATGCTGGCGCCGTTCAGCGATCCCGACATCGTGGCCTCGGAGCCGCTGGCGTACACCTCGCGGCCGGGCGACCCTGCGCTGACGCGCTATTTCGCGCTGCTGGGCATGAACGACCCGCTCTGCCTGTTTACCGGGAACTACGACCGGTACTGCGCGGTCACGGGCCGGTGGACGGGTCTGGACGTGTCGCAGCAAGACTGTGGCGACTATCTGAAGCTGACACTGACGGAGGAGTCGCTTCCTACGATCGGCGCGAACGGCTTCGTGTTCCGGCGCAGCCTGCTGGGACAGGTGGCGTGGGAGCCGTATTTCTTCGACATCGACGTGATGCATCAGGCCGTGCGTGCCGGCTTGTGTCATGTGGCCAAGGTCA
The DNA here is from genome assembly GCA_964386865.1 of uncultured Lentisphaeraceae bacterium. GTDB lineage: Bacteria > Verrucomicrobiota > Kiritimatiellia > RFP12 > UBA1067 > CAYLUN01. The sequence continues at coordinate 8,293 of CAYLUN010000089.1, read as the reverse complement.
AGACGGGCATCGTGCACCTGTTCTGCGTGCGGCTGGGTGATTTTGAGCGCAAGCAGCGGCGGCGCATCCGGGACTTTTTGTTCTTCGCGCAAGAGAAGCAGCGGACCTACCCGTGGGATCGGCAGAAGCGGGCCGGCATCCTACGCTTCGCCGTATGCACGGCGCTTGTTGTGCCGCTGGTTGTGCAGGCGACCGTAGGCTTCTGCCGCCGGCCGGACGGGGCGTGGCTGTACCATGTGCCGGTCTGCTGGATCACGCTCTGGACGTACGGCGTGGCGACGCTGCGCAAGGCCATGGGGCTGCGGCAAGCGCCCGTGGCCAGGGAAGCCTGGCAGAAGGGCCCCGAGGTATGACCGGCTGCCGAGTTAGGGGGCCAGAAACCGATAGGCATGCGGAGGCCCGAAATGCTAAAGTGTGGCGCGTGAGGTGCATGTGATGGACAAATTGCGTCGGTTTCTGGGGCGCCATGGCTTGGCGTGCCTCTGTTTGAGTGTGTTCGCCGTGTGCGTGCTGATTGTCTTCTGGCAGGCTTTGCCGAAGTTCACCGCACTGGTGTCGCCGGATGCGGGGCCTTTCTTCGCCTATGCGTACCGCACGAGTCTGATCGAGCGGTTCCTCGGCGGCGCCGCATTCACGCCGCACGTGCTCTACTGGATGCTTTTCCCGCCGCTCTACGCGCACGAGCTGACCTACATTCTGGATTCGCTGCTGCTTACGCTCGCTGGCGTATACTATTTGCGCGGGCGGCGCGTGCACCCGGTCGCCGCGTGGTTTGGCGGGCTCGCGCTGGGGCTGTGCGGCTACACGTTCACGCTCTTTGCGGCCGGCCACCGCGGATATTTTCACATGTTCTCGTGCGCGGCGTGGTCGTTCGGCCTGCTGATCCGGTGCTTCGAGACCAAGCGCCTCTTCTATTTTGCGGCGCTGGGGCTGGTGTTCGCTTGGGGCGCGACGTGTCAGCCGGACGTGCTGGTGCTAGTGGGCGTCGTGGCGGCGTGCTACGCGCTGTGGCTGACGGTCAAGCACAGAAGCCGAAAGCCGGAAGTCGGAAGCCGTAAGGAAAGCGGAGGCCACGTCTGGGGAAATGTCATCTCTGTCTGGCCGCGCTTTGCCGTTTCGCTTGTGTTCCTGGTGCTGGCCGGGTTCGGCAGCCTGCGCTCGTCGGTGACGACCACGATGGCCAGCCGCGACGCGCAGATCGCGGGGATCTCGGCCGCCGCGCAGAAGGCTGCTGCTGAAGCGCCGAAAGTGGCGCCGTCGGAGCAGGAGCGGCGCGAGCGGTGGCAGTTCGCAACCGGCTGGAGCTTGCCGCCGGAAGACGTGCTCGAATTTGTGGCTCCGGGCGTTTTCGGCGACGAGTCGATGCAGATGCCGTACCCGTATTGGGGTCGGTTGGGGCGGCCTGCCGAGGAGGCCTTCCAAAAGGGACGCATGATGCCCAACTACCGCGGGCACACGGTGTATCTGGGTTTGGTGTCGGTGCTGTTCGCCGTGCTGGCGGTCGTGGCGTGGGCCGGTGCGCGGAAAAGGGCGAAAGACCCTTCGCCCCTACAGGCGGACGCCGACTATTCTGACGTGCCGTTCTGGTGCGGGGTGTGGGCCGTGTGTTTGGTTTTGGCGCTCGGGCGCTACACGCCCATCTATCGGCTGTTCTATGCGCTGCCCTACATGGACTACATCCGCGCGCCGGTCAAGTTCCACCACCTGGTCGAGCTGGCCACGGCGATGCTGGCCGGGCTCGGGATGGACGCCTTCCTGCGCGCGCCCGCCATGCGGCGCCGCTTGGCGTTGCTGGCAGGGGGATTTGCTCTGGCGCTGGTGCTCGGCGCGGGAGTGATGCTGGCGAATAAATCGGCCATTGTCAGCCACATCGCGAGCCTGGGCCTCGGGCAGGTCTCGCCGGCTCTTGGCAGCTATGCGGTGCATAGCCTGCTGCGGTCCGCCTGCCTGGCCGGTCTTATCGCCGGGCTTGCGTGGTGGGCCGCGCGCCAGGCGTCCGAGCGGATGCTCGTGCGCCTGGGCTGCGTCGCCCTTGCGGTGCTTGCGCTGGAGCAGGCGGCGGTGGCGAAGCGGTACGTACGCGTGATCAACGTGGCGCCGTTCTATCACGCGAACGCGGTCGTATCGGCCATCAAGAAGGACGCGAGCGACCGTTTTGTGAACGTGATCAACTACGTGACGCCCAACGCGTGGGCGCAAGATTGGTTCAGCACGTCGCTGTCGATGAACGGTATCCGCAACCTTGCCCCCGGCGCCGACGAGCGGGAGACGCCTTTCGGTCGGTTGTGCACCGCGCTGCAGGCGGACCCGCTCCGGCTGTGGCGGCTGTGCGGGGTCGAGTATGTGATCCTTCCGCGCAAAGGGAGCGAGGAGTTGGTGCGGGCTGGCGTGCTGCAGCCCGTTTTGTATTTTGAGCTGGGCCAAGGTGTCGTGCGGCCGGTCGCGCCCGGCGAGAGCAGCCTGCTGGTTGCGCGCGTCCGAGACGTGAGCGGGAAGCCGCGGCTGGTGACCGGATGGGAGGGGGGCGTGCCAGCTGAGAGGCAGGCGGACGAGGTCGCGCGCGGGCGGCCGGATGTGACGGACGCGCCCACCCCGGCAGCCCCGGGCGGCGTGTCGGCGCCGGGTGAGGTGCGCGTGCTATCATCGCGTGGGCAGCCGGGCGCGTTCGGAACCCGGCTCCGCGTGTCGTCGAAGGCCGCCGGGCTGATCATATTCGCCGAGCGCTTAGATGACCCGGAGATTCTCGTCGATGGCCAGCGGGTCGCCTCCTATGTCGCCGACTGCTGCTGGCCGGCTGCGCTTGTGCCGGCGGGCGAGCATGAAGTCGTGTTGCGCCGGAGCCGGAATTTCAAGCTGCCCCTGATCGGCGGGTTGGCGGCTTGCTTGGTTTTTGTGTGGGGCGTGGCTGGCCTTGTGCGTGCCAGAGGGAAGAGTGTCACCGGATGATCCCGATGGTTCGCATGAAGGAGAGCGTCAAGGCGTGGCTCGGGCCGGTGTGGTGGTACGCCGTCATCATGTTCGCCGTGCAGCGCTTCGGCGATGTCATCAACTTGTATGCCGGGCTGTGGCTGATTCCGAAGTGGGTGCCGCAGGCTGAGCTGGGCGCGCTGCTGCCGCTGACGCAGATCGGCAGCATGCTGGGCCTGCCGCTGGCGATCGTGCTGACGCCCTTCACCAAGTTCATCAACGCGTTCGGCGCCAAAGAGGAATATGGCAAAGTTAAGGCGCTGCTGCTGGACGCGCTCTGTCTGGCCGGCGTCTCTTCGGTTGTGATCGGCGCCTACACCTGGGTCTCGGCCCCCCACGTTTTTCAGCGCATGCGCATCGAGCAGACGGGCATCGTGTGGCTGCTCTGTGTGCTTTCGGTGACCTCCATTTTCATGCCCATTCTCAACAGCGCGCTGCAGGCGCTGAAGCGTTTCCGGTGCATGAGCGCGATCGGCATGGTCGCCGCGCCGGCGCGGTTGATCGTACTGCTGCTGCTGCTGCCGATTTCAGGGCTGCTCGGATACTTCTCGGCCCAGGTGATGCTCTATCTGGCGTCGATCGGCATTGGCATGTGGGGTCTGCGGAAGGCCCTTTCGGGTGCCGTTCGCCGCGAGTCGTACCGGGCGCACCTGAAGGAGATGTGCCTGTACACGCTGCCTGTCGCGATCCTGATGACGGTGGGGAGCGTCTCGACGACGATTCAGTTCTTCGTCATCCGTCAGCGCCTGCCCGATGTCGAGTCGGCGGCCTTCTATTTCGGCTCGCGGTTTGCGGAGATTCCGAACATGTTGTGGTCGGCGGTGGCCATCGCGTTTTTCCCGGTGGTCTCCGAGGCGTTCGAAAAAGGGAAGAACACGAGCCGCATCTTGGCGCAGTCCCTCGCGTTCACCGTGCTCGGAGGGGGCGTTGTCGCGACGGTCTTGGGTGTCGGCATCGAGTGGCTTTTCGGCATCGTGGCCAAATGGCGCGACTATCAGCCGTACGCCTATTTGGTTATCTGGATGTCGATGACGAACGTATTCCGTGTGGCCTTCGCCTGCTTCTCGACCCACGAGATGGCCTGCCGCCGGTTCGGGTTCATCACCTACGCGGTGCCCTTGACGCTTCTGGAGTCCCTCGTGTTGATCTCGTTGACCGGATACGGCTTCTTCACGCCCTACCTGCCGAGCTCGTGGATCGACTGGATGGCGTCTCTGCGTGCGGCGCGGCTGGAGTTCATCGTGGGCGTGATGTTCGTCATCGCCGTGATTCAGTTCCTCGCGGTGCTGGCGCACTTCGGGACGCGCAGCCTGCTGCGGAAGCAGCTGAGCCCGCCGGGTGCGGACGGTCTGGGCGCGTAAGGGCTTACTCGCGTACCTGCAATTTGTAGAAGAGCGTTTCTGCGCCATCGAGGCGGTCCGTGTAGGTGTTGAGCGGCGGGGTGGCGGGCAGGTTGGTTGCGGCGAAAAGGGGGCGGAATCCGCTGGCACCCTGCAGCAGGTTGGTGGAACGCGCCAGCGAGTAAAAGCGGTTCGCCACGCTGGCCCAGCGTAGCACGTGCCCGGCAGCAAGATCGCGGTCTGCCGCAGTGAGCTGGAAGAAAGAGGTCGGGTTGGTGGGATCTGTCCCTGCCACCCACTCCTGCCACGACAGCATGCCGTCGCGGTCGGCGTCCTGCAGCGCACTCGCGTTGAAGTTCGTCAGCCCGAACAGGGACAGCCACCACTTCGGCACGCTGTTTGTGGCGAGATAAGGGGAGAAGACGGCTGCCACCTGGCGCGGGCCGGTCATCGCGACCGTGATCCGGTTGCTCACGATCGCGCAGCCGTTCGTCGTTCCCGCCCACGCCGCAAACGACCAGTAGTTCGACGCCGTCGCGACGACCGGAAGGTTCGTGCCGCGCGTCTGCCAACCGTCTCCGACGCTGACCGCGCCACCGCCCTTCACCTCCGTGTCGAGCCAGTAATTGGTCTGCCACAGCCAGGTGACCGCTGAGTTCCCCGTCAGGGAGAACGACGGGGTGCTGGTGGTCGAACCGCTGCTCTGTACGTTGCCCGTGCCTGACCAGCCGCGGCACACGTATTGGGTCGCTCCATACGTACAGGGGGAATTCGTGATCGAAGCCCTCATTGACGTGGCGTAGTCGAACCAGTTTGTTCCGGCGGGTGGCGAGCCCTGTCCGTACCGGCTGCTGACTTGTAGTGAATACTGGCGGGTGAACTCAGCCGTGATGTTGGTGCGCGGGCGATCCATCAAGACCGAGATGACGGAGCCCGTCATCACGCAGCCGTTGGTCTGGCCTGACCAGTTCGCGAAGCGCCAGGAGTAGGCGGGTGTCGCGGCGACGACCACGTTCGAACCCGCCGAAAACCAGCCGCTGCTCACGTTTACGGACCCGCTTCCGTTGGTTGCCGTGTACATCCAGAAATTGGTTCCCCACCGCCAGGCGATCGATGAATCGTTGGTCAGGCCGATCGATGGCGTGTTGGTCGTCAGCCCGGCGGGCGGGACACAGCCGCTTCCCGCCCAACCGATGCAGACGACCTGCGTCGCCAGGCCGATCGCCAACGGCGAGTTGGTCACGCACGCCACCAGCGCCTGCGCGTAGGGGTGCCAGTTCGTGCCGGCCGGCGGCAGAGCGCCGCCGTACGGGGAGGTGACGACGAGCTGGTTCGACGAAGTGGCGGCCAGATTGTCGAAGGGCCCGCCGGGCGTTCCTCCGAGCGCCGCGCTCGCGAACCAGCTCGCCGGCAGGGCGTTATTCCAGCGCGGGCTGATCAGCGACAAGGAAGGGCCTTGCCCGTCCGGCTCGACGGGCCAAGGGGCGGCCGGCTTGTAGTCGACGCGGTCAATGACGTTCGAGGCGGGGTCGATGAGCTGGAGCGCCTCGCCCGCGTTGTCGAGCGTGCCGGCGGTCCAGACAAGCGCGCCGGGGAGGCCGGCGGAGGAGGCGAGCACCAGATACGCGCCGGGGTCGAGCGTCGTGCCAGGGGGAAAGGCGAACGTAAGGCCCTTGGAGAAGCTGTAGCCGGTCAGGTCGAGGGGCGCGCCGCCGGGGTTTGTCAGCTCGACGAACTCGGCCTGATTCGTGTCTGCGGGATGATAGTGGATCTCGGAGATGACGGCGTGGCCCTCGCGCCAGTCGAAAGGCAACGCGCCCATGTCGGCGCGGGAGCCGTCAGCGTCGCGCGGGGAGTCGGGCGCGCCAGAATCGACCGCGGCAGAGCCGGTCTGAAGCGCGAAGTTGCCCGCGCTCGGTCGCAGGAACTGGGGCTCCGCCGCTCGGTTGCCGGTGCCTGAGACGTAAGCGGTGTCGCACAGCGTGTAAGAGACGCTGAGCGCGGAAAGGGCGTCGCAGGTGAACGGTTCGAGGGTGGGATGCGAGACGATGCAGTTGCGGACCACGGCGCTGCCGCCGCCCATGCCGAGATTTTTTTCGTAGACGGCCACGGCGTGCGACACGTCGCGGAAGGTATTGTTCTCGATGAGCCCGTAGGAGCCGAAGTCCTTGACCCCAAGTCCCATGTCGACCTCGGAGATGAGGTTGCGTCGTACGATTGCCGTAGAGGCCTGTCCTATTGAGACCGCTTTGTCGAAACAGCGCTCAATGCGGTTGCTTTCGACGAGCAGATCGAGCGTGCCCTCGCCGATATCAATGGCGTCATTGTTGCCGCCCATGAAATCGTGCAGGTAATTGCCGCGGATGATGCCGCCCTGGATGCCGTCGTAATCGATGGCATCGGTATCGATGGTGAGGCTGGCGGAGAACATCTCGCAGTTCTCGACGCGGGCGTACTGGGCGCGCTTGATATTGATCGCGTCGCCGATGACGTCGATGTAGAGGCGGCTGTTTTCGAGAATGGTTGAGTTGCCCTCCTGCACGAAGATCGGCAGGCGCGAGTCGCTGATGTCGAGGCCATAGAGGCGGAGGTCGGAGCCGAAGGCGGAGACGGCGGCCTTCATGTTGACGCAGTCGTTCGCCGCGAGCGTGGCGCCGCGGATGACGACGTTCGACAGCACGCCCGCGTGGTCGGCGCGGCTGAAGGCGATACCGCCCCACTGGTTGGGCTGGTCGGTCGCGTCGGCCAGCGAGGGGTCCACGTAGAGCTGCGAGCGGGCGCTCACGTTGGTGTTGGGGCCGATGCTCACAGGGGCGTCGGGCGAGCCGTTCAAGCTCAATTGGCCTTGCACATAAATGCTGGCTTTATCGGGCATTTGGATCGAGACGCCCGGTTCGGCGGTCAGGCTCGTGTTGGACGGCACGTAGATGTCGCCGGTTGCGAGCCAGGGCGAACCGGCGGCCGTGAGCGTGAGGTTGCCGGTCACCGTCGCGGGCAGCAGGCTCGCGCCGGTGGGTGTGAACACGGCGCGGACGCTCAGCGGGGCCGTGCCGTCGGGGATGAAGGTCAGGACGGGCGAGGTGTTCGTGGTGACGCCGCCGGCGCCGTCGGCGGCGCCGGTGGCCGTGGCCTGGAGGTCGAAGCCGAGGTCCGAATAGTTGCCCGAAGACTGATGGATCTCGACGGCGATCACGTTCGTGCCCTCGACGAAGGACGCGGGGGCGACGGAAAACGGATTATAGGCGTTCTCGTTCGGAACGCTCGTGCTGGTGATGTTCGACGAGGCGAACGTCGCGAAGGTGACGGCTCCGGTCGGCATGTTCGAGCGCAGAAGCTCCGTGCCGTTGAGGTAGACGATCGCGCCGTCGTCACGCAGGAGCTGCAGGTCGAGCGCGGTGAGCGAGGCGGCGTTGGTGAGGACGAACGTCCGGCGGAAATAGGCGGCGGTGATCAGGTTCGAGGAGGCGCCGATGACCGTCGACTCGTCGCCGTCGCCGTAGCCGAGCTGGCCCGGGCCGGAGGGCCAGGCGGCGTCGTCGAACGTCTTCTGCGTCCAACCGGGGATTTCGGTGGCGGGTATCGTGTAGCGCCACGCCGAGCCCGCGGCGGAGAGGCTGGCCGTGCGAGCGGCTTGGGTGCTGGTCACCACCCAGTAGGCGAAGGTTTGTCCGATGGCGGGGACGGCGGTGAACGTGACGGGCAGTCCGGACAGCAGGGTATTTGTCGAACCGTTGATCAGGGGCACGTAATTGGCTTGCACGCGGCCGGCGCCGCCCGCGTCCACCTGCACCTGGGCCGTCTGTCCCCCGGCGAAATAGCTGGCCACATGCTGCAGGGCAAGCGCTGGCCGCTGGCGCGCATAGCTACGAATCGCCTCGATGTTGGAATCCCAGGTCGACACGGAGGAAATGCCGCCCTTCGAGCCGTATAACTTGGCGTGCTCGATGATCTCCGAGCGGATGCGCTGGGCCTCGAAGTCGATGATG
>CAYLUN010000088.1:0-21383 GCA_964386865.1 uncultured Lentisphaeraceae bacterium | reverse complement strand
GTTTGCGCCCGCCTTGCCAGGAAGGTTGCTTGTTTCATGGCGGTCATTCTGGTACTCTGTAGCGATTACTGGTTAAAGAGTGTGAGAAGCATTCTGGATTACGAAAGGAGACCTCATATGAAGCGTGCGATTATGTTCGCAATGGTGGCCGCTGTGGCGGTCGCGTTCACGGGCTGCAAGAAACCCGCGCCGACCCCGGCCGAGCAGGTGAGCGGCGCCCTCAAGCAGGCTGACAAGGCGACTCAAGCTGCCGCCAAGGATGCCGACAAGGCTGCCGCCGATGCCCAGAAGAAGGTTGACGAGGCCGTTAAGAAATAGGGCCGTTCTTTCCAGCGCGTTCAGCGCGTTAAGAAGTAGACCGGTAGCCTTCAGGGCTTCCGGTCTTTTTCTTGCGGGTGACTGCCGCTTGTCACGCCGCCGGCTAAAAACCACGTGTACGCTACTCGGCAGGGCGTGCGCTCCTGCGCCGCGGTCGATCGCCCAAGGCCTGCTTACGGTGTCAGCACGACCATGTAGAACGCGCGGGCGGAGGTCATGCTGTCGGCATAGCTGGTCAGCGCGCCCGTCGCCACGATGCCCGTTGCGCCGGGTATGGCCGTGAACGCGCCCGCCAGATCCTCGCTCCTGTAAAGCGTGTAGCGCTTGCCCGCCACGCTGCGCCACTGGATCGTGATCTGGTTGCTTCCGCTCGGAGCCGGCGTCACCGCGCTGAGGGCCAGCACCGAGCTCGGGTCGGCCGGGGTCAGGCCCGCCAGATAGCTCTGGTAATACGTGTAGCTGTTCGGCCCGACCGACTGTAGGTTGACGTCTAGCACCGAGCGCACGGGGCCGTTGGTCTGCACGCTGGCGTCGACGATCTGTTGCTCCCATTCGTCCGAGATGCCGTTGAGGTTGATGTCGTCGGGGCTGGCGTTGAGAATGGCCAGGCCGGCTTCGTCCTCCGCCGTGATCATCAGTCCGCTTACCGCACGCACGCGCAGGGCCTGGGTCAGATTGCCGAAGGCCGCGCTGGCGACGGGCGTGAGCGGGGCGGAGACGTTCGCCACCAGCGCGGTGCGCGCGCCGTCGGCGAGGTAGACGAGGTTTCCGGCGGCGGCGGCGTCATAGAGCGAGCGTCCGGGCGTGGCCTTCACAAGCACGGGGTTGGCGGCGTTGTCGATGTTGAGGGTCAGCCAGCCGGCCGGGCCGCAGGCCACGGTGAGGCGGTTGCTGACGGCCGCCACGCCGGTGGCGGGGCCGGGCGTGGCGTAGGTCGCGTCCTCGGCCAGCGTGTCCATGCGCAGCGCCTTGAGCCCCGCGCCGCCGCAGGCCGCGTAAACCTCGCCGCCGATGGCGGCAAGGCCGAAGACGAAGCCGCCGGGCTGGTGCGACGCGAGCAGCGCCGGCGCGGCGGGGTTGGCGACCGAGAGCAACTCGACGGTCTTGCCGTCGGTGATGACCACGCGGTCGCCCGCCACGGCGATTCGGCGGATGTGCGACAGGGAGGACGCCGCATAGCTGCCGAGCAAGGCGGGCGCGGCGGGGTTGGCGATGCTGAAAACCTCTAGGCCGGTGTACCCTTTCGCCACGAAGAGGCGCGGGTAAGCGACCGCCACGCAGCGTGAGTTGCTGAGCGAAGGGATGGTGCCCAGCAGAGTCGGCAGGGCCAGATTCTGTAGCCGATGGATCTGGAGCCCGCCCTCATCGGCGGCCACGTAGAGCGTCGAGCCCGAGGCCGCCGCGTCCGACCCGCGCGAGCCGGTCGCGAAGGTGCCCAGCGGGACGGGCGCGAGCGGGGAGGCGATGTTCAGCGCGCGGGCGCCGCCGAAGCCTGCGGCTACGTAGAGCGTGCTGCCGGCGACAGCCACGTCCGAGGCGTCGCCGCCCACGTCGGTGGTGGCCGACGTCGCCAGCGTCGCCGCGCTGAGGGTGAGCAGGCCCTGAGCGCCGGCCGCCACGTAGAGCGCGGAACCGGAGGTCGCAAGGCTTAGTCCGGCGGCGGGCAGGAGCGCGTTGGTCACGGCCGTCAGGTTGGTTGGCGTGGCGGTGCTGACTCGGTAGAGGCCGCCATTGGCGTCGGATACCAGCGCCGCGCCGGAGACGGCGGCGAGCGCGAGGCCGGCTGTGACGCGGCTGTATGAGCCGGTGAGGCTCAGGGCGGCGGGGTTCGCGGCGTGGAGGTTCTGTAGGCCGCGCTGGCCGTCGAGCACCAGCAGGCGCGGAGAGGCGTAGGCGAGGGCCTGCGCGGGCCCCGTCGTCTGGTACGCCCCCGCCAGCGTCGGCGCGGCCGGCGAGGAGACGTTGAGCACGCGCACGCCGCCGAGCACGTCGGCGACGTAGAGCAGGCTGCCCGCGAGCGCGAGGCGGCGGGCGTGCCCCGTGGTGTTGAACGTGGCGCGGTGCAGGAGCTGTGTGGCCGAGGAGGCATCGACGATCTGTACACCGGACGCGCCGGTGGCCGCGTAGGCCCAGCCGTTCGAGGCCGCGAGGTCTTCGATGATGCCGGGCAGGCGCACGATGGCCTTGCGCACGGGCGCCGCCGGGTTCGAGGCGTCCCACGCTTCGAGCGTGGCGCCACAGCCGAGGAACACGGTGCTGCCCGAGGCGGCCACCGCGTTGCAGCGTCCGCCGATCGAGCCGGCGGCGTCCACGGTGCGGGGCGCGAAGTCGGGGGGAGCGAGCGTGAAAGGAGCGGTCGCGACGGTCGCCAGATTCGTGACGCCGTTGCAGACGGTGACTGCCTGTAGCGTGCGGCTGCCCGTGGTCGCGCCGAAGGTTGAGAGGGTGAGTTGAACCGTGACGGTTTCGCCGGGCACGAGCGGGCCCGCCGTCTGCGAGCCGAGCACCGCGCCGGTGGCCGAGTCTCTGATCAGCACGAGGCAGGAGGCGGCGACATTGCCCGTGTTGCTGAGGGTGACAGTGACACCAGCCGCATCGCCGGACTGCGCCGACCCGTCGGGCGTGAGCGCGGACGGGGCGATGACAGACTGTGGCGGAATGGTGGGGTTGACCGAGGTCAGTTCGAGGGCGAACCCCGCCGTCGTGTTCGTGACGGCGGCGAGGTGAAGCTCGGCGGTCAGCAGGTTACGGCCCACGACCACGTTGCCGGGCGCGATGACAAACCCGAAATAGTTGGTGGCGCTCGCGCCCGTCACGATGCCGGAGGCGGGTGTCGAGTACGCCACCGCGCCGTCGGGCATGTTTTGGCGTGCGATTTCGACGCCGTTCAGGTAGAGGATCGCGCCGTGGGTCCGCAGCAGGCGGCCGGTGATCGACAACGGCGTGAAGTCCATCGTGAACTCACGCCGGAAGTAGGAGGTTGCATAGCGGTTGGAGGCGACGCCTCCATAGCCGATGGCGGTCGCGATGTTTGCGAGGCCGTAGCCGAGAGGTGAAGGCCCGGAGCTCCAGAAACCGTCGTAGTAGTCGGTCGTTTTCCACGGCGCGCCGGAGATGTCGAGGCCCTTGTCGAGGTATTTCCAGGTCGCATTCTTGGCGACCAGCGCGTTGGTGGTGAGACCGGTGGCGATGATCACCTGCAAGCTGTTGGTGTTGTTCGAGAGGTCGGTTTCGCCCGCGACGGCGGCGATGTCGGCCTGGAGGGTGTGGTAGCCGAGCGTGAAGGTCGCATTGGTGGCCGTGTTCCATGAGAAGGTCACGTTGGTGCCCGCGTAGGCCGCGAGATTGGTGACGACGCGCGTACCGATCAGAATGGGCGCGGCGGTGACGTCCCGCAGCGTGTGGGTGAAGGTCTCGGCGACGTCGCCCCTGTTGGTGACGGCGACGAGGACGTTCGTGACCACGTTCGGCGGGATCATGGAGGCGACGGCGATGGCGCGCACGGCGAGGTCATGGAGGGCTTCGCGCAGCGCAACCTCATTGGTCAGCGTGTTGTCGGAGGTGTAGGTCTCCGAGGCGAGCGGGCCGGCCTGCGCCACGACCCGGTAGACGCCGACCGTGATGCCAGACGTGTTCCACGAGAAGGTCAGGTTCGTTGCGGCCGAGGGGGCCAGCGAAGCGACCTGCTGGGTGGCGATCAGGGACGAGGCTGTGGTCCACTTGACGATCAGGAGCGGCGCGTTGGCGGGGCTACCGTCATTAGCCCAGGCCCGGCGCGAGCCGGAACCGGTGATCTTGAAGGCGAGGGCGTTGCCGCTGGCCCAGCCCGCGCGGTCAACGATTTCCTGCACGAGGCTTTTCAGTTCCGGCGTGCGCTGGTCGGGGCCGGCGGCGGCGTCCGCCCAGGTCGGCGGCACCCACGCGACCGACGCGGCAGTGTCGGGGCGGGAGGAGATGTTCGAGGCCGTTGCCGCAAACGTGGCGGCGTTGTCGGCGGCCTGCCCCTTGATCGTCAGCGAGATCGGGTCGGTGTTGAGGTTCTCGCCGGTCTTGTCGGTGAACTGGATAAAGGCCGTGCTGATCGCGGCGCTCTTGGGTATCGACACGACCGGGAAGCGGATGCCGACGACCTGGCTGGCGGTGTCGATGACCAGTTCCAAGTCGGTGCTGTTGATGACGGTCGCGTGCGTGGAGAGGTTTTCTTCCGCATCGTCGGCGCTGGTGGCGACGCGCCACGCGTTCGAATAGCTCGTGATCGAGGTGGCGGCTGTCAGGTTCGAGAGCGAGACCAGGAAGGCGCCGGCAAGGGAGGCGGTCTTGTTGGTGACCGTCACGCGGAGCGGCACGGTGCCGTCGATGATCCCCGCCGAGGGGGTCAGGCTGGTTACGGCGAGGTCGCCGGCGGTGGCGGTCGAAAGCGTGATGGTGCCGCTGTAGACGTTGTTCGCGGTGTTGGTTTCGGATGCCAGTTTAGAGGAGACCGCGCGCACTTGGTAGGTGTTCTCAGCGAGGCCCGTCGTATTCCAGTTGAAGGTCAGGTTGGTGCGCGCCCTGCTGGGGAGCGCGGTAACGGGCAGCGTGCCGATCAGCAGGCCCGATGTGACGTTGCTGACCGCCACGCTGAAGGAAAGCGTGTTGAACGTTTGATTGGTGACGGTCACGACGACGGCGACATTCGAGTTGATGACCCCCGAGTTGGGCGTGAAGCCCATGACCGCCACCTCGTTGAACGGCGTGTAGGTGAGCGACAGGGACGTGAACTGTCCGCTCGCATTGCTGTAGTTGGGAAAATTCGTCGTGACGGCGCTCGCTCCCTTGACGAACAGGCAGTTGTTCGCCATGTACGGCCCCTGCGCGTTGTTGCTGGTGTACTCCGCGCGGAAGTTGTAGGTGCCGTCGGCCGCGATCAGGCCGTTCGTTCTGCGGCAGTCCCACCTGACGGTGTGGGTTTGCGGCTGGGTAGCCAGGGTCGAGGTGGCGACACCGTCGACGCCGGTGTAAGTGCCGCGGTCGGCGGCCCATTTATACAGGTAGCCGATGCGTGAGACCGCATAGCGGCAGAGCGTCTTGACGAACGTGCCGCTGCCGTCGACGACCCAGACGACGGTGACGTGCTTCGGGTCATAGTCGGCGGCATAATTGATGGTGGTCACAGTAAAGGTGGCGGAGCCGTCCGTGTTCTGTGCGTGAGCCTGATTGAGCGGCACGTACAAGGCGGCGGCGAGGAGAAGCGGGAACAAGCGGGTGATATTATTCATGCAGACCTGCTTTTTCTTATGCGTGAGCGGTTTCGTTTTGCCAGGCGGCGACGATCTCGCGGCAGCGTCGCTCGACCTGCGGCAGCGCCTCGGCGACGGTGGGTGAGAGGGTCATCCCATAGGCCAACACCTCCGGCTCGACGCCCAGGATGGCGATTTCGGGCCAAACGGCTTCGCGTGCGAAGAGGTGGCGGGCGGCGAGGATGTTGACCGCATGGGCCGTCACCGTTCCGGAGAGGTCGGCGAGATCCGCCTCCTTCATCTGGCTGACCGTGCCGGGCGCCTCGCCCGCTTGGAGGGCGTCGATGATCAGCGCCCGGTCCGCCCGCTCGAGGAAGGGCAGGGTCGAGAGCACGTCGGTGCCCGCGTCCACGACTTCCGCGCCGGACGGCGGGTTGCCGGCCAAGGCGCGTGCGGCGTGCACGCCGACGGCGTCGTCGGACATCAGCAGGTTGCCGACGCCCAGGATGACGATGCGAGGCCTCATGCGTCCCTCCACTTGCGATCGGCCTCATCGGCGCGCATGACGTGGGTGGCGCAGTCGAGGCAGGGATCAACGGAGTGGATCACGCGCAACACCTCCACGGGGTGCGCGGCATTCGCCACCGGCGTGCCGACCAGCGCCTTCTCAAGGGGGCCGAGCTGTCCCGCGCCGTCGCGCGGCGAGATCGTCCAACACGTCGGCGTAATAACCTGGTAACGCGCGATCTTACCGTCCGCGATGCTGAGCCAGTGCCCGAGCGCGCCGCGCGGGGCCTCGGTCAGGCCGACTCCGGTGGCGGTCTGCGGCGCGGGCCACTCGACGAGCACCGTGGCGTCGCCCGCCATAAGCTCGCCGAGCCAGTCGCGCATGGCGAGCGCGAGCTTGCGCGCCTCGAGGGCGCGGGCGCGAATGCGGTCCATGGCGGACACGCCGTTGGTGTACTCGCCGTTGATCCACATGCGGGCCAGCGGGCCGCACTCGTACGGCAGACCGCCATAGCGCGGGGCTTTCAGCCACGAGTAGCCGTCGGTTTTGGGGTACTGGGCGTTGGTCTCGCCGGCCGAGGGATGCAGGTTGTTGTCGGCGTTGCTGTACCAGGAGCGCGTGACGTCTTCGGCGATGGCCGCTTCGCTGAACGGCAGCACGGCGCCCGCGCCGCTGGCGATGCGTCCCGCCTGAAACAGCTGGGTCGTGCCGGCGTTGTCCAGCTCGAAGGCGCCGTAGGAGAGCAGGTTGCCGTAGCCGCGCCCGATGAAGAAGTAGTCGCTGAAGAGGGTTGAAAGCCTGTCGACATCCGGCAGGTAGCGGGTTTCGATGAAGGTGATAATCTCGTTGAGGCCGGAGAGAAACGCGTCCATGTTCGGCTGCAAGGGGACGGCCGTGAAGCCGCCCGCGATGTAGCCCGGCGTGTGGGGCAGCTTGCCGCCGAACAGGGCGCCGATCTCGTGGCAGCGGCGGCGAACGGTGATCGCCTCCAGGTAGTGCCCGAGGAGCAGGTCGGCCGAGGCCTTGTCCACGCGCCGATCCATTTCGAAGCCCGGCGTCCAGGGCGGCATGCCGGGGCCGTGGATGTAGTCGGGCAGCGAGAGCAGGTAGAAGTGCAGGATGTGCGACTCCAGAAAACAGGCGCCGTGCACGAGGTTGCGCAGGAGGCGCCCCGGGCCGGACACCGTGATGCCGGCGGCCTCGTCCAGCGCCAGCACGGCGGCCTGCGAGTGGGAGGTCGGGCAGACGCCGCAGATGCGCGAGGTGATGATCGCCGCGTCGCGCGGGTCGCGCCCTTCAAGGATCTTCTCGAAGGCCCGGAACAGGGTGCCGATGGTTCGCACGTCAGTCACCTGCTGGACGCCGCCGACCGTGTCGATGGCGACGTCCACCTTGAGGTGGCCTTCGATGCGCGTGACGGGGTCGATGGCTGCTACGATGGTTGGCATAGGAGTGTCCTTCAGAGTTGTGCGTTGAGCGTTGCGCGTTGAGCGTATACGCTTTCAGTTGAAGCGGCTCACACCACGTAGGGCTCGAAGAACGACTGGGGCCCGGGGAAGGTCTTCTCCACGCAGCCGTGGCAGGGAGCATTCACGCCGATGCACCAGTTGCGTTTCCAGCGCTCGTTGGGCGGTGTGTTGGGGTCGGTGGCGAGGATGTTCCAGCAGCCGTCGCAGCGCGCCTTGGTGTGCGGGCCGCGGCAGCCCAGCTGGATGAGGCAGCGGCCGTCGCAGTCGGTGACGGAGGTCGCCTCGGCCGGCGCGCTGGCGTTCACCAGGTTGTTGCGCGGGCACTTGTCATGCACAAGCGCGGGCGCGGCTGCGCCGGAGAGCCGCTTCGAATAGAGGGCCGTGGGGCGGCCGTCCGCATCGAGGTCGACGGGGGTGCCCGTGAGCAGCTGCACGATCGCCCACACGGCCCAGTCGGGGTTGGCGGGGCAGCCGGAGATGTTGATCGTGGGCCGGCCCGTGAGGGCGTGCACGCTGACGACGCCCGTGGGGTTGCTGCCTGAGGCGGGGATGCCGCCAAACGAGGCGCAGGTGCCGACGCAGACGATCGCCAGCGCCCGCGCCGACATCTCCTGCACCGCCTGCATATAGGTGGTCTCCACGCCGTTCAGGCTGTAGACCACGCAGGGGCCGCCCTGGAAAGCCGTCGGCACGCCGCCTTCGAGCACGAGCACGTAGTTGCCGCTGTCGTAGACGCGTTTTAGCTCCGAGACGGCCGCGTCACCCGCGGGCGTCATGAGCGTCGCGTGGAAGACCAGGTTGACCGCACCGACCAGCACATCCGCCACCGTGGTCGGCGCCGTGGCGGCGATGCGGTTGAGGAACGACACCGAGCAGCCCGTGCAGGAACTCCCGTGCAGCCAGATCACGGACGGCGCCGTCGGCTGCGCCAACACCTCCTGTAGCAGGCCGAGCTTCGAGCCAATGCCTAGAAAAGCCGCACTGAGCCCGCAGTATTCCAAGAACGAACGTCGACTTATCGTCATGGCTTTGCTCCTTAACCACCTGTCAGCTTCAGAGATACCCACAAAAACCTTCGCCAGAGGCAGATTTCATTACAGTCCGGTAATGAATCATCAAGCTCCACACTTCACATTTGTCGAATACAATAGCGGCTTGCTTGTGATCATGCAAGCGGAATTATTCAGATTAATTGGCTGGCGCTGCCAGGTGACAAACTTAGGGTTACGCATTGACTTGTCCTCGTGGCAGTCGTTGATGGATAATACAGGCGTTGAATTTGAAATGGGGGAGTAATGAACAGTCGCAACAAGAGGCTTCTGTGTGTCCGCGAGGGCGTGGCCGGGCTGGCGCTGTCCGCCGCCGCGGCGTGGCTGTCCGGCTGTGTGGCGCCGCAGGCGCAGACCGAGACGGCCTACGACTGGCGGACGTTGTCCGGGCTGCCGGGCGGTTTGGGAAACGTGGACGGCGCGGGCGAGGCGGCGCGGTTCTGCCAGCCGTGCGCGGTGGCGCTCGACGCGGCCGGCAACCTCTACGTGGCGGACTACTACAACTACGCGATCCGCAAGGTCGCGCCGGACGGCGCCGTCACCACGCTCGCGGGATCCGTCGGCGAGCCGGGCGGTGCTGACGGCGTCGGCAGCGCGGCCCGCTTCGACCGGCCGTCGGGGCTTGCGGTCGACGGCGCGGGCGTCGTTTACGTCGCGGACAGCGGCAACCACACGGTGCGCCGCGTGACGCCGGACGGCGCGGTGTCTACGCTGGCCGGACGCGCGGGCGAGCCGGGCAGCGCGGACGCCACGGGGCGCGACGCGCGCTTCCGCTCGCCGCTGGATGTGGCGGTGGATGGCGCGGGCAACGTGTATGTGGCGGACGCCTACAACCACGTCGTGCGGAAGATCACCTCCGCCGGAGCGGTCAGCACGCTGGCGGGCAAGGTCGAGATCCAGAACGGCTCGGCGGTGGGCGGTTTCGCGGACGGCAAGGGCTCGGCGGCGAAGTTCCGTGCGCCGCGCGGCGTGGCGGTGGACGGCTCGGGCAACGTGTATGTGGCCGACACGGAGAACGCGCTGATCCGCAAGGTCGCGCCGGACGGCACGGTCAAGACGCTGGCCGGCGGCGCGGGCAGCGCGGGCTACGCGAACGGCACGAACGGCGTGGCGCGGTTCAGCAACCCGCAGGGCCTCTGCGTCGACGCGTCGGGCAACGTGTTCGTCGCGGACACGGGCAACCTGGTGATCCGCAAGGTGTCGCCCGCCGGCTCGGTGTCGACGGTGACGAACGGCCTCGCGCGCTTCCCGATGCCGCGCGACGTGGCGGTCGACAAGGCCGGGAATCTGGTCGTGGCGGACAACGAGAGCCAGGTGATCCGCGTCATCGCGGCCAGAGGCGGGGTGTCTGTGCGGGCGGGGTGCGAGAGCCGGCACGGCAGCACGGAGGGCGCGGCGGGCGTCGCGCGCTTCAACCGTCCGGCCGGGCTTGCGGTGGATGCGCAGGGCTGGCTGACCGTGGCTGACAACTTCAGCCAGACCTTGCGGCGAGTTTCTCCCGACGGCGTGGTGACGACGCTGGCGGGGCGCGCCTGGTCGATGGGCGGCTCGGACGGGACGGGGACGAACGCGACCTTCTTCTGGCCCGCGGGCTTGGCGCGCGACCGGGCTGGCAACGTGTACGTGGCGGACGCGGGCAATCACACGGTGCGCAAAGTGACGCCGGCTGGAGCGGTGGCGACAGTGGCCGGGGCGGCCGGCGTGAGCGGCTATGCCGACGGCGCGAGAGGCCAGGCGCGGTTCGCGGGGCCGAGCGATGTCGCGTGCGACAAGGCCGGGACTGTGTACGTGGCGGACCGCGCCAACCACGCGATACGCAAGGTGACTCCCGCAGGCGAGGTCACGACGCTGGCGGGCGCTGCGGGCAAGAGCGGCCGCGCCGATGGCGTGGGCGGCTCGGCGCTTTTCAACAACCCGTCCGGCGTGGCGGTGGACGCCGTGGGCAACGTGTACGTGGCGGACACCGGGAGCCACACGGTGCGCAAGATCGTGCCGGGCGGGGAGGTGACCACGCTGGCGGGCTGCGCGGGGGTCCGCGGCTCGGCGGACGGGCGGGGCTCCGTGGCGCGTTTCAACGGCCCGTCAGATCTGGAGGCGGACGAGGCCGGGAATGTGTACGTGGCGGACCGGGACAATCACCTGATCCGGCGGATCGCGCCGGACGGAGGGGTGACGACGCTCGGCGGCCTCGCGAACGCGATGACGTGCACGGACGGTCTGGGCGTGGCGGCGCGCTTTGCGCAGCCCTCGGGGCTGGCGCTCGGCGCGGACGGCGCGCTCTACGTGGCCGACGCGTGCAACAACCGGATCGCGGTGGGCGTCCCGTGCGCCGTGAGCCGGAGCGTGCGGCCACTCGCGACGCGGCGGACGGCCGTGTCCGCTCAGGCGGTTCCGGCGGAGCGCGAGACGGCGTACCGGTGGGAAGTTTTCGCCGGCCAGCCGGGCCAGCCGGGCGTCGACGACGGCCGCGGTGCGGCGGCCCGGCTGAGCGGTCCGCAGGGGTTGGCTCTGGCGGCCGACGGGGCGCTGTTCGTGGCGGACAGCCGCGCGGGGGCGATCCGCAAGGTGTCGCCGGACGGCGGGGTGACGACCGTCGCGCGGGCGGGCGCGGCGCTGCGCGCGCCGGTCGCTTTGGCCGTGGAGCGCGGGGGGAGCCTTGTGGTTGTCGACGGCGGCCGGACGCTGTGGCGGGTGAGCGCGTCAGGCGAGGCGACGAAACTCGCGGGCGAAGCGGCCCCGCCCAGCTTCGTTTCTGGCGTCGCCGCGGACGCGGCGGGCACGATCGTGGCCGCGGATCAAAACGCGCATGTGTTGCGGCGCGTGGCGGCGGACGGCGCGGTAACGGTTTGCGCGGGCCGGGCCGGGCTGGAGGGCACGGTCGACGGCGTCGGCTCGGCCGCTTTGTTTGCTCAGCCTACAGCGGTCGCGGCGGACGGGCGAGGAGGCTGGTACGTGGCGACCGCGAACGCGATCCGCAAGGTGTCGGCGGAGGGCGCGGTCACGACAGTGAAAGCCGGCTGCGCGTTCGGGCGCTTGGACGGCATCGCGGTGGACGGCGCGGGAAACGTCTACGCGGCCGACCGCGGGCGGCACACGATCTGGAAGGTGGCGCTAGGCGGGCAGGCGTGCAAGCTGGGCGGCAGCGAGCTGGCGATGGGCGGCGCGGGCTGGCTGGTGACGGGGCTGGCGGTGGACCGCGCCGGCAACGTGTACGTGGCCGACGCCGTGAGGAACTGCGTGATGAAGGGCGCGCCGGACAAGGGGCGGTAGCGGAGTGTGCGGACGCCTCCCCGCCGGCGCCCGCGGAAGGCAGGGGCTGCAGTCCCGACCGGTTGAGGACTATGATTAGGAGTACCGTTAGTGCGTTTGTGGATTGAATTCGTCGTGCTCTACGTCGCGTTGCCGGCAGCGCTGCTGGCGGCGCGGCGACTGGGGTGGGACGTGCCCGTGCTGCCCATTCTCTGGGCGGTTGCGTATCCCGCGGCGCGGTTCTTGGCGGTGCGTCACGGCTGGGGATTGAAGGAGTTTGCGGGGTTCTCGCTGGCCCGCCCGCAGGCGCTCCACATGCTGCTGCGCGTGGCGGTGGCGGCGGCTGTGCTGACGGGCGGCATTTGGGTGGTGGCGCCTGATCAGCTTTTTGAACTCCCGAAAACAAATCCGCGTCTGTGGGGGCTGGTGATGGTGTTCTACCCGATCCTGTCGGTTTACCCGCAGGGTATCCTCTACCGCGGGCTCTTCTATGCGCGGTACGCCTGTTTGTTTCGCTCGGAGCGCGCGGCGTGGCTGGCGTCCGCGGCGGCTTTCAGCCTTGCGCACCTCGTGTTCGCGAACGTCTGGGCCGTGGCGCTGACCTTCGTGGGCGGGCTTTTCATCAGCCGCACCTACCGCAAGACCGGCTCGCTGCTGGCCTCCGACGTCGAGCACATGCTCTACGGCCAACTCGTCTTCACCACCGGCTGGGGCCGCTTCCTCTACCACGGTACCACGCGGCTGCTGGAGCGGACGCTATCGGGCTCATAGGCCTTGTGCGCGTGGGCCATTCGCGTGATGCTGTCAAGCGGGACTCCAACGGGGGCTCGCCGCTCGAAGCCTTCCGCCTCCTAATCGTAATCGTGATCGTAATCTCTTCAGTTAAACATGAGGTTGGCTAATCATGAAAAGCTTGGTCAAAAGATACTGGGGTCTCCTGTCTGGTTTAATGAAGGACACTACGCAATTGGCGCTGCGATAACCGACGGCTCGGCACAGCCTCGCCCCCCAAACCTGCGGACAAGGCGGGCGCTGGGGGGCGAAGCTGTGCTGAGCCGTTAGGTGTCCGTGATCACGGGGCCGTCTCTCCACGCTCTGTGGTGTCGGTAGGGCACACCCAAATATTTTAAAAAACAAGTTGCTCGCTCCAGATTGAAGTGCTACTATTCCGACAAAAGTCCACCGGTAAGCTTCAGATTTCATTACAGAATTGTAATCTGTTTGGTGGAGATTGGTGAGCGCCGCCTGTTCGGTTTACGCGGGGCGCAACCGGGTCTCTCCAGGCGGAAAGGAGTCGGAACGATGAACGTAAGCAGGCGATCATTCTTGGAGTACTGCGGTCTCAGCGCGGCCTTGCTCGGCATCAGCTCGAAGTTGGGCCTGCTGGGGGAGGTACTTGCGGCGCCGACGGCCCCGTCGGTCATCTGGCTGCACGGCAGCTCCTGTACCGGGTGTTCGGTCTCCTTCCTCAACCGGATCGCCGCCACCGCGCCGACCACGGTGGCGGACGTGCTAACTGGAGCGGTCAACTTGGTTTACCACGCGACCCTGATGACGCCTTCAGGCGATGCGGCCGTCTCCGAGCTGAAGCGCGCGTACGACAGCGGCAACTATGTGCTGGTGCTGGAGGGCGGCGTGCCGACGGCCTTCCAGGGCGGTCCCTGCGTGGTCTACAGCCTGAACGGCCAGGAGACCACCTACATGCAGGCCGTGATGGAGATGACTGCGCGGGCGCTGGCGGTCGTCTGCGTCGGCACCTGCGCCTCGTTCGGCGGCATACCCGCCGCAGGCTGTAACCCCTCCGGCGTCGTGAGCGTGCGCCAGCTGACCGGGCTTCCCACCATCAACATTTCCGGCTGCCCCGCCAACCCCGACTGGGTGGTCTGGGCGATCGTTCAGCTGCTAACGGGCACGCCCGTCGATTTGGACGAGGACGGCCGGCCGACCGCGCTTTACGCGAAGCGCCTCAGCGGTGCGGACGCGCCTGCCATGATCCACGACAAGTGCCCGCGCAACAATCTGGTGAATACGCGGGCCCCTGGGGAAGCGAACTCCTTCACGTCGTGCGACGGGCGCTGCCTGATCCAGCTCGGCTGTCGCGGCCCGCACACCAAGGCGCGCTGCGACGGGTGCTGGAACATCCTCGCCACCGACCCCGCCTCCCCGCCGGTCAACCGCTGGCGGAGCAACTGGTGCATCGGCGTGAACGCGCCCTGCCACGGGTGCGTCGAGAAGACCTTCCCGGGGCCCCAGTCCTTCTTCGAGCCCTATATCCCCACTGTTTGAGTCGTCGTCATCCGGCCGCACAGACAGCGGCGGCCGGCCGAAAGGAGTCTGAGTTATGCCTACTATCGTGGCAGCGATTGACCCGGTTACGCGTATCGAGGGCCACCTCAAGGTGGATGTCGCCATCGACACGGTCGGCGGTGTTCCGCAGGTGACGGACGTGCGCACCATCGGAACGCTTTTCAGGGGCTTCGAGAAAATCCTCGAGGGACGCGACCCGCGCGACGCGCCCATCATCACGTCGCGCATCTGCGGCGTGTGCCCGACGTCGCACGCCCAGGCGGCGGTGCTGGCGCTTGACAATGCGGCCGGAATGACCGTTCCCGGCCCCGGCCGTATCCTGCGCAACCTCGTTCACGGGGCCTGCTTCCTGGAGTCGCACATCCTGCACTTCTACCTGCTGTCGCTGCCCGATTACATCCATGGCCCGGGAATGCCCCCGTGGACGCCGGGCTTTGAGATGGACAGGCGGGTGGACAAGGCCTCCGCCAGCGTGCTCCTGGCCCACTACCTGGAAGCCATCGCCATGCGGCGGCGCTGCCACGAGATCGGTGCGATCTTCGGCGGCAAGCTGCCGCACTCGCCCGCCTACATCGCGGGCGGGTTCACGGCGATTCCGTGGCAGCCTAGCCTCTACGCCTTCCGTGCGGGCCTGAACGAGATCCTCGCCTTTATCGAGACCCGCTACCTGCCGGACGTCGAGCTCCTCTCGACGCTCTACAGCGAGTACTTCTTCGTCGGCCGCGGCTACGGCAACCTGCTTTCCTACGGGGCTTTTGAGCTCGACAACGCCGGCACGACCAAGCTCTTCCAGCCGGGCCGCGTCGTCAACGGGGCGGGGGCCGTGCAGGCGATGAACGCCTCGGCCATCACGGAGGATGTGACGCACGCGTGGTACAAAGACGCCGACAACAACCTCAACCCGGCCGTCGGCGACACCAACCCCGAGTACCCCAAGGCCGGCGGCTACTCGTGGCTCAAGGCGCCGCGCTATGGCGGCGTGCCGTACGAGTGCGGCCCGCTCGCCCGCATGTGGGTCAACGGGGAGTACACCAACGGAGTGTCCGTCATGGACCGCATCCGGGCACGCGCGTACGAGGCGCAGAAGCTCGCCCGCGAGATGCGGACGTGGCTGGATACGCTCATGGCCGGAGACGTGACGGTCGCGCAGGACTGGCCGGCGCCGCAGAGCGCGACGGCCACGGGGCTCACCGAAGCCCCGCGCGGCGCGCTCGGGCACTGGGTGAAGATCGAGAACGGCGTCCTGTCCAAGTATCAGGTCATCACGCCGACGTGCTGGACCATCTCGCCGCGCGACGGAGACGGCCAGCTCGGCCCGCTTGAGCAGGCCCTGATCGGCACGCCGGTAGCGAACGCGAGCCACCCCGTCGAAGTCCTGCGCGTGATCCACTCCGTAGACCCTTGCCTGGACTGCGCCACGCACGTCATGCATGCGGACGAGGCTGTTCGGAAATGGAAGGCGACGTGAAAACGCACGTCGGCGAAGACTAGCAAGTAGAAACGTGTCATCGTTCATCACCGAGGGTCATCATGAAAACTAATCGCAGCGTGTTCCCGCTCTTTCTCGCCGCCCTCTGCGTCGGCTCGATGCGAGCGGCGTATGCCCAAAATACGGATGGCAAGGTCACGTACACGGTGACGACCGCCAACTACGCCGGCAACTATGCGCCGAACAACGTCTCCGCCGTGTGGGTGGTGGACGGCAGCGGCAAGTTCGTCAAAACGCTCTGCCGGCACGCCGCTGTGCGCATGGCGTACTTGTATAAGTGGGCCGCCGACCGCGGCACCTACACCGCCGTGGACGGCGTGACCTCGGCCACCCTGTCGGCGCAGCCGCAGACACACACGGTCAAGTGGGACTGCCGAGGCACCACTGGGCAGGTCGTGCCGGACGGGACCTACACCTTCCGCGCCGAATACACGAGCAACAACGGGCAAGGCCCCTATATGGGCAGCCTCTGCCAGTTCGTCAAAGGCGCGTCCGCTGTGACCACGACCTTCCCGAACTTCAGCAATGCGGGGGGGCAGTTCTCGGGCCTGTCGCTGACCTACACGCCTTACAACGAGGTTGCGGTCACCGGGCTCACACCCAGTTCGGGGGCGCTCGACGCGAGTGTGCCCGTCGTCGTGACGCTCACGAACCAGACCTTGAACACGCTCTCTTTCAGCGTGGCCGTCACCAACGCGACCACCGGCGCGCTGATCGGCTCGCTGCCCGTAGCCGCGCTCCCCGGCAGGGCCGTCACCAACGTGACCTTCGCGTGGAATACGGCCGGCCTGACGGCCAGCGCGTACCAGCTGCAGGCCGTGGCCTCCAAGCTGGCTACGGAAACGAACGTCGCCAACAACGCCTTGACCCGCTCCGTCACGCTCTCCTCGCCGACCGCGGGTGACATCGCCGTGACGGGCCTCGCGCCGACCGCCGGGGCGGTCAACAGCACCGTGTCGGTGCGCGTGGCCGTGACCAATAAGACCGCGAGCGCGACCGGGCCGTTCACCGTCGCGCTGCTGGATCCGCTCATGAGCCAGCAGAGCGTTTCGCTGGCCGCGTTCGCCGGCGCCGTCGTGACGTTTTCGTGGAGTACCGCGGGCTTAGTCGCCGGCGACTATCAGGTCCGCGCGCAGGCGTGGCCGCTCGCCAGCGAGACCGCCACCGCCGACAACGCCCTGACAGGAACCATCACGCTGCGCGCCGTCCTGCACGACGTGGCGGTGCGATCGGTCGCCGTCGCCTCGATGGTCCCGCCCAACGTGATCACCAACGTCCTCGTGACGGTCGCGAATCTGGGCGACGCTGCGGAGGCGTTTACGCTGACGCTGAAGGACATCACGGCGACGCCCATCACCATCGGCAGCCGCGTCGTCAGCAGCCTGTCGGCCGGCGCCGGCACGAACCTGGTTGTCGCCTGGAACACGGCGACGAACGCCGCCTTCAAGCTGGGTTACCATACGCTGCAGGCCGAGATCGCCCCCGTGGCGGGCGAAAGCGAGACGGCGAACAACAGCTTCACGCTTCCGGTGATCGTCTCCCCCGGGCTGACCACCAACACGCTGGTGGCCGCGGGCGCGGTCTGGAAATACATGGACAAGGGGCGCGACCTCTCAGCCGCGCCTTGGCAGACGTCAGACTACTACGACGGGCTCTGGGCCTCGGGCGCCGCGCCGCTGGGCTACGGGCTGGCCTCCATCGCAACCGCCATTGACACGGGCAGCGCGCCCGGCAGCCGCTGCCTGACCACATACTTCCGGCACGCGTTCAACGTGGACTTCATCCCCTTGTCGGTCACCTGCCGCGTCCAGCGTGCGCACGGCGTGGTCCTCTATTTGAACGGCGCCGAGATCGCGCGGCAGAACATGCCCGCTGGCAACGTGACGTATGGTACGCTCGCCGCCGCGGCCGCGGCGGGCGCTGACGCGGCCACCTTCTTCGGCGTCGCCCTCGACCCCGCCCGGCTCGCGGTGGGGTACAACCTGCTAACCGCCGAACTGCACCTCTCCGCCGCCGACGATACGGTTGCGGGCTTCGCGCTGGAGCTGGCGAGTGTGACTCCGACCATCCGGCGGGAGCCGCGGGTGGCGCCGGTGGCCGTCGTGCCCGAGGGCGCCGCGCAGTCGGGCGACCCGTTCGGCATCTTCGTGGAGCTTGTGAACAGCGGCAATGTGGCCACCTCCTGCCTCGTGCTGCTGAGGGACGCCGCGTCGGGCGCCGTGGTGGCGTCCCAGACCGTCGGCGTGCTGGTGCCGGGCGAGACAACGTCCGTGCGCGTGACCTGGCCGACGTTTGGCGCGGCAACCGGCTCGCACACCTTGCAGGCGCTCACGGTCATCAATGGCGTGACGAATCTGGCGAACGTGGCGAGCGCGTCAGCCACGGTCGACGCGCTCGACTTCACGCCCCGCAAGGTGGCCGCCGACGGCTCGGTCGGAGGCCGCTGCTCGGCGGTCGCGGCCTCGGGGCGCTACGTGTACCTCGGCTGCGGCTCGTCGCTCGAAGTCTGGGACGCCGCCGTCCCCGCCGCGCCGGTGCGGCTCGGCGTGCTCCGTCTGCCCGGGATCGTCGAAGACCTCGCCGTCTCCGGCTCCTGGGCGTACGCGGCGACAGGCGCGGCCGGCGTGCAAATCGTGGACGTATCAGCGCCGGCGCAGCCGCGCCACCGCGCGACCTTCGACACCTCCGATTTTGCGCGTCGCGTCACGCTCGACGGCAGCCTGCTCTACGTGGCCGACTCCTTGGGCGGCGTCCGCGTGCTGAACGTGGCCTCTCCCGCGGCGCCGGCCCTGGCGGGCGCCTATCAGACCACGGGGCCCGCGCAAACGGTCGCCGCCGTGCCGCCGCACCTGCTGGTGCTCGACGCCCAGTGCGGACTGCAGGTGCTCGCTGCGGGCAACCCCGCCGCACTGACGGTCAGCGGGGCCTGGAGCCAGCTGACCGCCGGCTTGGCCCTGACCGCCGTTTCGGGCGGGGTTCTGGCGACCGACGCCAACGGCTGGCTCTACCGCATCAACACCAGCGCGCCCGCCGCGCCGTCGCTCCTGTCGAGCACGCTGCTGCCCGCCGCCGGGCGCGGGTTGGCGGCAGCCGGCTCCGCGCTCTATGTGGCCGCGGGGGCGCAGGGGCTGCTGACGCTTGACGCGACGACGCTGGCGCTCCAGTCCACGACCGCCGTGGGAGACGAAGCCTATGACGTCGCCGTGGCGGGCGATACGCTCTACGTCGCTGCGGGGTTCGCGGGATGCCGGTCGCTGAGCATCGCCGCGCCGCTCGCGCCGTCGCTGCTGGCGACGTACGCGACAGGTTCGCGCTCGGTGGATGCCTCAGCCGCCGGGTCGACGCTGTACGTGGCTGGCGACGAAGCGGGCCTGCAGGTGTACAACCTGGGCAACGTGGCGCTGCCCGAGCTGTTGGGCTCCGTGTCGTCCGTCAGCAACTCGCGCTGTATCGAGGTCGCCTACCCGCTGGCCTATGTGGGCGACGGGCTCTACGGGCTCAAGATCTTCAGCCTGACCAACGGCGTGTTGCCGATGCTGATCGGAAGCTACTCCGCATCCGGCCTCTCGCATATTCGGCGCCTCGCGCTGTCGGGCACGCGTCTCGTGCTGACGGACGGGCGCTCGATCCAGTTGGTTTCGGTGGCCAACCCGGCCTCGCCGGCCCATCTGGCGACTGTGGCGAACACGCCGGGCAGCTTCGTGTTCGATCTGGCGGCGGTTGGAAACCAGGCGTACGCTGCGTGCGGTAACGCGGGGCTGCGCATCTACGGCCTGGACAACAGCCTGAACGTCGACAACGTCTACGCGACGCCAGGACCGGCCACGGGGGTGGCGAGCGCGAGCAACCAGCTGCATGTCACCTGCGGGCCTTACGGCTGGCAGACGCTCAGCATCGCCGCCAATCCGGTCAGCCCCGTGCTGGTCAAGTCGTCGGCCTCCGGGAAGGCTTTCCACGTTGCGGCTTCGGGGTCTTACCTCTACCTCGCGGACGGCGCGCGGACGGGACAGGCGCTGAAGAACTCGCTCACCTCCACCAACTACCTGAACCTCACGCAGGCGCTGCGCGTTCGGGCCGCGGGCGGGCTGATGCTGGTGGCCGAGGACGAGGCCGGCCTGGCGATCCTGTACCCGAAGTGGGCGCCCGACGCGCCCGCCGGACAGCGCGCGACCATCGGTTCCGCGTTCGAGATGGCCTTGCCCGAGGCGTTCGCGCTAGCGGTGCGGGTAACGGTTACCGGGCTGCCCTCGGGCCTGCGGTACAGCGCCACCACCCGCCTGATAACGGGCGTGCCATCCAAGGCGGGCGTCTACACGGTGAAGATATCCGCGGCGGGCGTGCCGACGCAGACCGTCACGATCACGGTCGAGGCGCTGCCCGCGTGGGCGTGGGGCTCGTTCAGCGGCTTCATTGACGGCGGAGGCGTCGCCACCATGAGCGTGACCTCGCAGGGCAAGGTGACCGGCAAGTTGGTGTACAAAGGCGCGACCTACTCGTTCAGCGCGACCGCTTATGCGGCCGGGGGCAGTGCGGACGGCGGCTTCTCGCTCACGGCGTCGGCCAAGGCCGGACAGGTAGCCCTTCCCGTGTCCCTGCTGGTCGGCCATCCCGCCGGTTCCGCGCCAGCGTCGCTGGGCGTGGCCGAAGGTGAACTCGGCGGCGACGTTCGCTTGGTCATGTACCGTGACGTCTGGAAAGAGGTTGCTTCGCTGCTCGCCCCGTATGTCGGTTACTACACCGCTTCGCTGCCCGGCAACGCGGGCTACGGCAGCGGCTACCTGACGCTCACCATTGACGCGGCCGGCAAGGTCAAGGCGGTCGGCAAGCTGGCCGACGGGACAGCGTTGTCGCTGTCGGGCACGCTGGTGCTGGATCCGGACGGCCGCGTGTTCGCCGTCGTGTATGCTGTGCCGTCGGCCTACAAGGGCGGGCACCTGTTCGGCTTCGTCGAGTTCGTGAAGGAAGAAGGCTCGGCGGTGTTCCTGCGCCTCGTGAGCGAGACCCCGCTCCAGTGGCAGAGCCTCAACCCGGCGGCGACGTCGGATTACGGCGCCGGTTTCTCGCGCGAGCTGGGGCTGGTCGGCGGCTGGTACGACAAGGTCGGCAATTTGTACGACTACTACCGCGGCTGGGCGCTGACGGTCGGGACGGACGGGGCGGCGCCGACACCCGAACTCACGGTCGGGGACGAGCGCTATGAATCGGTGGTGTGGCGCCCGGACGGCGTGTCGCTGACGGTTGTGACGAACCGGTTGGGCGTCATGACAGGGATCGCGGCGTCCAAGGTTGTTGTGTCGCCGAAAGCGGCCGCCGCACGCGACGACGACGAGGAGGACGATGACGATGACGACGACGACGAGGCGCCCCAGAGTGTCGAGCTGTCCATCGCGCTGACGCGGGCCACCGGCGTGTTCTCGGGGTCGTTCAAGGCGTGGTTCGACTACACGGAGAAGCCGACTTACAAGAGCGTCAGATACGAGGGCGTGCTGACGCCCGTGCGTGAAGACCTGTCCGACGGCGTCGGCGGCCGCGGCTTCTTCCTGTGGGCGGACACGGGCACATACCGGAATTCGTCCGGCAGATCCGTCGCGTACGGCTTCAGCTGGTCCTATGACCTGAAGATCCTGCTGTCCCAGCCCGAGCCGTGAGCCTGGGTGGCATCAAAAAAGCGGACGCGTCGTGAAGGCGTCCGCGCGGAAGCGGTTGGTGTACCGCTTTAGGTGGCCCATGCGCACCCAAGGCCGGTACACCAACGGGGCTCGCCGCTCGAACCCT
>CAYLUN010000087.1:0-21567 GCA_964386865.1 uncultured Lentisphaeraceae bacterium | reverse complement strand
CGTCCTGCGCCACGAAGAGGATCAGCGCGCGGTTGCCCTTGCGGCCCACGCGGCCGGCCTGCTGCCAGAAGCTCGCCATGGAGCCGGGATGCCCCGAGAGGATGCAGACGTCGAGGTCGCCGATGTCGATGCCCAGCTCCAGGGCGTTGGTTGAGATGATCGTGGTGATTCGGCCCTCGAACAGGTCCTTTTCGAGCCGCCGCCGCTCGGCGGGCAGGAGTCCGCCGCGATAGGGCTTGACCTTCTCCTTCAGCTCGGGATGGCCGTCCGTGACCGCCCGCCACAGCCGCTCCACCTGCTGCCGCGCGCGGCAGAAGCAAATGGTGCGCACGCCCGCCGCCGTGGCGGCGCGGATCACCGGGATCGCGACCGACGACGTGCCCTTACGGAAACGGGCTGAGCCCGCGCTCTCCACAAGCGGCGGGTTAATCAGGTAGAGGTCGCGGCGCGGCCGCGGCGAGCCGTCACGGTCGATGACCTTGAACGGCCGGTGGAAGAGCGCCGCCACGTGCTCGCCTGGGTTGCCGACCGTGGCGGAGCAGCAGACGAACTGCGGGTGCGAGCCGTGCATCGCGCAGACGCGCAGCAGGCGGCGGAAGACGTTGGAAACGTGCGAGCCGAACGCGCCTCGATAGGCGTGCACCTCGTCCACGACGATGTATTTCAGGCGGCCCAGGAAATCGCTCCAGCCCCGGCTGTGGTTCGGCAGGATGCCCGCGTGCAGCATATCGGGGTTGGTGATCACGAAGTCCGCGCTCTTCATGATCTTGGCGCGTTCCTCGCGCGGCGTGTCGCCGTCGAACGTGCCGAGGGTGCGCGTGCCCAGCGCGGCCTTGAGCAGTGCGCCGAGCGTGCCCTCCTGGTCGCGCGAAAGCGCCTTGGTGGGATAGAGCAGCAAGACGCCGAAGGGCGACTCGCTCTTACAATAGTCGCTCAGGATCGGCAGCAGGAAGGCCAGCGTCTTGCCCGACGCCGTGCGCGAGACCAGGACCGTGTCCTGCCCGGCCGAGACCGACTCGAAGGCCTCGGCCTGGTGCGAGTAGAGCTGCTCGATGCCCCGTTCGCGCAGCACTGCGGCCAGACGCGAGTCGAGGCCCTTGGGAAACGGCGACAAGACTGCCTCCTCGGCCGGCAGGACCTGGTGCTCGCGGATCTGCCGCTCGAAGCGCATGCGGAGCGCCGATTCGACCGCTTCGATATGGGAGTGGGCGTTCTTCATGACGTTACCATGGCCCTAGTTTACCACTCCCCGCCGTTGCGCGTCAGTCGCAAAATCGGGCCGGCTCACCCCTCGGCGCTGCGCAGCGGGCGCGTCGGGCGGTCGAAGGTGTCCTCCATGTCGGCCCAGACCAGGCCCATGCGGATCGTGACCAGCGTCATAGTCACCGCCACGAAAATCGCGACCACGCCCATGAGATAACCTGACAACCCGAGGTTCAGGGCGATGAAGAGCGTACACACCAAAGACGCCAGGTTCATGGCCTGTCCGGCCAGAATGGCGTTGGGGCGTTTGCGCCAGGCCGCCAGTCCTTCGGCGTGGCCGCGCAGCGACTGGAGGATCGGCAGCGCCGTGACCATCAGCATCGCGCGCATGGCCAGCGGGATATCGCAGGCCGGCACATTCTGCACGACGCCGAAGTACCAGGCCGCCACGGAGGGGATCTGCCCCACCAGCGGGAAGAGCGAGAGCAGCGCCCCCGCCGCCAGCGCGAAGCGAAACACGGAGTGGTCGCGCGCATCGCGCGGCGGGAAGGCCAGCGCCACGGCCTGCATGCGGATCGCCGCGAAGCTCACGGGGTTGATCACGCCCATCGTCACGTAATGGATCGGCAGCATGCGCGCGGGCTCGGCCGCACGCGTGATGAACGCGCCGATCATGAACCCGGAGATGGCCAGCAGGACGCCGCCGAACGAGAGCGGAACCGTGAAGAGGAACTGCGTCTTGAGACCGGCGGACTTGTCGGCCGGGGCGCCGAGCCCGCGGATGTAGGGCGCCGCGAGCCACTGCGCCACGAGCGTTTCGACCAGCACCGGCGCGGTGATCGCAAGCGTGCCCATCAGGTGGCCGACCCAGCCGAGGTGCACGAAAAGCGGCGTCAGCACGGCGGTCAGCGCGATGCGGCAGAGCGTAGCCCAGTTCGCGGCGGCGCTAGCGCGCGCGTTGTAGAGGGCGACGAGCGGCGGGTTGCGCACGAAGAAGAGCACTTGGAGCGGTATGCTGCAGAGGAGGACCTCGCGGGCCGTCTCGTCCATGGGCGGGGCCAGGCCGATCAGCCCGCGGAACACGAACCCTTCAAACGGCGGCAGGCACACCAGCGCTTGCAGCAGCGCCAGCCCAACGCTCATCCACAGGTTCAGCCTCCTGAACTGGCGGAACCCCTCGGCGTCGCGCCCGAACACCATGCCGGTGGTCAGCAGGCCGCCGCCCAGCGCGCCGATCATGAACATGACGGCCTGCCCCTGCGCGAAGGCCGCCAAATCGACGACCCCGTTCTTGCCGTGCGACACGATGGACGCCACGAGCGGGTAGGTCAAGCTCTGCGAGGCGGCCTGAATCAGGAGCGGAACGTAGAACTTAGCGGCCCGCCACGGGGTGTAGTCGGCGGCGGAATCTGTCGGTCCAGACGGATGCATGGAGGGCAATGATAACATCCCCGCGGGCGAAATCAACCCGGGATGCGGAAGCGGCCACATCATCGCGGGGGCGGGCAGCCGGCGCTCACTCCTTCACGACCACGCGCGTGAAGGAGGCGGGCGGGCACTCGACCATCACCGTCTGCGAGAGCGCCGCACCAGCCTTCTGCCGGCGCGTCACCGGCAGGGACTTTGTCTCGCGCCGCGCGGCGATTTCGCCCGCGAGCTGCTCCGACGCCCAGACGGCGAACCGCCGCTTCAGGGCCGTCAGATCCAGCCGAATCGCTCGCGCCTCGGCTCCCGAGTTGTACACGTAGACCACCAGCAGCGAGCGGCCTTCTGCCCACGCCGCAGCCACTTGGAACGGCGCGGCCTCATCGGCCGGAACGCCCTCTACAGCCAGCGGCACCGCGGCGGGGAACCGGTTGTAGAGCGCCAGCAGCGACCCGGCCTCCGTGGGCATGCGCTTCGCATACGCCGCGCGGCGGAGCGCCTGTTCGGGCCTGACTGGCGTGCAGATGTCGCCCGCGCCCGCACGCGTCCGCTTCAAGGCCCCGTTCATCAGGGTCAGCAATCCGTACCATCCGGCGAAGTACGCCTGCTCGTCGGCTCCGCACGTCTCCAGCCGCGCCAGCACGTCTGCCACGTAGCGGTCGCGCACGCCCGTCAGCGGCGTGTCGACGTACGACAGCAACCCGCCGGCCCTTGCCAGCGCGTTCGAGCGCAGCACGCCCTCGCCAGCCGCCAGGCACAGGCCGATCACGATGGCCGGATCGGCCGCCCGCATCGCCGCGGCCGTCGCCCGGCACGCCTCGCCGAAGGCCGCCGCATCCGGCCGGACGCCTTCCGGTACCGCCAGCTCCCACCGACGCACGTTCAGCGGCCCGGCCTGTCCGTGTCGCGCCCGCAGCGCGGCCAGCGGCTGGTTGCTCGGCGCGTTGCAGTAGGCCACCCAGTCCGCCGCAAGCTGCGCGGCCGCCTCGGGAGTCTCTGCGCCCGCGGCCTCGCATCCCGGCAGAGCCAGCGCCACGCGCACCAGCGGCTCGGCAGCCACGAGCCGGCAGAGCCGCACGAACTCGACCGTCCCGAAGTCGTGCCCGCCCGACGGCCCCGCCGACGGCGACACCGCCCGACGGCGCGCGCGCGGCCCGACGCCGTGGTACCAGTTGTAGAATCCCACGCCGCGCTCCACGGGCCACCGCAGCACGCCCGGACTCAGGGCGCGCAGCGCCTCGATGGCCTGTCCGTCCCAGCCCTCAACCGCATCGTCCGGCCGCATTGAAAAGCCCGCGAACGCCAGCTCCGCGCCCGGTTCGAGGCGGAACGCGCACCGAAACGCGCCGTCCCGCCACGGCGTCACCTCGAAGGCCGTTTCGACGAAGCCCTCGCCCTTCACCGAAGCCGCCATCTCCGCGCCTTCGCGGGTCTCCTCCTGAGCGGGGGCCAAGCGGAAAAGCAGGTCGCTGTCCCCTTTCTCGCGCCGGCAGCGCACGCGCACCGTGTAGCCTACGCCTCTGCGCAGCGCCGTCGTGCCGAGGGTGATGCCGGCGGCAGCCTCTCCCGCGTTTGAGACCCAGTAGATGCGGGCGCCCGTGTTGGGGTCGCCCGACTCGCGCACGGCCACGCCCTTCTCGGCGACGAGCGTCTCGGCGCTCAGGCATTCGGCCGCGAGCGGGTTGCCCGGCCCCTCGAGGAAGCCCACCTCCAGCCCGAGGCGCGACGGCGGGCGGTTCGTCGCCAGCGGCTGCGGCAAGACGCGCACCAACAGCGGCTCTTGCGCCGACGCAAGGCCCGCCGCCAGGAGAACAGCCGTCCACGCACGCATCGCTCGCCCCCTTTAGAAGCGCCACAGGCGCCGGTTGTCCAGCAGCCGGCCCGCCGCGTCGAGCGGCACGCCCTCGCCGCGCAAGAGCCCGATCTTGCGCCGGATCTCCGCGCCCTCTGTCTGCCCGGCGAAGCCGCCGATGCTGAGGTCCGCGGCGATCACCCGGTGGCAGGGCACGTCGGGCGCAAACGGGTTCGCCCGCACGGCGCCGCCGACCGCCCGCGCCGCCGCGCAGCCGACGCGCCGCGCCAGCAGCCCGTACGTCGTCACACAGCCAGGCGGCACGTCCAGCAGGGCCAGATACACCTGGCGCCGAAAAGGCGTCAGCCGCGGGTCACGCTCGACCCGGCTCCGAATATCGGCCGTCCCGTTATCCATGGCGCCATGGTAACGGTTCGGGCGCGCGCTGGCAAGGGGGCGCTTTTCTGTGGGCCGACCTCTCTGCTATCTGCTATACTGCCTACCGTTATCGTAATTGCTTCACGTATCATGAGGAGAACCGCCATGGACAACCGCTCGACCTGCCCCATCTGCCGCGCGCCCAACGCCGCCCACTCCGGCGCGGGCTCCAACACCTCCGAGATTCACTGCCCGCGCTGCGGCCGCTTCCAAGTTCAGGCGCTCGCCGAGACGCAGCTCATGAACAGCCCGCCCGCTTTTCCGCCGCAGCACCTGCTCTCCGGGCTCTGCCGCAACACGTGGGACATCCTCGGCGAGAAGATCCTCATCACCGTCGGCCTGTTCACCTCGTGGGCCGAGCTCGACAAGGTCGCCAAGCTCGCGATCCCGCGCGACACCGACCTCGCCACCAAGGGCGACTACCTGCTCAAGTACCTGCGGCGCCGCACCAAGACCCTCGCCGACGTCGTGCCCTTCACGCCCAACGAGCTCGCTGTCGGCTTCTGCGCCAGCAAGAACGAGCTGCTCTTTTGCCTTCGCTACCTCGCGGACAAGGGCTTGATCGAGGAAGAGGCCTCCGCGCCGCGCAAGGGGCCTCAGCAGCCGGGCGGCGGCGGGTTCTCTTACCGCCTCACGCCGGCCGGCTTCGCCGCGCTCGACACGGGGCGCTCCCCCAAGGCCCAGCCCACTGCGGCTGTGAGCCTCAGCCTCGACAAGGATGCGGACACATTCTGGACGCAGGGCCTCTCCGCCGGCGTGCAAGCCGCCGGCTACACCGCCGTGCGCATCGACAGCAAGGAGCACGGCAACAAGGTCACCGACGAGCTGATCGTCGAACTCCGCCACGCGGACATCGCCGTGGCTGACCTCACCGGCCAGACCCCGCTCGCCTACTTCGAAGGCGGCCTTGCGCTGGGGCTCGGCAAGCCGGTCTTCTGGACGTGCGAGGAGGGCGAGGCCCGCGACAAGAAGCTCTGGATCGACACGCGCCAGCTCGTCGTCACCACCTGGACGCGCGACAAGCTCGACGACTTCGCCCGCCGCCTCGCGCAGCGAATCGAAGCCACCCTCGGCCGCCCGCGGTAGCCTGATCGCCTCGCTCGCCTGTGGGCACGTCTTAAGATGGCTGCTGGTGTCAGTCCGTAAGGCACCTAAGGTGAACCAATAGACCAGACACCACAGCCTGTGCGGCGTGAAACAGAACACCTGCGGGGCGCAATAATAGGCGCTGTCGCTCACATTCAGCAGCGTGGGGGGCCCCACGCGCTGAAGGAGCACGCCTCGATGGCGCTCCGCCCCGGCCGCTTGACGGTCATGAACACGTGCCACACGCCCGCGTGGAAGACCACCGCCGGATCCTTCTGCGCGCGGCTCGGCCATGCGTCGCGTTTTTCGGGTGCGATCAGCGGGGCGCTGTACGCCCACGCGTCCGGCGCCCGAAAAACGGGCCCCTTCTGTGCCTGCCCCTCGGCCGCCTGCAGAATTGAGGCAGCCTCCATCACAACCGCCACACCCATGGCCACTGCTTTCATCGCGACCTCCAGACTCATGCTACCCTGAGTGTAGACGCACGCCGCCGACGGGTCAAGCGCACGGGCACAGAATTCCCCGTAATCGGTCAGTGACGGGGGTATGCGAGGACGGCGCGTTTCAGAAGAACCCGTGGCGCAAGACTGGGAGCGCGGGCGCCCCCGCCCGCCGGAGCGGCGGTCACACGTCCGGTCGCAGCCTGTCGCTCCACGTTTGGCTGCGCGTCTGCCTTGCATCAACTTCCACGCGGCGGGCGGGGGCGCCCCCGCTCCCAGTCGCTCCGCAACCGATACGCACTAAGCTCGCGATCCCCCCGTCTCTTGCCGATTACGAATTCCCCTTCTCCCGGACTTCCCGCAAACCGTTAAATCCGTTATCATAGGCGCATTCAAAAGGACTACCTGCGATGAACGCCACACAGGAACTGCTGAGCCGGCTGCTCACGGGCGCGGCGCCCTCCGCCGCAGAGCTCGCCTCGCTTCTCAAAGCGCAAGGCAGGGCCTGCGAGCTGATTTACTCGACGGCCGACGAGGTTCGCGCCCAGCACGTCGGCGACACGGTGCACCTGCGTGGCATCATCGAGTTCTCAAACGTCTGCAAGAACAACTGCTGGTACTGCGGCATCCGTTGCGGCAACGACACCATCGGGCGCTACCGCATGAGCGAGGATGAAATCGTCGAAACGGCCAAGCGCGCCAAGGGGTGGGGCTGCGGAACGGTCGTCCTGCAGTCCGGCGAAGACGCCTTTTTCACCGCCGACGTCCTGTGCAGGCTCCTGCGCCGCATCAAAGACGAGGCCGGCCTCGCAGTGACCCTCTCCGTCGGCGTGCGCACGCGCGACGAACTCGCGCAGCTCAAGGCCGCCGGGTGCGACCGTTACCTGCTCCGCTTCGAGACCACGTCGAACGCGCTCTTCTCGGCGATCCACCCCGACGAGTCCTTCGAGCACCGCGTGCAGTGCCTCACCGACCTGCGCGACCTCGGCTACCAGGTCGGCAGCGGCTTCATGATCGGCCTGCCCGGCTCCACGCCGGAGATGATCGCGCACGACATCCTTTTTGCGACCCAGCTCCGGCTCGACATGATCGGCTGCGGCCCCTTCCTCTCGCACCCCGACACGCCGCTAGCCGAGAAGCCGCTGCTCGACGACCGCAGCGTCTACTACAAGACCATCGCCCTGCTGCGCATTTTGAACCCCGACGCGCACATCCCGGCCACGACCGCGTTCGACGCGCTCGAGCCCGAGGGCCGCAACCTCGTGCTGCAGCGCGGCGCGAACGTCTTCATGCCCAACGTCACGCCCGGCACGTACCGCCGGCTGTACCAGCTCTACCCCAACAAGCCGTGCGTGGACGAAGACGGCGCGGCCTGCGCGGCCTGCGTGCGCATCCGCCTCGCCAACCTCGGCCGGCCCGTCGGCACCGGCCCCGGACACTCGCTGAGAAACCCATGACCGACGCCCCCGCCATCATCGTCAACGGCGCCCCGCGCCCGCTGGGCAGCGCCGCGACCCTCGCGCAGCTGCTCGACACCCTCGGCGTCAAAGCCAAGAGGATGGCCGTCGAGCGCAACGGCGAGATCGTCCCGCCCTCCGCTTTCGCCTCGACCCCCGTCGCCGCCAGCGACCGCATCGAAATCATCCAGTTCGTCGGCGGCGGATAAGAAAGAAACTATGAATCCACTCATCATCGCTGGACGCACCTTCCGCTCGCGCCTGTTCATCGGCACCGGCAAGTTCGGATCCCATGACCTCATGCGGCAGGCCATCGAGGCCTCCGGCTGCGAGCTCGTAACCATCGCGCTGCGCCGCGTCGACCTGGACAAGAACCCCGAGGGCGACCCGCTGATCTCGAAGCTCGACCCCGAGAAGATCGTGATCGTCCCCAACACCAGCGGCGCGCGTACCGCCGACGAGGCGATCCGCATCGCCCGCCTGGCCCGCGCCGCCGGCGGCTTCGACTGGATCAAGCTCGAACTCACCCCGAACCTGCACCACCTGCTGCCCGACCCGATCGAGACCCTCAAGGCCGCCGAGGTGCTGGTGAAGGAGGGCTTCAAGGTCATGCCCTACATCAACGCCGACCCCGTGCTCGCCAAGCGGCTGGAGGAGGCCGGAACCGTAGTCGTGATGCCACTGGCCGCGCCCATCGGCACCAACCTCGGCCTGCGCAACCGCGACATGCTCGAGATCATCGTGGCCAACGCCGGCGTGCCCGTGGTGGTCGACGCCGGGCTCGGCATGCCCTCGCACGCCGCCGCCGCCATCGAGCTCGGCGCGGACTGCGTGCTGGTCAACACCGCGATCGCCGCCGCCGCCAACCCGGTCGGCATGGCCAAGGCCTTCGCCAAAGCCGTCGAGGCGGCCGAAGAGGGCGTGAGCGCCGGCCCGCGCGCCGCGCGCGCCACCGCCGACGCCTCCTCGCCCTTGACCGGCTTTTTGTGGGAGAAGTGAGAGCGGTGGGAGTTGTGAGAGTAATGACTATTATCGCAGCCGCGTTGCTCGTGGGCGCCGTCACGGTGCAGGCGGCGGAGCGGGCCGCGCCCGCCACCGCCTTCGACCTGAGCTGCTGGAAGCTCCAGATACCCGGCCCCAAGGACATCCGGGACCTCAGCGCCTACACCTCGGACTACTTCTACCTGAACGACGCCAAGGAACTGTGTTTCCACCTCGACGCCGCGGAGAAAGGCACGACCCCGAACGCCAAGTACGTGCGCTCGGAACTGCGCCACCTGCCCAACTGGGCCGTGGGCGGCAGCCACACGCTCAGCGGCGAGTTTCGCGCCGTCTCCGCGCTCACGCCGGACAAGGTGACCGCGATGCAGATCCACGGCATCACGTCGGACGGCGGCGACGCCCCCCCGCTCCTGCGCGTCGCCGTGAACGCGGGCGACCTGGTTGCCCTGTTTAAGACCGACGTCAGCGGCAAGAATGAGAACAAGGTCGCGCTGAAGGAGAAGCTCGGCGCACAGTGGGTCAAGGTCGTCATCGCGGTCACGAACAGCCAGCTGACGATCACGGTGGACGGCCAAGAGAAGCTCTCCCGCAGCCTCGCCTACTGGACACACCACAACTACTTCAAAGCCGGGTGCTATCCGCAGGCGAAACAGGGCACGGCCGACGTGGTCTTCCGCTCGCTCGTGGCCCAGTGACAGCCCCGAATGGCGCGAAGATAAGCGTTTTTCACGCTTACTCATAATCATAATCGCAATCATAATCTTCTTTTTCTGGAACGATTAAGATTGCGAGCAAGATTACGATTCGGAACGAGAAGCGTCCTTATTTTTGCGCCATTCGGGCCTGCCACGCATCGCTCGCCGGGCGCGGGCGATCCACTCGGTTGCGGCCGGCTTGTCGAGCCGCAGCCCGTAGCGCAGCTCCTGATAGGCCTCGGCCAGCGTTCGCAGCTCGGCGAAAGCCTCTTCCGGAAGCTCCGGTCTCACGCGCAGCAGCCACTCGCTCCAGCTCTCGAAGGCCCGCCGCCGCAAACGCTCCGGCGCCCGCCGCCGCGACAGCGCGCTCATGGCCTCTGCGAGCTCAGCCCGCAGGCGGTCCGCCGGGCGCTGCCGGCGGAGCAGGACCCGCCGCCGCAGCCACAGGATCACGGCGAAACCGGCGAGGACCACCCCGCCCGCCGGGCTCCACGCCATCTGCCACAGAAAACTGAAAAGCAGCACGCCCGCGTCCGCAACCACGACCAGCAGATCCGCGTTCTTGAGCCCGAACAGCAGTCGCTTCCACGACGCGAAGAGCCATTCGACAGCCAGCCTCAGCCGGCCCGGCGGCTCGAAGATCGACGGGTGTCCGCCGGGCGGCGTCGGATCCACCAGCAGCCACCGGCGCGCCGCCTGATCCCAGACCTCAACCCACGCGTGCCCGTCGCGCTCGCGCACGACCCAGCGCTCAAGCCAGGGGTTCCAGCTATAGCACACGTACCCGCCCACCACGCGCGAGGGCAGGCCGCGGCTCCTGAACATCAGCGCGGCCGCACTGGCAAACTGCGTGCAAGCGCCCTCGCGCCGCCGCATGAAATCCACCAGCGGATCCGGCTTGTGGTACAGCTGGATGCCGAGCCGATACGCGTAGAGTTGGGCAAAATGGCGCTCCACGTGCGCCGCCGCGTCAGTCGCCGTCTGCGCGCCCGCGAGGCCTTCGCACGCGGAAACCCAGTTTGAGACGGCCTCGGCCAGCGGCCGCGGCACGGAGAGATAGGCCTGCTCAGAAGAACCGTCAGGCTGCGGGAACGCGCTCGCGGCCAGACGCCGGGGCACGACCCGCACGTCATACCGCTCCGGATACGACTCTTCCGCCGTTACCATCCCGTTGGTGTCGGCCAGCGGCGGCGGCCCCTCGCATGCCAGCGAAACGGCGCTTCCGGGCAGGCAGAACCCTGCCAGCAAACGGGGCGCGAGCACCTCCACCCGCCAGACGCTGGCGGTGACGCAGGGCTCCGCGCGCACCAGCGGATACACGGCACGGCCCTCCCCCGCCAGAGAGGTCGCGGCGGGCTTCAGCGAGCCGGCGGGCTTCGGCGCCAGCCAGCGGCCCGACCGATAGGTGGTGTAAACCGCCTCGCGCAGATACCCGGGCAAGCTGCCCGTCCGGACGAGCAGGACCACGCGCATCCGGCTTCCGAAGTCCTTCGGCATGGTCTGCCCCAGCGACAGGTCGAGGCCGCGCCGCACCAGCGAGCCGTGCTCGGTGTCCGAGACCAGACCGAAAATCCGCTTCTGAACCGCGATCGCCGCCTGTTCAATCGGCACGCGCAGCGCCAGCGACAAGGCGAGCACGCCGGCCAGCGCCACCAGGCGCGCGGCGATGTCCTTGGCCGTGTGGGACAAGGCGCCCACAACCGCGCGCCGCGACAGCCTTTGCACCTGATCGAGCACGCACAGCAGCGCCACAAACACCCAGACGACCACCGCTTCCGCCCCGTCTGCGGTGCCAGACTCAGACGCGCTTCTCCCGAGCACGAACATCGCCATCGGCAGGCTGCCTATGGCCATGATCGTCACGCTCATGACGCAGGGCCTGAAGAAAAGCGCCGTCACGCCGACCGCGCAAAACGCCGTCACCACGCGGTCCAGCTCTCGTCCCTCGCCGGTGAGCTGCTCGGGCGGAACCAGGCGCACGACGTTGGCCGCCAGACAGGCAACCGTCACCGCCAGCCAGGTCCAGATGACCCACCGCGTGGAGCCCCTGAAGCTGCGCGGCAGCCCGACCGCGACCGCGGAAAGGCCGGCGATGAAAACGAACAGGCCCTGGTCGCCGCCGCGACAGTACCACCACGCGGGCCAGAGGAGGACCGCCGCGCCCGCGAGCACCGGCCAGCGGCTGCGCAGCCGCGCCGCGCTTCCAGCGCCCTCTGTGCTGACGCCTTTCACAGTTCGGCCACCTCGCCCCGCAGCACGCTCCGGGCCGACAGGCAGACGGCCTCTGCGGGAAGACCGTCCGGCCTCCGCCCGTCGGCGGTCACAAGCACGATTTTCAGCCCGATCTCCCACGCGTCGATCTCGCCCACCAGCGCCTCCCGCCTCTGGTCCCAGCCGGTCAGGACGAGGCAGACGCTCTGAATCGCGCGGATCTCGTCCAGAAGCAGCGGACCTAGGCGCTCCAGCGGGTCATCGCGGCACGGCTCGATCGACGCCAAGATGTCGAGCACGTCCTCGAAGTACCCCATGCGGCCGGCGCTGCGGAACCGGTAGACCTCCGGGCCCGCGACCAGCAGCTCAAGCACGCGGTCGGTGGACGACAGATACTCCACGATGGCGGCGGTCAGCGCAAGCGCCGCCTCCGTCGGACCCGCGCCCAGCAGGCGGGATCGCGCAGCGCTCAGCCAGCCGTGATCGCGCGTGTCCACCAGAATCGCCGTGCGCGAGCGGCCCTCCGCCTGAAACTCCTTGACGACCGGCGCGCCCACGCGCGCCGACGAGCGCGGATGCACATGCCGCAGCACGTCGCCTTCGCGGTATTCGCGGCAGCCGTGGAACTCCAGCGCCTCGCGCGCCAGGTCGCGAGCCGCCGACAGGTCCTGCCGGTGCCGGCTCCCCAGCGGAACATCGAAGCGCGCCAGCCGCGTGTAGCGCGGATACACGAACAGCATCCGCTCGACGCGCTCGGTGCGGCCCCACCGCCAGAAGCCGCAGGGGAAGCTAGAGTCAGCCCTCAGCGCAGGCAGCGAATAGACGCCTCGCGCCAGCGCGTGCCCCCGACCGACGACGGTCTCGGTCGCGCCCGCATGGAGCGCGCCGAGGTGCGCCCGCGTGAGCCTCAGCCGCATCCAGTCGGAAAAGATCAGCGTTTCAACCCCCAGGTCCCGAACCATGCGCGACCCCTCGTTGCTGACCTCGTAGCGGGTCTCGAACCGGGCCCCGCTCTCCACGCGAAGCGGTATCGCGGACACGACGCGCACGCGCGGCCGCCAGAGAAGGCCAACGGCCAGACACGCCGACATCCAGCCGAGCAGGGCAAACCCCATGAGCGTCGCGTGGTTCTCCAGTCCGGCCAGCATCAGCAGGGCGGTGGGGCTGACGCCCACGAAGCCGATCAGGTACAGGCGGGGCGTCGTGTGCGC
Organism: uncultured Lentisphaeraceae bacterium; assembly: GCA_964386865.1. GTDB lineage: Bacteria > Verrucomicrobiota > Kiritimatiellia > RFP12 > UBA1067 > CAYLUN01. The sequence goes on along the minus strand of CAYLUN010000087.1, from coordinate 8,607 downwards.
CGTGAGCCAGTAGTAGAGCCAGCACACCATCGGGAAGTTGCGCACGAAGCGGGCGTTCCGGCCGTGCTGGTAGCCGATCGGCGGGCTCTTCCGGCGCCGCCAGGCGCCGGCGTCTCCTCTGGCGCGTCTCATGCGGGCACAGGTTCCGTGCGGAGCACCTCGCGGACCACCGCCTCGCCGGTGAGCCCGCCGTGACGCGCCTTGACATCGACGATCAACCGGTGCGAGAGAACCGGTGCCGCCAGACGCGACACGTCGTCCGGGCGCACCGCCCTCCGGCCCGCGAGAAAGGCCGCCGCCTGAGCGCAGCGCCGCAGGTCTAGCGACCCGCGCGGGCTAGCCCCGAGGCGCACCCGCTCATCGTTCCGCGTGCGCGCCACCAGCCGCACGATGTACTCGAGGACCGTGGCCTCGACCTCCACGCGCCGCACCGCGGACTGCAGCGTCGCCAGCGCCTCGGTGTCCATCACCGGCCGGAGCGCGTCGAGCGGCACCGCCGTCTCCTGATCGCGCAGCAGCTGCAGCTCGTCCGCAAAGGCCGGGTAGTCCAGCGAAAGGCGAAGGCAGAATCGGTCGAGCTGCGCCTCGGGCAGCGGGTAAGTGCCGTTGTACTCGACCGGATTCTGCGTGGCGATCACGAGGAACGGCCGCGGCAGCGCCCGCGACTCGCCCTCGGTGGTCACCTGCCGCTCGCACATCGCCTCGAGCAGGGCCGACTGGGTGCGCGGCGAGGCGCGGTTGATCTCGTCCGCCAGCACGATGTTGGCGAAGACCGGGCCCGGCCGGAACGTGAAAGTGCCGTTGGCGGACGAGTAGATCATGCCGCCCACGATGTCGGTCGGCAACAGGTCCGGCGTGAACTGGATGCGGGCGAAGCGCGCCTTCAGCGACAGCGCCAGCGCCTTGGCCAGCGTGGTCTTGCCCGTGCCCGGCACGTCCTCGATCAGCACGTGCCCGTCGGCCAGCATGGCGATCAGCAAACGCTCGATCGCCTCGCCCTTGCCGCGGATCACCGAGCCCAGGTTCTCCTTCAGCCGTCCAAGCGCCATCGCCGCCTGCCGGGCATCGTCCGCACTACCGCTCATATCCGCGCTCCCTCCGCCCAGCTCCGGCGGAAAACGACACGCCTGATGCGCGATTCGTTCGCCCGAACTGAATCATTCGGGTAGGGTAGCGCGAAAGGGCCGCAGTGTCAAATCCCCGTGAGCACGGGCAGCAATTCTAATTTTGATTAAGAAGCGCCTCACAGCGCCACTACAAGCGCGTAAAACGAGGGCGAATTCGTTCGTAGGCGAATTGCTGTGGCGCAGGTGTTGACAGTCCCGCGCCAACCGTGCGATGATTGATTCAGGCGCAAGACGCAAGCGCCCCGGGAGACAGACGAGGATGACGCTCACCATCATCGGCGAACACCCGCTGGCCCTCGACTCGGCCGGCAAGCTGAAGAGCCGCATCGGGACGCTCTTCGTCGGCGCGCGCGTCTTGATCACCCTGCCCCGCATGACGCACGCCCTGCAGCGGCTTTTCTACCGCGACCGCCTGAACGCCCAAAGGCGGCTGCAAGAGCTGCCGGACCTCACGGAGGACGAGACCGACGAGGTGTGGGATAACGCCGTCGACCTGATCATGCAGGACAGCGACGTCCTGATCCGTCCCGAGCCCGTCCGCATGCCGCTGGCCTTCGAGGCGGACGAGTGCCTGCAGGAGCTCCTCTCCAAGCGCCGCATCCGCTTTCTGCACGCGCGAAACGCCCTGGTGCAGCAGGCCATCCGCGCGCGCGGCGAGTACTGGCGGATCAGCGCCCAGCCGCAGAAGGACGAGGAGATCGTCCGCGCCATCGCGCAGTCCAAGCTCGCCATCGGCGGCCAGCCCCTCTACTACTACAGCCTCGCCACCGGCACGCGCTTCCTCACCGTGCAGGCGCTCGCCTCGCTCGGCGCGCTCGAGTCGCCCGACCTGCGCCAGCACCTGATCGAGATCCGCGACTACTCGGCCAAGCGCAACCGCAGCCACCACAGCGAGCTCGCGTTCTTCGCGGCCGACGGCTCGTTCGGCGAGAAGTCGTTCGCCGGCCGCGACTTCGAGGGCGCCACCTCCAAGCGGCTCCGCGACTGGCTGGCCGAGCTCACCGAGGCTTTCCGCCGCGCCGTCGACCCGGCCCTCCACGCCGACCAGCCGGGCACCCCGGCCTGGCGCAACCGGATGTTCGCCTGCCTCACCGACGAGCGCGACGAAACCCTCTCCGACACCATGGTCAGCGGGCTGACGCCCGAGTTCTTCCGCCAAATCCGCTGGTTTCCGGGCGGCCGCGTCGAGAACGGCGAGCTGATGTTCGACCCCGTCTTCGACGAGCAGCGGCAGGACCCGAACGACCCGGAGCTCGCCCGGCTCTGCGACCCGCGCGTCAAAGGCTTCATCTTCAACTACGTCCGCGAGTTCGGCGGCCTCCAGTACGTGAACATCGGGGGCCTCATGCCGGGGCTGCGCAAGCGCCCCGCCGTCGGCGGCCACCGCGCCTATCTGGCCGAGGTCAAGCACCGCGGCGCGGACAAGCCGCTCCTGCGCATCCTGCGCATCCAGCAGTGGGGCATCAGGGAACACCTGAACGAGGGCAAGGATCTGCTCACCTCGATCATGGAGGCCCAAGACTACACCGAGTATACGCTGGACCGCAGGCTGGGCTGCTGGGAGCTGGGCATGCCGCTGCCCGGCCGCATCGACAACCACTCGCTGCCCGAGATCTACTACTGGAAAAGCGGCGAGCAGCACTACACCCGCATCTGGACCACCTACTACGAGCGCGACTTCATCAACGGCCTGGCGACCGACAAGATTCCCGACGCGCGGCTCAAGGACGAGGCGTTCGCCCTCCGCGTCGCGACCCTCCTCGGCCACGCGGCCGCGCCCAACCTCGTCGTCGGCCGCACGACCACCGAGGGCGAGGTCATCTTCGACAGCGGCGACGAGATGCTCCTCATGGACGAGCAGGGCCTGCCCCAGCGGCTCGTGGTCGCCGACCACGCGGGCACGTTCAACGACTACGCGAGCCCGCTGGCGCGCTTCGCGGCCTGCTACGCCCGCCCGGTTCTCTCGCGCGCGAAGCGCCTGCAGAACCCGATCACCTTCGCCGCCGCCTATCTGGAGGCGCTGTCCGAGCGGCTGGTCGAGATGCAGGACGAATACCGCGAGAAGCGCCGCGCCTTCGACACCCTCTTCCAGCACAGCAAGCAGGGCGAGAGAACCTTCGCCTGGCGTTGGGCCAACGTGCTCGCACGCCTCGACCGAACCGACGTGACGGACCTCGCAGACCGCATCCGCGACGCCATCGCCGCCGAGGTGGCGGGATGAGCCCGGCGGACGACCCGAGGCGAGGCCGGCACGCCAGGCAGATCGCCGTGCCGGAGTTCGGCGCCGAGTCCCAGCGCCTCTTATCCGGCGCGACCGTCGCCATCATCGGCTGCGGCGCGCTCGGCGCCCTACAGGCGGAGCTGCTCACCCGCATGGGCGTCGGCTCGCTCCGCCTGGCCGACGGCGACGTCGTCGCCCTCGGCAACCTCCACCGCCAGATGCTCTTCACCGAGCGCGACGCCGAAGCGGGCACGCCCAAGGTCGCCGCCGCCGCCGCACGGCTCGCCGCGCTCGACAGCCGCGTGGCGCTCCACACCGTCGCCGAGCGCATCACGCGCCACAACCTCGCCGCCTTCGCCGAGGGCGCGGATCTCCTGCTCGACGCCACCGACAACACCGCGACGCGCTTTCTGCTCAACGACTACTGCGTCCGCAACGCCCTGCCTTGGATCTATGCCGGCGTCGCCGGCACCACGGGCCTCGTCTTCGCGATCCTGCCGCAGGAAGGCCCCTGCCTGCGCTGCCTCTACCCCGACCCGCCCGCCGAGGAGGACGCCGCGACCTGCGCCGCCAGCGGCATCCTGCCCACCACCGTCGCCCTCGCCGTCTCACTCCAAGTCACGCAGGCCGTGCGCGTCCTCAACCGCACCGCCAAGCCCGGCACCCTTCTGCGCCTCAACGTCTGGGACGCCGCGGTGCGCACCACGGCCGTGCGCCGCGACCCCGCCTGCGCCTGCTGCGGCCAGCGCCGCTTCGAGTTCCTCGACGCCGACGCGCCTGACGCCGCGCCGCTGGCCGCCTCGGTCTGCAGCCAGCGCCTCGTCCGCGTCGAGGCCGCCTTCTGGGGCGACGCGCCTTTTGACGCGCCGCACGCCCTCAGCCTCGCGCACGCGCGCGGTGCGTCCGCCGAGCGCAAGGGCCTGCTCTGGATCGTCACCTCGGGCGAGCGCCGCATCAGCCTCTTCCCCGACGGCCACCTGCTCGTCCACGACTGCGTCGCGCCCGACGAGGCCCTCGCCCTCGCCCGCGAGCTGTTCCAGTAGCCCGCCAGCCATTCTCATTATGGCCAGCCCTGTCTTGTGAAGACGGGCTGATGCCCGGACTACAAACGGTTACGCACGCGGATAGACGTGTTTGTAGTCCGGCCTTCAAGCCGTCTCAGGCGATAAATAGAATTGCTGCGACCAGAAAGGGTGCGGTTGACTTGCCGCCGGGGAATGTCTACCATGGCTGAAAATGTGAGGGAGGTTTTCATGCGACTGGTGCTCGGTTTGGCTCTGTTGGGAATGGTCGGCTGCACGTCGGTTCAGGAGGAGAAGGCGCGGCCGTCGTCAGATGTCTCGTCGTTCGCCTCGGCCCAGCCGGTGTGGCTGGAGGGCCGCGAGAAGGAGATGAACCTCTTCGCCGGCTTCCGCGCGACCGTCGACGGCAAGGCCGCCGAAAACGCCGTGGTCCGCCTGACCGGCTCCACCATCTGCCGCCTCTTCGTCAACGGCGAGTTCCTCGGCTACGGCCCCGCGCGCGGGCCTCACGGCTTCTACCGCGTGGACGAGTGGTCGCTCAAGGGCCGCTGCAAGCCCGGCCCGAACGTGATCGCCATCGAAGTCGCGGGTTACAACGCCAACAGCTACTACTTCCTCGGCCAGTCCTCGTTCCTGCAGGCCGAGGTCGTCGCGGGCCAGACCGTGCTCGCCTCCACCGCCGGCGCGGGCGCGCCCTTCGAGGCCCAGGCGCTCGGCAGCCGCGTGCAGAAGGTCCAGCGCTACAGCTTCCAGCGCCCCTTCTCCGAGGTCTACCGCCTGACGCCCGACGCCGACGCGTGGCGCGCGGGCGGCGCGTTTGCGGCGCAGAAGCTCGCGGCGCTGCCCCCGCGCCCCTTGCTGCCCCGCATCGCGCCCTATCCGGCCTTCGCCGTGCGGCCGCCCCGAACCGAGGTCTTTTCGGGCCTGGCCAAGAATAGCCCCGACAAGAAGGTGTGGTCGGACCGCGCCGTCAAGGACATCGGCCCCTTGCTGGCCGGGTATCCCGAAAAGGAGCTGGCCTCGATGCCGCTCTACGAGGTGCAGCGACTGGAGACGGCGGAGCAGGCGCGCGCCGATAAGCCGCTCGACGCCACGAGCCGCCTCGCGCTGGCGAACGGACGCTTCAGCATCATCGACTTCGGACGCAACGACTCCGGCTTCTTCGGCGCCACGCTGCGGTGCGACGCGCCGACGCGCGTGCATTTCGTGTTCGACGAGATCCTGGACAAGGACGACGTGAATATCCGCCGCCTCGCCTGCTGCAACGTGGTGACCTATGATCTCGCCGCCGCCGGCACCTACCGCGTGGAGTGCTTCGAGCCTTACACGCTGCGCTACCTCAAGGTGCTGACGGTCGGGGCGGCCTGCGAGGTGTCGGACCTCTATTTCCGCGAGTACGTCAACCCCGACACGGGGCGGGCGACGTTCGCTTCCTCCGACGAGGCGCTCAACCGCATCTTCGAAGCCGCGCGCGAGACCTTCAAGCAGAACGCGGTGGACACATTCACCGACTGCCCCTCGCGCGAGCGCGCCGGCTGGCTCTGCGACAGCTTTTTCATCGGGCGCGTGGCCCACGACCTGTGCGGCGACACGCGCATGGAGCGGATGTTCTTCCAGAACTTCCAGCTGCCGCCGCGCTTCGAGGCCCTGCCGGACGGCATGCTGCCGATGTGCTACCCCGCCGACCACCCCAACGGCAACCACATCCCCAACTGGGCGATGTGGTTCGTGATCCAGCTCGACGAGTACCTGCAGCGCAGCGGCGACCGCGCCACGGTCGACGCGCTCAAGCCGCGCGTGCTGGCCCTGCTGGAGTATTTCAAGCCGTTCAAGAACAGCGACGGCCTGCTGGAGAAGCTGCCCGGCTGGGTCTTCGTCGAGTGGTCGCACGCCAACAAGCTGGTGCAGGACGTGAACTACCCCTCCAACATGACCTACGCCGAGGTGCTCGCCTGCGTCGCGCGGCTGTACGGCATGCCCGAGCTGCAGGCCGAGGCCGAGGCCATGCGCGCCACGATCCGCAAGCAGTCCTTCGACGGCACCTTCTTCGTGGACAACGCCAAGCGGCAGCCGGACGGTACGCTCAAGCTCTCCGGCGAGCGCACCGAGACCTGCCAGTACTACGCCTTCTTCTTCCACACCGCCACGCCCCAGACCCACGCCGCCTTGTGGGAGACGCTGCGGGCCGACTTCGGCCCCGACCGCCGCCAGACCCAGAAGCACCCGGAGATCCACTTCGCGAACGCCTTCATCGGCAACTACCTGCGCTTGGAGCTGCTCTCGCGCCAGGGCTTGACTGCACAAATCCTTGCCGAAACCAAGGGCTATTTCCTTAAGATGGCCGATACGACCGGCACGCTCTGGGAACACGACACCACGCAGGCAAGCTGCTGCCACGGCTTCGCCAGCCACGTCGAGCGTCTCATGTACCGCGACGTGCTAGGCATCCGCTCGATCGACGCGGTGAACAAGAAGGTGGCGCTCGGTTTCGCGGACGTGCCGCTCCAAACCTGCGCGGGCACGATGCCCGTCGGTGCCGGCGCGGTGACCGTCTCTTGGAGCAAGACCGCCGACACCTTCTCTTACCGCTACACCGTACCGAGAGGATACACAGTCACCGTCGACACCTCCCGCCTGCCGCTCAAGGCCGCGCGGGAGTAACGCTGAACGCCCAACGTTCAAGTGTTTCACTTCAGCGTTCGAGCGAGAGAGGCGGCCGCTGGCCACCTCTGGCATGCGCGTCCATCGCCTCCTACGCCGCACCCTTAGCCGCCTTGAGTTTCTTCACGACGACGGACGTCAGCACGACCGCGATCACAAGCAGGCCGCCGCCGAGCAGCGGCCGGTAGACGAGCCACGCGAGCGCGACGGTGACCAGCGACAGCATGGCCGCCAGCAGGAACGCGATGAGGCCCATGCCCGCCCCCACGAGGCTCCCGAGGAAGGGCAGCACGTCGGCCAGCACCGACAGCGGCTTGAAGATCACGTTGAGCCCGATCAGCATCAGGAGAAAGCCGGCCAGCCGGAGGAGCCACGTCAGGATGCGGTTGCTCTCCTGCGCCTTCTGGATCATGGCGGCGGCGGGCTGGACGCCCAGCTCAAGCAGCTCGATGGTTCCGCCCACTGACGTCACGTAGGGCTCGAACGTCTCTCCGGCCTGCTTGGCGATCACGCTGACCTCCGTCGGCCGCGCGACTGCGAATTTGATCCGCAGGTCGCCGACCTTCGGCTCAGCCGGGTTCGCGCCCACATAGAAGCCCGCGTTGTGCAGCACGGCCTTGCCTTTCGGCATCTCGGGCAGGAGCGAGTCGGCTCCCACCGGCAGCGGCTCGAAGTTGCCGATCCTGCCGACGAGCGACGGCGACAGGGTGAACGCGCCGAGCGTGACTGTGTCGGCCGTGAGCAGAGCCGACTCATACGGAAATGCGCCGGGGTTCTCGTGTTCTTGCGGCTTCTTGAAATCCGCAGACTGAATGGCATGCTCGGACCAGGTCTTCTGGTAGGTGTAGGTCTTGACCGTCTCGGAGCCGCCGCCCGTCTTCTTCTCCGTCTTGCTCTGGGTGTCCTCCTCCCACTGGTACATCTCCACGGTGCGCCGCAGTTTCAGCGCCGGCGCCGAGACGCCGAAGACGGGATCCGCGAGCGTGGCGGTCGTGTCTGCCTTGCCGGTCACATGGACGAGCTTGCCAGCGTTCGCCGCGTCCACGCGGTCGGCCGGCACCGAGACGACAATGCCGCCGCCCTCCTTGAGCGTCTTAAATCGCTTCACCGCCCGCCCTTCGTTCCAAAACAGGAGAGGGAAGGCGACGGCAAACAAGACCAGCCCGACAAGGATTCCCTTGAAGGCGCCGCCGAGGCGGCCGAACCAAGACTGATGCGAGACTTCCACGTAGCGGTCAGACATGTCATCCTCCTAAGCACGCGCTCCGTGCGTTAGCGCTTACCTTCGAAATGCGCCTCGATCTCCTCCAGCGTCTTTCCTTTGGTCTCTGGCAGGAAGAAGAAGGCGGTCACGAAGTAGACGACCGTGCAGGCGGCGAACGCGAAGAACATCGCGCCGTAGCCGTATTGGCCGACGGTGGGCAGGAACACCGCGGCGATGGTGGTGCTCACCGCCTGGTTGATCAGCAGCGCCACGCTCATGCCGTTGGAGCGGATGCGGGTGGGCATCAGCTCGGAGAGCGCCAGCCAGACGCAGACGCCCGGGCCGATGGCGAAGAAGGCGACGCCGGCGAAG
>CAYLUN010000086.1:0-21736 GCA_964386865.1 uncultured Lentisphaeraceae bacterium | reverse complement strand
AGCAGCTTCGCCAGACGGATAGCCTTGATGATCTGCGCCGTGCCGTACGTGTCGGGCGAGGTGGGATCCAACAGATTCGCATGGCAGCAGAACGCGCTCAACTTGATGCCCGCCCCGCGGGCCAAAGCCCGGATTTTCTCAGGATGCGCGTCCAAGCTCACAGTCGGTGCAAACCCGAACTCCTCTCCCAACGCCGCGCCGTCATGGTTGTCCGTGACGTCGGCAAAAGCAAAGCCCATCTCTCTGATGGCCGCGAACTGGCGGGCCATGGGTGCAAACGGTTCAACGCAAGCGAAACATCCTATCTTCATACGACCTCCCTTTTTGATGTTTACAACTTTAGCAGACTTTTTTCGGACGAATATATGAAAGGCTTTCAGTGAACAAAATCATAATTCGCACCCCATGCGTGCCCTTCAGGTGCGATCCGATGCACGGTCAGCGTTTTAGCAGATTCATAATGGGCCTCATCCGCTCTGCGACCGCCGCCAACTGCTTCAACACCTGTTCTGTAAGCCCTGCCATCACAGAATACCCGCAAGACGTCGGTTTCTTTGGCGCCTCGAGCCGCACCGGCCTAGCTAAGTGACGGCATGATCCGGCACAGTAGCGACGACACCACGACCAGTCCCGCGTACACGCTGAACGCCTCCCAGTCCGACGACTCCTCCGACCGGGTCGCCACGGTGCGGTAAACCGCCCCGATCAGGAGCAGCAGGAAGAGGCCATCCCGCCCCACCAGCCACATCCCGCCAATCAGGGCCACCGCCAGCCAGCGCTGCAGCCTCGACATCGCGTGAAAACCGCGGCTGCCATCAAGCTGCCACACGGGGATCAGGTTAAACAGCGTGATCCACCCGCCCACATGCGCCAGCGCGCCCCAGATCCCCGCCCCCGTCAGCTTGTAAACAAGGAGACACCCGAGCGCCGCCGCCAGCCCCCAGACCGGCCCGGCCAGCCCGATGCGGGCGTCATCACGCGGGTCCGCCACGTGCCGCTTGAGAAGAACCACCGCCCCGACGCCCGGAATGAACATCGGCGCCGACGCCGGAATCCCCAGCCGCCGCAAGGCCGCCACATGCCCCATTTCATGCACGTAGATCGACACCACCAGCCCCAGCGCAAACTTCCACCCCCAGGCCGCCCAGTACACGCCGAGCGAGGCGATCATCGAGAAAAACGTGCTCGCCTTCGTCAGCCCCAGCAGCAGGAACTTGGCCTTGGCCAGAACCAGGATGGCCACCGTCTTGAATTTGAGCAGCAGCAGGCCGACCGGCGCCAGGGGGCCAAGCCAGATCAGCCAGCGCGGAAGCTTTCTGCCTCCGCCGGCACCCGCCGCGTGGGCGCTGCCGCCCGGCCCGGCTGCCGCACGCTTGGCGAGCGCACCGATCCGCTGGGAAATCACCTCGTGCTGACGCGCCTCAGGCGGCAGCAGATCCAGGCACGTCTGCCACCGCTCCTGCGCCTCCGCCAGCTGCCCGGCACACTCCGCGCGCTCAGCTTCGGCAGACAGCGTCTTGAGCTCAGCCGAATGCACAAGCCACTTGCACGCCGGACAAAGCAGAAAGCCGGGCACCACCTGAGTTCCGCATTTCGGGCAAATCGTCGCAGGCGGCGCGGAGTGTGTGTCAACAGCCATATCACGCACCCGGAACAGCCGGCGCCGCCACCTGCGGCGCCGCCGCGGTCACGGCGTACGGCCCGGTAACCAGCGCAGCCGCCCGCCTGTTGATCTTCCAGGCCTCATACAGGGCAATGCCGATGATAATCCACCCCATGAAATTGGAAGCCCCCATTAGAAAAGGCGCGGCACAGGCCAGGACGAAGACCAGCACCCACAGCCGCGCCGGAATCGGGCCCGCCGTCTGCGGGGCCTGAGTCTGGCTCACTGCCGGCGCGGCCCCATCACCCGGCGCCGCCTGCGTGACGCGGCTGCCATTCTCTTGGACGCTTCGGGCCAGCCCGTCCGCAAGGTCAGGCATGTAGCTGGTGACGATCGCCAGGTAGGTCAGCACGATCGCCAGCAGCTGGTAGAGCCAGCCGCCCCGGCCGCCCGTGCCCCAGCGCACCGCACGTCCGACCGCAAATCCCACCGCAATCGCAATGATGCCCAGCTCCATGTGCGCGAGTTTGGCAATCAGGAACCAGACCAGCGCCCCTGCGGCCGCCGCCCCGCCGCCGGCCGCCAACGCCTTCAGAAAACCAGCCGCCCCTGGCCGCTGGGCGAGAGACGCTTCCACCATCCGCCTGCAGGCCCCGCACGCGGCCATCTGATTCACCTGGTGATACTCGGCCGGGATCGGCTGCTTGCAGAATCCGCAAGACACGCCCCCCCCGCCAAGCTCCTTGACCTCCGCCTGATCAAACTGCAACCCCGCCTCGCCCGCTGTGTCCGCCATACACCCTCCATGTGCGATAGCGTTGCACAAACATCCGCCCTTATCAAGCCTTAGCCGCACCCGAACACCTCTGCGCGGCCGGCCCCAGGCAGGTCAGGGGCGCTGCGGTTTGGCCAAGGCCTCGAAGCCGGCGATCACGTCGAAAAGCTCCTCGTCGATGCCGCTCTGCCGTAAGCCGTGCAGCGTGCCCTGAAGGCTTTCCAGGATGTCGCCGATATTCTTGTCCGCGCGCTCCATAGCCGCCAGACGGCTCGCGTTCTCGCTCGCCAGGGATTCGGCGCAGGCCCGAAACAGGGAGACGAACAGATACTCGCGGATGAGCGCCCGCAGGGTCGCCGCCCCCCCCCCTACAATCTCTGAGAGGTTTGCCGTCGGCCAGGGAAGGCCGGCCAGCCTTCGCTGCCAGCTTTCGTCCAGCGGCAGCAGCCGCTGGCTGACCGGCGCGTAGACCGCCCACGAGGTGGGCCTATTGTAGAAGAGGTGCAGCTCGACGACTTCGTCCTGCCTCTCGCGCGCCACGCACGCCATGAGAATCTGGCCGATGAGCGGCGTGATGGCCCGAATCGAATTCGGCACGCCGAAGAGGCCCGCCAGGGCCAGCCCCGCGTCCGCCACGCGCGCGTGAACGCGCTCGCCGACGGCCCAGACCTGCTGTCTGCCCGGCATGTCCCTGAGCGCCTTGACCGCATAATCGGCCACCACGTCGTTGAACTGCCCCACCAGCCCCTGGTCGGAGCCGAACACGACGGCGACGGTCAATCCCGCGGGCGCAGGCCCTTCCGCCTCAGCCTCCGCGGCCGCCGGGCCGCGCTCCCGAAAGCACGCGCCCAGCCCCAGCTCCACGGTCCGGTAGTAGTTGGCCAGCGCTTTCACCGATTGCTCGTATTGGCCGATATTCAAAGCGGCCATGGCCTTCATCGTGCGGACAACCGACTGGAGATCGCCCGAGCTGTTGATCTTTCTCCGCAGGCTCGCCAGGGACTCGCTCATGGCCTCTCCTTGCGCGACGCCCCGGGCTTCAGGCTGCCCTTTGACTGGGCCTCAGGCGCGGGCTCGGGCAGCGGCTGAAAGCGCACCAGCGCGCCGCGCGCGATGCCGACGATCAGCTGGCTGTCCTCGGCGCTCAGCTTGACGGCGGCTTCAACGCGCGCGAGCACCTCCGCCGGAATCTTCTCGGCGGCCTCCTGCACGGCTCGCTTGGCGTCCGCCATCTGGCCGACGGGAACCGGATCGAACAGTCCGGCGCCCAAGGCCAGCAGAACGGCGATTTGCGCGGGCAAGGACAGCGGTGCGAACTCCGGCTGCTTGAGGCACGCGCGGATTCGCCGCCCGTGCTCGATGACCGCGCGGGTGTCCTCATCCAGGCGCGCGCCGAACCGGGCGAAGGTCTCCAGCTCCTCGAACTGCGCGTAGGCGAGCTTGAGGTCGCCCGTCAACACGCGGTAGGCCTCCCGCTGCGCCTTGCCGCCGACGCGTGAAACGGATTTGCCGACATCGACCGCGGGCAGCACGCCCAAATCGAACAGGGTGGGCGACAGGTAGATCTGGCCATCGGTGATGGAGATCAGGTTGGTCGGAATGTAGGCGGAGATATTCTGCGCATCGGTCTCGACGATCGGCAGCGCGGTCAGCGAGCCCCCGCCGAACTCTCCGCGCAGGCGGGTGGAGCGCTCGAGCAGGCGCGAGTGAATGTAGAAGATGTCGCCCGGAAAGGCTTCGCGGCCCGGCGGCCGGCGCAGCAAAAGGGACAGCTCACGGTAGGCGCGGGCGTGCTGCGTGAGGGTATCGTAAACGATCAACACGTCACGCCCCGCCTCCATGAAATACTCGGCGATGCTGGTCGCGGCGTAAGGCGTGATATAGGCGAGGCCGGGTGCGTTGTTGCCTTCTGCGACCATCACCACCGTATACTCCAGCGCGCCTTTCTCGCGGAGGTTCGCAACGACTTTGGCGACGGCCGAGGCCCGCTGTCCCATCGCGCAGTAGACGCAGAGCACGTTCTTTCCGCGCTGGTTCACGATCGTGTCGATCGCGATGGCCGTCTTACCCGTCTGCCGGTCGCCGAGGATCAGCTCGCGCTGGCCGCGCCCGATGGGGATCATGGCGTCAACCACGGTCAAGCCGGTCTGCAGCGGAACGGTGACGGGCGCGCGATCCATGATGGGCTTTGCGGCGCGCTCGATGGGCAGCCGCGCACTGGCGGCCACCGGCCCCTTGCCGTCGAGGGGCCGCCCGAGCGGGTCGATAACCCGCCCCAGCAGCCCGTCGCCGACCGCCACGTCCATCACCCGGCCCGTGCGCGCGACCTCATCTCCCGCATGCAGGTGCCAGTAGTCGCCGAGCAGCACGACGCCCACCTCGTCCGCGTCCACGTTGAAGGCAATGCCGAACGAGCCTCCCTTGAACTCCACCAGCTCGTCCACCCCCACGCTCGCAAGGCCGGAGACCTTGGCGATGCCCGTGGACACGTTCTTGACGGTGCCGACCTCGCGAGGCGTCAGCGGCGGCGCAAAGGCTTCCCGCGCGCGGCGAATGCCGGCGAACGCGCGATCGATGACGCACGCAAGGCTCTCGGGGGCCATATTCATGGGCTCGTTGTTCCAGATCCGCCGCTCTCCGCTGCGGGCTCGGCCAGACGCTCTGGCTTGTCTTTCACGTCCAGCAGTTCGCTGACGCCCTTTTCCAGCGACGCGAGATAAGCCGCAATATTCCACGAGATCTTCCGCCCATTCGCGGTGAGGTCAACGCCGCTCACGAGGTCCGGAGCGGTCTCGAACCGGACGGGAACCTCAGCGGCGACGAGGTCCTGGATCACGCGCTCTATCGCCGCCCGCTGGGGCGCGAGAAGCTCAAACGCGCTGCGCACGAGCGCCGTGCTTGCCGCCGCGTCGAAGGTTGTCTTGAGCGCCTCCTTGTCCGCGGCGCTCAGCGCGCGCAGCTGGCGAACAAACGCGTCGGCCATCCGCTCCTCCAAACTGGCCGAGGCGAGGTCAGCCAGCGTCTTTCGCGTGATGGCGAAAACCTCCTGCTGGGCGCGCCGGCTGATGGACTGACTGAGGCTGCGCGCGTCGCTTCTCAGCGCGTCCATCCGCTTAGCGCTCAACGCGTCGGCCGCCGCACGCGCCTCGTCGAGCAGACGAAAGCGCTCCGACTCCACGTCGTCGTTCATCTGGGCCAGAAGGTCGGCGCGCTGACGGTCGAGCTCCTCATTTTTCTTTCGGAACACGTCGCGCTCGTTTTGGGCGGCCTCCATCTTCAGGGCGGCCTCCGCCAGCTCCAAGGCGATCCGCTTCTCCCGCGCGTCGATGGCGCGGAGGATCGGCTTGTAGAGAAAGCGCTGCATCAGCCACACCAGGATGAGGAAGTTGAGCGTTTGTGCGCCGACTGTGAACCCATCGATAAGCATGGTTACTTCCCTGCGGTTTGGTCGATGACGTGGTTCCAGAACGGGTTGGCGAAAACGAGAATCATCGAGATCACAAAGCAGTAGATCGCGATGGACTCGATCATCGCCAGCCCGACGAACAGGGTTCGGGTGATGGTGGCGGAGGCGTCGGGCTGCTGGGCCAGCGCCGTCAGCGCCGTCGAGACCGCCTTCCCTTCGCCCAGCGCCGGGGCCACCGACCCGAGGGCGGTCGTTAGGCCGGCCATGACGATTGAGGCAACGGCAACGAGTGTCATGCTGTCCATGGTTTCTCCTTTTGTTTGTTTCGCTCGCGTTCGTGCGTCACGCCTTGGGCACAGGCTCAGGCCTGGGGCTGTGAATATGCGTGGCGGCCGCGATGTAAACCGCGGCCAGGATGCTGAAAATGTAAGCCTGCACCATGCCGGTGAGCAACCCCAGCACCGTCATCACGACCGGAAAGACAAAGGGCGTGATGGTCAGCAGAATGCCGATAATCATCTCGCCGCTCATCATGTTGCCGAAGAGGCGGACCGCCAAGGCCAGCGTGCGCGAAGCTTCGCTGATGATGTTGAACGGCAGCATGATGAACGTCGGCTCCATGTAGGAGGCGAGATAGCCGAGCAGCCCTTGCCGCCTGATGCCGAAGAGCGGCACGGCCACGAACACGCACAGGGCGAGCGCCGCCGTGGTTGAGAGCGAGCCCGTGGGCGGCTTGTAGCCGGGAATGACGGTGCAGAGGCTGGCCGTTGCGACGAACAGGAAGAGCGTGCCCAGAAAAGCGAGATACCGCCTCGGCTGGCGGAGGCCCACGTCTTCGATCTGCTTCATGATTGCGGTCACGACGATTTCGAGCAGGTTTTGCCACCGAGACCGGCTCATCTCCGTGGACAACCTGCGCGTGATCAGCTTCGAGCCGACGGTCAGCGCAGCCATCAAGCCCCACGTGAAGGCGATGGTGGCGTTGATTTTCACCGCGCCGTGCTGCCACAGAATTGTTTCGTCCGGACTTAGGTGCATGTTAGGCCTCCGCAGTCAGGCGAGCCGGCTTTTCAGCCGGCCGGGTCAGCCGCGTCACGACGAGGCGCGCCGCCAAGAATCCGAGCAGGCAAAGGACGAGCCGCTCCCAATGCCCGGCCGACACCGCGTAAAACCCGGCCAGAGCAAGGCTCGTCCGCAGCAGCATGCTGCCGGCGAACCAAAGCGGCGCCCACTTCGACGAAAGGCCCTTGCGAACCGTCCACCAGAGCCCCCCGAAGAACATTGCGCCGAGGCCTCCGCCCGCCGCCCACGCCAGCGCCAGCATCAGCGACTCATTCATCTTGATCCTCCTCCTCGCGCATCGCCTTGTCCTCCTTGGCGACCCAGTGCCAGGCGTTGAAACAGCCGGCGGTGAGGCCGGCCATCAGCAGCGCCAGCGTCCAGGAGCGAGGACCCGCGTGGTGCTTGTCCAGCCAGATGCCGAGCGCCGCGCCAAGCAGCGTCGGTATCACGACGGACCAGCCGACAAGGCCCATCATGCCCAAGCCGAACCAGACGCTCTTGGAAGGGTTCCGCCGCGCCTTGAGCTTGCGCTCCGCCTTCGCGCCGACCTGCCGCGCGAAAGTCGGCTCGCTCGCCGGGGCCTCTTTGAGGTGCTCAGTCATGTTGAAGGTTTGCGAAGCGCCGCAGCACTCCGGTTTCCAGTTTCGTCATCACCACGAGCAGGCTCTTCTCGTACTCGTCCAAAGCCCTAAACTCCTTCTCGATCGCCTCGCGCAAGCGGCCCGGGTCGGTTCCGCCGAACGCCTGCCGCACCGAGACGAGCACGTCCTGGCCGGCCTTGACCAGCACGCCTTCATCCACGGCCACCATCACCTCCCCGTCCGCTTCCGTCTCGTAGATCAGGATGCCCGGCACGAGGGCCGCCGCGCAGTCCAGGCGGTGCGGCAAGAGCCCGAACGAGCCGTCCCGCGTCTCCGCGACGATGCGCGACACGCCGGCCTTCTCGGCGTAGACTTTGAACGGCAGCAGAATCTTGAGATTCATCCGTGTCGGCGGCATCTTCGGCCTCCAGGCGAGGTTCAGGTTTGGGCGTCGGCGGCGGCCCGTCCGCCCTTCATTCTCCCCTTCGCTTCGTCAATCGTCCCGAGCATGTACAGCGCGCTCTCCGGATAATCCTTGAACTCGTCGCGCAGGATCCGCTCGCACCCGTCCAGCGCGTCCGCGAGGCTGACGAGCTTCCCCTTGAGGCTGGTGAATTGCTCGGTCGCAAAAAAGGGCTGGGTTAGAAACCGCTCTAGCCGGCGGGCGCGGGAGACCACCTTTCGGTCCTCCGGCGAAAGCTGCTCCAGGCCGAGCATCGCAATAATGTCTTTGAGCTCCGCATACTGCGCGAGCGTCCGCCGGATTTCCTGCGCCAAGCTGTAGTGCCGCTCGCCGACGATGCCTGGCGTGGCCATTTTGGAGCTGGACTGCAGCGGGTCGACGGCGGGAAAAAAACCGGCGCTGGCCCGCTTACGCGACAGCACGATGGAGGCGGAGAGGTGCGAAAACGTGTGAACGGCGGCCGGGTCGGTGAAATCGTCTGCCGGCACGTACACGGCCTGAATAGAGGTGATGGCGCCGGTGTCGGTGTTGGCGATTCGCTCCTCCAGCCCCGCCAGTTCGGTCCCCATCGTCGGCTGGTAGCCCAGCCGCGACGGCATTTGGCCCATCAGGCCGGACACCTCCATCCCGGCCTGGATGAACCGATAGATGTTGTCGATGAGCAGCAGCACGTCGCGCCGCTCGTCATCGCGGAAATACTCGGCCATCGTCAGCGCGGCGTGGCCCACCCGGAAGCGGCAGCCCGGCGGCTCGTCCATCTGCCCGAAGATCATCACCATGTTTGGCAGCACGCCGGCGGACTTCATCTCGCGGTAAAGCTCCTCGCCTTCGCGGCAGCGCTCGCCGATTCCGCAGAAGATGCTGACTCCGCCGTGATGCCCGATCATGTTGTGGATCATCTCGGTGAGCAGCACCGTCTTGCCCACGCCCGCCCCGCCAAACAGCCCCGCTTTGCCGCCGCGCTCCAAGGGCACGAGCACGTCGATGATCTTGATTCCCGTTTCGAAGATCTCGGAGTGCGTGGCGCGCCGCACCAGCGGCGGCGGCGACCGGTGGACGGAGCGCCGCTGGACGTCCGACGGTGGCGGCAGGCGGTCGATGGCGTTGCCAAACACATCGAACATCCGCGAGAGAACCCCGCGGCCCACCGGCGCCAGCAGCGGCCCGCCCGTGTCTGTCACCGCCATGCCGCGCGCGAGGCCCTGCGTGGGCGTCAGCGCAATTCCCCGCACATGAGACGCGTCACGCTGCTCCAGCACTTCGATGACGATCCGCCCTCCGTCTCCGGCGCGCAACAGAGAATAGATGGGCGGCAAGCGTCCATCGAAGCGCACATCCACGACGCTGCCGCGCGCCGACACGACTACGCCGAAATTCCCTTTGTCGTTCGTCTCGTCCATGCTGTCCACCCACGATATGACATGACTGTGCTCCAAACGTACGCATTTGTCAAATCCATTTCATGTTCAGCGCCTGTTCCGCACCTGTTGCGGCGCCTCACGCGCGGGCCCGTCCCCCGCGTCCGCCTCCACGTATTTCTTGACCGTGCGCCAGTCGAGGCCGGTGCGTCGCGCGACCTCCTCGTAGCGGCCGTGGCGCAGGAAGAGCCGCTGGCAGTAGCCGGCCGTCAGCTCCTTGGCCGTCAGGTCGCCGCGCTCCAGCGCCGCCTGCCAGCCGTCCGCGCCCGACGCCGCGCCGCTGTCCCCCCGGTACGCGCCGGTCAGCAGCACGCACCGCACCGCCTGCTCCAACTCGCGCACGTTGCCCGGCCACGCGTAGCCGCGGCCGACCCCGCTGTCCAGCGCGCCCAGCACGCACGCCAGCGCCTCCCCGCCAGCCTCGCCGCTCAGCCGTTCGAGTATGTGCCGCGCCAGCGCCTCCAGCTCCGGCGGCGCCTCGCGCAGCCGCAGCCGCAGCGGCGGCACCTCGATCTGGTCTGAGCAGAGCCGGTAGAAGAAGTCGTCGCGGAACGTGCCCGCCCGACGCCTGGCGCCGAGGTCACGGTTTGTCGCGGCGATCACGCGTCCCTCAAACCGCAGCACCTCATGACTCCCCACCGGCGAGAACGTGCGCTGCTGAAGCACCTGCAGGAGCTTGGTCTGCACAGGCTCGGACGCGTCGCCGATCTCGTCCAAAAAAATCGCGCCGTGCGGACTGCACCGCGCGAAGACGCCCTCGTGCCGCTCGACCGCGCCCGTGAACGCGCCCTTGCGGTGGCCGAACAACTCGGACTCGATCAGCGCCTCCGGGAACTGCGACAGGTTGATCGGCACGAAGGCCCGCGTGAAGCTCTCCGCGAAGCGGCGCCGCGCCGAGACGTACGGAATGAAGCCCGACCGCCCCAACGCGGAGGCCGCCGCGCCCTTGCCTGTGCCCGTCTCGCCGAGTAGCAGCGTCGAGAAATCCTCCATCCGGTTCCACAGTCCTCGCACGTACCAGCGGATATCCTGCGTAAAGATGTTGTCCCACAGCCGCTTCCGAAGCTGCTTCATGCACGGGCTGCCGCCCACCAGACTGTTGGAGATGAAGTAGAAAGCCCGGCGCAACTGGTAGAAGATCGCCACATACTGCTCCGCTTCCTCCCGCGTGAAACCGTACCTAAGCAACGCCTCGAATACCGTATGTGCGCACGGCGCCTCGCACGACTCCCCGCCCATTTCGGCCTGGCGGCGGATGAGGTCGTCGAAGCCCGCCATGTGCCGATGAAACAGGCCGAAGAGAATACCCGACGTCACGACCTCCTCGTCTGCCCCGCGCAAGCGCCGCCGCTCGAGCGCCCCGCCCGACCGAGCCAGAGCCGCCAAGCGGCGCTCCAACTCCCCGAGCAGTCGTGCGAGCGCCTCGTCCCATTCACCCCCATCCAAGCCGACCGCCCGCAAATCGGCCTCGCGCCGCGCGTCGCTGAAAGGATTCGTGAACGCACACCGCCTCACGGCGTCCAGAAAAATTCGGTCTTCAACCGACAGACTGATCGAGTTTGACATGCATAAAATGTATCATAGATGTTCATAATATGTCTATATCGCTAAAATGTCATTCTGATTGAAGGACGCAACTGACTGTCCGCCAATTACTAACGCCAAAACATGCTCTTGGCTCAATCCCTGCGATAGATAACGTGCCACAGAGAATCCGGCACGGGCACCCCTTCACGGGCGCCCACACCGAACGGAGCGAACACCATGACACGTACCTTCACATGGCTGAACATCACGCAGGCGATCGGCGCGATGATCGACAACATCTTCAAGATGCTGACCGTGATCTACCTCGTCACCGCGTTGGACTGCAACCTGACCGAGACGCTATCGCTCGCCTCCGCCCTGCTGGTGATCCCCTTCCTGCTTTTCTCAAACTATGCAGGCGCGCTGACCGACCGTTACAGCAAGCGCGATCTCGTGGTCGCCGTGAAGTGGGCCGAGCTGGCCCTGCTGGTTCTGGCCTTCCCGGCGCTCGAGTCGGGGCGCGCGTGGCCGATGCAGTGCGTGCTCTTCCTGCTCGCCGCACAGAGCGCCTTCTTCGGCCCCGTCAAGCGCGGCATCGTGCCGGAGCTGGTGGCCCCAGAGGAGCTCGCCCGCGCGAACGGACAAATGACCGGCGCCGCCTATCTCGCGATCATACTGGGGCTCTTCATCCCCTCGCTGGCGATCACCGTCCTGCGCCTGAGCTGCTCCACGGTGCTCGTCGGCTGCGCGGCCCTCTCCGTCGCCGGGCTTCTCTGCGCCTACCGGCTGCCGCACACGCCTGCGGCCAACCGCATCTCCTCGCCCTCGCTGTGGATCGTGCCGGACGCCGTACGCGCCATTCGCGCGCTGAACGCGCACGTCTGGCTCAAACGCGCGGCGTACGGCTCGGTCGTGTTCTCTGGCGTGGCCGCGCTGTTCCAGCAGAACCTCGTGGTGTACGCGCGCGACGTCGCGGCCCTGCCGGTCGAAGCGAGCGGCGCCCTCTTTCTGCTGGTGGCGGTCGGCATCGCGCTCGGCGCCTGGCTCACCGGCCGCCTCTCGCCGCACGTGATCGAGGTCGGCCTGATCCCCGTCGGCGCGTTCGGGCTCTCGCTCGCCCTCTTCGGCCTCGGGCTCGCGCGCCACCCCGCGGCGCTGGCCGTGCTGCTGGTCCTCGCCGGCCTCGCCGCCGGCATGTGCATCGTGCCGATCACCGCCTACCTGCAGGCCCACTCCCCCGCGAGTAACCGCGGCGAGATCTTTGGCGCCGTCGAGTTCTGGAGCTTCGCCGCCATGGTCGCCGCCTCGGCCGCCTTCTACGTCCTGTCTGACACGCTCCGCCTTGGGCCGCGCGCCTGCATGCTCGTCACCGGCACACTGGGCGCGGCCGCCGCCGCGTGGACGCTCCTCCGGCTGCCTGACCACACGGCGCGCTTCTTGATCTCGCGCCTCACCTGCCTCTTCTACCGCGTCGACGTTCGCGGCCTCGAGAACCTGCCTCGCGAGGGAGGCGCCCTGCTCGTCGCCAACCACATCGCCTACGGCGACGCGACGATTATCCAGTCCGTCACCCAGCGCCAGATCCGCTACGTCATGTCGCGCGACGTCTTTGCGAGCTGGAGCTGGTGCCGGCCGGTCTTTCGCCTGACCCGCGCCATACCGATCCACACGAGCGACGGCCCCCGCGCCCTCGTCCGCTCGCTCAACAGCGCCCGCGAAGCCCTGCAGCAGGGCTGGCTGGTCGGCATCTTCCCGGAGGGCGCGCTGACCCGCACCGGCGCCCTGCAGCCGTTCCACAAGGGCCTCGAGCGCATCGCAACGGGCACCGGCTGCCCGGTCATCCCCATCCACATCGACAACCTCTGGGGCAGCATCTTCAGCTTCCGTTACGGCGAGCCGGGCCTCCGCTGGCCGCGCCAACTGCCCCTGCGCGTGACCGTCCGAATCGGCCGCGCCCTGCCGCCCGAAGCCACGGCCGAAGAGGCCCGCCAAGCGGTCGCCCAGCTCGGCGCCGAGACCGCCTCCGCGAACGCCAGCAGCCCGGACAACACCCTCGCCCGCCGCCTGCTTGGCCAAGCCCGCCGCCGGTGGACTCGCCCGATCGCCTGCGACACGCTCGGCCAGTCGGCCACCTACGGCAGCCTGCTCACGGCCGCCGCCGCCTTCAACGCCCGCACCGCCCCGCAGCTCGCGGGCGAACGCCGCGTCGGCGTCCTGCTACCGCCGTCGGTCGGCGGCCTGCTCGCCAACGCCGCCCTGACGCTTCAAGGCAAGACGGTCGTGAACCTCAACTGGACCGTCTCGGCCGACGCCTACCGCTCCGCCATCGAGCAAAGCGGCCTGCTCCACATCGTCACCTCTCGCCGGTTCCTCTCCGCAGTCGCCCTGCCGGAGACGCCCGCCCGCCTGATCTACTTGGAGGAGGCGCTGGCCGGCCTAACGCTGCGCGAGAAGGTCGCCGCGCTCCTGCGGGCCCGCTTCGCCCCGCTCGCGGCGCTGGCGCTCGACCGCGTGCCGCGCCCCTCAGACGCCGCCTGCGTGATCTTCTCGTCGGGCTCCACGGGCGAGCCGAAGGGCGTCGTGCTCAGCCATGCAAACCTGCTCGCCAACCTGGACGGGCTCCAGTCCGTTGTGCCGGTCACACCCCGCGACACCCTTTGCGCCACGCTGCCCCTCTTCCATTCCTTCGGCTACCTCGGCACCCTCTGGTGGCCGCTGCTGACGGGCATCCGAATCGCCTTCCACGCCAACCCCCTGCAGGCGACGCACGTCCTCCGCCTGATCCGCGACCGCCGCGCCACCGTGTTGCTCACCACGCCGACCCTGCTGCAGACCTACTTGCGCCGCGCCGCCGAAGGCGACTTCGCGACGCTGCGCCACGTCTTCACCGGCGGGGAGAAGCTGCCCGCCTCCTTGGCGGACGCGTTCGAGAAAGCGACCGGGCTGTGCCCGCTGGAGGGCTACGGCGCCACGGAGCTCGCGCCCGTCGTGTCCATGAGCCTGCCCGACCGCATCGCCGGCCAGGCCGCGTGCGTCGGCCACAAGGCCGGCAGCGCGGGCTGCCCGCTCCCGAACGTGGCCCTCCGCGTCGTGGATCCCGACACCGGCGTTACGCTGCCCGCCAACACGCCGGGACTGCTGCTGGTCAAAGGCCCGAACGTCATGTTGGGCTACCTCAACAACCCGCTCAAGACGGCCGAGGTCATCCGCGACGGCTGGTACAACACCGGCGACATCGCCCGTCTCGACGAGGACGGTTTTCTCTACCTGACCGACCGCCTTTCCCGCTTCAGCAAGATCGGCGGCGAGATGGTGCCGCACGGCGCCATCGAAGAGGCGCTGCAGCGCGCCATCGGAACCACCGAGCCGTGCGTCGCCGTAATCGGCACGCCCGACAGCGCCAAGGGCGAACAGCTCATGGTCTGCTACACCCCGCAGGCCGGAGACGCCGAAACCCTCTGCCGCGCGCTCAAGGCCAGCGGCTTGCCGAACCTCTGGATCCCGAGCCGCGCCAACTTTATCCGCGTGGCCGGAATCCCGATCCTCGGCACCGGCAAAACCGACCTTCGCGCCCTGCGCGACACGGCGCTCAGCGCCCTCCGCCTCTGCGCGTGAAAGGATGAGCAACCATGAACGTCGCAAACGTTCGGACACGCCTTCTTGGCTCTTTCCTCGCACTGTGCCTCGCGCATCTCGCTCCCGGCAGGGACGCCGGCCCGTCGGCGTCTGCGGACGGCACGGGGTGCCGTCCCTACCCGCCCGGCACTCCGACGGCACGCGGAACCGCCCCCGCCCCACGCTCCTGCCCGCGCGAGACGGTCGTGCTCCTGCATGGGCTGAACCGCACGCACCGCGCGATGGCGAAGCTCGCGGACGAGCTGCAGGCCGACGGCTATGCGGTTCTCAACTGCGACTACCCCTCGCGCACGGCCGAGATCGGCACGCTCGCAACGAACCTCTTCGCGTCGCTCGCGCCCCAGCTCGCCGCCGCGCCCCAGGTTCACTTCGTCACGCACTCAATGGGCGGCGTGCTGCTGCGCGCCCACCTCCAGACGCACACGCTGACAAACCTCGGGCGCGTAGTCATGCTGGCCCCGCCCAGCCGCGGCAGCGAGTTGGTTGACCGGCTCGGCGCGCTTGCGCTTTTCGGCTGGGTCAACGGCCCGGCCGGCCGCCAGCTGGGCACCGGCACGAACAGCGTGCCGAACCGTCTCAAGCCGCCGGACTTCGAGCTCGGCATCATCGCAGGCGACCGCAGCGTGAACCCGATCCTCTCGCTCCTGATCCCCGGCCGCGACGACGGCAAGGTCGCGGTAGACAGGGCCCAGGCGGAGGGCATGCGCGACTTCGTGCGCCTGCACGTCACCCACCCCTTCATGATGCGCAACCCGCGCGTCATCAGCCAGGCCAAGCACTTCCTAAAAACCGGCCAGTTCAGCCGAGAAACGCCCGCCGGACGCGGGGGGCTCTCAGCCCCGCCGCCCGCGGCTCGCGGGGACGCGAGCCCTCCAACTCCGGGCGGAGCCCCCTCTCGCCCGCCGCCGCTCCCCGCCCCTGCACGCCTCGGCCGAGTCGCTCCGCCATTTCAACCTCCAGCCAATCCCGCTATAATCGTCGCTGCACAACCCGAGGAGACAGTATGAGAAAAGTATCTGACAGGCACAGGCAGTGGCTCCTGGGCGAGCTGCCGCTCTTGGAACGCGCGGGGGCTCTAACCCCTGAAGCGGCCAGCAGCATACGGGCCTACTACGACGCGAACACGCGAAGCGGACTTCACTGGGCCATCATCGCCTGCGCGGCCTTAGGATCGCTTCTGATCGGATCCGGAATCATCCTCCTCTTCGCCCACAACTGGGAGGCCTTGTCGCGACCGGCGCGCGCGGTGCTGTCGTTCTGCCCGGTGGCGGCCGGCGCCGCGCTGAGCGCTGCCGCCCTGCTGAGAAATGGCGGGGCCGCTTGGCGCGAGTCGGCGGGGCTGTTCCACTCGCTGGCCGTCGGAGCCTCCATTGCCCTGATCGGCCAGACCTACCACCTGCCCAGCGACGCGCCCGCCTTCCTCTTGTCTTGGGCTTTGCTCATCGCGCCCCTGATGTTTCTGCTGCGCTCCACAGGGTCGTACTTGATCTACCTGGCGCTGATTTGCGGCTGGAGCGGCGTGGCCCAGAACACCTACGGGCAAGCCGCCGCCTTCTGGCTTCTGGCCCTTCCACCCGTCGCGCGCCTGACCCACCTGGCCCGCGCGAACCGCGACAGCCCCGAGGCCGCGATCAGTTTCGCTGGCCTGCTGGTGGCGCTCTGCGTCAGCACCGGCGTGGTGCTTGAGCGAACCGTTCCCGGCCTTTGGGTCGTCGCGTACTCCGCCCTGCTCAGCGGCGCGGGGCTGCTCGGCCTCTGCCTGTACGGCGAGCGTGACGGCTGGAGCAACCTTCCGAAGGCCTTCGGCGTGCTCGGCATGGTCGTGCTCGCCTACATCTTCACGTGGTCTGAAATGTGGCGTGAAATCGGCTGGGGGCATGTCCGCCATGACTGGCAGTATCGCGCCTGGGGCGCCTGGCAGGACGGAGGCGTCACCCTGGCCTTTCTCGCCGGCTGGGTGATAACCGCCGTGAAGGCGTTTCGCCGCCTCTCCATCGAGGCAGCCACTCTGGCCGCCTTCCCTGTCGTCGCGACCCTCTGCTTCACCATCGGGTCGCTGAGCGACCACGCCGACGTGCTAAACGCGCTGATCTTCAACGCCTTTATGCTCGGCCTGGGCGTCATGTATATCGTGCTGGGGTGCCGGAACAACAAGCTGAGGCAGCTCAACCTCGGCATGGCGACGGCGTCTTTGCTGCTGGTCACGCGCTTCTTTGACACCGACTTCGCCTATTGGGTTCGCGGGCTCGTGTTCATCGCGCTGGGCGTCGCCTTTCTGACCGTGAACCTCGTCATGGCGCGCCGCAAGAAACAGAAAGGATCCGCCGCATGAAAACCACATCCGCCCTTCTGCTCGCCCTCGTGATCATCGCCCAGCTCGCGGCTCTCGCCTCCATGATCCAAAGCAAGGAGCGCATCCTGCGCAGCGGCGAGGCGTTCCGCTTCAAGACCCGGCCCATCGACCCTGCGGATCCCTTTCAAGGCCGCTACGTTTCGCTGGGGTTCGAAGCCGACCACATCCCCATTGAACACGTTCAGGCGGACGGCCTGCGCGTGCACGAGACGATCTACGCCACGCTGGAGAGCGACGCCGAGGGCTACGCCCGCTTCAGCGGGTGGAGCCGGGAGCGGCCGACCACAGGCGCTTTCCTCAAGACCCGCTATCTCGGCAACCACACGCGGTGGGATCAGGGTGGCCAGCGGTCAATCAGCAAAGGCCTCAACATCGAGATTCCCTTCAACCGCTTCTACATGGACGAGGCCAAGGCGCCGCGCGCCGAACAGGCGGCCCGCGATGCCACGCGCAGCACCAACTGCTGGGCGGCCGTACGAATCCTCGGCGGGAAAGCGGTCGTGGAGGACGTCTTTGTCAAGGGCCTGTCCCTGCGGGATCTGGCAGCCCAAAAGAAATAGGCCCGCTGGCAGGACAGCCGTGCGGGATGTTGAACCAGTTGCCTGCGCTGTGAAGCGCCGCCCGTGAGGCCACAAGCTGGTTGGCGAGGCATGCGCAGGCGAACACGATCCAATACAGCCGGCGCCAGCGCCCCAGCGGCCTTAGCAGGCTTTCGAACACGACGACGTGGGCGGCCAGAAACGGCAGCAGCACGCTGCTCATCAGCCGGCCTGCCGACATATACGGGTAGTCGCGCGAGGGAAAGTGGCACTGCCCGAAATCGAAGCGAACCGAGAATAGCGCCAGCAGTGCCAGCGAGCCGAGCCACAGCAGAAGCCCCGACAGCACGGCCGGCAGGGCCAAAGGCGCAGGCGCGCCGCAGCCCGCGGCCGGAGCGCAGCCGCGCCACGCCCGCGCCAGCCAGAGAGGCGCCGCCACGAGCGTGAGCCACGTCGCGAGGACAAACCAGACATCCATGCCACCCACCGGCCGCGGCCCGCCGCGCCAATAGAGCTCGCCGCGCCAAAACGTCGCGGTCGTGTCGATCACGAAACGCGACAGCCCGGGGAGGGTGAAAACGGGGTGCTGCAACCATTCGGCAACCGGCTTTTCCGACCAGGTCAGGAACCGAATCTTCTCGCTCGTCCCCCACGGGTCGCCGTACGCCAAGGCGCTGACGGCCGCAAAGCACACGAAGCCCCCGAGCGCGCCGGCGGCGGCAGCCAGAGCGCGGTCGCGCACAGCTCTGTCCCTGCGGACGGTCCACGCGAGCAGCGGCAACGCCGCGACCCAGACAACCGTGGTCAGCTTGACCAGCGGCAGCGCCGCGGCCAAGCCGCCCGCCCACAACAGCCCCGCGCGCGGGGTGCGCCCGAAGGGGGCAAGAAGCGCCGTCACTAAGGCGGCGCCCACAACGGCGGCAAGAGCGTCGGGCGTCGTGTAGTAAAGGAACTCGGCCGGAAAGACGGCCGTCAGCAGTGGCAGTGCCCAGCGCGCGTCCGATCCTCCGCCCCCGAGAGCGTCTGCCACGCGTGCGGCCAGCCAAACCAGCGCTACGGCCAGCAGGACATGCAGCCAGCGCTGCCAGTACGGCAGATGAACGCCCTGCAGGCCAAGGCCTTCGCCGATAATCCGCCAGAGCGCGCCTGCCACGTAGTATCCGGGCGGCGAGCCGAACTCGGGGTTCAAAAGCGAGCCGGACGTCGGCGTGGCCTCGCGACGCACCAGCCGGTCGCGGACAGGCTGCGGCAAGCGAACGACGCCCGGCACATCATTCGCGCCGGGCGGATTCAGGTATTCGGGAGAGGCGAAAAGCGCCCAATCGCAGATCGTGTCGCGCGTCATCGGCCCCGGTACGGGCGGCGGAATATGGCCGGCGCTCAGCTGGCAGATAAGGTCATAATGCGCGTCCTCGTCCGACACGTTGAAAAGGGGATACGCCGAGGCGAAAAACCAGGTTCGAACGCCAGCCAGCATCATCAGGACGAAGACGAGTAAGGCTCTCATTGTCATGTTAGAACGTCCAGGAAGCCCCTCACCGCAGACGTGAAAGGCATGAGGTTGCCAAAACATCATCTGGAAGTCAAGGGTTCGCCCCGCCCCTGCAGCAATTCCAATTACGGCCTAAGAGGCCTGAAGGCCGGATTACAAACACTTCAACCCTTCCTGCGCACGCTCGTACGTGCCGTGCTGCCCGTCGGCAAGGGCGTCGTGGTCGACACCTGCCGGTTCCGGCTCTACCCCCGCCGCCGCCGAGGCGGTCGGCTACGAAAGCATGGGTGTCGAGAAATGCAAAGAGTATTTCGGTTTGGCCTGTACAGGTATTCCTCTTCTGACCGCATACGATCCAGGCTCGGGCTCAGACGCTTGAAACGCAAGCCCGAAAATTGGTGCTTAAATCCATTGACCGTCAGTGGATGACACGCTATCGTCATGATTATGGTGTGTAGCGATTTGTACGAATGCATTATCTGCTAGACGCATACTCACAGTCATGGAGGACGTGTGGTTTATGAAGGCGAAAAAGCGGATCTACATAGAGACAACAGTGATCAGCTACGCAACAGCCCGGAGTTCGCGCGATGTGATTGTAGCGTCGCACCAACTCGCATCGAGAATGCTGCTAGACCATTGTGCCGATTTTGAAGCTTACATATCGGTTCTCGTAATGACCGAAATTGATGCTGGAGATCCATCATGTGCTGCCAGACGGTGTGACGCCGTGGGTTGTTTTCCGGTTTTGCGTGTGAGCGAACAGGCGGAGCGATTGGCGGAGAAGCTCGTCCGTGCCAAAGCAGTTCCTGCGCGATTCAAAGAAGACGCTCTACATCTGGCCATCGCATCTGTGAATGGCATCGATGTGATCGTGACGCTTAACTTTTCCCACATCAACAACCCCTTCACTCTTGGCATGATACGTGAAGTCATTGAGGGCGAGGGATACCGTTTTCCAGAGGTTGCGGCCCCTGACGTTCTTGTGAGTAAGTACGTAGATTCGGAGGTTCTATGAATGACAGCCTCGTTGAGGTAGTACGTCTGGCCCGTCAGAAACATGCGGCTTCGCACGGCAATGACCTACATGCGATCTGCGAAGACCTGCGTCGCAGGGAGCGCTCACTCAGCCAGGATCGTCTGGTCACTCTCACACCCGTGGCACCGCGTAGAGCAGAACAGCCGACGCGTGTGGCCGAGGACAGAGTCGCCTACGGAAGAACAGGTCAGAAGCTGGGGGCGGGCGGCAGACTGACAAGATCTCGACACGAACGGCCCTGAAATAGGCGTATTCGCATCGTTTCTTGGCGGCTCAGCACAGCTTCGCCCTCCAGTCCTGCGGACAAGACAGGCGCGGGAGGGCGCGGCTGCGCCGAGCCGCCACATGTCTTAGCTCTCAGCTCCTACACCTTCGCCACCGCAATTTTGACGTCGTGGCCGTTGAGGTCACAGAGGCCGTCGGCTAGGTGCGCGAAAGTGAGTCGCTCGCAAAGGGTTTCGGCTTGGGCGTAGTCCGCAAAGGCCTCGATGGCGGACTGAACTTCGGCGTCGCACTCGACCGTAACCGCAATGCGCTGCGTGACCTCGAAATCGGCCTCCTTGCGCAGGCTCTGCACGCGGCTCACGAACTCGCGGGCGAGGCCCTCCTGCACCAGCGCGGGCGTCAGCGCGGTCTCGATGCCGACGAGCACATCGCCCTCGGACGCGACCACCATGCCGGCCTTGGGCGTGCGCTGCACCACCACGTCCTCGGCGGTCAGCACGACCGTCTCGCCGGCGGCCTCCAGCGTCACCTCGAGGTTCGCGGCCAGAGCCGCGGCCTGCGCTGACGCGAGCCCGGCAACAGCCGCTGCCACGGCCTTCATCTTCGGGCCGAACTTGGGGCCCAGCTTGCGGAAGTCGGCCTTGACCGACACGTCGGCCATGGCCGTCTCGTCGCTGCCGTAGGCGACCGACCTGATGTTCAGCTCGTCCGTGACCAGCTCCTCAAAGCCTTGCAGCATCGCGCGGATCTCCGGCTTGGAGGAGACCACGTGGATGGCCGAAAGCGGCTGGCGCACCTTGAGGTCGCTCTCGGTGCGGAGCTGGCGGCCGAGGCGCACCACGGTCTGCACCAGCGCCATGCGCCGCTCCAGCGCCTCGTCGCGCGCGGCCGCGTCAGCCGTCGGGAAGTCGCACAGGTGGACGGATTCAGGCATGCCCTCGCCCCTGAGGTTGCGGTAGATGGCCTCGCTGATGAACGGCGTGAAGGGCGCGGCGACCTGGCTGAGCTGCACCAGCACGTAGCGCAGCGTCCGGTAGGCGTGCGTCTTGTCGTCGTCGTTCTGCGACTTCCAGAAGCGGCGGCGGCTGCGGCGGATGTACCAGTTGGTGAGGTCCTCGACGAAGGTCACGAACGGCCGCACGGAGCGCTGCAGGTCGTAGTCGTCCATCGCATGGGTGACGTCGTGGATGAGGGTCTCGAGCGAGCTGACAATCCAGCGGTCGAGCACGTTCGGGCTCGCCGGCTTGATTAGCTCCGCGTCGTGGAACCCGTCGACGTTGGCGTAGGTCACAAAGAAGCTGTAGGCGTTCCACCACGGGATCAGCAGGTCGCGCAGGATCTGCTTGACGCCGCTCTCGGAGAAGCGCAGGTTCTCGGCCCGCACCACCGGCGAGTAGATCATGTAGAGGCGCAGCGCGTCCGCGCCGTACGCCTCGAGGATGTGCATCGGGTCGGGGTAGTTCTTGAGCCGCTTGGACATCTTCTTGCCGTCTTCGGCCAAAACCAGCCCGTTCACGACGACGTTCTTGAACGGCGACTTGTCAAAAAGGCAGGTGCCCAGAACCATGAGCGTGTAGAACCAGCCGCGCGTCTGGTCGAGCCCCTCGGCGATGAAGT
>CAYLUN010000085.1:0-21860 GCA_964386865.1 uncultured Lentisphaeraceae bacterium | reverse complement strand
CGGAGAAAACAAGAACAAAAATCGCACTTCTCAAAAAAATCAACCTTGCACCCTCGGGCGCAGGACGCATCGCGTTTCGTCTGCCCGGTTCAGTACGGCGGGCGCTACGAGCCCGCCGAAACCAGAACCCGCGGGTGCGCCGCGCATCACGCTCCGGCCACCGCGTCGAGGATCGCGCGGCCGTGACGCTGGACTTTGACCGGCCCCATGCCCTTCACGGCCTCCAGCTCGGCGAAGGAGGCCGGCCGGGCCGCAACGATCGCGTCGACCGTCGCCTTGTGAAGCACCTGGTACGGCGGCACCTTCTGAATCGCCGCCGTCTGCCGCACCCATTTCTGCAGCCGGAGCGCGACCGCGTGATCGGGCTCCTCGTCGCCCGGCCTCGCGGCGGCAGGCCGTTCAGCGGCCGGCACGGAGGTCGGCCCTCCAGCGGACGGAGCGGGAGAGGGGGTTGGCACGGACGGACACGGACGAGCACGGACAGGAGCGGAAACACTACGGGGAGTCGGCCACGCCAGCGCGAAGCCGTCACACTGGCGCAGCATCACCTGCCGGCCCTTGGGCGACAGCGCGACCAGCCGGTATTCGTCGGGCGAGACCGACAGGCACCCCTCCGCCTGGAGCGCGTCGAGCACGGCGCGGATCTGCGGCACCGCCATGTCGGCGAGCAGGCCGAACGTGGTCAGCGCGTCCAGCTCGTGCCGCACCACGGTCTCGTCACGGTCGCCGTGCAGCACCTGCGCCACGCGCAGCGCGCCGAAGCGCCCCTTCATGCGCACCACGCAGCTCAGCGCCTTCTGGATCACGAGCCATTGCGCCTCGTCCGGCGGCAGGCCCTTCCCGGGCGTCTTGCGCCGGCAGCGGTCGCAGTTGCCGCACGCGTGCCCGTGCGCCCCCTCGCCGAAGTAGCTGAGCAAGAACGAGTGGCGGCACGCGGGGTGGTCCACGAAGCGCAGCAGCGTCTCGAGCTTGCGCTCGTCGAGCTGGCGCTTGTCGCCCAGCCCCGCCGCGAGCCGCTTGAGCTCCGCCAGCGCCGGGTCGGGGTCGGGCAGCAGCCGCGTCGTGTAGGCGCGGCTGCCGGGCATCACCTCGCGCTCGATCAGCCGCGCGCGCTCGATCAGCCCGAGGATCGTGCGCACCTCCATGTCGTTCTTCACCTTCGCGCGCTTGGCCCACTCGTCAACGGCGCAGGTCACCTCGCCGTCGGCGCAGGCCTTGCGCACCGCCTCCCACACGGCGAGGATGTCGGCGAACGAGGGGTTCGCGCCGT
The DNA here is from genome assembly GCA_964386865.1 of uncultured Lentisphaeraceae bacterium. Classification (GTDB taxonomy): domain Bacteria; phylum Verrucomicrobiota; class Kiritimatiellia; order RFP12; family UBA1067; genus CAYLUN01. Next base: position 20,590 of record CAYLUN010000085.1, on the reverse strand, counting down.
CGAGGAAGAAGCGCTGCGTGGCCACGTCGGCGTAGTTGAACAGCAGCTCGCACCAGGCGCTCGCGCCGTCGCGGCCCGCCCGGCCGACCTCCTGGTAGTAGGCCTCCAGGCTGCCGGGGATGTCCCAGTGCGCGACGAAGCGGAGGTCGCCGCGATCCACGCCCATGCCGAAGGCGTTGGTCGCCACCACGATCGGCGCGGCGTCCGACATGAAGCGCTCCTGCGCGGCCGTTCGCTCGCCGTCGGCCATGGCGCCGTGGTAGAGGATCGGCGCGAAGCCGTCGCCCTGCAGCATCGCGCAGACGCGCTCGGCCATCTTGCGCGTTGAGCAGTAGACGATGCCGCAGCGGTAGGCCTCGGCCAGCTGCACGACGCGCGCGAACTTGTGCGTGTGCGTCGGGCAGCGCGTCACGGCGAGGTAGAGGTTCGGCCGCGCGAAGCCGGTGACCTCGACCACGGGCGCGGCGCGCGGCGCCTCGCCCAGGCCGAGCTGCCGGACGATGTCGTCGCGCACGTCCGGCGTGGCCGTGGCCGTCACCGCCATCACGCGCACCGGCCCGAGTCGCTCGATCACGCCCTTCAGGTTCAGGTAGTCGGGCCGGAAGTCGTGGCCCCACTGGCTGATGCAGTGGGCCTCGTCGATGGTGAAAAGCGAGACGGTCACCTGCGCGAGGGCGTCGGCGAAGCGGCGGTTGCGGAACCGCTCCGGCGCCACGTAGACCAGCTTGTAGCGGCCGTTGCGGAGGCCGTCCAGCCGGTAGGCCATCTCGTCGCCGTCCACCGAGGAGTTGAGAAAGGTCGCGGGCACGCCCTTGCGTTCGAGCGCGTCGACCTGGTCCTTCATGAGGGCGATCAGCGGTGAGACCACGACCGTCACGCCCGGCAGGAGCAGGGCGGTCAGCTGGTAGCAGAGCGACTTGCCGGAGCCCGTGGGCATCACGAGCACGATGTCACGGCCTTCGAGCACGGCCTGCACGGCCTCGCGCTGGCCGTCGCGGAACGCCGCGTGGCCGAAGTGCCTCGACAGCTCCTGGTGGAGCCGCTCCTCTGTCCAAGGCTCGCTCACATCTCGACGCACCAGCCGTGCGCGTCCGGCCGCTCGCCGTACTGGATGCCCTGCACCGCCTCGTACAGCTTCTGGAGCGTCGGGCCGCAGCCGGTCTCGGAGCCGACTTTGATCACCGTGTCGCCGCGCACGATCTCGCACACGGGCGTCACCACCACGGCCGTGCCGCACGCGGCGATCTCGGCGAAGGTCGGCAGCTCCTCGAACGGCACGGGGCGCACCTCGACGGCCAGGCCCATATCCGCCGCGATCTGCTTGAGCGTCTTGTTGGTCACGCTCGGCAGGATCGACCGCGAGTCGGGCGTCACGTAGCGGTTGTCCCGCGTGATGCCGATGAAATTGGAGGTCGCGAACTCCTCGACGTAGCGGTGCTCCTTCGCGTCGAGATAGAGCTCGACCGGATAGCCCGCGTGCTTCGCATACTCGTGGGCGTACAGGCTGGCGGCATAGTTGCCGGCCACCTTCACGTCGCCCACGCCCTGCGGCGCGGCGCGGTCGTAGTCGTCCAGGATGATCGCCTTCACCGGCTGCAAGCCGCCCTTGTAATAGGGGCCCACCGGCACGACGAGCACGAGGAAGGTGTACTCCTGCGCGGGCGACACGCCGATCTGCGCGCCCGTGCCGATCAGCAGCGGCCGCACGTAGAGCGAGCCGCCCGTGCCGTAGGGCGGGACGTAGTCCTCGTTCGCGCGGATCACCCGCGAGACCGCCTCCAGGAACATCGCCTCAGGAACCTCAGCCATGCAGGTGCGCCGCGCCGTCGCGGCCATGCGCCGCGCGTTGTCGACCGGCCGGAAGGCGCGGACCTTGCCGTCCTTGCAGCGGAAGGCCTTCAGGCCCTCGAACGCCGCCTGCCCGTAGTGCAGGCACGTGGCCGCGATGTGCATGTTAAGGCAGGGCGAATCGACCAACTCGCCCGCGTCCCACGCGCCATCCCGCCACACGTAGCGGACGTGGCAGCGCGTATCCAGGTATTTGAACCCCAGGGATTTCCAGTCGATGTTTGGCATGGCTCCGTTCCTCCGGGGGATGCGCCCCCGTTCAATATCTCCGTAAGCAAGCTGATTAACATAGCGCATTTTCGGGAAGTTGCAAGCACGCACTCGCGCACCCCAGCAATTCTAATTATGGCCAAGACGCGCCTCACGGCGCCACTACAAACCTGCGAAAGCGAGGCGCTTTCGTTTGTAGCAAGGGCCTTCTCACAGCGCGCGTCCCACCCTAATTAGAATTGCTGCACACACCCGCGCCGTTCGCCCGCGCTTGTCAGGCCCGGCCAGACTCGACTATACTGTGCTCATGACGTGTGATTTGAGAACCTATCTGAGCGCGCGCAAGGCGCTTGTCGAACGGCACCTGTTCGCCTGCCTGCCCGCCCCGGACGCGCGCCCGGCCCCGCTCCCGGAGGCCCTGCGGCACGCCGTGCTCTCCGGCGGCAAGCGGCTGCGCCCGATCCTCTGCCTCGCCGCGGCCGAGGCCGCCGGCGGCGCCGCCGAAGCGGCCCTGTTCCCCGCCTGCGCCGTGGAGCTGCTGCACACCTACACGCTCGTCCACGACGACCTGCCCTGCATGGACAACGACCTGCTGCGCCGCGGCCAGCCCACGGTGCATGCCCAGTACGGCGAGGCGCTCGGCGTCCTGGCCGGCGACGCGCTCCAGACGCTCGCCTTCGAGACTCTCGCCCGCACGCCGGAGGCCCGGCCCGGCACGGTCGCCCGCCTCGTGGCCGAGCTCGCCTCCGCCGCCGGCGCCGCCGGCGTCATCGGAGGCCAGGTCGAGGACATCCGCTTCGCCGGCGCGCCGACGCGCGCCATCATCGACTACGTATTCCAGCACAAGACGGCCGACCTTTTCCGCGCGGCCGCGCGGCTCGGCGCCATCGCCACAGGCGCGCCGGAGACCGACCTCGTCCGCCTCTCGGCCTACGCCGACCACCTCGGCTTCGCCTTCCAGATCATCGACGACCTTTTGGACGCGGGCGAGGCGAAGGCGGACGACAAGCCCGAGCTCTCCTGCCTCGACGTCATGAGCGAGGCCGAGGCCCGCGACTGGGCCGCACGCCACACGCGGCAGGCCGTCGAGGCCCTCGCCGGGCTGCCCGGCGACACCGCCCCGCTCGCCGCGCTCGCCGAAGACCTCCTCACGCGCATCGCTTGAACAAACGCGCCCTCGCCCTCTGCTCCCGCACTTTAGAACTTTCGCACTTTAGAACTTATGAACTTCTCCGCCCCCCGCATCCTCATCACCGGCGCAACCGGCCTGCTCGGACGCCCCGTGCTGCGCGCCTGCCGCGCCGTCCCCGGCTGGGCCGTCACCGGCACGGCCTTCCGCCGCGCCGCGCCCGGCCTCGAGCGCGTCGACCTCTCGCAGCCCGAGGCCCTGCCCGCGTTCCTCGACCGCCTCGCGCCGGACGTGATCATCCACTCCGCCGCGGAGCGCCGGCCGGACGTGAGCGAAAAGGATCCCGAGGGCACGCGGCGCCTGAACGTCGGCTCGACCGCCGCCCTCGCGCAGTGGGCCGCCGCGCGCGGCGCGTTCGTCATCTACATTTCGAGCGACTACGTGTTCGACGGCACCCAGCCGCCCTATACCCCCGCCTCGCCCACCTGCCCGATCAACGCCTACGGCTTGAGCAAGCTCGACGGCGAGCACGCCGTGCAGGCGGCCGGCGGCGGCGCCGCGATCCTGCGCGTGCCGATCCTGTACGGCGAGGTCGAGGAACTCGGCGAGTCGCCGGTGACCGTGCTCGCGAAGAACATGCTCAGCGCCCGCCCCGGCGAGCGCCTCGCCATGGAGCACTGGGCCACGCGCTACCCGACCCACACGACCGACGTGGCCGTGGTGCTGCGGCAGATGGTCGAGCGCAGGCTAGCGGACGCGAATTTCAAGGGCGTCTTACACTGGAGCGGCAGCGAGCCCATGACCAAGTACGACATGGCGCTCGCCTACGCACCGCTGCTCGGCTTCGACCCGGCACGGCTGGTCCCCGACGCCGCGCCGCCGACCGGCGCGCCGCGGCCCAAGGACTGCCACCTCGACTCGTCGGCCCTCGAGCGGCTCGGCATCGGCCAGCGCACGCCCTTCGCCGACGCGTTCCCGGCCATCCTCGCCCCGCATCTGCGCAGGGTATAGGACGCCGCTGCCAGTAATCCCACCGCAGAAAATGGTCTGGGGCAACATGTCGTAGCCCGTCAACAGGCGGCCCGCACGGAGGCGGGCCCCAACGCGAGACTACTCTTTTCGAATCACCTCGCGCTGGAAGGACGACCTCCGTGTCGTCCTTGTGGTTCGGCCCAAATACTGTTCGGCGGCGGTAGAGCAGGGCCCTTGGCAGGGACGGCAGCCCCTGCCGTCCGCTTGTCCTGAGCTTGCCGAAAGGCGGGCGCGGACGGGGCATCGCCCCCACCGTACACCGCCGTGACTCACGTTTGCCGCTCTCGTAGTTTCTAGTTTCCTGCAGCCTTCAGCTTGTACACGCGCAGCAGCGAGGGCGGCGGCACGCCGCCCGGCTGGGGCCGGTCGCGGTTTGCGGGCAGCGACTCCCAGGCGGCGCGGTAATAGAACCCGTCGCGCGAGGCGCCGGTGTCCGGGTCGGCCGCGAGGTCGCTCGCGCTGCGCAGGCCCATGCCGGGCAGCGCGTGCTCCAGCCGGCCGACCTCCTTGGGCCAGCGCAGGCCGCCTGCTGCCTTGCCGACCGGCTTGAGCGTGGCCTCATCCAGCCGCCAGCGGCCGCCCCCGAGCTTCGCGTGCGAGTAGCCCTGCACGAGCGCGCCGTCCCGCAGCTCGACGGCGCCGACGCCGATCTCGCCGATGATCGTGCCGCCGCCGGAGAAGTCCCAGCGGTAAGACCAGTCCGAGGTCTGGTAGACCTTCCACGCGCCGCCCTCGCACCGCGCGTTCATGAGCTGGGATTTCCCGGCCGCGTCGTACTTCGTGTAGGTCACGATCACGCGGCCCTGGGCGTCGAAGCCCAGCGCCTGGCAGGGGTTGATGAGGCCGCCCTTGATCGGCACCGGATCGACCACCACGTCCGCGCCCAGCCGGATCGGCAGCGCGACCGGCTTGCCGAAGGCGTTCTCCCAGTGGACCAGATCGCGGCTGCGGATGGTGCTGATGTCGTGGCAGGTCTCGCAGGCGGGCGTATCGCGCCACACCCAGGTGAGGTGGTAGAACCCGTCCTTGCCGAGCACCGGCCCATGCGGGTAGGCGTTCATCTTGCCCTGCCCGTCGAAGAGCGGCGCGTCCAGCAGCGGCGCCCAGCTCTGCGACGCGGCGTCGTAGCGGTTCCAGAGGGTCGAGCCGTTGCCGCTGCCGCCGTCGCGGTAGGTGAAGAGCAGGGCGCCGTCCGGGCCCGTCAGAAAGCGCGGATACGTCACCCGCTTCTCGCGCTCGCCCGTCATGCGGTGCAGGGGCCTCATCGCCGTGCTGTCGAGCGGGCGCTCGCTGCGGAAGTAGACGAGCGGCACGCAATGCATGTTGCCCGAGACGTGCAGATAGCCCGCCGCGTCCAGCGCCATCGTCACGTAGTTGTGGCTGTCCCAGCCGAGCGTGGAGGGCAGCTTGACGAACGACCACGCGTTTGTGCCGAGGTCGCGCTGAGCCAGCGTCATCACGCGCTCGGCGCTGTAGAACGCCAAGAATTGCCGGTTGCTGTGCGTCAGCATCGAAAAGCCCACGGGGCAGCCGGCCCAAGCCGGCGCCACTTCGAGCCTCTCCACCAGTTCCAGCGACTGTCCGCTGGACGACAGAACAACCAGGAAAGCGATCGCCGCAGCACGTCTGAAAAAAGTCATTCACACCCCCTTATGTCAGATAATCCCACCCCTCGCGGAACGTCGGCGTGACCAGCAGGTTCGCGGCTTCGCTCTTGGAGAAGCGGCCCTTGCGGCTGTCCCACGCCAGCGCGCCCGGCACGCGCTGCGCGACGCAGCCGGCCAGCACGCACTCGGCGAGCGGAGCCGCGGCAGCCAGCTCGCAAAACGCGCTGCCTCTGCCGCGAACCGCGTCGAAGAACTCCTGCTGGTGGCTCGTGACGCGCGGCAGCGACGCGGGCACCGCCAGGCACGCCTCGTGCTTCTCGAAGTCCGTTGCGCGCGCCTCGCCCCGCAGGGCCAGCGCGTGCCGTGTCCCGGTGTCGTCGGTCGAGATCCACGCCCCCTTGTCGCCGACCAGCAGGCAGCCGGAGCTGGGCACCTGCCCGCCGGAGGCGGCCAGCTGGGGCATCAGCTCGGCGGGCGGACGGCAGGAGCCGTCATACCACTGCATCGTCACCGCCGGCTGGCGCTTGCCGCGCGCGGCGAACTCGAACCGCACCTGGCTGGACTTGGGATACGTCTCGGGCGGGCACTCGGCGAGCCCGGCGGCTTCGACCGCGACCGGCGCGCCAAGCCCCAGCACGCGGAACGCAAGCCCCAGCGCCTGCATGCCCGCATCGCCCAGCGCGCCCGTGCCGAAGTCGTGCCACGCGCGCCAGTTGAAGCGGTGGTACACCTTGCTCTTGAACGGCCGCGCGCACGCGCCACCAAGCCACAGGTCCCAGTCGAGCGACGCGGGCACCGGATCGCTCCCCTCGGGCCGCCGCATGCCCTGGGGCCAAACGGGGCGGCTGGTCCACGCGTGGACTTCGGAGACCTGGCCGAGCAGTCCCGACGACAGCAGCTCGACCGCGCGCCGGTACTCCTCCGTGGCACAGCCGGCGTCGCCCACCTGCACCACGGCGCCGCGGGCCCGCGCCAGCTCGCGCAGGTGCCGCACCTCCGCGAGCGTCCGCGCCACCGGCGTCTCGACGTACACGTGGCAGCCCTTCTGCAACGCCCACGCGGCCTGCGCGCCGTGCCCGTGGTCCGGCGTGGAGATCAGGGCCGCGTCGAGCGCCTTCTCGGCGTCGAACAGCACGCGGAAATCCTTGTAGAGCCGCACGCCCGGGCAGCGTTCCGCGACCTTGTCGCGCGCAGCCAGCAGCGCCGCCTCGTCCACGTCGCACAGGGCCGCAATATTCTCGCCCGCTTCGAGGGCCGCCGTCAAGTTGGCCGTGCCGCGGCCCGCCACGCCGATCACCCCCACGCTCAACCGCTCGCTAGCGCCGCGCCGCCGCAGCGCCGCCGCGGCCGACCGGCACCCGCCGAGCGCGCCTGCCGCCAGCGCCGCGCCCGACACCCGCAGAAAATCCCGTCGCGTCTTGTTCATACGACCCTCTCAATCCCCATCTGCCAGCTCGCGACTCCTGAGCGCGGCGCACCCCAGCGCGGCCAGCGCCAGCGGCAGCAGCGCCACGTTCCACAGGAGCGACTCCGCCAGCGCCCGTCCCTCAATCCGCTCGCCGCGCGTCAGCGCCGTCAGGGGCTCGCCCTTCAGGGTGTGTCGGGTGACCTCGTATACGCCCCGCGACACCCAGATGCCCGCCCGGTTCCACCACACCTTCGAGTCCTCTTCCGTCGTCACCGCCACGACGGCGTTGCCGACAAGAGAAAGCACCAGCAGCACGGTGGCCACGAACGCCGCGACCGGCAGCGAGAAGCAGGCGCTCAGCGTTAGCCCAAACGCGGCCAGCAGCGCAAGCACGCAGCCGTGCAGGAGAGCCGAACGCACCAGATTCGTCTCAAACAAGCCGCCCGGCGTCAGCAGCACGACATCCCGCCGGAAGCGCAGCATCAGCGGCGGGGCCTTCTTGGGGTCGCCCGTGTGGAGGAACGTCAGCTCGAAGTCCCGGAACTCGTCTGCGCCGCCACTCCGACCTCCGACCTCCGGCCTCTGCACGAACGCCCGCGTGTCGACGGCGAACTCGATTTCGTTCTGCGTGAAGTCGTCCAGCTTAACTTCCACCGACCGGTCGGCGTGCGCCGCGGCCGACAGCCGGCAGGCGCCGGTCACCTGCTCGCGCGTGCTGTACTCGGTGTCGAACTTCACGCGGACCGTGACCGGCTCACCTGCGGCGAGCGGGCGCGCGAGGCGGAACCGCCAGCGCACCTGATCGCCGGGACTGACGACGTCGTACCGTTCGTTCGCCTTCTCTGCGAGCGCCCGCAACACCTCTTTCTCGCTCAGCCCGTTGGGCAACGCGTTCTGCTGCCGCATCAGCTCGTAGGTTTGCCGGGCCTCCGCCTGCAGCGTGGGCAGCAGCGGCCGCGCGACGCTCCGGCTGACCGGACGGTCCTCCGCCTGCCAGCCGCCCCGGCGCGCGTGCCACGCGACCTGCGCGTAGACGCCCGCGTACACGGCGGCCAGAAGCGACGCATCGAGGATGAGGAGCGCGCACCACTTGCCCAGCCAGAACTCGACGGCCCGCACCGGCTTCACGGCGGACACCTGCATGCGCTGGCTGTCGATCTCTGCGGCGAACAGCGCGCAGGCGGCCCAGAGCGTCGCCAGGCACAGGATGCCGAACGAGAACCCGAGCGTATAGGTGAGCAGAATATGCAGCTCTCCCGCAGGCGTGCCGTCGCCCTTGATCACGCCCGGCAGCAGCAGCACGCAGGCCGCGAGCAGCACCAGCAGGGCGGACACCACCTTCGTGCGCAGCGACGCGCGCAGCGCCAGCGCCGCGATGCCGACGACGCGCCTGATGCTCCGGGCTGCCTCCTGGAGGGCGGGTGCCCTCACGAGCCGCCTCCCGCTTTGTCCGCCATCCGCGCGCGGAGGAACGGCGCCATCTCGAAGGTGCGGCCGCGGCCGTCTTTCGCCAGCGCCTGCAAGAAAAACGCCTCCAGGCTCAGCGCCGGGCAGTCCTGCCTAACCGGCCGGCCCACGCGCGCTTCGAGCTCGCCGCGCAAGGCGGCCGCCTCGGCCTCGCCGAGGCCCTCCACCTGAAAGCGCACGGCGTCGGGCTGCCGCAGCAGCTCGCCGATCCGGCCCTCGGCCCGCACCGCGCCTCGGTCCAGGATCAGCACCCGGTCGCACACGTCCTCCACATCCGCCAGCAGGTGCGACGTCATCAAGACCGTCACGCCACTCGTGCTGAGCAGCCGCACGAGGTCTTTCACCTCGCGGCAGCCGATCGGGTCGAGCCCCGAGGTCGGCTCGTCGAGCACCAGCAGCTGCGGCGCGTTCACCAGCGCCTGAGCCAAGCCCACGCGCCGGGCCATGCCCTTGGAGAATCGGCCCACCGGCCGGTCCGCCGCGCCCATCAGATCCACCATCTCCAGCAGCTCCTCGGTGCGGCGGCGGGCCTGCGCCCGCTCGAGCCCGAACAGGCTCGCGTAGTACCGCAGCGTCTCGCGCGGGGTCAGGAACGGATGCAGGTGAGACACCTCGGGCAGGTAGCCGATCCGCGCCTTGGCCCGCGTGTCGTCCGGCGGCGCGCCGAGCACGCGGATCTCGCCGGCCGTCGGGTGCAGCAGGCCCAGCAGCATCTTGATCGTCGTGCTCTTGCCCGAGCCATTCGGGCCCAGCAGGCCGAAGACCTCGCCGCAGGCCACCGTGAGATTCAGCTCCCGGACCGCCTCCACCGTCGGCCGCCGCCAGAAGTCCTTGAAGGTCTTCTTCAGGTTCCGCGTCTCGATGACATTCTCGTTATCCATTGCCAACCGTCCATTGCCGACTGCCGATTGCCGACTGCCGACATTTTTCCTTACCCCAAGTCCCTTTCCCGAAACGCCAGACAGCCCGCCGTGAGAAACAGCGCGCAGCAGGTGAGCGCATACGCGCCGGCCTCGGCGACGTACGACCAGGCGATGCGCCCGCCGTGGGCGACCGCGTCGCAGAGCCAAAAGTGCTGTACGTCCGGCATGAGCCCCGCCGCGACCCCGCGCCAGGAGAGCCCGTGCGCGCCGAGCGCGAACGAATCGCCCGCCAGCCCGAGGAGGAGCACCAGCGCGCAGATCGCCAGCGCCGCGCCGGTCTGGAGGCGCGTGGCCAGAGCCGTGGCCAAGGCCGCGAAAACCGCCAGCGCCAGCAGCACCAGCACGGCCGCCGCGATCACGCGCAAGTTGAGGTCCGGGTGGTAGAACAGCCAGCCTCCCGCGCCGTGCGCGTGCGCCTCGCCGACGCAGCCGGCGCAGGCCGCCTCGCCGTGAACCGGGTAGAGCTGGCCGAAGCGGTTGTAGAAGCCGCAGGCCGAAACGGCGGCGACCTGCGACAGCGCCACGCCCAGGAAAGCCGCCACGCCAAAGCGCCGCCGCCAGCGGCGGTGCCGGGCGGCCGCCACGGCCAGCGACAGGACGACGCCGCCCAGACTCAGAAGCAGCGTGAGCGGGTCGGTTGCGTGCCCCGTGAAGCTCTCCAGCGCCAAGAAGTGCGCGGAGCTGCGCTCGGCCGACAGCGTCGCCGCGAGCACGCCGCACCAGAACAACGTGAGCACGCCGAAAACGCCCAGCCACTTGGAGAGGACGAAGGTCACCCGCGACACGGGCTTGCCCAAGGCCGCAGCCGCCGTGCCGCGGGCGATCTCATCGGCCACGGAGCGGCCGGCCGTGCCGGCAGCCAGCACCAGGCCGAACACCAGCATGCAGGAGAGCCCGCTGTCGCGCGCCAGCCGGCCGTCCTCGCTGAAGCGGTGGAACTGGAACACCGGCACGAGAAGCGTGGTCAGAACCGCCGCCAGCAGCAGCAGGAGCGCCACCGGCTGCTGGATCGCCTCGACGAGCGTCGTGCCGGCGATCGCCACCGCCTGCTGCGCCGTCCGGCGCCACGGCGCGACGCTTTGACCTTCAGTGTCCATGGTTCACAGTATACGCAATCGAGGCCCGCCGCGTCAAAGCCTCTGGACGCCTCGCGCCGTAGAAACGAAAAGGCCGCCGGTCGCCCGGCGGCCCCTTCGCGCACGACCCAGCGGTCAGTTGATCCGGTTGCCCCAAGGCAGCACGGTGCCCGGCACGCTCGCCAGGGAGTTCCGGCCGTGATCGGGGCTCATGGCATGAGCCAGCAGGCACCACACGAGCGCGCCCATGGCGAAGAGGGCCAGCACGGCTGCCACGAGCGCGATTTTGGTGAAGACGCCGGACTCTTCTTGCACGGGGAAGTCGATCGGGCTGAGCGGCGTCAGCGCGACGCCCTCCGGGAAGCTCTCGCCTCCCTCGGCGGCGGACGCTGCGGCGGCGCCCTCTTCCCTTGCGCCGGGGCGCTTGATCTTGAGCGTCTTCTTCTGCGTCACCGACGAGGCCTCTGCCGCGGCGGCCTCGGGCGTCGGCAGCACCGAGTCGGGGATGCGCGAGGTTTGGCGGATCGGCGCGGTGGAGACCTTCGGCGACGGCGCGGCCAGATCGACCGGCCGTTTCAGGCGGATCGTCTTGGGCTCAGTCTTATCCGCGCTCATCGGCGACATCGGCGCCACGCCGATCGCCGAGTCCAGCGAGATGCGCGAGGTCTTTGACTTGGCGGCTTGCGTCTGCGCGGTGGAGGGCGGCTTCGGCCCGTCAGGCAGCGGATGCGAGCCCGGCGTCGGCGGGTGGATGGGCTGGAGCGGCGCCGCGGCTGGGGCCGCGCTCGCAATGTCCATCGTGCGGAACGACTCGGGGTGCTGCGGGGGCTTGGCGGCGGGCGGCACGGCGACCGGCTCCGTGGCCGGCTTGTTGACGGGGCGCAGACGCACGGTGGCAGGCGGCAACTGGACAGACGGCAAGTCGGGCAGAATCTCCGGAATCGGGACGCGCGCCGTCATGCGAGGGAGCGCCGAGAGCGGCGTGGGCGCGACCGCTTCGTGCGGCGCCTGCGCGGCCGGCTCGCTCGGGGTAGCCGCCGCAGGTGCCACCGGCTTCAGGCGGACGGTGATCGGACGCGGGGCGCCCGGCGACGCCGGTGTCACCGGCGAGGCACCTTCCGGCTTGGCGAAAGGCGACACTTTGGGGGGGATCGAACCTGGGGGAACTTGCTCCTGCTCGGACATAGACCTGCCTCCGTCTCACTTGAACAGCCGCGTTTAAACGGCCATCACTTCCGCTTCCTTGTTTTTCAGTTCGCTGTCGATTTTCGCGATGTGCGCGTCTGTCGCCTTCTGAACCTCATCCAACCCGCGATCACGTTCATCTTCTGTGATCTTCCCGTCTTTCTGCAATCCCTTGACCAGCTCGTTGGCGTCGCGGCGCACGTTGCGGATCGCGATGCGCACCTCTTCCGACTGACGCTTCGCCACCTTGACGATCTCCTTGCGGCGCTCCTCGTTCAGCTCGGGAATCGGAACCCGGATCACGCGGCCGTCGTTGCGCGGCGTCACGCCGAGGTTGGCCGCCAGGATCGCCTTTTCAATCTCGCTCAGCGCCGTGGGGTCGTACGGGCTGATCACGATCAGCCGCGGCTCGGGCGTCGAAATGTTCGCGATGTCGCGCAGCCGCGTGGGCACGCCGTAGTACATCGCCTGCACGCCGTCCACCAGCGCCGGAGACGCCTTGCCCGTCCGCAGCCCGGAGAACTGATCCTTCAGCACCTTGACGGTGTTGTCCATCTTCTCGATGGCGTCTAACAGCACATCATCCAACGTGTCCATCGCTTCTCTCCCGCTCCATTCATCGCGTGTGGGCGCTGTCGCCAACCAACGTGCCGATGGTCTCGCCACGCACGATCCGCTCCAGCGCGCTCTCGTCGAAAAAGTCAAACACCACGATCGGTATCCGGTTGTCCATGCACAACGCGAAGGCCGCCGAGTCCATCACCTTCAGCCGCTTGCGCAGGGCGTCTTCGTACGACACCCGGTCGTAGCGCGTCGCACTCGGATCGAGGTTCGGATCCGCCGTGTACACGCCGTCCACCTTCGTGGCCTTCAGCAGCACTTCCGCGCCGATCTCGCTCGCGCGCAGCGCCGCAGCCGAATCGGTGCTGAAGTACGGGTTGCCGGTGCCGCCCGCGAAAATCACCACGCGCCCCTTCTCCAAGTGCCGGAGCGCCTTGCGCTGAATAAACGGCTCGGCCACCTCGTGCATCTCGATCGCCGTCTGCAGGCGCGTCTCCAGGCCCAGCTGCTCCAAGGCGTTCTGCATCGCCAGCCCGTTGATAATCGTGGCCAGCATGCCCATGTAGTCGCCCGTCGTCCGGTTCACGCCCTTGGACTCGCCCTTGAGCCCGCGGAAAATATTTCCGCCGCCCAGAACGATGCCCGTCTGCACGCCCATCTCCACGACCCGCGCCACGCGCCGCGCCATCGACGCCAACACGTCAGGGTCGATACACTCTCCCGAGGCCCGATTGCCCAGCACCTCACCGCTCAGCTTCAGCAAAATCCGCTTGTACTTCACGCCACTCCGTTGCGTTTCCAAAAAAACGCCCCCTTTCAGCGCATGATTCAAAACGGTCATAGCTTACCTGAACCCCCCGAAAAGGACAACCGCTTTTTTGCCGACCCGGCAGGCTTTCTTGACCCGCTCCGAACCCACCCCGCAACCCGTAACTTGTAACCTCCCTCCTAACTGTGCTTTAATACCGTTCGTCATGACGAGCCGATTCGCCATCCTATCCGCAAGCCTCTCCCGCGCCCTGCGACTGGCCTGGCTCAGCGACCGCCGGCTGGCCCTCGGCCACGCCGTCCTCACCGTGCTCCAGGCCCTGCTGCCCTTCGGCGCCCTGGTCGCCCTTCAGCATGCCATCGACGGCGCCGCCCGTCTCCTCGCCAGCCCGCCCAACGCCGACCGCTCCTTCGCCGCCCTCCTCGACGCCTGCCTCCACAACCCCGAGTTCCAGTCGCTCCTGCTCTGGCTCCTCTTCGGCGCCGCCAGCCTTTTCCTCTCCGCCGCCGCGCGGCTCCTCGTCAACTGGGTCGCCGAGTTCCACGCCCTGGCCGTCACGGACCGCGTCTATGACCTGCTGCACGACACCCTCCTGCGCGCCGACTACGCCTTCTTCGAGAACCCCGACGACCAGAACCGCCTTTACATGGCCCGCGAACAGGCCCTCTCCCGCCCCACCCGCGTACTCGCCGGCCTCGGCCAGACCCTCCACAGCCTCACGGGCCTCGCCGGCGTGCTGGTCATCCTCGCCCGCTTCCACCCCCTACTCCCCGTCTTGCTTGCCCTCGGCGCCCTGCCCGTCTTTTTCTTCAAGCTCGACCGCACCCGCCGCTTCTACGACTGGCGTAAGAGCCTCACCCCGCTCGAGCGCGAGGCCGCCTACTTCCACTCCGTCATGACCGACAACGCCGGCGCCAAGGAGGTCCGCCTCTACGGCCACGGCGACTTCTGCCGCGCCCGCTTCGCCGCCGCCCGCGCCAAGCTCAAGGAGGAGCGCGTCGCCTGGCGCCGCTTCGTCCTCACCCGCGAGGCCGCCGGGCTGCTCATCGGCCTGCTCGCCACCGGCGCGATCCTGCTCTGGATGACCGGCCGCCTGCTCGGCGGAGCCGCCACCGTCGGCGCGCTCGTCCTCTGCGTCCAGACCGTCCAGCGCGGACAGTCCGCCATCACCAACCTCCTGAACGCCCTCTCCGCCCTCTTCGAAGACGCCCTCTTCCTCCAGAGCTTCGAGGAGCTTCTGCGCCAGCCCGCCGCCCTCGCCACCCCCGCCCACCCCCGCCCCGTGCCCGACCCCATCGCGCGCGGCATCGCCTTCGAGAACGTCTCCTTCACCTACCCCGGCTCGCCCGCCCCCGCCCTCCGCAACCTCTCCTTCACCCTCCGCCCCGGCGAGCGCGTCGTGCTCGCGGGCCCGAACGGCGCGGGCAAGTCCACCCTCGTCAAGCTCCTCTGCCGCCTCTACGACCCCGACGCCGGCCGCATCCTCGTGGACGGCACCGACCTGCGCGACTTCGACCCCGCCGCCTGGCGCGCCCACATCGGCGCGCTCTTTCAGGACTTCAACCACTACCAGCTTAGCGTCGCCGACAACATCCGCATCGGCCACCCGCAGACCCCGCCCGGCTCGCCCGCCATCGCGCGCGCCGCCGCAGACGCGGGCATGGCCCCGCTTCTCGCCGCCTGGCCCCAGGGCCTCCAGACCCTCCTCGGCCGCTGGCTCCACGACGGCGCCGAGCCCAGCGTCGGCCAGTGGCAGAAGATCGCCCTCGCCCGCGCCTTCCTCCGCCCCGCCAGCCTCTACATCCTCGACGAGCCCACCAGCGCCCTCGACGGCAACGCCCAGCGCGAGACCTTCGACGCCCTCGCCCGCCTTTCACACGGCAAAATCGCCCTCTTCGCCAGCCACCGCCACCTCACCCCAGGCATGGCCGACCGCGTCCTGCTGATCGAGAACGGCACCCTCGCCGCCGACGGCACCCCCGCCGCACTCGCCACCGACCCCCGCCATAAAGCGCTTTTCGAAACCGCATCGTAACGCCCAACGTTCAACCCTCAACGCTCGAGTCCCTCTCCCCGCTTCAGCGTTGAGCGTTCGTCTATCTCTCAAACCGTGAACCGCTGAACCGTGAACCCGCCCAACCTCTCCACCTCGTTCCGCGACAAGCTCGCCGCCCTGCCCGACAAGCCGGGCTGTTACCTGATGCGCGACCGCAAGGGAACCATCATCTATGTCGGCAAGGCCCTCTCGCTGCGCCGCCGCGTCCAGAGCTACTTCCGCCCCGCCACCCTGCGCGACGCGCCCCCCAAGCTGCGCAGCCTGATCAACAGCGTCGCCGACCTCGAGACCGTCACCGTCCGCAACGAGGCCGAGGCGCTCCTCACCGAGAGCGCCCTCATCAAGCAGTACCGCCCGCGCTTCAACATCGTCCTGCGCGACGACAAGCGCTACCTCGCCCTGCGCGCCGACCCGCGCGACCCCGTGCCGCGCCTCGCCACCTGCCGCATCCTTCGCGACGACCACGCCCTCTACTTCGGCCCCTTCCCCTCCGCCGCCGTCGTGCGCGCCGTGCTCGATTTCACCGAGAAGCGCTACGGCCTGCGCAAGTGCCATCCGATCCACCCCGACGCCGAAACCTACAAGCACTGCATCAACGACATCGTCCGCTTCTGCTCCGCCCCCTGCGTGGCGCGCGTCACGCCCGAGGCGTACCGCGCCCGCTTCGACGAGGCCTGCGCCTTCCTGCGCGGCGAGCGCCTCGGCGTGATCGAGGAGGTCAAGGCCCAGATGCAGGTCGCCGCCGCCGCCCGCGACTTCGAGAAGGCCGCAACCCTGCGCGACACGTGGATCGCCCTCAGGGAGATGGTCAAGCAGCGCGTGCGCGCGGTCGCCACGCCCGAGATGCACGCCGCCGACGCGCTCGCCGGCCTCCGCGAACTGCAGCGCCTGCTCGGCCTGCCCGCCGTGCCGGCGCTCATCGAGGGCTTCGACATCTCCAACCTCTTCGGCACCCACTCGGTCGCGAGCCTGGTCGCAGCCGCGGACGGCCTGCCGGACCGCCGCCTCTACCGCCGCTTCCGCATCCGCACCGTCGAAGGCGCGGACGACCCGCGCTCCATGGCCGAGGTCATCGGCCGCCGCTACGCCCGCGTGCGGGACGAGGGCAAGCCCCTGCCCGGCCTCGTGCTGATCGACGGCGGCGTCACCCAGCTCCGCGCCGCCCGCGCAGCGCTCGCCAGCCTCGGGCTCGGCCACGTGCCCGCCGTCGGCCTCGCCAAACAGCAGGAGGAGATCGTGCTGGACGACGGCCGCCCGCCGCTGCTGCTGCCGCGCGACTCCGACGCCCTGCGCGTGCTCACCCGCCTGCGCGACGAGGCCCACCGCTTCGCGCTCGATTACCACCGCCGCCTGCGCGGCCGCCTCATCCGCGAGTCCGCGCTCGACGAGATCCCCGGCATCGGCCCCGCCAAGAAGAACGCCCTTCTCACGCGTTTCGGTTCGGTCCACCGCCTCGCCCGCGCCTCCCTCGCCGACCTCGAGTCCGTCCCCGGCATCGACCGCACCCTCGCCGAAGCCATCCTCCGCGCGGTTCAAGCGTGACGGATGCCGGAGGGCGGAGGGCGGCGGCACTTGCGTATAGAAGGGCAACTGAGGGTCAGATAAGAAACGCCAAGCGTCTGTACGGCGGGCGTTACGAGCCCGCCGACCCGTGAGCGGCGAGTTGCCCGACCGTCCTGTGGCCAATTATGCGGAACACCATTTCGCACGCTTTGAAGCCGTCCTTGCCGCACGCCCCGACTCCCCGACTTTCTCACACCTCCGGAGGCGTGAGAATTCATATCCCACGCAACCTGTGCCGCACCGAGCCTGCTTTCTTGTTTGCCCGACCGGAGAAACCGCGTTACCTTATGCAGCGATGAAATGGTCTGACACAGCCACGTTCTTAATCGCGCATGCGGTTGCTGCCGCAACCTATTTCGCGCTCTTCCTTGCCGTGCCCGCAGTTCTCGGCGGCATGGCCGTCATCCTGTCGCTGATCGGCGGCCTCATCACCGGGGACATGGGCGGCCCACTGTTCCTCCCCGCAGTCTTCGTCATAGGGCTTCTTTATGCCCTGTGCGTTGCCGCCCTTGGTTTCGTCCTTTTCCTCGTTGTGTGCGGCATCCAAATCCTGCGCCGCCGCTTCAGGATTCCCGTCTGGGCACCGATTGCTCTGTCGTTCCCGGTCATCTTCACAGTAGCCGTCCTGTCCCAGTCAGGCGGCGTGGTCTTGAGCCTTGCGGCGTCTGCTGCGTTCCTGACCTACTGGCTGGCGTTCTCTGGATCGGATGTCATTCTGAAAGGAATCATGCGGAAATGGAAGCGGAGGGGGACTCAGGAAGGCACAGCCAGTGCGTAATGCGCTGAAGGACACCCGAGTCGCATGAAACAGACGATCGCCGCAGTTGTCGGCGGGCTCGTAGCGCCCGCCGTACTGGATCCGGCAGCCGAATCTCGATGCCTCTCACCCGTCCTCACATCGGCGTGGCAGTCACGAAGGTCACCAAAATTTTGGTGTCCGTAAAAAACGTCTAGCGCTTCCCCGCCCTACGCCCCGGCCTTGATGATCAGCCCGAGCCCAGCCACGAAAAGCGCGAACATCGCGAGGTTGAGCCTATTGGATGCCTTCGGCGCGCCCTTGAACTCTTTCCAGATGAGGATGCCCCACAGCGCCGCCACCAGCGTCGCGCCCTGCCCGAGGCCGTAAGAGACCGCGGTGCCTGCCTTCCCCGACGCCACCAGGCTGAGCGCCATGCCGATGTTCCAAATCGTGCCGCCCAGGATGCCGACCGCGTGCAGCCTCGGCGTGCCCAGCGAGAAATAGGCTGACGGCGGCACCGGCTCGCCGCGCACAGGCTTGAGCGAGGCAATCGTATTCCAGAGAAAGTTCGAGATGAACAGGCCGAGGGCGAACACCACCAGCGCGGTGTAGGGCGTCATCAGCCCCGCCTCGGGAGTCGCGAAGTTCTTGATCATGCCCTTTGAAACAAGCCCGAAAAAGCCCGCGCCCATCAGCGTGCCGGCGAGCACGGAAATCGCGATGCCGAGGCCGGAGCCGCCCTTTTGCGAGCCGCCCGCCTTCGCTGCGACAAGCCGTTTGTACGCCAGCGCGTTCAGGATGATGGCCAGCGCCACGAGGGCCACGCCTGCAAAAAGCAGCACGGGGTCTCCCTTGGGGTTGAACCAGTAGGTCTGCACCACGCCCAGCACGAGCGCGAGGCCGATGCCGATCGGAAACGCCACGGCAAGGCCCGCCAGATCGATGGCGATGACGAGCAAGATATTCGCCAAGTTGAACAGCACGCCGCCGAGGAAGGCCAGCCCGAGGTGATTCATCCCGGCCTGCCGGATGTCCGCTAGGAAGCCGCGCCCCTCTGAGCCAAAGCTGCCGAGCGTGAACGCGAACAGAAACGAGCTGAGCAAGATGCCGATCCCGTAGTCCCAGTAAAACAGCTGGTACTTCCATTTGTCACTCGACGCCAGCTTCTGGGTGTTGCCCCACGAGCCCCAGCAGACCATCGTCACCACGCAGAAGAACACCGCCATCGCATAATTCTCAACGAAGAACATGATTGCTCCTTTTAGGTTAATAGGCTGAAGGCTGTTAGGCTGTTAGGTAAACAGACAACAGAACAACAACCCGTATTTGCATTCACCGTTCATGGCTAACAGCCTAACAGCCTTCAGCCTAAATACCTTTTGAGATCTCATCGCGATAAGGCGCCGACGCCTGCGCGCCCAGGCGCGTCACCGAGATCGACGCCGCCTTCGCCGCGAAACGCACCGCCTCCGCCAGCGGCACCTCTTCCGTCAGCGCCACGGCCAGCGCGCCGCTGAACACGTCGCCCGCCGCCGTGGTGTCGACCGCCTCGACCTTGAACGCCGGAACGAGCGCGCCGCGCCCGTCGGCGTACACGAACGCGCCTCGTGAACCCATCGTAATCACCGCACGCTTGACGCCCTTGGAGCACAGCACGATGGCGGCTGCCAAGGCCGACGCCTGATCGGCGACCTTGACGCCAGTCAGCAACTCCGCCTCGCTCTCGTTCGGCGTGATCAGATCGAGGCACGTCAGCAGCGCCGCAGGCAGTTCGCAGGCGGGCGCGGGATTGAGCACCACCGGCACACCCTTCGCTGCCGCCCACCGCGCCGCGCAGAGCACCGTCTCCACCGGCGTCTCGAGCTGCATCAGCACCACGCCAGCCCCTTCGATCTCGGCGCGCGCGGGCTCGAGGTCGGCCGGCGTCAGCGCGCCGTTCGCGCCAGACGCCACAGAGATGCAGTTCTCGCCCTTGGCGTCCACCATGATCAGCGCCACGCCGGACGGCTCGCTCGCGTCGGTCAACACGTACTCCGTGCGGATGCCCTCCTTTGCGAACAGCCCCTTCGCCTCGCGGCCGAACAGGTCGTCGCCGACCTTCGCGACGAAGGTCACGTCGCCGCACAGCCGCGCCGCGGCCACGGCCTGGTTCGCTCCCTTGCCGCCCGGGTTCATCAGGAACCGCCCGCCTAGGATCGTCTCGCCCGGCGCGGGGATCCGCTCCGCCTTGACGACCATGTCGGTGTTCGTGCTGCCAATCACTACGATGCGTTTCATGTGCGACCTCCAGATGAACGTTCAACGTTGAGCGTTCTTGACTTCGATCCCGCCCCAATACGCCGCCTCCCACGACCAGCCGTCCGGCTGGTTAACGAGTTCGACCGTCACCGCCTTGCCCGCGAACGGCGCGAGGTCGACGGTCACGGTCTGCCACGCGGGCTGGCCTCCGACCTTCTGCTTCAGCACCTCTTTGCCGTCCACCCTCGTAATCAGCACGAAGTCGCCGCCCATATGATTCGCCACCGCAACCGCGAGCGTCGCGCCGGCGGCTGGCACCTCCACGCGCTTGGACAGCGCGGCCCCGACCTCCTTGCTCAGCGGGTGCGTCAGCACGACGTGCTGGCGGCCCAGATACTCGGCGCGGTAGCCAGGCTCCATGTCCTTGCCGTTCGGCGTCGTCCTCCAGCCGGGGAAGAGCACGTCCAGCGCGCCCTGCACGCGCGCGGTCGGATCGCCGCCGCCCACGTCCGCCGGGTGCGGCTTGAAGCGGATCTTCGCGTACTCCTCCGCCGTGTATTTAGAATCTGCGATCGGCCCCGCCTGCCACGTCGGCGTGTAGGGGCCGGGTTTGGCCGCCACGCGCGGGATCACAAACCACTCCCTGCCCGCCGCGTCCTTCTCCACGCGCCCGCCCTGCTGCGCCACCACCTGCCGCGCGAGCTTCTCGCACACGTCCAGCAGCGCCGGCACGTTGTACGCCGTGTAGGAGAACGTCGGCTCCAGCTTCAGCGCCTGCG
>CAYLUN010000084.1:0-23021 GCA_964386865.1 uncultured Lentisphaeraceae bacterium | reverse complement strand
CCCATCTGGTGCCACAGCTCCTCGGTGAGGAACGGCATGTAGGGGTGCAGCAGCTTGAGCGCCTTGGAGAACACGTCGGTCATCACCGCCAGAATCTGCCGGCGGCGCGCGTCGTCCGCGCCGTACAGGTCCTGCTTGGCGTACTCGAGGTACCAGTCGCAGAAGTTGCTCCACACGAAGTCGTAGATCGCCAGCGCGCCGTCCTGCAGGCGGAACTTCTCGAGATGCTCGGTGACCGCGCGAACCGTGGACTCGCACGTGGCCAGCATGTGGCGGTCGTCGTCGCGCAGCAGCGCGGCGTCGAGCGCGAAGTCGCCCGCCGCCAGCGCGCGCCAGTCGGCGTCCGGCAGCTTCTCCATGTGCATCTTCATGAAGCGGGCGGCGTTCCAGATCTTGGTCGCGAAGTTGCGGCCGATCTCGAACTTCTCCATGTTCACGAAGACGTCCATGCCGGTAGAGGTGATGAGCATCAGGCTGAAGCGCAGCGAGTCGGCGCTGTACTTCGAGATGATGTCGAGCGGGTCCATCGAATTGCCCAGGCTCTTGCTCATCTTACGGCCCTTGTCGTCGCGAACCGTGCCGTGGATGTAGACGTTGTGGAAGGGCACGTCGCCCATGAACTTGCAGCCCGCCATGATCATGCGCGCCACCCAGAAGAAGATGATCTCCGGCGCGGTTGCGAGGTCGTTGGTCGGATAGTAGAAGCGCAGGTCCTTGCTCTCGTTCGGCCAGCCGAAGGTGCTGAAGGGCCAGAGCCACGAAGAAAACCACGTGTCGAGCACGTCCTCGTCTTGGGTGAAGGAGGCCGAGCCGCACGTCGGACAGGCCGCGGGCGCCGCCTTCGCGGCCCACTCGTGCTCGCAGTCCGTGCAGGTGTAGACCGGAATGCGGTGCCCCCACCAGATCTGGCGCGAGATGCACCAGTCGCGGATATTCTCCATCCACTCGAAGTAGGTCTTCTCCCAGCGCTGCGGCGTGAAGCTGATCTGGCCCGAGCGCACGGCCTCGATGGCCGGTGCGGCCAGCGGCTTCATGCGCACGAACCACTGCTTAGACAGGCGCGGCTCCACCACCGTGTCGCAGCGGTAGCAGTGACCGACCGCGTGCAGGTGCGCGTCGACCTTGACGAGGAAGCCCTGCGCCTCCAGGTCGGCGACCACCTGCTTGCGGCAGGCGAAGCGATCCAGGCCCGCGTAGGCCCCCGCCTCTTCGTTCATCGTGCCGTCGCCGTTCATCACGTTCAGCATCGGCAGGTCGTGGCGCTTGGCCACCTGGAAGTCATTCGGGTCATGCGCCGGGGTGATCTTCACGACGCCCGTACCGAAGGCGCGGTCTACGTAGTCGTCGGCGACCACCGGGATCTCGCGGTTCATGAGCGGCAGCGTGACGGTCTTGCCGATCAGCGCCTGGTAGCGCTCGTCCGCCGGGTTCACCGCCACCGCCGTGTCGCCCAGCATGGTCTCGGGCCGCGTCGTCGCCACAACGATCTCGCCGCCGCCGGGGATCGGGTAGCGGATGTGCCACAGGTTTCCGTTGGTGTCCTGGTGCTCGCTCTCCTCGTCCGAGAGCGCGGTGTGGCAGCGCGGGCACCAGTTCACGATGTAGTTGCCGCGGTAGATCAGCCCCTCCTCGTACAGGCGGCAGAAAACCTCCGTGACGGCCTTGCTCAGGCCCTCGTCCATGGTGAAGCGCTCGCGCGACCAGTCGCAGCTCGCGCCCAGCTTACGGAGCTGGCGCACGATCGTGCCGCCATACTCGCCGCGCCACTCCCAGACGCGCTCCAGAAACTTCTCGCGGCCCAAGTCGCGACGCGACAGGCCCTCTTTGCGCAGGGCCTTCTCGACGACGTTCTGCGTGGCGATGCCCGCGTGGTCGGTGCCCGGCAGCCACACCACGTTGCGGCCCTGCATGCGGCGCCAGCGCACGAGCACGTCCTGGATGGTGCTGTTGAGGGCGTGGCCCATGTGCAGGATGCCCGTCACGTTCGGCGGCGGGATCACGACGCTGTAGGAGTCGCCGCCCTGCGAGGCGTCGGCGTGGAAATGGCCGTTCTCCTCCCACCACGGGTACCACTTGTTCTCGACTAATTGGGGATCGTAGTGCTTGTCCATAGAGTCACGCGTTACGGGTTACTGAGTTGCGGGTTACAAATGAAAGGATATTAAACCAAAAAGCGGGGTTCCTGACAAAACAAACGCGCCGGTAGCGGAACGCGCTAGCGCATGGCTGTTCTGTTGGTGCAGATGACTCCTAGTCGTAACTGCGGGAGTTGCGGTCGGTGATCCGCTCGGCCCCGTGTTTCCTCCTGTTCACAAGCGGCTCACCACAGGTTCGCCCTCCAACCGGTTTGTTCACGACCAGCGCGAGTTATCATTCTGGGGGGCGAGGCTGTGCCGAGCCGCGTGCGAACGGGGAGAAACTTGTCAACGAGCTGCGTATCGAAGTCAACTCCCGCAGTTTAGGGATAAACGGGCCTCTTGCTATCACACATATCCTGTGTTAACTTATTACGTGTTGATGGAGGAGGCAAACATGAAGAATCTGACGCTCGCCGTGGATGAACGGCTGATTGAAGAGGGCCGGAAGTATGCCCGCGAACATCACACGTCGCTGAACGCCCTGATTCGCGAGCTGCTTGCGCGCGTGGTCCGCGAGCGGCGGACAGACTGGGTCGCGGACTGCGTCAAGGAAATGGACGCCGCACACGGACGATCCAAAGGGCAGAAGTGGAAACGGGAGGACCTGTACCGTGCCTAAAGTCTTTCTCGACACCAATGTCCTGGCCTACGCCTGCGACGCCGACCAGCCCGCCAAGCGTGACCGCGCACGCGCCCTCCTGAAGGAAGTCTCACGCGACACGCCCCCCTGCGTGTCGACCCAGGTGATGCAGGAGTTCTTCGTGACCGTGACGCGCAAGATGGGCGTCGCCCCCCTGCAGGCCAAGCGGATCATCCTCTCCTTCCGCCACATGGAGACCGTCCTGGTGGACATGGAGGACATCAACCGCGCCATCGACGGCAGCGTCATCTGGCAGATCTCCTTCTGGGACGCCCTGATCCTGGCCTCCGCCCGCAAAGCCCATTGCGCCGTGCTGTACAGCGAAGACCTCAGCGACGGACAAGTCTACGACACCGTCCGAGTGGTCAACCCGTTCCGCTGATGGGGCGGGTCAAGCTCACGATACCCTCCCTTAACGAAGCAGTGGCGCGGGCATGCCATCCGCCTGTCGCTCGCGCCTTGACTTGTAGGGACGCTGCCCCGGCGGCGTCCGCGGACGGCAGGGGCTGCCGTCCCTACCGATGCGAGGCGGTTCGGTCCGACATTCCTCGCGCTTAGACCGCGCACGACAGCGGCCGTACGGACGGGATCGGCCACGTACGTCCGGCGCTACGAGCCGGACGATCGCGAACCCGACCCAAGCCCCCGTGAACCTGATCATGTTGCGCACGACTCAGACGCCGCCCCACTATCGGCCGCTGGCCGTTGTGTGAACCTGCCGCACCCTCACTCCGACGGCGGTGGTTCCGGTGTTTCTGTCTCCACCACGCCCTCCTCCGTCCTCCGCCACCGGAAAACCAGGCGGAAGAGATAGACGGGAAACATGACGGTGTACGCGGCCACCGCGAACAGTACGTAACCGACACGGGTGAAGCGGCTGCTGCGTCGCACCTCGTCGCTCACGCCAGCCCGCGCCACCTCGCCGATGGAGAAGGTGTTCACAAAGGGCATCAGGTTGTTGTACGGGCCGACCGACGCCCCGCATTTCGGGCAGAACCAGTCCGTCCCCTCCTGCGGCTTCAGGCAGCGCGGGCAGAGCGGCAGCGCGTCGTCCGACTGCGCGGCCTCGTCCTCCTCGCCCGTCCACGGGTCAGGCGGCGGCGCGGCCCAGAAGGCCTCCGCACGTTCGACCATCCGGCCCGCCGCCGTCTGTCTCAACCACTCGATTAGTTCATGTTTAATGGGCATTCTCACCTAACAGCCTTCAGCCTATCCACCTTCCCTAATACACCCACAGCGCCAGCTCTTTGACCTCGCCCCTGCCGCCCGCGAGGATCTCGAGGCGGTTGGAGGAACCGGGCTTCAGCCACGGCGTCACATTGAGGAAGGTTGTGTCACCGAGCGCGTGATGGTGCCGCCGCACGTAGCGGCCGTTGACGAGGCAGCCCGTGATGCCGTGGCTCGCCTTGAGCCGCACGTACACCTGCCGCCCGGCGAGGTCGGCGGGCAGGTCGAGCGCGCGCGACAGCAGCTTGGCCTCGAACGCGCCGGGCAGCCGTACCGGAGCACTTGCATCCAAGTAATCTTTCGCCGCGGCCCACTCGCCCGCGAGGTCGAGCGTGCGCGCCGGATGGCGCGTGTAGGCGAGCCACGTGTTGCCGCGCACGCCGCACACCTGCCCCTCGCCCCGCACCTCGACGGCCAGCGTATGCGCGGAGCCGGGCTCGAGTCCTGCTGTCACGATGAGCCCGTCCCGGCCATCGCCGGACGTGACCTCGCGGCCGTCGAGCCAATACCGCGCCTTGCCTGCGACCGTCCACGAGAACCACGCCTTCTGCCACAGTTCCACCTCGCCCCCGCGCCACGCTTTGGGCACGCGGAAGGTCTTGCGGAAGAGCACGCGGCGCGAGGCCAGCTCTTCCGGCACGGCCCAGCAGTCGAGGCGGCGCAGCGGCCACGACGCGTCGTCCAGCCCCGCCGCCGCGAGCGGCGCGGGGTCGTCCGCGCCGGCCTCGTCCAGCACGCGGTAGCGCCAGCCGTCCGTCAGATCCACGGCAGCCTGCTCGCCGGTCTCGGCCGTGGTGGGCTGGCCGGCCGTCACAGGCGCTTTCGCGCGCGGCACCTCTTTTGCGCCGCGCCACCAGTGCCGCTGCAGCTCCAACCACGCGACGGGCGCGTCCGCGATCCGCCCCTTCGGCGTCACGAAAATCTTCGTCTCCAGCGGCTCCAGCTGGATGCCGCGCACGGCGGGCAGACCGTCCGCGCCCGAGGTCAGCGCGGCATCGGTGTCGGCACCGACCTCGCGGCAGAAGGCGGGCTTGAGCCCGTCGCGGAACACAAGGCTCGTCTCGACCGCCTTGTCGGCCTTCTCGTTCCAGAGCGTCCAGGTGTCGAAGAGGCCGCTGTTGCTGACGTAGTGCCTGAGCTTCACGCCCTCGGCGGCGGCGGGCACGCGGCGGAGCTGCGCCCACTGGAACAGCTCGCGGAAGAGCTTCTCCGTGCGGTCCGGCCAGCCGTGCCAGAGCGGCGTGCGACAGAATTTCAGGCCCATGTGAACGACGTAGCCCTTGCCGAGCGGGCGCAAGCCGATCGCCGTCGAGCCGTCCTCCCAGCGCGCGAGATCCTGGCACTCGGGCGCGCTCTTGCGGAGCTTGAGCCCGTTGGCCGTGACTTTCTTGAGATCCCAGGCGTCGGCCTTGAACACGGTCTGGCTCGGCGCGAACGAGAAGCGCCACCAATCGGCCACTTCATAGGGCTCGGCCGACGTGAACGTCGAGCGGCTGATGCCCGTCACCTCATAGCCCGAGAGGCGCGAGATCGGCCACGCGTCCTTGCGCTCCGGCGTGTGGCGCCCCGTCTGCACGAAGGCGACGAAGATGCCGCCCCGCCTTACCCAGGCTTCGACCTCGGCCGTGAGCTTCTCGTCCATGACCGAGGTGTTCGCGCCGATGATCAGCCGATACGGGTCGGCCTTGCCGTCCGCAAAGTCGAGGTCGGTGAGCCCGTCGAAATCGTACTCGCCGGTGAACTGCGCATTGAGCGGCCAGCTGAAGTAGCCGGAGGGCAGGTTGACGTCAGGGTTCTGGCCCCAGGGAAAGCCGGTCAGGTTGTCGATGCGGTCGCTGAAGAGCATCGCGATCTCGGCTTTCGGCGGGTGGACTTTCCCGACCGTATCGACCAGCGGCCGGATCTTCTCGAAGTGCGCGCGGATGTCGTCGGGCCACATGATGTTGCCGACGTGGATAAAGTAGTGGATCGCCTGCACACCCTCGGTGAAGTAGTAGCCCATCATGCGCTTGAAGCCCGGCAAGCTGTCCGCCGGCCCGCCCGGCTCCAGCGAGAAGGGCAGGTTGGCGCCGCGCATCAGCATCGGCAGGAACTCGTTCCAGAACGCGCCCATGTGCCCGGTGTTGTGGAAGTGCGCCCCGTACTCTTCGCACAGCTTCTTCACGCCCGCGATGCTGGAGTCGGGCGCCATGCAGACGATCGAGCGGTCGGGGTCAGCCGAGCGTATCGCCTCCAGCCCGCGCCGCGCCGCGTCGATGCGCGTGGCCTGACGCCAGTCCGCGAAATCGACCCAGCGCGCCTTCTCGCCGTCCGGCAGGTCGGGGTACTGGAGCGGCGGTTTCTTGGAGAGGTAGATGTGGTAGCCCAAGAAGCCCTGCGGCACGCGGAGCGCGACCGTGTTGGTGCCCGCGCGCAGCGCGCCGCTTGCCTCATACGCGCCCCAGTGCGACGTGGCGTGCCGTGTGAGATCCTCGCCGAGCACGGCGCCGTTCAGCGACGCGACGATCTTCTCTTTGAGGTGTGGCCCCGCGTTGAGATCCCACGCGTAGAGCCAGACCTTGCCGCCGCCGGCCAGCCACGCGGCCGGCACCTCGAACGAGCGCCGGAACACGGCGGGCTTCTTTTCCAAGAACATCATCAGGTCGTTGCCGGGCGCGAGGAGCGTGGGCCACGCCGCATCGTTGTAGGCCACCTGCGACCACTCGGCCGGCGTGCCGGGCTGCGGCTCATAGCCCAGGCGCCACGCGCCGGTCAGGTCGAGCGCGTCCGGCCCGTAGCCGAGGAACGTCGCGAGGTCGGGCACGCGCACGTCGCCCCAACGCTTGAGCGAGTCCCCGCGCGCCCAGCGCTGCGCGACGCTCGAGGCCTTGCCGTATTTCTCTTTCAAGAAGGCGCGGAAGCTCGCGTCAGCCACGGGGCCGTACTCGAGCAGGATGTCGTAGTCGCCGTGCCGCAGCTCGCCGTGCGGCTCCAGGTATTCCAGCGTGTTGGGCTTGTCCGCGTAGCGCTCCACGATGCGGCGGATTGACGCAAGCTGTTCGTCCTTGGACTCGCCCGCACACCACGAGACGCTGCGCATGCCCGCGCTGCCCGAATTCGCCACGCCGTGGTACGAGCCGCAATACTGGGGCATGAGCGCCATGCCTTCGTCGCGGCGGCCGTTGAGCGCCCAGGTGGGCTCGACGTTCATGGTGTTAATGACAACGGGGAGATCCCGGCGGGCCGCGGCCCGCGCGGCCCAGTCCCACCAGATGTCGTTGTCGAGCCCGACCGCGTGGTCGACGTTGGCGGTCTCGGCCCAAAACACGAAGCCGCGCCCGTTCTCGCGTGCGGCGAAGTCGAACTCCTTCAGAACCGGATAGTCCTTCCACTTCACCTCTTTGCCCGGCGTCTCCCATGGCCGATAGTAAAAGCGGAAACCGTGTTGATCCCACGCGTCGAGAAACAGCGGAACCTTGGACTGCGGCGTCAGCGCAGCTTGGGCCAGCGTGCGTTCCGACGCGGCCAGACCTTGACGCCAGCCCGCCTCGTCGGCGCCTGTCACGACGGAGACGGTCTTGCCGTTACGGTATGCGGACACGAGCCCTTGGGCAGGCGCGACCATAACCGGCACCGCAACACCGCCGACGGGCAGCGACTGGCCCTCCACGCCGCCCAGGGAGTGGAAGTCGCTGACGAACTTGGCGTGGACGACCCCCGCTTTCTCCGCGCTCTCGCAACGGATCTCCAGGCGCGAGAAGCCTTCGTCCGAAACTTCGGTGGCCGAGAGCGCGCCGTAGCCGCGTAGCGTCGTGCTCGGCCACTGGCGAACCGACACTGGCGTGGCTGCGAGACAGGCGAAAGTGGCAAGCAGGAGAATGGCTGTCGAACAGATTCGTTTCATATCACTTACTCACACAATCCGGCAGACCCTGCCGTCCGCCTTGCCCCGGTAGGGACGGCAGCCCCTGCAGTCCGCCTTGCCCCGGTAGGGACGGCAGCCCCTGCCGTCCGCGGACGCCGACGGGGCGGCGCCCCTCACACCGGCAGCTCAAATCCCTTGCGGTAGTGCTTGCGGATCAGCGCCTCGGCCTCGGGCGCGTTTTTGGCGCACAGCGCGGCGATATTCACGTTCGCGAAGGAGGCCAGCTCCTTGGTCACTCCCCCGCCCTGCCCGCCGATGCCGATACAGCCCACGTTCAGCTTGCCCGAAGGCGGCGTCACCCCCGGCGCGCCCAGCACATGGCGAGGCAGGATCGTAAAGCCGAAGGAAGAAGCTGCGCTTGCCGCAATGAACTGTCGGCGTGACACTGTTTTGAATTGCATCTGTTGACCTCTCATTTCCCTTGCGGCCGCACGACGCGGCCCTCTTCGTCCGCATCGACGGCCACTTGGGTTGCGTTGGCCGCTCCCTTCCAGCCGTACTTGCGAAACAGCCCCTCGCCGCCCCACGCCACCATGGGCATGTTGACTGCGAGCGGTTCCTCTCGAAAAGACGTGCGCATGAACGTCCATTTCGCCTGTTGGAGCGCCATAATCTGCGCCTTATCCTCAGCGGAGAGCGCCTTGTCCGCATGCGCGTCGAGGAACGCGTAAGCCTGCTGCTGGAGCGCCGCAAAGGTGAGACCTCGCCGCAGGAAGGCCACGCGGCGGCGCACGGTCGCGTCCGCGTCGGCCTCCCGTGCCGCATCGAGCAGGCCGCACAACTCCGCCACCGTCTCCGGCGTGTAGGGAGCGGTGATGGGCGACGCCTTCGCGGCGACCGCGTCAGTGAGGGCCTCGACGCGCTCGAAGTAGCGGCGCACGTGGTGCCAGCCTTGGCCAAACCCGCTCTTGCAGTAGTCATCCAAAATCGCATCCACGCTCGCGTCGGGCTTCCACAGCAACTGCGCGAGCACGTAGTAGTTCAGCCCCTCCGTGGCCCAGTTGTGGCAGCACGAGTCAAAGTCCGTGCCCTTCAGCGACTGCCGCGCGAACCGAGCCAGATCCTCGCCAAGCTTGTGCGCGTAGAGGGCGGGAACGCCCTCGCGCCTCGCCAGCAGCAGCAGGTTCGGCCGCCAGTAGAGCGTGCCGGTCGCCTTGGACCAAGCCTCCCAGTCCGCGAGAGCCTGCTGCCGCTCCAACTCGCTGGCGTAGCTCATCCCAACGAAGCCGACCGCCAAGCTCGGATGCAGTTTCTCGCGTACCGGCGGCGCCTTGTAGCAACTGTACGCGTAGACCGCCAGCCGCGCGCCGGGAACTTGGGCCGTGATGCGCTCGGTTAGGCGGTTCCAGAACCACACCATGCGGTCGGTCAGCGACACGTATTCGAAGGCGCGCCGCGGGCCCGATGAGTTATCCGAGAGCGTGACGGGGCGGCCCTCCGGCGGGTCGAGCCGCTTGCACGCGGGACACATGCAGAAGGTTGCCAGCCCGCCATCGTTCGGACACAGCGACGCGCTGCGGCCGCCGCTGCGCGCCAGATCCGCGACCGTGTCGGCCGCAAGCGCGTCGATAAGAGCGAGATTCGCTTTGCACAGGCGGGAACGCGCCGGCGTCAGCTTCGACAAGTCGCGCGAACCGTTGGGCTGCTGCGCAAACCACTCCGGGTGTTCGCGGTGGTACTTCTCCCACGCATAGCCGAAAGCATGCCCGGCAGTCACATCCATCTCGCCCCCCAGCCGCTGCCACGCGAACCAGTTCGGCAGGCGGCTGTCACCGCCCAGCGTCACCGCCTCGACCCGCTCATACTCCGCCTTCAACACGCCGAGATAGTCCAGGCCGACCTGAAGGCGGTCGTTGTAGTGGCTGTTGCGGATGCGGCGCTGGACAATGGGCGGCGTGAACGCGATGTCCAGCGGCGGCACCGCCACGGTTCGGCGCAACGGGGCGACGAACCCGAGTTCGCCGGGCCAGAGCATGCGGAAGCCGAGCGCCTCCTCCAGAAAGGTCGTGACCGCATAGCGCGAGCCTGCGGTGTCGGACGGCGTGCGCTCATCAGACCCCAGCAGAACGAGCGCGTTCGCGCAGGTTCGCACGCGCACGCCGCCCGCGCCGAGACCGTCCGCAGTCACTCCGAGCAAGCCGGCCAACCTGCTCTCGCCGACCAAGATGAACGCTTCGAATTCGCGCCCTTTGAATGTCCCGCGGATCTTATTGGACTCGACTCCTGACCCGGCCAGAGCCTCTTCGCCAAGCACGGGCAGCTTTGCGCCGGAAATGCGTTCGAGCTGTGCCGAGAGCAGACCCGCTCCAACCTTGGCCGACGACGACGGCTTGCTCGCCAAGATGATCGCGGCCCTCCCCTGCCCTGCATTCACCAGAACCAACGGCTCCGCTCCCATCGCCACTGCCGAGCCTCCGGCGCCGAGCGCAACTAGAAGTCCAACCACTCTGAGAGCAAGGTATCTCATGTTCGCGCCTCTGCGAAGACCCTCTGCCACCGAGCCCTTTCCACGACCCTGTCTTCAATGTGAAGATCGATTTCGGCTCACTTGGCCAGCACTCCGTCCGCGGCGAGGAGCGGTCACGCGCGGTCGCCCATGCAGGTGCCGACTAGGCGCGCGGCCTGGATCCACGGGTGGTCGACCGGCACCGTGCGCACCGTGCCGGCGACTTTCTCAAGCGGCACGGGGACGCAGGTGTCGCCCTTGATCCCCACCATGACGTTGTAGCGCCGGGCCGCGATCAGCTCGCCAGCCATCGCGCCCAGCCGCGTGCACAGCAGCCGGTCTGCCGGCGTCGGCGAACCGCCCCGCTGGACGTGCCCGAGTTGGGTCATGCGCGCCTCGACGCCCGTCAGCGCCTGTAGCTCCCGCACGATGCGGTTCACCATCGGCTCGCGAATCATCACCGGCGCACCGCCAACCACCACCTCGCCGGACGTTGCCGCGCGCTGCCGTCCGGGCTTCTTCTTGCCATTCTTCTTTGGCTCGTCATCACGCGCTTCATCTGGCACCGCGCCGACCGCCATGGCGCCCTCCGCCACGGCGATGATGGAAAAGCGCTTGCCGCTCTGCCGCCTCACGTTGAGAAACTCGGCGATCGCGTGAATGTCGTAGCGGATCTCCGGGATCAGGATCACGTCTGCGCCGCCGGCTATTCCCGCGCCCAGCGCCAGCCAGCCGGCCGAGTGGCCCATCAGCTCCACGGCGATGATGCGATGATGGCTCGTCGCCGTCGTATGCAGGCGGTCGATCGCCTCGGTCGCGATGCTCTTCGCGGTGTCGAAGCCGAACGACACGTCTGTCATGGCCACGTCGTTGTCGATGGTCTTCGGCAGCGTGATCACGTTCAGCCCGCCGCGCTGTACCAGCCGGTAGGCGTTCTTCTGGGTTCCATTGCCGCCGAGGCAGACGAGGCAGTCGAGGTGCTGGCGCCGCGCGTTGCTGACCGCCACGTCGGTCATGTCCATCACCGAGCCGCCCATCAGCATCTTGTGCGGCTTGTCGCGGCTTGAACCGAGAATGGTGCCGCCTACGGTGAGGATGCCGCTAACCATGCGGTCGTCGAGCGAGATGAAGCGGTTCTCCACCAAGCCGCGGAAGCCGTCCAGAAACCCCACCACGTGGAACCCGTAATGCATCGCCGATTTGGCCACGGCGCGGATCGCGGCATTGAGTCCGGGGCAGTCGCCGCCTGCAGTCAAAATCCCAATACACCGCCGCGCCTTCGCCTGCCTCTTCATGCCAACCCCTATTCTGCGGCTAACGTCGTGACGCCCGCTTCTTGTGAACGACCAGCATGGTCGGCCGCAGCTGCTCGCGCGCCCGCGCGGCGGACTGCGCATCGTCGTAGAGCGCTTGCTGGCTTCGCACGCGAGCCGCACCCGCCTCCGGCACCAACCGCTGATACACACCGTCGGGCAACAGCATATGCGCCTTGACGTTGTCTTTAAAGTATAATCTGAGAACTTTCAGCAGGCGCTTGCGGCACGCCTCGTCTTGGATCGGCACCATAAGCTCGACCCGCTTGTCGAGGTTGCGCGGCATGCCGTCTGCGCTGGATATGTACATCTGCCCGCGCCCGCCGTCCAAGAAGTAGAACAGGCGCGCGTGCTCGAGGAAACGGTCGATCACGCTGACCACGGTGATGTTCTCGCTCAGGCCTTTGACGCCCGGGCGAAGGCAGCAGATGCCGCGGATGTTCAGGCGCACTTTGACGCCCGCGCGCGAAGCCGCGTAGAGCGCATCGATCAGCGCCTCGTCCGTGAGCGCGTTCATCTTGAGCATAATCAGCGCCCGCTCGCGGTTGCCGGCGCGCGCGGCCTCGTTTGCGATCAGGCGGAGCAGGGCCGGCCGAAGCGTGAACGGCGACATCTCCAGCCGCCGCAGGCTCTGCGGCTGCGAATAGCCGGTGATCGCGTTAAAGAAGTCGGTCGCGTCGGCCCCCAGTTCGGGGCGGCAGGTCATGTAGCCGACATCGCTGTAAAGTGCGGCCGTACGCTCGTTGTAGTTGCCCGTGCCGAAATGGACGTATCGCACCACTCCCGCGCGCTCGCGCCGCACGACCAGGCAGATCTTGGCGTGGGTCTTCAGACCGCGCACGCCGTAGATGACCTGCACCCCCGCCCGCTCGAGCCGCTGCGCCTGCGCGATGTTTCGCGCCTCGTCAAAGCGCGCCTTCAGCTCGATCAGCACCGTCACGTGCTTGCCCGCCTGCGCCGCCTGAATCAGCGCCTCGATGATCTGGCTGTTCGGCGCCGTCCGGTAGAGCACCTGCTTGATCGCCATCACGTCCGGGTCTTGCGCCGCGTCCTCCACGAACTTAACCACCGGATCGAACGATTCGTAGGGGTGGATCAGCAGGATGTCACGCTCCGCGATCTGCGCGAAGATCGGCTCCTTGAGGTCGACCGACGGCGACGACACCGGCTGCCACTGCTCGTCCCGCAGGCTCTCGAAGCCCTCGACCTGCGACAGCGGCAGCAACGCGCGAAGGTCAACCGGGTCGTCGGCGGGATAGACGTCGCCGTGCTCAAGCCCCAAATAGGCCCGCAGGCCTCGAATCAGCGCCTGCGAAGCCGAGCGGTGTATCTCGAGCCGCGTGCAGACCGTCTCGCGGCGCTCGTCAAGCAGCTCCTGCATCCCGACCAGCAAGTCAGGCGCCACGTCCTCGCGCAACTCGATATCCGCGTTTCGCGTCACGCGAAACGGCACGCACTCCAACACCGCGCAGCGCTCAAAGAAGCGCTGGCACCGCAGAGACACAACCATCTCGATCGGCACATAGAACGCCCCCACCGACCCCGGCACCCGCAGGAAACGCGGGACGTTCGGCCCGATCGGGATGAGCGCGAGCCGTTCGTCCTCGCCCTCTTTCTGCGGCGCGAGGCGTACGGCGCAGTGGAGGCGCAGGCCGGCCGGGTGGTAGTCGCTGAGCGGCGAAAGAGCGACCGGCGACAGCAGGGGGAAGACGACGTCGTCGAACTCGCGCACAACCCACGCGAGCTGCTCGGGTGACAGCGACTCCGCGCGGTCGAGGATGCGCAGCCCGCGCTCGGCCAGCTTCGGAACCAGCTCGCGGTAGAGCGCATACTGGTCGATCGCCAACCGGCGGATCTCCCGCGTCACCAGGTTTAGCTGCTGCCGGGGCGTCAGGCCCGACAGGTCGTAGCGCCGCACGCGCTCGGCCACCAGGATCTTCAGTCCGCCGACGCGGACCATGTAAAACTCATCCAGATTCGACGCCGTGATGGCCAAGAACTTGAGGCGCTCCAATAACGGTAGGCCCTCATCACGCCCCTCGTCCAACACCCGCCTATTGAAGGCCAGCCAGCTGATCTCTCGATTAGAGAAGCGGGAAGTGCTCACTCGTTTCATGCCGTACCGTTCACTTGGGGTTTCTCACGTAGCAGCGCCGACCGTAGATCTGTTCGAAGAGGTCGCCTTTCTCAACGAGCGCCACCTGTTCCGCGCTGGTCTCTACGCGGTGCTCGGGTATACAGATCAGCGCCTCCGGAGAAAGTTCAAACCGCAGACGGCCAAGGCTCTGATCATGTACGCGGTCCAGCGCATCCGCCACACGCAGGAGCGCCGCCAGCTTGCAGACGACCAGGCGGTCGACTTGAGGCAGCGCACTGTACTCCGGGTGCGTCGCCTGTGGAAGGGCTTTACGGTGATAGCGCGCGATCAGGGCGATCACGTTGATCTCCGCCGCAGACAGCCCGATGAACTCCGTGTTTCGGATCAGGTACATGGAGTGCTTGTGGTGTCCGCGCGCATTGACGAAGACCCCGATGTCGTGGAGCAGCGCCGCGATCTCCAGCAGCAGGCGGTGACGCTCCGTGCAGTAGTGCTCGGCGCGCAGCAGGTCAAAGAGCGACAGCGCCGACTCCGATACTTGCGCAGCATGCTGCGTGTCGTAGAGGTACTTCTCGCCCGTCTCGCGCGCGATCCGGATCACGTGGCGCATCATGGTGGTCAGCCACACCGGGTTATCCACCGCCTCGACCAGCAGTCCGTCGCTGAAAGACAAGTTGCACACATAAACGTCTTTCAACTTCAGGGTTCGCGCGACAGACAGCGCCATGCAGAGCGTCGGCGCGAGATTCTCCGCATCCGGATAAGAGATCTGCCACGAGCGCACCTCTTCGACCACCGACTCGCGAACCACTTTTCGAACCAGCCGCTTCAACTCGCCGACCGAGATCCGCGTCACGGCGGGTGCCGCTGAGGCCGTCCCCGCAGACGCCCGCAAACGTGCGGCCGCATAGCGCATCTCTCGCCCCATCAATAGCAGCCTAAACACACCGTCCGCGCCGACGTTCTGCCGCAGGTGGATCGCGATCTCGCGCGTCCGTCCTTCCGCCAGCTCGATGAGTTGCTCGCTCGACAGGCCGGCCGACTCCATTTGCTGGCGGATTCGCAGCGACCCGACGCCATACGTCTGCGCAAACTGAATCTCGCCTTCGTTGCGATACAGGAGGCTACAGGTCAGGCCCCCGATCTCCAGCACGGCCACACCGCCACGCTCCCAACCGGCCTGACGCTCGCGCATCACGCGAAACGCCAAGTGGTAGTAGTAGGCCACTTGACCAGGATCCAACATCCGAAAGGGAATCCGCGACGCGATCGACAGCCGGTCTAAGAAGGCCTCGCTATTCTCCGCTTGCCTCACGGCCGAGGAGGCCGCCGCCCGAACCGCCTCCGGCTGAATGCCGTATTCGCCGAGCTTAAGGAGAAACGTGCCGAGTATCTGTACGCTCTGCTCGACCGTTTCCCGCGAGATCCGGCGATCCTTCACCACGTCCCGCCCGATCAGGACCGACTGAACCACCCGCTCCACGACGACAATTCCCTTATCGCCTCGCTTTTCGGCAATCGTAAGCCGTAAAAACGTGGATCCGATATCTACAACCGCGCCGAAGACGGGTGCCGAGCGCGCTCTAACTACGCCTTTCATAGGGATCTCATAATAGCCGCACTGTGTTTGAATCGTGTTAGGGCGCGCGAGGTGTAGCCGCGCAGATCGAGACGTTATCGATGTAAAAGACCGTCCGCGCGGTGGCGCCCGAGATGAAGCCGACCCAGTTGAGGCGCTTGAACGCCGCACTGCACGCCAACCTCTCGAACCGCTGCGGAGCCTGGCCAGGCACCGTCACCGTGAGCTGCCACGTGGCATCAGCCGACGCGCCCGTATTGCAGATCACCTCGACCGTGATCCACTGGCCGGCAGGCACGGTCAGCAGCCTCTTCCCGCCCGCGATCAGCGAGCCGTCGGCGCTGACGTGCACGTTCGGGCCTGCTCGAAGCGTCTGTCCCGCCGGCCAGTCGCGCCACTCGTACGAGAGGATTGCGCCCGCCTCGTGCCGCAGGTCGAAAGACCCGCGCAGCAGGCCCTCTGGGAAGTCGCGCTCATAGTAGAAATGCGGATCGTGCGCGTACTTCTGCCCCGGCCCATCCGTCACGCGCAGGCACTGGCTCGCGCCTGCCAGGCCTGCGGCCACGACCCGTACGACCGCCTGCGTGTTCGCCTCGCAGACCCGCGCGAAATCGGGGAGGTCGCCAACCGCTTCGTCCTCGAAGCCCTGGCGGATTTCTGCGCTCACCTCGGGCGCCACGGCCTCCTCGCAACGCCTGTGTGTGACGGACTTCGGCAGCCGAACCCATTTGGAATCACCGTACAGCCCGGCCGTCGAAATGTCGATGGGCGCGAAGCCGAGCGCACGCGCGGGAGAATCGGGCTTCAACCGAAAGTCGCGCGCGTCGGCGTTCACAAACAGCGGGTCGGCGACGCGCCCGCTGCGGTCGCCGCCCTCGGCCTGCCACGCGTCGAAGGCGCGGCCGCAGAAATCCGGCGCGTTCGTCGCCGTGCTCCAGTACAGGTTGCGGTCGGCGCTGAAGTTGCTGCCCTTCTTCCAGTTGTGCCCGCCCAGCGCGCGCACGGACGGGCCGTAGGCGATGTTGCGCTCCATCACAACGTGCCGCTCCTCGTGCTCCATGGTCGCGTTGCGGATCAGCTCGGCGTCCTGCGAGAAGGCGAAGATGTTGTTCGTCACCACGTCGCCCCACGGGTAGGTGTGGTTGTGCAGGTGCAGCCCGCCGTCACGCGTGTCGTGCACGACGTTGTTCGCCACCGTGATTTGCGAGCTGCCCGCGTCGAGGTAGATGCCCCAGCCGCCGTAGCCCTCGCGGCCGCGCTCGAAGCGGGTGACGTCGTGGATGAGGTTGTGGTGCAGCACCGTGCCCGGCGAAACGCCCAGTGTGTAAATGCCGCCGATGTCGTTGAGCACGCCGTTGCCGAGGTGGTGGATGTGGTTGTAGCCCACCTCGTTGTGGTGTGTGTGCGCGGGCGCCCGCCCGGTCCAGCTCCAGCCGAGGTGGACGCCCATCCAGCTCAGGTCGCAGATTTCGTTGTGCGTGATGCGATTGTAGCTCGCGCTGCCGCCCAAGAACACACCGCAAGCGGCGCGGTAGATGCGGCCGCCGTCATGAATGAAGTTGTTGTCGACCGCGTTGTGCGCCGTGAGATACGCCTCGCTCTTGCTGGCCGGCGCGCCTTCGGAGAGATAGACGCCCCCGCCTCCCATGTCGTAGATGTGGCACCGCCGCACCGCGTTAGACACGCAGCCTTCGCGCAGCGACACTGCGTGCTCGCCCAGCCGCGCGAACTCGCAGCGCTCGATCAGCGACGCGCGCAGCCCTTTCGCGAAGATCGCGCCGCGCTGCGTGTGCGCGCCCTGCACGCTGTGCGGGTAGTCGGGCGCGAGGTTGGCGTCCGCGTGTTGGAACGAGAGTCCGGAAAAGCGCAGGCCGTCGACGAAGGCGCCCTTCAGCGGGTCGCCGTCCACCACAACCAGGCTCGCCGTCAAGACGGGCGCGATGACTTCAGCGCGCTCAGGCCGCTCGCCGGAAAGCGGATAGTAGTACAGCTTGCCTGTCGACGTATCCGCAAACCACTCGCCGGGCGCGTCGAGCGCCTCGCGGCTGTTCTCGACGTAGTAGCGCACCTCGGGGCCAAGGAAGAAGATGCCCGCCGGACGGGCGAAGCTCACGCGCCGCTTCTCAGCGTCCACCGATTTGACACGGTTATACGAGTTCACCCAGTTGTGAAAGAGCGCGACTCGAACGCCCGGCTGGGCTATCCACGGCAGCGCATCCTCTTTGTTGTACGTGAATCCGAGACACGGCCCGGGCTCGCCCGGCGCCAGCGTCAGCCGCTTGGTGTAGAAATAGGCGCCCTCGTTGGGCGTGCGGGCGCACGGGCGGCGCGCGCCGTTGACGAAGAGCTGCGTGAACGGCTCGGCGCGGCTTTTCAGCCACGGCACGTCGGCCACCCACAGCCGCTCGCCATCCTTGCGCCACCCCGACACGCGCACGCCGCCGCTGACAACGGGACGCGCGCCGGGAGCCGCCTCGTAGGTGACATCGGAGTCCGGCGGCGTCAAGACGAAGGCTTCGGAGAGGACGTGAGCGCCGTCCAGCAGCCGCACCGTAGCCGGCTGACGGGCCGGCGCTCCCTGCCGCAGCGCGCGAACCGCGTCGCGTGCGCGCGGCAGCGTGGCAAAGGGTTGCGCGCGCGTGCCGGGGTTCTGGTCGCTGCCGTCTGGCGACACGTAGAAGGCCTGGCCCGAACGGCCCTCGACATCTGTCAACAGGAGGTGACACCCCGTCAGCCCTGACAGCGCGAAAGCGAGCCCGAAGACGAGGAAGATGCGGTTGTTGCATGCGTTTTTCATTTTGGTCTCTCCTGGCCTTGCTTCAGCCACTCCATGTTGAAGCGGGCGAGCGTCAGTCGATCGCCCGCAAAGCCTTTCTTCAGGCCTCGCCCGTAAAAGCAGAGGATTGTGCCGTCCGGCGCAACCGCGATGTCGCTGTACATGCTCGGGCCGGGCTCCAGCACGCGGCTCAGCGGCCACGTCTGGCCTTCGTCGGCGCTGAGCTTGACGGTCATATTCTTGCGGTCGCGATTCTTGCCTGGAACCTCTTTGCCTCCTTCGCACGACAGGTTGTCGGGATTCGAGAACAGCAAACAGGTCGGCACGCCGCCCTGCGCCGGGTAGCGCACCACGCTGCCCATGCAGATCGGCTCCAGCAGCGCGCCGTCGAAGCGCGGCGCGCTCCAGCCGGTCGCTCCGTCCGGGCTGACCGTCACGAGGCGGCGGTTCGCCTTCGACTCGCTGCGCACGTTCAGCATCACGCGGCCGTCGGCAAGCTCCACCGCCACGGCCTCGCTGGGGTTGACCCAGGTCTCGGTGCAGGGCACCGCGATCTCACCCGCCTGCCACGTCGTGCCGCCGTCGTCGCTGACGATCGTCGCGGCGACAGAGGGCCGGTGCGCGTTGCCGCCCGTTCCCGTGGAGAGCCACACCGGCACGACGAGCCGCCCGCTCTTCAACTCGATGCCATGGTCGGGGCCGGTGGCCAGCACCTTCCAGTCGTAAGACTTGCGGAATGCTTCGAAAACCGAGGTGATTTCCACCGGCGCACTCCACGTCACCCCGTCGTCGGCGCTGCGCATGGTGAAGCAGCGCATGTACTCGACGCAGAACAGGGCGCGCACCGCGCCATCGCGAAGCGGGATCAGCACCGGGTTGTTGTAGGTCACGTCGTTGGTGTTCACGAACTTCAGCCGCAGCGCGAAGGGGTTCTTGGCGATCGGCCCTTTGACATCAGCGAGCCGCTTCGGCTCGGAAAAGGTCTTGCCGTTGTCGGTCGAGCGCTTAAGCAGAATGTCGATCGCGTCCCAGTCGCTCCCGTTCTTGCGGGCTTCGCACCACGCCAGCACGGTGCCTTTGGCGGTCACTGCGACGCCGGGGATGTGATACTGCTTGTAGCTGTACTGCCCCGCCTCGAAAAGGTCGACTTTCTCCATGAACGGCTCCGCCGCGCGCAACACAGAGTACGCCAAGAAACTGGCGATGGCGATGACATCCATGTATCCACGCTTCATTCCGACTCCTTTCCTGTGAACCGACACAGCCGATGAATCACCATCAGCGCAAGGCCGCAAGGATCAGCCAAGCTTCAGATTATTCTTTGCATCCTTGCGTTAAGATCCTATCTGCGTGTTACGTGTTGCCGCTGACTTAAGAGCCTACAGCCCCAGCGGCACGCTGCCGCGGAGCACTGGCCCGCCTTCGGCTGCGAATTCGGCGCGGATCAGCGCGCCGCGCTCGGCCTTGCCGTCGTATGTGATGACCTCGGCCACACGCTCGCCCGGCTTGAGGTCTACCGCCACCGTCGCCTTCTGAAGCTTGACGCCCGCCGGCGCCGTCAGCGTCACCGTCCCCTTGAGCGCGACCGTCAGCGGCGCGACCACGACCACGCGGCAGACGCTCTTCTTGTCCGCCTTCTGCAGCGTCAGGTTCAGGTTCGCCGCGCACGCCTCGGGCACGTAGGACAGGGTCGGCGTCTGATAATAGCCCATCGCGTTCATCGTCGTGCGCATGCGGTAAGCCTCGTCCTGCATGAGGCAGACGCGGCGGTCCATCGCCGGCACCGGCGTCGTGTAGATGCGCAGCTCGCCTTTGACGGTTGTGAAGACTTCCTCGCGCCAGTCGCCCAGCACGTCCGCGACGAGCACCACGGTGCCTTCAATGGCCTCGCTCACCGGCGCGCCGTCGCAGTCGAGCATCCGCCCCCGCGCCAGCTCGCGCTGCAGGTCCGCGTCCCACCACGCGCTCGGAACGCCGAAGCTGTAGTCGACGGCCTTTCCCGATTTGAGCAGCGTGCCGTCGCTCGCGTACAGCCAGCGCTTGTCGGTCAGCTTGTGATCCTCCGCGTCGCCGCCGTAGATTTCGAGGCCGGGGTGCATCACGTCCATGTCCGTACACATGCCGCAGCTGTGGACGTGAACCGTAGGCTCGCCGAGCTGCCACAGGATCTTGCCGGCCACCGGGTCGAGCAGGTGGATGCCGCCCGCCTTGCGCTGCCGCGTCTCAATGATGTAGGCCAGCTCCATACCGGGGCGGCGCGGATCGATGTCGCCGTAGTAGTGCGCGTCGGGGTGTCCTTTGCCGGTACACCAGAGCACCGAGCCGTCGTCGTCCAGCGTGACCGACCCGAGGATCACCTCGTCGCGCCCGTCGCCGTCGACATCGGCGCACAGGCAGTTGTGCGCGCCCTGGCCCCGGTAGTTGCCGGGCAGGTTCGCGTTGCTGTACGACCACAGGCGCTCCAGCTTGCCGCCTTTGAGCTGCCAGGCGTCGGCCAGCATCGTCGTGTAGGTGCCGCGCAGGGTCAGCAGGCAGGGCGTCTTGCCGTCGAGGTAGGCCACGGCAAGCTGGTTACGCGAAGCATAGTTGTAAGTGTCGAACGCCTCGCGCGGCGGCCACGGCGAGCGGGCGATCTCGCGGCCGGTCAGCCCGTCGAACACGCCGACCCACTCAGGCCCCGACTGCGCCATGCCTTGGGCGTCGCGCAGATCCTCCTCCGGGCCGATCTTAGCGGCGACCTCGGCACGGCCGTCGCCCGTCAGATCACAGACGACCATCGGCGAGTACCACATGCCGCGCTCGATGTTCCAGCCGAGGTCTTTGACCCACAGCGGCGTGCCGTCGCCTTTGTGCGCCTCGAGCTTGAAGGTGTCGGGCGACTTGTACCAGTACTTGATCCACGGATCCACGTTTTCGCCGGGCTGCTTAATCACGTAGTCGTAGATGCCGTCGCCATCGAGGTCAGCCACGCCGACCTTCTGCGCGGTCACGTTGGTGGCGGCCAAAGGGACGCTGATATACGGGGTCTTGCGCGAGCCCAGCGCGACCGGACGGACCGTCTGGGACAAGCCCTTGTGGCCGGAGGCGGGCTCGACCGTGTAGGTGGCGGAGGGGTCGAACGCAGTCGCGTCAAGCAAGTCCGTCGTCTGCCGGACGGGCGCGGCGTTCAGCTTGACGCGCTCGGCGCCGACCGTGCGATGCACATCGAAAGCGATCTCCGCCGGTTCGCCTTTCAGCAGGCGCCAGCTCACCAGCACGCCGTCCCGGGTCTGCACAGCCAGCGCGCCTCGTCCCATCGGCTCCGCCGCGCGCGCCTGCGCCCACCCCTGCACCTTCGGGCCCTTGGGCGGCAGTTCCTGCCTTCCCGGCGCGACCTGCACATCGTCCACCCAGAGATCCGCCTTGCCGCCGCCCGTCACGCGAATGTAAGCTCGGTCGACATCCTCCGGCACGGCGAAGTAGGCCGCGTACTCCTTCCAGCCCTCGCCGCGCGGGGCCTGCGTCTCGCCCATAGCCCAGCTCACGAGCTTATCGCCGTGGTAGCCCACGACGTCCACTTTGGCTTTGGTCGCGCCGCCGCACTTCATCCAGCACGAGATCCTGTAGGACTCGCCGGGGACGACCTTGCTCCGCCGCGCATTGGCGAGCGCCCAGTCCTTCTCCCCCTCGTGGCGGATCCGCAGCGCGCGCTCCCCGCCATGCCGCTCTCCTGTGACTTCGACACGGCCTTTGTCCTTCTCGCGCGTCCACAGGCTCCACTCGGAGACGTTCCCCTTATCGTCCAGCGCCTCGAAGCCCGGGTTCGAGACCAGCTCCGCCGCGCTCGCGGTGAAGGCCGCGCCGATCATGCTGGCCACAACAGAATGAACCCTCATATTCCCCCCTTGCGTCGATTAACGTTCAAGGCATGGTAGGCGAATGTCACTTGTCCTGTCAATAGCGGCGCTCTCCGTCCTCGCTCGACCTGTATCGGGGCGAGGTTTCGAGTTTGATGCGTGTCAGGCGCGAAGCTCGTCCGGGCAAGCAGACGCTTGCCCCTCCCGTCGTTCGCCGCTCCGTCGGACGCATGTCACGCCCGCCAAGGCCGCTTGCGGTCGAGCGTGCCCGCCAGCACCTCGTTCACGAGGTTGACGTTGTCGACGACCTGGAAGTCGTACATGCCGACGCAGATGAAGTCCGCCCCGCTCTTGAACGCGAACGGGAAGGAGTCCTGCGGCTTGAGCGCGCCCGCCGCGAGGATCTTGAAGGCGATCCACGGCTGCTCCAGTTTCTCCATGTAGGAGACCACGTCGTCCACGTCGAGGCACCAGACGTTGTCCCGCGAGTAGTAGCCGTCCTCGGGGTGCGCGGACCAGTACTTCGTGTGGTGCAGGGTCTTCATCCAGAAGTCGGGGACGATGCCGCGCTCGACGCAGAACTTCACCGTCTCCAGCCGGTGCGCGCCGATGCCGGCCGGCACGCCCAGCTTGCGCATCTCCGCCAGCGTCTGCTCGAACTTCTTGGCGTCGCCGTTCTTGGCCCAGCCGTCCGACACGCCGCCGTGCGTGTAGACCGCCGACGCGCCGTTCTGCACCGAGAGCTGCGCGCCCTTGATCAGCCCGTCCGGGTGGCCGCAGTCGGAGATGAACTGGATCTTGCCGCCCTCCTTTTTCCAGTAGTCGTTGATCACCCGCATCAGCGCCGGGTTGGTCAGGATGGCGTTCACGCCACACTGCTCGGCCAGGTGGAAGGTCCGGAACACGCGCCAGTCGGTGTGGTAGGCCTTGACCAGCTTGTCCACGTAGAGCAAGTCCCGCGCGTGCGCCCAGCCGCCCATCAGATTCCCCCCCAGCAGCATGCGGCTGAGCTTCATGGAGCCGATCTGCCCGTGCCGGTCGAGCGGCTTTTTCAGATCCTTGAT
>CAYLUN010000083.1:0-23354 GCA_964386865.1 uncultured Lentisphaeraceae bacterium | reverse complement strand
CGGGCAAGGGCGGCCGCGACACGCCGACGCGCCTCGTGCAGTCGCCGTTCGAAAAGGGCACGGTCAAAGACACCTCCAAAGACCCGCAGGGCGGCGCGACCGGCGGCGGCAAGCAGTCGGGGGTCGGTGGCGACGGCCTGCGCGGCATCACGCCCGACCGGAAGCCCGACGTGCAGCAGCGCCTGCCGGGCCAGCAGGCCGAGCTCAAGCAGAAGGCCGAGGCGCTGATGCGCGAACTGAACGTCCGCAACCTCCCGACCGGCGACCTGGAAGAGGCGATCAACAAGATGGAGCAGATCCAGAAGTACCGCTCGACCGGGCAGGGCCTGCAGGCCAAGCAGGTGCAGAGCGAGCTGCTCTCCTCGCTCAAGGACGCGCGGGTCGCCATGAGGGCCGGCGCCGCTGGCGGCGCCGAGAAGCGGTCGTCCACCGCCAAGCGGATCTCCACGATCCGCCAGCCGAACAACGAGCCCACGCCCGAGGGCTACGAGTCCAGCGTCGACGCCTATTTTCGGGCGCTGGCCGAGCCCGCCGACGACTGAGCCGCCCGATGCCAACCCTACGCACACAGATGCCCCCTCGACGACTTCCCGCACGGCCGGCCCGGCGCGGCGGACTGCTCGCGGCCGAGCCTACAGACGTCCCGCGTCCGGCTCGTAGCGCCGGACGTACCGCCTGCGCCTCCCCCTCGCGTGCCGGCCGACACGTCCTGCACGTCGGCCTGCTCGCCCTCGCCGCCTGCGCCTCCCTCGGCGACGCGGCGGGGTCGCGCCGCCAGCTCGCGCTCGTCAGCCCGCCCGCCGTCGCCGACGCCCTGCGCGACATGGCGCAGCGCTGGCCGGAGCGCTGCGGCGCATCGGCTTCACCCGCCTGGCTCGCGACGCTGCAGGCCGACCGCGACGCGCTGCTCACGCGCCTCGACGCGAAAGACCCCGGCGCCGTCCCGGAGGCGGAGGCGCTCACGGCCCGCGTGCGCGCCGCCCTGCTGGCCCTGCCGCTCCTCGACGCCGACCGGGTGCTGGCCGTGCGCCGGGGCGCGAACAACCTCGCGCTGCCGACCAACTGGGACAACCTCCGAGGTGTCAGCCGCAAGGACTTGGCCAACCAGATCGTCGCCCTCTCCTCGCTGAGAGCCACTCCGCAAGTCGCGACCGTGTGGCAGCCGACAAACGCTTGGGCGTACGCGGGCGACCTCTGCCTGCACGGGGATGCGCGTCGCCTGAT
This sequence comes from uncultured Lentisphaeraceae bacterium, assembly GCA_964386865.1. GTDB lineage: Bacteria > Verrucomicrobiota > Kiritimatiellia > RFP12 > UBA1067 > CAYLUN01. Next base: position 22,130 of record CAYLUN010000083.1, on the reverse strand, counting down.
GTTCACCTCCAACAACGCCAAGGGCAACTACCGCGTGTACGCGCTCGACCTCGCCTGCCCCGGCCAGCCGGCACGCGAAATCGCGCAAGTGTCCGACGACGACGTCGACAATTTCGCCGGCTGCTGGCTGGCCGACGGCGCGACCCTGTTCAGCTCCACCGCCAGCATGCTGGGCGTGCCCTGCGTGCGCGGCGGCTCATATATCGGCCACCTGTACCGCGCCGAGCCCGACGGCGCGATCCGCCGCCTCACGTTCGACCAGGAGCACAACTGGTGCCCGGTGGCGCTGGCCGACGGCCGAATCCTGTACCTGCGCTGGGAGTACAGCGACCTTCCGCACTACGTCTCGCGCATCCTCTTCACCATGAACCCCGACGGCACCGGCCAGCGCGCCCACTACGGCAGCAACTCGTACTGGCCCAACTCCATGTTCTACGCCCGTCCGATCCCCGGAGACCCTCACCGCTTTGCCGCCGTCGTCAGCGGCCATCACGACACGCGGCGCATGGGCGAGCTGATCATCTTCGACCCGTCAGCCGGCCGGCTCGAGGCCGACGGCGTGGTGCAGCGCATACCCGGCCGCGGCAAACCGGTCAAGCCGGTGATCGCCGACCGGCTCGTGAGCGACTCCTGGCCCAAGTTCCTCCACCCCTTGCCACTTGGCGGCAACTACCTGCTCACGGCCTGCCAGCCCGACGCCCACGCGCTGTGGGGCCTTTACCTCGTCGACCTGTTCGACAACATCACCCTCATCCACGAGGAGCCTGGACAGGCCCTGCTCGAGCCACTCCTGCTCCAGTCTTCGGCCCAGCCTCCAGCCATCCCTTCGCAGGTCCAGCCCGGCAAGGCCGGCCTTGTGAAGGTGGTCGACGTCTACGAAGGCCCCGGCCTCGCGGGCATCCCGCGCGGCACGGTCAAAGCCCTGCGCGTGATCACCTACGCCTTCTCGTACCGCGGCATGGGCGGGCAGGTGGATCGCGTCGGGCTCGACGGCCCGTGGGACGTCAAGCGGGTGCTCGGTACGGTGCCCGTGGCGGAGGACGGTTCGGCCTACTTCGAGGTGCCCGCCAACACGCCCGTGGCCTTCCAGCCGCTCGGCGCCGACGGCCGCGCGCTGCAGCTCATGCGCAGCTGGATCACGGTCATGCCGGGCGAGCTGCAGTCCTGCGCCGGCTGCCACGAGCCGCAGAACTCGGGCTCCGGCGCGCGCACCCGCATGACAGCCCTGGAGCGACCGCCCGCTCGCATCCGCCCGTGGTACGGGCCGGCCCGCGGCTTCTCCTTCAACCGCGAAGTCCAGCCCGTCCTCGACCGCCACTGCGTGCGCTGCCACAGCGGCTCGGAGCCGAATCGGCCCGACCTGACTCAGCGGCCTGACATGAAGGCCGGCTCCTCCAGCGCTCACTACAACAACGAGGCGCACTTCCCTCCCGCCTACCTCGCCCTCCGCTCGTACGTCCGAGGCCACACGATCGAGAGCGACATGCACCTGCTCACGCCCTGCGAGTTCCACGCCTCGACCACCGAGCTGGTGCGCCTGCTCGAAGCGGGCCACCACGGCGTGCGCCTCGACGCCGAGTCATGGGACAGGCTCAACACGTGGATCGACCTCAACACGCCCGCCCACGGCACGTGGACCGAGAACGCGGGCGAGGCGCGCGTCGCCCGCTGGGCCGCCCGCCGCAGCGAACTGATGAAGCGATACGCGGGCATCGACGAGGATCTCGAAGACACCGCGTACCGAGCGGCTCTCGCCGCAGCGCCAGCCGCCGAACGTTCAATGCTCAACGTTCAATGCTCAACGCTCAACGACGACTCCGTCGCGGCCGGGCCTGCGGGACAGCCTGCGGAACGCTCAACGCCTAACGCGCAACGCCCAACGCTCGACGTTCAACGCTCAACGTTCACCCCCGCCACCAACTCCGTCGACCTGGGCGATGGCGCAGTCATGTGTTTCGCGCGCGTCCCCGCCGGCCAGCTCACGACCGCGACAGGCGCCACGCACACCTTTGCGCAGCCCCTCTGGGTCGGCACGCACGAGGTGCGCAACCGCGACTACGCCCGCTTCGACGCCGCGCACGACAGCCGCATCGAGAAGGGCGAATTCCTGCAGTTCAGCGTGCGCGAGCGCGGCGACCCCTGCAACCTGCCCGACCAGCCCGTCTGCCGCGTCTCCCGCGCCAGGGCCGCCGCATTCTGCGCCTGGCTCTCCGCACGGAGCGGCCGTTCCTGCCGGCTGCCCACGGCGGCCGAATGGGAGTGGGCCGCGCGCGCCGGCTCCGCCGAACCGGCGGCGTGGGGCGCGGCCACCAACGACTTCTCCGCCGTCGCCAACCTCGCGGACCGCTCCCTGCGCTCGATCCGCACGCTGGGCTGGGGCCTGCCCTCCGGCGCGATCCCGCCTTTCAGGCCCGCCGCCACATACGCCGACGACCGCCACCGCGTGTCCGCGCCGGCCGGCACCTACCGGCCCAACACCTGGGGCCTCTACGACGTCCAGGGCAACGTCTGGGAGTGGACCCGCGACGCCGCGCCCGATGGCCGGGCCGTGGCCTGCGGCGGCTCGTGGTACTCCCGACCGGAAAAAGCCCTCTTCGACGCCCGCGTCCGCTACCCGGACTGGCAGCCCGTCTACGATGTCGGCTTCCGCGTCGTGATGGAACCGTAAACCTCCCCAACTGTGAACCTCTTCAGCTCTCCCAACCACTGAACCGTGAACCTCTCCAACCTGTAACTCTTAACCTCTCCAGGAGTCCTATGTTTCCCTTCACCTACTGCAATCCCACCAAAATCGTCTTTGGCAGCGGCGCCGTCGCGCAGACTGGCGCGGAGGCAGCCGCGGCCGGCATGAAGCACGTCTTGCTGGTGTACGGCAAGGCCAGCATCAAGAAGAACGGCGTGTACGACGCGGTGTCCGCCTCGCTCCAGGCGGCGGGCGTCGCCTGGACCGAGTGGCCGGGCGTGGACGCCAACCCGCTCGCGTCGCACGCGCGCGGCGGCGTCGCGCTCGCGCGGTCGGCCAAGGTCGACGGCATCCTCGCCGTCGGCGGCGGCAGCGTGATCGACGAGGCCAAGGCCATCGCGATGACCGTCCCCGCGGCCTGCGACGTATGGGACTACTACCTCGGCGCGGCGGCCCCGCAGGCCGCGCTGCCGCTGGCCGTAGTCCTCACCCTGCCTGCGACCGGCTCGGAGATGAACGGCGGCACCGTGCTCACCGACGACGCGACGCGCGAGAAGCGGGCGGTCATCAACCCGCTCCTGCACCCGAAGGTGTCCGTCCTCGACCCCTCGGCCACCGTCTCCGTGCCGCCCAACTACGTGGCCTACTCCGCTTCGGATGCGATCTCGCACACGATCGAGAGCTACCTCACGCGGCAGCCGGCCTTCCTGCCCGTCCAGGACGGCTACGACGAGGGCGTGGTCCGCGCCATCATGGCTTCGACCGAGCGAATCCTGGCGAACCCGAATGACCTCGAGGCGCGCGGCGCAATGATGTGGGCCGCCACCTTGGCGTGGAACTTCCTCGGCTCCTCCGGCGTTGGCCCGTGGACCACGCCCGCGCACACGCTGGAGCACCCGCTGAGCGGCCTGCACAACGTCCCGCACGGCGCGGGCCTCGCGGTCGTGGGCCCCGCCTGGATGACGTGGGAGTCCCGCCGCCGCACCGACCGGCTCGCCGCCTTCGCCCGCCGCATCATGGACGTTCAGGAGTCGGACGACGCGGCCGCGGCCGCGCAGGGCATCGCCCGCTTCCGCGCCTGGCTCGCGAAGATCGGCAACCCCGTGACGCTCGCCGCCTACGGCCTCAGCGAAGGCCACATCCCCGAACTCGCCCGCCACTCCGAAATCCTCGCCAAGGCTTGGGGCACCGGCCCGGAATACACCGCCGCCACCTGCGCCGAGATCCTGCGTCTGGCGCTGTAAGGATCAGAAATACAGGTTGCGCGCCCTACCGTGCAAACGGTATCATACGCGCAACAACTGAGCGTGAGCGTTGACCCGTATGACAGACCAAGAGATCCGTTTTTTCTTTCTGCTGTTCGCCTTCTTCTCAACCTTTTTCGGCGCGTGCGTGGGCAGCTTCCTGAACGTCTGCATCTACCGCATCCCGCGCGACGAGTCGGTGGTGACCCCGCGCTCGCACTGCCCGCACTGCGGCGCCATGATCCCGTGGTACCTGAACGTACCCGTCGCGAGCTGGCTCTGCCTGCGCGGCAAGTGCGCCTCCTGCAAGGGGCCGATCGCCTTCCGCTACACGCTGGTTGAGCTGCTCACGGCCACGCTGTTTCTGGCGGTTTTCATGAAGTGGGCCCTGCCGCAGGCGATGCACATGCTGCCGATCCCGCACGCGGCGATCATCCCGATCTACTGGCTCTTCCTCGCGGGCCTTGTGCTGGGGACGTTCGTGGACTTCGAGCACTTCATCATCCCCGACTCGGTGACCATCGGCGGCATGGTCGCCGGCCCCATTCTGAGCGCGCTGGTTCCCGTGTTGCACGGCCGCGAGCTGTGGTGGCAGGGGCTGCTGACCTCCTGCGTCGGCCTGGCCGCCGGCTTCGGCCTGCTGTTCGCCGTGGCGTGGCTCGGCGAGAAAGCCTTCAAGAAGGAGGCGATGGGCTTTGGCGACGTCAAGCTGATGGGCGCGATCGGCGCGTTCCTCGGCTGGCAGGCGGTGCTTTTCACCGTGTTCGTCTCCTCGCTGCTCGGCAGCGTGGTCGGCGTGTCGCTGATCGCATGCGGCAACGCCAAGATGCAGAGCCGCATCCCCTTCGGCCCCTATCTCTCCGCCGCAGCCCTGCTCTGGGTCTTCTGGGGGCCGGCCCTTTACGAGTCGTACCTGCGGCTCTTGCACAAGTGAGGTCGCGTCATGACCAAGAAGACCTTCGTGTCGGCCAATGAGTATCTGCGGGACAGCTGGCGCCTGGCCAGAATGATCCTGGACTCCGGCTGGCTGCCGCAAGACCTGATCGCCCTGTGGCGCGGCGGCGCGCCGGTCGGCGTGGCCGTCCACGAGTTTCTGCACTACCACGGGTTGCGCCCGCGCCACCGCGTGCTCAAGTGCCAGTCGTACACCGGCATCGGCGAGCGCAGCCACCAGGTCGTGTTCGAAAACGCGGAGGAGGTCTTCGGCTCCGTCGTCCGCGGCGCGCGCCTGCTGATCATCGACGACGTGCTCGACACGGGCAACACGGCCCGCGCCATGTTCGAGCGCCTCGCGCCGCTCGGCGCCGAGGTTCGCCTCGCGACCGTCTACTGGAAGCCCAACCAGAGCCAGACCGACCTCAAGCCCCACTACTATGTGCGCGAAACGGACGACTGGATTGTCTTTCCGCATGAGATGGACGGCCTCACGCCCGATGAGGTGAAGCTCAAAGACCCGGCCCTCTACAGCCTGCTCGCGCCGCCGTTTCTCGCCCCAGCCGCTGAACCGTGAAACGCTCCAACTTTAGAACTCCCGCACTTTAGAACTTTAGAATTTCTCTCTCTCTCCCCCCCCCCCATGCCCGCCCACCTGTACCTCCACGTCCCGTTCTGCGACGGCAAATGTCACTATTGCGGGTTCTACTCCGTGCTGGCCGATCCGCGCCTCACGGCCCTCTACCGCAGCCTGCCCGCAGCCGAGCTGGAGCAGGCGCTTGCCCTCCACCCGCATCTCGCGTGCGAGCCGGTGAAAACCGTGTATTTCGGCGGCGGAACGCCCGCCCTGCTCGGCGCGGAGGGCCTGACCGAACTGGCCGCGTCACTCGCCGCGCGCCTCCCGCTCGCCGGCGTTGACGAGTGGACGGTGGAACTCAACCCCGCCTCCGTCACGGCCGGCCTGCTGCAAGCCCTCCGGGAGCTGGGTGTCAACCGACTGAGCGTGGGCGTGCAGAGCCTCGACGACGCCACGCTCGCGCGCATCGGCCGCCGGCACACCGCCGAGCAGGCGCTTCAGGCCGTCCGGCTCGCGCAGGACGCGGGCTTCGAGAACACGGGCATCGACCTCATCGCGTGCCTGCCCGGAGTCACGCCCGAACAGTGGCGCAGCACGCTGGAGCGCGTGACCGCGCTGGGCCTCGTCCACCTCTCCGTCTATGCCTTGAGCGTCGAGCCCGGCACCTTGCTCGCGCGCCAGGCCGCAGCCGGGCTGCGGCTGCCCGGCGACGAGGCGCAGATCGACGCGCTCAGCCTCGCCGAGTCGGTTCTCGGCGCGGCGGGCTTTGGCCGCTACGAGATCTCCAACTACGCCCTGCCCGGCTTTGAGTGCCGCCACAACCTCGGCGTCTGGCGCGGCAGCGACTACCTCGGGCTCGGGCCCGCCGCCGCGTCGCGGGCCGGACTCGAGCGCTGGACAAACGACGCGGATCTCGCCGGCTACATCGCCGCGCTGGCCGAGGGCCATGGCCCGCCCCGCTCTCACGAGACGCTGAGCGAGGCCGATGACGCCTGCGAGCGAGCCTCGTTCGCGCTGCGCCTGAGCGAGGGCCTAGACCCCTTTGTCGACGCCGAGCGCTTTCCCGCCCTGCGCGAGCGGGCCGAGGTTTGGGAGGAGCGGCTCGAGCGGCTCGCGCGGCACGGCATCGCCGAGCGCGGGGGCCGCCGCTGGCGGCTCACCGCGCGCGGCCGCGAGGTCTGCGACGCCGCTGTCCGCGAGTTGCTCTGAGCGCGCGGCCGAACGCCCGCCCTCGCCTTCGACCGGTGTCTGTGCTTTCCTATTACGCAAGCCATGTTGTATAGTAGTTCTGTTTTGGGGGATATCAAGATGAACAGAACCCGTCTTCTTTGCACGCTCATCCTCGCGCTTCTCTGTTCTGCGACGCGCTCCCTGTCGGCACCGTTCGACAAGGCGATCCGGTTCACGCAGCCGGACGGGACGCAGATCAAGCTGGCCGGCAAGGGCGACGAGTTCCACGCGACCTTCGAGACGGCGGACGGCTACACGGTCGTCTTTGACCGCGCGAGCCGCGCCTACATGTACGCCTCGCTCTCGGCGGACGGAAGGCAGCTCGTCGCGAGCGGGCTGGTCGTGGGCCGCGACAAGCCCCAGGCGCTCAACCTGGAGCGGCACCTCCGGCCCGACCCCAAAGCTACCCGGGCCCAGGCCCTGGAGCGCTTCAAGCGGTGGGACGCCGGCACCCGGAACAGCGCGCGCTGGCGCGAGCGGAAGGAGTCGCTCCGCAGCCTCGACGCAGCCGCCGCCGCAAGCCCCGCCGCGCTCGCGCCCCCCGGCTTCACGGTGACCGGATCGAAGGTCGGCCTCTGCCTCCTCATCGACTTCGACGACGACCCGGCCACCATCGCCCGCGCGGAGATCATCAACTTCTGCAACGGCGACGCCTACGCCGGATACGGCAACAACGGCTCCGTGAAGAAGTTTTTTCAGGACAACTCGAACAACCTCCTGACCTACACGAATATCGTCACGGTCTACATCCGCATCCCGAACACGCTGCACCCCAAGAGCTACTACAACGACACCACGCTGGACTGCGGCGACCAGGCCAACCTGCTGATCCGAGACGCGGTCGCGATCCTGAAGGCGCTGCCGAACTACGCCACGGAGATCGCGCCCGCCTTCGCGAACCTGACGCGCGACGGCAGCGGCTACGTCCAGGCCTGCAACGTCTACTACGCCGGCGGCAACGGCGGCGTCTGGGCCTACGGCCTCTGGCCGCACTCGTGGTCGCTCGTCAACGTCGGCGAGCAGACGCTCGCCGATGACGTCTTACTCTACGACTACCAGATCACCGACATCGGCTCCACGCTGGAGCTGGGCACCTTCTGCCACGAGAACGGCCACATGCTCTGCGGCTACCCGGACATCTACGACTACGACTACGACTCGGTCGGCGGGGCGGGCAAGTTCTGCCTGATGGACTACGGCGACTCGAGCCACAACCCCGCGCAGGTCTGCGCCTACCTCAAGCGCGCCTCCGGCTGGGCGACCACCCTCGAACTCACGAGCGCCTCGACCCTGACCGCGTCCGTCACCGCCTCGCCCGGAGCCGGCTTCAACACCTTCTACCGCTATGAGAAGCCCGGCACGGCGACCGAGTACTACCTCGTCGAGAACCGGCAGCAGGCGGGGCGCGACGCGACGATCCCCGCGTCGGGTGTCGCGATCTGGCACATCGACGAATTGGGCGACCGAGACAACCAGAGCTTGGCCTACAACTCGGAGCACCTGAACTACGAAGTCACGCTGATGCAGGCCGACAACCTGTGGCACTTTCAGGGCGACGTGAACGCGGGCGACGCGAACGACCTCTACTACAGCGGCAACCCAGCGCCCGACTACATCAACATGTTCTCCGACGGCACGTCGCCGAGCGCGTTTTGGTGGGACGGCAGCGTGTCCGGCGTCAACTTCGACTCCTTCAGTGTGAGCGGCTCGACGATGACCTTCGAGGTCAAGCCGGCTGGCCTGTCGATCCTCGCGTCTAGCCCGCTGCCCAGCGGCACGGTCGGCATGCCCTACGCCAAAGCGCTCGTCGCCTACGGAGGCGCCGCGCCTTACTCGTGGGCAATCGTCTCCAACGCCCTGCCCGCCGGCCTGTCGCTGGTCGGCAACGTCATCACCGGCACGCCGACCACGGTCGGAACCACCGTCTTCCGGCTGCGCGTGACCGACGCAGCCTCCGCGACCGCCGCCAAGACGTTCAGCCTGACCATCCACCTGCCGCGCACCACCCCGCTGTACGAGCCGTTCGAAAACAGCGGCGCGCTCCCCAGCGACTGGTCGCAAGAGGCCGTCTCCGGCGCAACCAGCTGGAGCTGCCGAAGCGGCGGCGCGCAGAACACCCCGCCAAACGCGCATGGCGGCTCGTATAACGCGCTCTTCTACCGCGGCGACTATACGGGGCCGAAGACGAAGCTGATCTCGCCCATGATCGACTTCGGCGCGTTCCCACAGACGGCGGTGCTCAGCTTCTGGCACTGCATGTCGGACTGGGACGGCGACCAGGACGAGCTGCGCGTTTTCTACCGAACGACCGCCACGGGCGCCTGGACGGAGCTCGCCGCGTACACGAACTCAGCGCCGTCGTGGACGCTGAACACGCTGGTTCTTCCGAACCCCAGCCGCACCTATTTCATCGCCTTCGAAGGCCACGCGAAGTTCGGCTACGGCGTCTGCGTGGACGACGTGTCGGTGCTGTCAGGTGGCATTGCCCCCACTATCACGACGGCGAGCCCGCTGCCTGCTGGCACGGTGGGCTCCGCCTACAGCCTGACGATGGCCGCGAGCGGCGGCCACACGCCGTACGCCTGGTCCGTCGTGTCCAACGCCTTGCCCGCCGGACTGACGCTCAGCGGCGGCGGCCTGCTCGCCGGCACGCCCTCTGCGGCAACGAACATGACCTTCCGCATCCGCGTGGCGGGCATCGACGGAGCGGCCTCGACGAACCTGTTCAGCCTGGCGGTCTACGCGAAATGGACGGCGCCCTTCGTCGAGACGTTCGAGGCAGCCGGCGCCATGCCTGCCGGCTGGACGCAGGAGTTCGTCACGAACGCCACGAGCTGGACGTTCCAGACCGGCGGCCATATCGACAACGGCGGCATCCGGCACCCGTCCGTCGCCCATGGCGGCACGTACAACGCCTACCTGTATTACGGCAGCGCCGTGACGCGGGTGACCCGCCTCGTGACCCCCGCCATCGATTTCGGCGTGTCCACCCGGAACGCGCAGCTGACCTTCTGGCACTGCATGCAGAATTGGGAAGGCGACCAGGACAACCTCCGCGTCTACTACAAGACCTCACCGGCCGGAAGCTGGCAGCCGCTGGCCGCCTACACCGCCGACGTGGCGACGTGGACTCAGCGGACGCTCTCGCTGCCGGCCCCGGGCCACACGTATTACATCGCCTTCGAAGGCCACGCGAAATACGGCTACGGCGTCTGCGTCGACGACGTCAGCGTCACGGGAGAGGTCTCGCCGTACGCCGCCTGGCAGACCAACCGGTTCACGGAGGCCGAGCTGGCAGCCGGCCTGATCACGGGCGACCATGACGACCCGGACGGCGACGGCATCGCCAACCTGCTCGAGTATGCGATGGGGCTGAACCCCAGGCTCGGCGACACGGTCGGCGCTCCGGTCGGAGGCCTGTGGAACCAGTTCCTGACCCTGAACTACCGGCAGAACAAGCAGGCCACCGATGTCGCCTATGCGGTCGAGTCGAGCACCAACCTGCTGGGCGGCGTCTGGACGACCAACAACGTGTCGGAAACCTCCCGCGCCAACAGCAACCTGTGGTGGTCGGTGACGGTGAGGCACAACGTGCCCGTCACGAACGCGCCCGGCCGCTTCATGCGCCTCAAGGTCAGCATTCCGTAGGCTCCGAGTTCGCGCTCGACTTCGGCAGGCGTCTGTGATTTCATATTTCATATTCGGTTGTGTTTCGACTGCAGGGGGTGTTATGACTATTAAGAACCGTCTACTTTGCACGCTCATCCTCGCGTTTCTCAGCCTGGCGACGCGCTCCCTATCGGCGCCGTTCGACAAGGCGATCCGGTTCACGCAGCCGGACGGGACGCAGATCAAGCTGGCCGGCAAGGGCGACGAGTTCCACGCGACCTTCGAGACGGCGGACGGCTACACGGTCGTCTTTGACCGCGCGAGCCGCGCCTACATGTACGCCTCGCTCTCGGCGGACGGAAGGCAGCTCGTCGCGAGCGGGCTGGTCGTGGGCCGCGACAAGCCCCAGGCGCTCAACCTGGAGCGGCACCTCCGGCCCGACCCCAAAGCTACCCGGGCCCAGGCCCTGGAGCGCTTCAAGCGGTGGGACGCCGGCACCCGGAACAGCGCGCGCTGGCGCGAGCGGAAGGAGTCGCTCCGCAGCCTCGACGCAGCCGCCGCCGCAAGCCCCGCCGCGCTCGCGCCCCCCGGCTTCACGGTGACCGGATCGAAGGTCGGCCTCTGCCTCCTCATCGACTTCGACGACGACCCGGCCACCATCGCCCGCGCGGAGATCATCAACTTCTGCAACGGCGACGCCTACGCCGGATACGGCAACAACGGCTCCGTGAAGAAGTTTTTTCAGGACAACTCGAACAACCTCCTGACCTACACGAATATCGTCACGGTCTACATCCGCATCCCGAACACGCTGCACCCCAAGAGCTACTACAACGACACCACGCTGGACTGCGGCGACCAGGCCAACCTGCTGATCCGAGACGCGGTCGCGATCCTGAAGGCGCTGCCGAACTACGCCACGGAGATCGCGCCCGCCTTCGCGAACCTGACGCGCGACGGCAGCGGCTACGTCCAGGCCTGCAACGTCTACTACGCCGGCGGCAACGGCGGCGTCTGGGCCTACGGCCTCTGGCCGCACTCGTGGTCGCTCGTCAACGTCGGCGAGCAGACGCTCGCCGATGACGTCTTACTCTACGACTACCAGATCACCGACATCGGCTCCACGCTGGAGCTGGGCACCTTCTGCCACGAGAACGGCCACATGCTCTGCGGCTACCCGGACATCTACGACTACGACTACGACTCGGTCGGCGGGGCGGGCATGTTCTGCCTGATGGATTACGGCGGCTCGGGCTACAACCCCGTACAGGTCTGCGCCTACCTCAAGCGCGCCTCAGGCTGGGCGACCACCCTCGAGCTCACGAGCGCCTCGACCTTGACCGCGTCCGTGACCGCCTCAGCCGGAGCCGGCTTCAACACCTTCTACCGCTACGCGAGGCCCGGTGTGGCGACCGAGTACTACCTCGTCGAGAACCGGCAGCAGGCGGGTCGCGACGCGACGATCCCCGCGTCGGGCGTCGCGGTCTGGCACATCGACGAGCTGGGCGACAAGGACAACCAAAGCATGGTCTACAACTCGTCGCACCTGAACTATGAGGTCACGCTGGTGCAGGCCGACAACCTCTGGCATTTCCAGGGCGACGTGAACTCGGGCGACGCGAACGACCTCTACTACAGCGGCAACTCGGCCGCCGGCTACGCCAACCTGCTCTCGGACGGCACGTCGCCGAGCGCGCGCTGGTGGGACGGGAGCGCCACCGGCATCAACTTCGGCCCGTTCAGCGCGAGCGGCTCGACGATGACCTTCAGCGTCCAGCCGGCCGGGCTGGCGATCATCACGGCGAGCCCCTTGCCCGCGGGTATGGTTGGCCTGCCTTACGCCAAGACGCTCGAGGCTTTCGGCGGCACCGCGCCCTACTCGTGGGCGGTCGTCTCCAACGCCCTGCCCGCCGGCCTGTCGCTGGTCGGCAACGTCATCACCGGCATGCCGACCACGGCAGGAACCACGGTTTTCAGGCTCCGCGTTACTGATGCGAGCTCGGCGACGGCCACCTCGGCCTTTAGCCTGACGGTCAACACCCCCCGCAGCATCCCCTTCTCTGAGACGTTCGAAAACGGCGGCGCAACCCCCGCCGGCTGGTCGTACGAGTATGTCGTCGGCGCGATCCCGTGGACCTTCCAGAGTGGCGGCGAGCGGAGTACCCCTCCGAGCGCGCATGGCGGCACGTATAACGCCCTCTTCTACCGCGGCGACCGAACGGGGGTCACAACGAAGCTTGTCTCGCCCATGCTCGACTTCGGCGCGTCCCCGCAGCCTTCGCAGCTCAACTTCTGGCACTGCATGGCGGACTGGAGCGGCGATCAGGATGAGTTGCGCGTGTTCTACCGCTCGACCGTCACGAGCACGTGGACAGAGATCGCCGCCTACACCGACAACACGACCGCGTGGACCCTGCGGACGCTGAGCCTTCCAAACCCGAGCCGCACCTATTTCATCGCTTTCGAAGGCTACGCGTCGTGGGGCTACGGCGTCTGCGTGGACGACGTGTCGGTGATATCAGGTGGCATTGCTCCAACCATCACGACAGCCAGCCCGCTGCCTGCTGGCACGGTGGGCATAGCTTACAGCCTGACGATGGCCGCGAGCGGCGGGTCAACGCCCTACACCTGGGCCGTCGTATCCAACGCTTTGCCCGCCGGCCTGACGCTCAGCGGCGGCGGCCTGCTCGCCGGCACGCCCTCTGCCGCGACGAACATGTCCTTCCGCATCCGCGTGGCGGGCAGCGACGGGAAGGCCTCGACGAACCTGTTCAGCCTGGCCGTCTACGGGACGAAACGGACGGTTCCCTTCGTCGAGACGTTCGAGGCGGCCGGCGCCATGCCCGGCGGCTGGGCGCAGGAGCTTGTCACGAATACCACGAGCTGGACGTTCCAGTCCGGCGGCTACAGCGGCCACCCCGCCGCCGCCCATGGCGGCACGTACAACGCCTACCTGTATTACGGCAGCTCCGTGACGCGGGTGACCCGCCTCGTCACCCCCGTCATCGATTTCGGCGTGTCCACCCGGAACGCGCAGCTGACCTTCTGGCACTGCATGCAGAATTGGGAAGGCGACCAGGACAACCTCCGCGTCTACTACAAGACCTCACCGGCCGGAAGCTGGCAGCCGCTGGCCGCCTACACCGCCGACGTGGCGACGTGGACTCAGCGGACGCTCTCGCTGCCGGCCCCGGGCCACACGTATTACATCGCCTTCGAAGGCCACGCGAAATACGGCTACGGCGTCTGCGTCGACGACGTCAGCGTCACGGGAGAGGTCTCGCCGTACGCCGCCTGGCAGACCAACCGGTTCACGGAGGCCGAGCTGGCAGCCGGCCTGATCACGGGCGACCATGACGACCCGGACGGCGACGGCATCGCCAACCTGCTCGAGTATGCGATGGGGCTGAACCCCAGGCTCGGCGACACGGTCGGCGCTCCGGTCGGAGGCCTGTGGAACCAGTTCCTGACCCTGAACTACCGGCAGAACAAGCAGGCCACCGATGTCGCCTATGCGGTCGAGTCGAGCACCAACCTGCTGGGCGGCGTCTGGACGACCAACAACGTGTCGGAAACCTCCCGCGCCAACAGCAACCTGTGGTGGTCGGTGACGGTGAAGCACAACGTGCCGGTCACGAACGCGCCCAGCCGCTTCATGCGCCTCAAGGTCAACATACCGTAGGCTCCCGCGCCGCGCGATTCCGGTTGCTTTCCTGCCCCGAAACCGGGAAACTATGCGGCGTATGGAACAGATCCTGAAAATCAAGTACGTCAAGTCGCGCTCAGTCTGGCGAGATGTCGCGGACGCGGCGCGCACGACGATTCGCATGGAGGAGGGGGAGAAGGATCCCAGCCCGGCGTGGAAGCGCCGCATCCTGCTGTCCGAGCACTCCCCCATCCGCCAGATGGTTTTCAAGTGGAAGTGGCTCAACCTCAAGTACTGGGTCAGCGTACACTTCGTGCGACACAAGGTCGGCGTCGAGCACTACGTGAGTACGCAGCGCACGGACCGCACCGGCGTGAACCGCGACGACGCTGCGCAGTCCGCCCTCGTGAACCACGAGTGCTTCGCGAACGCGCAGGCGCTGATCTCGATTTCGCGCAAGCGCCTCTGCCGCCAAGCCTCGCCCGAGACCACTCAGGCGTGGAAGCTGGTTCTCGCCGAAGTTCAGAAGACCGAGCCCGAGCTCGTCAGCGTCTGCGTGCCGGAGTGCGTATACCGGGGGTTCTGCCCCGAGTTCACGTGCTGCGGCTACGCCGACACCGCGGCGTTCAAGAAAGCGCTGGCCGCCTACCGGTCAGGTGTCAAGGGGTAGCGCGGGCCCTCCGCGCGCGCCACCTACCGCCGGCGGAAAATCCGCCACAGCCAGAAACGCAGCCGCTGCAGCCACCCGGGCCGCGCCGCGCCCGGCCGGAAGCCGGGCCGCATGTAATCTCGATCTGAAAGCGCCATAACGATGTATCAGAATAGCAAACCGACCCCGCCTCCGACAGCCCCGAAAAATGAAACGGGCGAGCGCCTCCAGAACGTGCTCTCCCACCGCGGCGTCGCCTCGCGCCGCCACGCCGCCGACCTGATCGCCACCGGCGCGGTCACCGTCAACGGCGCGGCCATCTACGAGCCCGGGTTCCGCGTGAACCCGGCCGCGGACGACATCTGCGTCCGCGGCGAGCGCCTCCCCAAGGAGACCGAAACCGCGCGCACGATCCTCCTCTACAAGCCGCGCGGCCTCATCTCCGGCGCGGACAACGCGCAGGGCGACACGGTCTGCGACTACATGCGGCAGTTTGTACAGGAGCGGCTGGTTCCGGTCGGCCGCCTCGACAAGGAGAGCGAGGGCCTCCTGCTGATGTCCAACGACGGCGAGCTGACGCACGTGATGACCCACCCTCGCTACGGCCACACGAAGACCTATATCGCGCGGGTCGCGGGACACATGGAGGAGCGCAAGATCGAGATTCTGCGTTCCCGCCTGGAGATCGACGGCTACGTGATCGAGCCCGTCGAAGTCGAAATCCTGAAGGTGGGCCGCGACCACACCCACAAGCTCGCCTTCACTCTCTCCGAGGGACGCAACCGCCAGATCCGCAAAATGTGCTCGCTGGCCAGCTTCGTGGTGCTCGACCTGACGCGCGTGCGCATCGGCCCGCTCAAGATCTGCAACATGCAGCCCGGCGAGTGGCGCGAACTCTCCGAAGCCGAGATCCGCTCGCTCAAGAAGCCGCTGGCCTCCCCTCCCTCTTCCGGCCCGCGCAGCCGCCCGCCGGCGTCGGGAAGGCCGCCTTCCTTGCACGACGAGAGAGATCGGCGTCCGGCCGGCCCGCGGGCAGCAGGAACAGCTCCCCGCCCGCGCGACGACGGGCGGCCCTCCCGTCAGGACAGACGGGCACCCGACTTCCACCCACAGGCGACGGCGGAGCGCCGCCCCTACGGCCCCTCCGCTGACCGCCGTCCCAACCGCTGAACCGCGAACCTCCCCAACCGCTGAACCGGTTACCCCGCATGACCACCTTCCGCCTCACCGACCTGCCCGACGAGCAGGCAAAAGCCGAGCTGTTCCTCGACGCCACCGTACGCGTGCTGTCGCGCTCCGGCTTGCACGTCACCGAGACCTTGCTGATCGAGCGGCTCGCGCGCCTGCCCGCCGCGCCCGCCTCGCTGCTGGTGGCCGGCAACCGCACGGGGGCCGCCGCCCTCATCGCGGCGGCCCGCCACCCCGGCTGCCGGATCACCTGCCATGCCTTCGACCTCCACCACGCCCGCGCCATCCACCGCAACCTCTCCGCCAACGGCGCGGCCCCCGCCTTGCTCCACGACCCCTTCGTCTCCGTTCCCCCAGACCTACAGCCCTCAGCCTACCGCCCTCAGCCTACCGCCCACAGCCTACAGCCATCACCCGTCTCCGTCGCCTGCACCTCGTCCATCCCGCCCGGCCCCTACGACGCCGCGCTCCTCATGGCCACGCCCGGCACCATGACCGGCGAGCTGATCCTCGACCAGCTGGAGGAAATCCACCAGAGCCTGGCGCCCGGCGGTACCTGCGTCCTCGCCTGCGAGGCCGACAGCGGCCCGATACTCAAGCAGTTCAGGGCCCTCTTCGGGAAGCTCTCGATCCATCTCGACCGGCCGGGCCTTTTCTGCGCGACGGCCACCACGCGTGCTCCACTCGCCAAGCCGCGCGACTTCAGCGCCCGCTTCGCGGCCTCGCTGCCGGGCGGCGCGCCGCTCGAACTCCTGTCGCTGCCCGGCGTTTTCTGCCACCGGCGGCCCGACGCCGGCGGCCTCGCGCTCGCCGAGGTGACGGCCCGCGACCTCCGGCCGGGGCAGCGCGTGCTCGACATGGGGTGCGGCTGCGGGCTGGTCGGCCTGCTGCTGGCCACGTCTCAGCCGGAGACCCGCGTGACCTTCGTCGACTCGCACGCCCGCGCCCTTGCGGCCACACACCGGAACCTAGTCGCGCTGGGCCTGGACGGGCACACGCTCCACCTGTCCGACACGGGCGTCTCTGAGACGGGCTTCGACCTGGCAGCCGGAAACCCGCCGTATTACTCCGATTTCCGCATCGCCCAGCTTTTCATCGACACCGCGTACGCCGCCCTGACGCGCGGCGGCGCGTGTCACCTCGTCGCAAAGTCGACGCGCGAGCTGGAGGCGCTCGTCGCGGAGCGCTTCGGCCACGCCGAGGTCACGCCGCGGCGCGGGTACGGCGTTGTGCGGGCGGTGCGCTAACGCAAGAAAGTGGCGGCGGACAGGCAATTAACTTGCGCCTCGCACGTTATTTCTACAAAGTGTCTGTTTGTATAAGGGGGGGGGCTTCGCCATGGGATCTCTGCAGCGCATCCTTGTAAGCGTCGGAATCGCTTCCGCTTTGCTGGGCGCCCGCGCCGGCACCGTGCCTGTCAAGCCCAACATCCTGTTTGTGTTCGCCGACGACTGGGGCCGCTACGCCAGCGTATATGCCGAGGTTGACCCGCTCTCCTTTTTCAACACCGTGATCAAGACGCCTAACGTAGACCGCCTGGCCAAAGAGGGCACCCTGTTCCGCAACGCCTTCGTCAATTCGCCGAGCTGCACCCCGTGCCGCAGCTCGCTGATGTCCGGACGCTACTTCTTCAACACCGGGCGCGGCGCCATCCTGAACGGCGCCGAGTGGGACCCTGCGATTCCGAGCTTCCCTCTGCTCCTGCGCGACGCGGGCTACCACATCGGTAAGAGCTACAAGGTTTGGAGCCCCGGCTCGCCGGCCGACGCGCCCTTCGGCGGCCAGCAGTACGCGTACGAAAAGGCCGGGCGAGCCCCGAACAATTTCTCGGAGGAAACCGAGTCGCGCCTGGCCGCCGGCCTCACCGTCGAGGCCGCTCGCCAGGAGATCCTCGGGCAGGTGCGGCAGAACTTCGACGACTTCCTCGCCGCCCGCAAGCCCGGCCAGCCGTGGCTCTACTTCTTCGGCCCGACGACCACCCACCGCGCGTGGGTCAAGGGCTCCGGCAAGAAGCACTGGGGCATCGACCCGGACGCGCTCAAAGGCAAGCTCCCCATGCCGTGGCCCGACGTTCCGGAGGCCCGCGAGGACGCAGCCGACTACCTGGGCGAGTGCCAGTCCGTTGACGCCTGCGTCGGCACCCTGATGAAGCGCCTGGAGGAGTCGGGCGAGCTCGACCGCACGGTGGTGGTCGTCAGCGGCGACCACGGCTTCCCGGGCGTGCCGGACGGCAAGTGCAACCTCTACTCGCGGGGCACGTCGGTCGCGCTCGTCGTCCGCTGGCCAGGGGGCAAGCCCGGCCGCGTGGTCGACGACTTCGTCTGCCTGCCCGACCTCGCCCCGACCTTCATGGAGCTCGGCGGCGTGAAGATCCCGGCTGGCGTCACGGCGCGCTCGCTGGTGCCGGTTCTGGCCTCTGACAAGTCCGGGCAGGTCGACCCCGCTCGCACGTGGGCCATCACCGGCCGCGAGCGCCACGTGGCCGAGGCGCGCGACGGCAACCTGCCCTACCCGATGCGCGCGCTCCACACGCCGGACTTCCTGTACATCCGCAACTTCGCGCCCGAGCGCTGGCCCATGGGCGCGCCCGCCGCCGCCGATGGCAAGACCGAGGCCCTCGACGCCAAGCTCCTGGAGCACAACACCCACTACGCGTTCGCCGATATGGACGCCAGCCCCACCAAGGCCTGGCTCGTCCTCAACCGCGACTCCGTCGAGTGGAAGTGGTACTACGACCGCGCCTTCGGCAAGCGCCCGGCCGAAGAGCTCTACGACCTGCGGGCCGACCGCTTCCAGACGCACAACCTCGCGGGCGACCCCGCCTATGCCACGCACGCGGCCCGGCTCGGCGCCGAGCTGATCGCCCGCCTGCGCGCCGCGGGCGACCCGCGCATCTGCGCCGATCCGATTCCGTTCGAGCACTCGCCCTACACCGACCCGCTGGAAAAGAAGGATAAGAAACGCAAATGAACGTCACCGCGCTCGGCCTCGCCTCCGCGCTCGCCTGCCTCTGCGTCCGGCTCGCGCCTGCAGCGGAGGCGGCCCGGCCCAACATCCTCTGGTTCGTGATCGACGACATGTCGGCCCACTTCTCCTGCTACGGGGAGCGCGCGATCCAGACGCCAAGCGTGGACCGGCTGGCCGCCGAGGGCACGCGCTTCACGCACGCCTACGTCACCGCGCCGGTCTGCTCGCCCTGCCGCTCCGCGCTCATCACGGGCATGTACCAGACCACGCTCGGCTCGCACCACCACCGCAGCGGGCGCGGCGCGGAGAAGATCCGCCTGCCCGACGGCGTGCAGCCGCTCCCCGCGCTTTTCCAGAAAGCAGGCTACTACACCTGCATCGGCAGCGGCCTGGCCGAGGGGCAGCCCAACGCCAAGAAAGGCAAGGCCCGGCGCGCGCTGGGCAAGACCGATTACAACTTCGAGTGGGACGAAGCCGTCTACGACGCCAGCGACTGGGCCGGCCGCAGGCCGGGCCAGCCCTTCTTCATGCAGGTCCAGCTCGCGGGCGGCAAGCTGCGCGGCGGCACCGACGCGAGCGCCCAGAAGCTCTCCGAGCAGGCGCGCGAGGCCTTCGGCTCTGCGGTGAAGCCCGAAGACGTCACGCTCCCGCCCTACTATCCGCGCGACCCGGTGCTGCTGCGCGACTGGGCCGCTTACCTCGACGCGGTGCGGCTCACCGACCGCCACGTGGGCCAAGTCCTCGAGCGCCTCGAACAGGAGGGGCTCCTCGACCAGACGCTCATCATCCTCATGACCGACAACGGCATCAGCCACGCCCGCGGCAAGCAGTTCCTCTACGACGAGGGCACGCAGACGCCCTTCATCGTGCGCGGCGCCGGCGTCCCGCGCGGCGCCGTGCGCGGCGACCTCGTCGAACACATCGACATGGCCCCGCTCTCGCTGGCTGCCGCCGGGCTCCCGATCCCCTCGACCATGCAGGGGCGAAACCTCTTCGCCACCGGCTACACGCCGCGCGACGCCGCCTTCGCGGCCCGCGACCGGTGCGACGAGACCGTCGAGCGCCTGCGCAGCGTGCGCACCGACCGCTTCCTCTACATCCGCAACTTCTACCCGCAGCGCCCGCACCTGCAGCCGAACGCCTACAAGGACGGCAAGTCGATCATCAAGACGCTGCGCGCCTTACACGAGGAAGGCAAGCTGGACGGGCTCGCCGAGCGGCTGCTCTTCGCGCCGACGCGACCACCCGAGGAGCTCTACGCGTGGACCGAGGATCGCTGCCAGACCAACAACCTGGCGGCCGACCCCGCCCATCGCGAGACGCTGGAGTCGCTCCGCACGCGCCTCGACGTCTGGATGGCCGAGACCCGCGACCGCGGCCCCGAGCCCGAGGCGATGTACGACAGCGACATGGCCGTCTACGTCGGCAAAGGCAACCCCGCGGTTCAGAAAAACATCGCGCTGATGAAGCAGTGGGCCAAAGAGGGCAAATAGGCCTCGAGGCCGCAGGACAGAACCCGGAGACCGACCATGACGCGAAAGCCCCTCTTCCGCACCCTCGCAGCCCTTGCCCTGGCGGCGGCGTCGGCCGCCGCCGAGAAGCCCAACATCGTGTTCATCCTTGCGGACGACCTCGCCCAGGGCGACCTCGGCTGCTACGGCCAGACGCTCATCCAGACGCCGAACCTCGACCGCATGGCCGCCGAAGGCACGCGCTACACGCAGGCCTACTCCGGCACCACCGTTTGCGCGCCGTCGCGCACGTCACTGATGACCGGCCTGCACATGGGCCACTCGCCCGTGCGGGCGAACCGCGAGATCGCAACGGGGGCCGGCCAGTTCCCGCTGCCCGAGAAGACCGTCACCGTGGCCCAGATCCTCAAGTCCGCCGGCTACGCCACCGCCTGCGTCGGCAAGTGGGGCATGGGCATGTTCGACACGACCGGCAGCCCGCTCAAGAAAGGCTTCGACCACTTCTACGGCTACAACTGCCAGCGCCATGCGCACAGCTACTTCCCCGACCACCTGTACAGCGACGCCGCCCGCATCGAGCTCCCTGAAAACGCGAAGGGGGCCAAGAAAACCTACGCGCAGAACCTGATCGCCGACGACATGCTGCGCTGGGTGCGCGCGCAGAAAGGCGGGCCGTTCTTCCTGTTCTTCGCGGTCACGCTGCCGCACGGCAGCTACGAGATCGACGACGTGGGCCTCTACGCGGACACACCGTGGACGGAGAAAGAAAAGGCCTACGCGGCGATGGTGACGCGCCTCGACACGGACGTGGGCCGCCTGCTGGCGCTGCTCAAGGAGCTAAAGGTCGACGAGAAGACACTGGTGCTCTTCGCGGGCGACAACGGCTCCTCGTTCGGCGCCGACACGCCGCTTGGCAAACGCTTCGACCAGTCCATGGGCGGCGCGCTCCGCGGCTTCAAGCGCTCCATGTACGAGGGCGGCCTGCGCCAAGCCGCGCTGGCGCGCTGGCCGGGCGTCGTGCCCGCCGGCCGCGTCAGCGGCGAGCCGTGGGCCTTCTGGGACTTCCTGCCGACGGCCGCCGAGCTGGCGGGCGCGAAGCTGCCTGACACGTTCAGGCCCGACGGGCTCTCGCTCGTCCCATTCCTCAAAGGCGGCTCAGCCCCGGAGCGCGAGTACTTCTACTGGGAGCTGCACGAGGGCAGGCCCATCCAGGCGATCCGCTTCGGCGACTGGAAGGCCGTGCGCAACGGGCCCGCCGCGGCCATCGAGCTCTACGATCTCTCCAAGGATCCGGGCGAGAAGAACAACCTCGCCGAGCAGCGCCCGGCGCTCGTCACCCAGGCGGAGTCGCTGATGCGGCAGGCCCGCGTCGACGACCCGAACTGGCCGATGTCGGCCAAGCCGGGTGGCAAGCCCAAAGCGAACCGCTCGGGCTCGTAGATGCGTCGCCCCCGCCGCGTCAGAAAGCGGCGGGGCGCCGCTTCTAGTGCGCAGCTCAAAACGTCCGACAAACAGGCACAACAAAAGGATACACATGAACATGAGACACGTTCTCCGCCTTCTCGCCCTCCTCCCCGCCGCCCTGCTCGCGGCGGATACCAACAAGGTCGCCTGGACGGAGCCGGCGGTCGCCGAGCCCGCGTACGACGGCTCGCTCGTGCCGCCGCCGCCAGGCGCCGTCGTTCTGTTCGACGGCAAGGACGCCTCCGGGTGGAAGCAGGAGGCGAAAGCCAAGCAGCCTGCCACGGATGATACGGCCAAGTGGAAAGTCGAGGGCGGCTACCTAGAAGTTGTGCCGAAGACCGGCATGCTCTGCACGCGCGAGCCCGTGATTACATCGGGGCGCCTGCACATCGAGTGGGCCACGCCCGCCGAAGTCAAGGGCAACGGCCAGGGCCGCGGCAACAGCGGCGTCTTCATCGAGGGCTTCCC
>CAYLUN010000082.1:0-24366 GCA_964386865.1 uncultured Lentisphaeraceae bacterium | reverse complement strand
TACCGTAGACGACGCAGTTTGTCAAGGCTCCACCGTTGGAGCAGCTCACTCCCCCGCCCTGAACCGAGGCCGAATTGCCGCTGAGCGTGCAGTTCACCAGCGTTCCACCCTGATTACAGTAGGCACCGCCGCCGTTATTGCTGGCGGAGTTGTTACTGATCTCGCAGTTCGCCACCGCCCCGGTCGAGGAGCAGTAGACCCCACCGCCGTTATTGGCGGCGGCATTGCCGCTGAGCGTGCAGTTCAGCGCCGTGCCCCCCAAGTAACAGTTGATTCCGCCGCCGGAGCTATCGAGGCTCCTGTTGCCCGTGACCGTGCACTCCTGCACCGTGCCGCCATAATAGCAGAACACTCCGCCTCCGCCACCGTTGACGTTATCGCCGCCGTTGGCTGTGTTGCCGCTGATAACGCAGTTCCGCACCGACCCGCCGTATTCGCACAAGGCCCCGCCGCCGTGATAATAAGCTGAGTTTCCGACGATCACGCAGTTGGAGACGATGCCGCCGCCGTCCAGCCTGACGCCGCCGCCGGCCATGCTTGCCGCCCAAGCGCCCGACGTGCGGGTGAAGCCGTTGGACAGCGTGAAGCCGGCCAGCACCGCGCCGTTGGTCAGGTACGCGCAACGCATGGCGCTCGGGCCCAGCGCGCCCTGCCCCTTGATGACCGTCACAGCCGGCCCGTTAACGCTCCGCACGTTCACGGCCTTGGTCAGCGCCACGCGGTTGCTCATGCCGTCGAACGCCGCCCCGCCGGTCTGGTACACGCCGTTGGTCACGTACACCAGTGTCCCTGCGGAGGCCGCCTCGTCCACCGCAGCCTGAATGTTCGTCGCCGCCGTGGCCCATGTCGTGTACGGGAACGTGTGCGTACCGTCTGTGGCGACGTAGACGGTTTCATGAAAATCTACCGCGAACGTCACCGAGATTGTGTGATCGCCAGTGACATTATTGAACGTGTAGCTGTTCGTCACCCCCACCGAGACGCCGTCCACCGTCACATCCGCCACATGGTAGTGCGCCTCCGGCGTGATCGCGAAGCTCTGGCTGTCGCCCGACACGCTCCAGACGATGCCGCTCGGGCTGATAGTTCCGTGGGAGCCGCCTCTGGCCGTTATTGATGAAAGACTCTCGTATGCGCCCCGGTCCACGTAAGAGTCCACGATGCGCGGTAGACCTTGCAGGTCTGTAGCCGTGCTCATCCACGACTGGTTGATGCCGGTGTTTTTACAGGGTGAGTACGGCTGCAGTCGATAGTCGTCATGGGCGGAGTCAATGAATGCGGGATTGTCCGTGGCATTCCCCTCACCTCCGTGGTTCGGCGTGGTGCAACAGTAACTATAGCTGCCCGTTACCGCTCCGGAATCGTACCAATCGAGGCCGTTCACGCTTGAGTTATAGTACACGATACAGTTGGTCAACGCTCCGCCGGAGTTGCAGTATACTCCGCCACCGTAACCGTCCACAAAGGGATCGCCGTACGAGGACTCGGCTTCATTATCGCTGAGGGTACAGTTGAGCAGTGCTCCTCCCTGGTCGCAGTAAACCCCTCCGCCCCGGCCGCTATTACCTGCGAGATGCACCACGCCAAAAAATCCACCCCAATAGTCCCATGAACCTATGGCGGAATTGTGGATGATCAGGCAACTCCGCAAGGTCCCGCCCCTATAGCAGAAGATACCGCCACCCTTACCGATATAATCGTTGCTGCTATAGACGTTGTTGCCCTTGATGGTACAGTTCTGCAAAGTCCCGCCTTGATTGAGATAGACCCCCCCCCCTGCATTGTTAGCTCCATTACCGCTGACGATACAGTTGGACACCATGGCGCCATTGTCCATCCAGACGCCGCCACCGGACATTTGCGTTGAGGTGCCGGAGGTAGCCGTTCTACCGTTCGTCAAGGTGAAACCGGCCAGGACCGCGCCGTTGGTCACATAGGCGCAACGATAGCCTGTTTGCCCCTTGATGGTTGTCACGTCCGGCCCGTTGACGCTCTGCACAGTCACCGCTTGGGTCAGCGCGATCCGATTGCCCAGTCCGTAGGCCGTCCTCCCGCCAGTTTGGTACACACCATTGCTCACCAGCACCCGCGTTCCGACGGAAGCGGCTGTGTCCACAGCGAGTTGGATATTCGTCGCCGCCGTCACCCAGTTCGTGTACGGGAACTCGTGCATGCCGTTGGTGGCGACGTAGACGGTCGCAAAAAAGTTCATTGCGAACGTGGCCGCGAACGTATGGCTGTTGGTGAGGTTGAGGAACGTGTAGCTGTTTGTGGCCCCTATAGAAACTCCGTCTACCGTCACGTTCACCACGTGGTAATATTCGTCCGGTGTGACGGTGAGGACCTGATCATAGCCTGAAACGACCCAAACCGACCCGCTCGGGCTGATCGCCCCATGCGGCCCGGCCGTGGTCGTGATCGGATATCCCGACTCGTAGGCGCCTATGTCCACGGTCCCGCCGATGAGGCGCGGCTTGCCGTCCAAGTCCGTTGCCGTGTCCATCCCAAGCTGGTTCGTTCCGACGTTGATGCAGGGAGAGCCAACCCGCAGGCGGTAGTCGGCCGTTTCGGCACTGACGAACTGGGGGTCGTTCGTGATGTTCCCTATTCCCGTATGACTCGGCCACGTACAACAAGAGCCATAGCGCATTCCTGAGCCGGAGTCGCACCAATTAGGATTGGGCGCGTTCGTGTTACCGTACACGATACTGTTGGTCAGGGCCCCGCCAAACAGGCAGTAGGCGCCGCCTCCGAAAAACAGGGCGCTGTTGCCGCTGAGCGTGCAGCTCTGTACCGTCCCGCCGTAATAGCAGTAGGCACCGCCGCCTCGACCGCTCGTGTTGCCGTTCAGCGTGCAGTTCTGCAGCGTTCCGCCCTGATTGCAGTAGGCGCCGCCGCCGTAATTAGTGGACGAATTGCCGCTGATCTCGCAGTTATCGACCGTCGCGCCAGAGGAGCAGTATACTCCGCCTCCATTGGTGGCGGAGTTGCCGCTGACCACGCAGTTCTGTGCCGTGCCCCCCAAGTAACAGTTGATGCCGCCGCCGGAGCTGTCGACGCTGCTGTTACCCGCGACCGTGCAGTCTGACACGGCCCCACCCTTCCAGCAGAACACCCCGCCGCCGCCGCCGTTGACGTTGTTGCCGCCGTTGGAGAGGTTACCGTTGATCTGACAATTCGCCACCGTCCCGCCGAGGTCGCAGAAAGCCCCGCCGCCGTAAAAATCGGCGGCACAACCGCTGATCGTGCAGTTTGAGACCGTACCGCCGCCGTCCAACCAGACACCGCCGCCAGATCTGCACGATTCCCAGTCGTCTGACGTGCGGGTGAAGCCGTTGGTCAGCGTGAAACCGGACAGCACCGCGCCGTTGGTCACATACGCGCAACGTACGGCGCTGTCGCCGAGCGGCCCCTGTCCCCGGATGGCTGTCACGGCAGGCCCGTTGACGCTCCGGACGGTCACGGCCTTGGTCAGCGCGACCCGGTTGCTCATGCCGTAAACTGTCGTCCCGCCAGTCTGGTACACCCCGTTGTTTACGCGCACCAGTGTCCCTTCGGAAGCAGCCTCGTCAAGAGCGGTCTGGATGTTCGTCGCCGCCGTGCCCCAACTTGTGTACGGGAACGTGTGGCTGCCGTTTGTGGCGACATAGACGGTTGCGAAGAAGTTCACCTCGAAGGTCGCAGTGATCGTGTGATTGTTCGTAACATTGAGGAACGTATAGCGGTTCGTCGCCCCAATAGAGACTCCGTCCACAGTCACTTCTGCCACGTGGTAGTAGGTGTCCGGCGTGACGGTGAACGTCTGGTTGCTGTACATCGCGACCCAGACGTCGGCATCCGGGGTGATCTTGCCGTGAGCGCTTGCCGTGGCCGTGATCGTCGGAGACCACTCGTAGGCCCCCATGTCCACGGCCCCGCCGAGGATGCGCGGCCGGCCGTCCAGATCCGTGGCGGCGGTCATCCAAGCCTGGTTCGTCCCCGCGTTGATGCAGGGGGAGTCGGTCTGCAGGCGGAAGTCGGCGGTCGCGGCACTGACGAACTGAGGATTGTTGGTGATATTCCCGGTGCCGGCGCGACTTGGCCAGGTACAGCAATAAGCGTAACTCATACCCGAACCGGTATCTCCCCAATTCGAATAGCCCGCGTACGCCGTGTTACCGTATACGATGCAGTTGACCAACACCCCACCATTATAACAAGTCACTCCGCCACCAGCGTTCGTGGCGGTATTGCAGCTGAGCGTGCAACTCTGCAGGGTTCCGCCTTCGTTACAGTATATCCCGCCACCGTAAAAATGCGCGGCATTGCCGCTGAGAGTGCAACTCTGCAAGGTTCCGCCTAGGTAACAGTATACCCCGCCACCGCGGTCGGCGGAATTGCTTTTGATCGCGCAGTCGGCCAGCGTTCCACCGGAGGAGCAGTAAACCCCGCCACCGTTATTGGTGGCGGAGTTGCCAGCGATCTCGCAGTTCGCCACCGACCCGGTCGAGGAGCAGTAGGCCCCGCCGCCGTTATTGGCGGCGGCATTGCCGCTGAGCGTGCAGTTCAGCGCCGTGCCCCCCAAGTAACAGTTGATTCCGCCGCCGGAGCTATCGAGGCTCCTGTTGCCCGTGACCGTGCACTCCTGCACCGTGCCGCCATAATAGCAGAACACTCCGCCTCCGCCACCGTTGACGTTATCGCCGCCGTTGGCTGTGTTGCCGCTGATAACGCAGTTCCGCACCGACCCGCCGTATTCGCACAAGGCCCCGCCGCCGTGATAATAAGCTGAGTTTCCGACGATCACGCAGTTGGAGACGATGCCGCCGCCGTCCAGCCTGACGCCGCCGCCGGCCATGCTTGCCGCCCAAGCGCCCGACGTGCGGGTGAAGCCGTTGGACAGCGTGAAGCCGGCCAGCACCGCGCCGTTGGTCAGGTACGCGCAACGCATGGCGCTCGGGCCCAGCGCGCCCTGCCCCTTGATGACCGTCACAGCCGGCCCGTTAACGCTCCGCACGTTCACGGCCTTGGTCAGCGCCACGCGGTTGCTCATGCCGTCGAACGCCGCCCCGCCGGTCTGGTACACGCCGTTGGTGACTAGGACGGTGTCGCCCGGCGACGCAGCGTCCACGGCCGCCTGGATCGTCTGAGCGGCAGTCGTCCAATTAGTAAAGCCGGAGCCAGGCGTCGGACTGCTCGGCCACACGTAGCGCGTCGCGGCCTGCGCGGAGCCGCACGCGAGCCACCCGCACACGATCAAGCCGAACAGCCGCTTGCCGATTTCGAAACCGAAACTCGACATACGTTTCCCCGCCTGCGTGCTGGACGCCATAGGAATCCCCCTTGATTCTGCCCGTCGTCCGCTCGCGTCGAGCGATCGGATCAACCTGCTCCAGTTAGGTCAACTAATTATCACCACAATCCTCTCACACACCGATCCGTAATGGATCTTGATTATTCACAATAACGCCACCCAGTCAATATTATGTCGCGATTCGGGTAAATAAAATCCAGTTTAATCGCCACTAACCCAGCTCTGTTTACGAGAAAACTGGGCGCTTTGTTATTGTTTCAATGAAGACTTGGGAGTATGTTCGTGCAGACACCGGGCCGTCCATGTGCTCGCACCCGCCCATTTTCTGCCTTGGCACTGCGGCTTGAAGTCGAGCCCCGGCGCGTGTATGATTCATTCTTATGGGTGCGGTTTGACGGCCGCCCGCGAGGAGGCTTCATGCGACTCACACACGCCACGGCGGCCCTGACGCTGTCTTCACTTCTGGCTCTCTCCGCATCCGCGATGACGCTCACGGGGCGCACCGACGTTGCCTATTCGCCGCTGCCGGCCGCACGCGAGGGGCGCTATCCGGTCGCGCTCCCCGAGTATCGCGGCCAGGTCAAGCAGCTCCTGCTCCTCGACCACCGGCACCTGCTCCTCGACGTGTATGACGTGCCCGAGGTGGTCGCCCGCATGGACGCGCTCTCCGGAGGCAAGCTGGTCGAGTCCGTGCGCGGTTTCCGTGCCAGCGAGGCGGCCGGGCGCCCGAACTGGACGCTCTACCGGGTGCCCGAGCAGACCCACGCCCGCTATCTGGCCCAGGCCCGCGAGGCGTGCGGCGAGCGCCAACTCGACCGGCCGGAGACGTTCCGAATCGCGAGCGACGGCGACGCGCGCTACCGCACCGGCTGCCCGCCCGCCCGCGTCACACGCACCTTCACCTCGCTCGGCGGCGACCGCGTCGACGGCGCGCATCTGGTGGACTACGCGCACGTCTGCCTGCTGGAGCTGCCTGAGCCCCTGCAGAGCGGCCAGCGCTATACGGTCACGGCCGGCGAGCGCGGCTCGGCGACGTTCACGTACGACGAGCTCCGGCTGGTCTCGCGGGCTATCAAGGTCAACCAGGCCGGCTACCTGCCCGGCGCCGGCGCCAAGTTCGCGTATCTGGGCGCCTTCGGCTACGCGCTCGGGCCGCTCGACTTCTCGCACGCCAAGACCTTCACGGTCGTCAGCGCCGCCACCGGCGAGAAGGTGCTGACCGGCCCGGTGCGGCTGCGCGAGCGCGACCCGCATTTCGCGCCCAAGCCGGAGCAGCCCGCAGGCGCCAGCCGCCCGCCGATGTACGGCGAGGATGTGTATGAGCTGGACCTCGGCGGGCTGAAAGCCGAGGGCTGGTTCTTCATCACCGTTCCCGGCGTCGGCCGCTCGTGGGCCTTCCGCCACGCGCCGGACGCCTACGGGGAGCCCTTTTACGTCGCTGCGCGCGCGCTCTACCACCAGCGGGCCGCGGCCGCGCTTGAGCCCCCCTTCACCGCCTGGACGCGGCCCAAGTCTACGATGCACGACACGATCTACGAGTGCGGGCACATCGCCTTCCCGCAGCACGCCGACGCCCCCAAAGGCTACCAGATCTTCGACGTCATCGGCGCCACGCTCGACCGCGCGCGCGTGACCCGCGACGTCGTCGGAGGCTGGTACGACGCGGCGGACTGGGACCGGAACCACTACCACTTCAGCGTTGTCTTCGACCTGCTGAACGTCTACGAATTCAACCCCGGCGCATTTGCCGACGGCCAGTTGCACATCCCCGAGTCGGGCAACGGCGTACCCGACCTGCTGGACGAGGTGAAGTGGGGCCTCGAGTGCTGGCGCCGCAGCCAAGACGCGAAGGGCGGCGTCTCGGGCTTCATCGAGGCTTCGACCCACACCCGCTACTGCGACACCAACCACCCCTACGCCTTCTCGCGCCGCACGCGCTGGGATTCGCTGGTCTACGCGGCGGCGGCCGCGCACTACGCGCGCCTCGCGAAGCCGTTCGACCCGCCGTCGTCGGCCCTCTACGCCGCCAGCGCCACGCGCGCCTGGGCGTACGGCGCCGATCCCGCCAACTCGCTGGGAACGGTCGAAATCCAGGCCCGCAAGAAGCGCGGGCTGGGCGACGCCTACACCTACACGTGGCGCGAGGAGGAGTCCCACAGCCTGCCCTACCGTGTTCACGCCGCCGCGCAGCTGTACCGGCTCACGCGCGACCCGGCGTTCCTTGACCGCATCGGCGAGAGCGCGGCCGCCGCGCAGCCGCCCTTCGCCTGGCGCTTCTCGCACCGCGACTTCTCGGCCTGGCTCTACGCCGACCTGGCGCTCAACCCGGACAAGGCCTTCCCGCCGGAGGTGGTCGCCCACTGGCGGGGCGTTTACGTGAAAGAGGCCGACACGCTCGTCGCCCAGTTGGCCGCGATGCCCTACCGCGAGACCTGGCCGCGCCACCAGGACTACTTCGCCGGCTGGGGCGCCACAGACGTCAACAACTTCAACCGCTGCCTGGCCATCGCGTGGCGGCTCACGGGCGACGCCCGCTACCGCGACGCGATCCTCAACAACCTCGACTTCATGTTCGGCGCTAACCCGCTGGGCATGTGCTGGACCACCGGCATCGGCTATGTCTACCCGATCGACGTCCAGCATGCCATGAGCGAAGAAGATGGGATCATGGATCCCGTGCCCGGCATCACGATTTACGGGCTCAACGGCGGCCCTGCCATGCATCACCGCGGCCGCGAGCTGGTCTGGGACAGCAAGGGCGCAGACGGCAAGCCCGTGTCGTTCCTTGCTCCCGAGAACCGCCAGGTTCCCTTCTACCGCTGCTGGTCGGCGCACCCCAGCATCAACACCGGCCAGTGCGAGTTCACCATCCACGAAACGGTCGCCTCGACCGTCTTCTCGACCGCGCTGATGCTCAGCGCCGGCTGGATGCCGGACGCCGAGCTAAAGGCCCGCGGCCCGCGCCGCGACGACCTGCTCTTCGGCTACTGGCCGCTGCCGTAAGCGCCCGGGGCGAAGTCTCTTGTCCGCGGCGCCGCCTTCATGCTGGAATCGAGAAGCGGAAGACGGTGCCGGTCTCTTTGGATGTTGTGAAGTCCACTCGCCCTCCGAGAATGCTCTCGCCAAAAAACTTCATGGAGAATGTGCCGATCCCTCTTCCGGCCTGCTCCTTGGTGCTGAAGTTGCGCTGGAAGATCCGCTTTGCCACGTCTTCGGGTATCTCTTGCGCATTCCACGCGCAAAAGGTCAGCTGCCGCGCGCCGCGCTCGAGCCAGACCCTGACCGCCCCACCGCTCGGCGTGGCCTCCAGCGCGTTGATGACCATGTTGTAAAGCACGCGCAGCAGCAGCGAGATATCCGTCGTGACGGTGAGCTGGGAAAGGCTCGCCTCGATCTCGACTTGTTTCCCTCGCGCTGCGGGGTGGCGGGCGAAGAACAACCTCAGGTCACCCAAAACCTGCCCAACATCGACCTCCTGCAGGTGCGGCTGATAACCGCCGGTCTCGCTCTCCGCCAGGCAGCGCTGGATCGACACTTCCTTTGACAGGCGCAGGGCTGCGTCACGCACCGTCTTCGCGAGATCAGACCGCGTCTCTGAGAGCATCAGTTCGCTCGCGTTAACAAGCAGGCTCAGCATGTTGTTGACGTCGTGGAAGAAGGTTCGCTCGAGCGCCGCCCACTGCTGGTGCTTGGTAATGTCCTGCAAGAAGACGAGCAGGTATTTGCGCCGCTCGATGCATATAGCGTGAGCGCGAACAAGCAACGCGATATCGACCGTCTTCCCGCCTCTGCACGCTTTCAGGGCGCAGATTCTCTCCACAGGCGCGTCGTGCTCCAGGCCCGACACCATCGCGATCGCCGCACCGCAGGAGGAGCAGTACTTCGTGGTGCCGCAACCGGCGGGCTCTTCGTGGGCGTGAACACACTGCAGCGCCTCCCCAAGGCGCAGCCCCAAGGCGCTGCAGGGATCGTCAACGCCCAGCATGTTCAGAAACGAATGGTTGAGCGCGACGATTTGCAGATGCTCGTCGAGAATCGTGAGCAGGCCGCCCACGGAGTTGAGGAGCCCAGCCATGACGGGGCTCTTGCTGACAAATTCGACTTCCAAGCCCAGCGCCTGTTCTGCCGTTCTCTCAGGTGTAGCGAAGTAGGTTTGCATGATTCGACCCTCTCCATTAATTGACCCGCCGAGCAAAGAGGAACCGCGCGAGGGAACATGTGGCCACTTATTTGTACATATATACTTTCCATCTTTTCAAAGGATTAATCAAGCGGTATTTGTCGGCACCCTTTGCGCGGCGATGGAACAGACCGTCAGCGCCGTCGCGCCCTTCATGTTGCGCATGACCTTACGCGCGGGCGAGCCCGTTTACCCGTGTCGTAGCACGACCGCGGCTGGAGCTCCTGCGCGAGCGCGACCGCGTACCGCCCGAGCGCTGCCGGGTCGGCGGACACGGCTGAACGCGCGCGCTGGGAACGGGTCGACTGGGCCGCGGCGAACCCCAGCGCCGCCAGAGGCGTCACCAGCAGGAGCAGGAGGCGTCGTGCCGCTTTCATTCGTAGCGCCGATAGCGGCGGCCGGCGGCAAACCCCCAATACGCCAAAATGCCCGCCAGCCCCGTGCCGGCCGCCGAGAACCACAGCGGTATTTCGACAGGGCCAATGTGCACGGGCAAGAGAAAGGCCAGCCTCACCGCATGCAGAACCGCCACCAGCATAAAGATGGCGGCCGAGATCATCAGATAGGACTTCGTTCTCATACCACCCCCTAGGCTCATCTGACGAGCAGGCGGCACACCAACCGCCCATATTAAAATTCTAGAGCGCGCCGCTGTTTCTGTCAAACGGCACGCCCTAGTCCTTTGGTGCCTCAGGGGGCCAGCTCGCGAATGAAAACGTTGCGGAACTGGAGGAGCGAGGGCGGGCTGTTCCAGACGCCGTCCTTCAGGCTGCCGTGGTGCTGGAAGGCGATCGGGCCGCTTTCCGGCAGGCCGGGGATCGTCACGCCGGGCAGCACCGTCTGGCCGTTGAGGGCCACGCTGACCGTGCTGCCGCGCACCGTGATCTCGAAACGGTTCCACTGCCCCACCGGCTTGTCCGCCTTCACCTTCGGCGTCGCTCCCGCCCGCACTTCGGGCGACATCGCGGGGTCGCGCCGCACGCCGTACATCTCGCCGGAGCCGACCGGCCAGCACCAGATGTTCACCTGATACTTGCCCTGGCCGCGCAAGAAGATGCCGGAGTCGGAGTCGGGCACCGTGAGGGTCGCCGGCTTGCCGTCCGCCCCCGTTGCCTCGCTGCCGTCCGGCAGGATGTTGGCGGCGCGGGGATTCTGGTACGGGGTCTCCTTGATGCGCCAATCGACAACGAGCTGAAAGTCCTTATACGCCTTCTCGCTCCAGAGGTTCTTGTCGCCGGGCGCCTCGCTCCGGGCGTCGTAGTCGATAACCTGGTTCGCGACCTTCCAGTGCCCGTTGTCGCCCTCGGGCACCTTCCAGTTGCGCAGGTCGGTGCCCGTGAAGAGCGGCACGAAGCCGTCGGCCTCGCGGGCGACCTCCTCGGGCTTGGGGTTCGTGGACGGCAGCTCTTTGATGCGGAGGTTGCGGAAGTGGCACTCCGAGCCCTCTGACTCCAGCATGAGGTAGCCCTTGCGCGGCGAGGCGGCCTTGGCGACCGTGACCTCCTTGCCGTTCACGCTGAGGCTGAGGTCGCCGTTGTTCGCCGCCAGGCGGTAGTGGTTCCACTCGGGCGAGGGCTTGGTGCGCTCTTCCGCGGGAAAGCAGCGCTTGCCGTTGGGCGAGATGCGCCCCGCAAGGGTCAGCGCCGCGCCGTTGACAGCGAAGATGTCGCCGTGGGTGCTGTACCACTCGTTCTTGCCCTTCACGTCGAAGCCGGGGTCGAGGATCTGAACCTCGATGCCGCGCGAGAAGGGCGAGCCCGCCACGGGCAGGCCGTCGGCCCAGACGAAGAGGCCCGAGTTGCCGCCGGGCTTCATGTGCCGCCAGTCGAACTCGACGATGAAATTCTCGTACATTTTGGCCGTCCGCAGCATGCCGACCGGCGAGCCGGTGGTGACGATCATGCCCTCGCGGGCCGCGAATGTTTCGGGCGCGATGTTGCAGGGCTCCCACCCGGCGAGATCCTTGCCGTTGAAGAGCGGCGCGAAGCCCTCCGCGTCGGCAGCCCTGAGCGTACAGGCGGCGAAACAGAGCGCGAGCGAACGTGCGACGGTGTGCATGAGCGGCTTCCCCCTCGATGAGGCCGAGCGCGTCACCTGCGAGCGACAGGCTGCCGGCGCGTCCGAATGCTCATCTCTGTTCGCTATTATGGCGGCACGCCGCCGACTGCGTCAACCGCGATGTTTTGACGACACGCTGAGCATCAGAAATCGGGTTTGACTTTGAGCGTCTGCTCGCCGCATAATCCTCAAGCAGGGTTGACCTGAGAGGGTGACGCCTGCGTGAGTCGTTAGTGCTGGCTGAAACTGTCACAACCGAAAAAGGGGGATGATCATGAAGAGACTGCTTGTGCTCGCGGGTCTGGCTGTCGGGCTGTCGGGCTGTTCGTCTGTGCAACAGACGCAAAGGCAAGAACCGCTGCCCAAGCTCGAGCCCCTGCTGGTGACCTCCGCGTCCGCGGACTCCGCCACGCAATACGAACGGCTCGCCGCCGAGATGCGCACCCTGAGCGTCGCGCTCCAGGCCTACGCGCGCGACCACAACGGGCAGTTGCCCCCCAGGCTCACGAGCCTCGTCAGCGGCAAGTACCTCCCGGCTGGGGCGCTCGTGTCCAGCGCGGACCCCACGGGCGGCAAAGAAGGCGGCGTGCCCAACAGCTATGTCGAGTGGGGGCAGGCCGCCGAGGCCGACGAGAGCGGCTCGAGCTACCTCTATGAGTTCAGCGAGGCTCCGTGCAAGTGGGACTGGACCGCTTACCTCGGCGGCAAGCCCAGCGTGGCCGACGTGGACACGAACAAGGACGGAACCGCCTCGTGGGCCGAGATCAAGAACTGGCAGCTGCTACACGGCGACACCGTCCAGCAGCCGTCCAGCCGGCCCTACGCGATCAGCCAGTTCCCGGTCGTGCGCTGCTACTGGTACCAGTACCCGAACGCCTACACCAACGTCTCCAGCCGCACCGTGCTGAACCTCGCGGCCGACTTGCGGACCGTCTTCATCTCGCAGCCGTGGTGGGAGAAGGACCTGTAGGCGACGGCGAGCTTTGAGCAAAACGAAAAGGCCCCGCCTCTCCGGCGGGGCCTTTCGTTTGTGCGCGGTCGCTCGCGCTTACCATCCGGTGAGCGGACGCGTCCCCTGCTTAGAGACATCCACCGAGCGCTGCCAGACGGTGCGGCCCGACTTGCTGTCGTTCAGGCGCAGCTGGAAGGTGTAGGTCTTCTCGCGCAGGCGCCCATCTTTCGCGGTGAGCAGCATGATCTCGCCCTCCGTGTAGAAGTCGGCGCGCCCGCTCTTGCTGCTCTTCACGTCGTTCTCGAAGTCGTTCTGCCGCCGGATGTCGTCCGTCGTGGCATCGGTGGCAAGCAGCTCGACGAGCCCGCTGTTGAGCATGTCCTCGTTGATGCGCCCGACGAGCTGGCCCATGTCGAGCATCAGGTCGGACTTGTTGACGATCGTGCCCTTCTTCATGGTCGGGGCTCGCCCGTACTGCGCCCTGAAACCCGAAATCGCCGGATGCGCCAGCAGCTCCTTGACCATCGCGCCCGCCGTGGTTTTGAAGTCGGCCAGGTCGACCCCGGTTGTCGTAATCGCGGTAGGGCCTCCGGCCTGGATCCGGACCACCGACGGCGTCTGGCATCCGGCGAGAAAAAGGCATCCGCAGCCAATTGCCGGCATCAACAAGAACTGTTTGCTTCGATTCATTTCATGTCTCCTTTCATTCGCACAATCACCGGCGAGGATCCTCTACCAGTTTCACGACGAAGTCCTTCGCCCGGGGCGTGGGCGCCGTAAACGTGAGGAAGAGGCTCTCGCGCGCCATAACCTGCTGCTCCGTCCAGCCGCCGGTCGCCGTCTCGACCCGCATGCCGTCGGCGCCGAACCACTCGACCGTGTAGAAGAAGTTCTGAATGGTCCGCTTCTTGTTGTAGAACTCGAGCTGAACGCGCAGGAAACCCGCGTCCGTCTGCGACTGGTTAATGCCCACGACAATGACCCTGTTCTCCAACGTGCGGTCAGACACCACGCGCCGGTCGGCCACCATTTCGCGAACCCCCGCCTTGTCCGCATTCTCAACCGTGTTGACCGTCGTGGCGCAGCCCGCCAGCAGCGCGACCGCGGCCGCCACGCTCAAACCCGCTACCGTATTCGTTTTCATGCTCTCTCCTTTTACTTCAGCGCAAACTGCGTAATGGCCATCTGCTGCGGCTGGTCGACCGTCTTCGCCCAGACGACGACGGACCGCCCCTCTCCCAGCGTCAGCTCCTGTCGCCAACCGCTGCCGGGCACCGTCAGCACGATCTTGCGGTCGGCGGGAATCGGCACCTTGCAGACCTGGAACTCCTTGGGCAGCGTGTTCCACGTCCGCGTGTCCGCCACGTTCATGGCGAGCTGGTAGCCGGCCGTCGCCACCCTGGCCGCCCACTTCGCGGCCTCGCCCCCGTCCTTCTCAGCCTGCCGGTTGATCGCGTAGGCGGCGGCGGCCTTGGCGACGGCGGACGCCACCGAGCGCGTGATGATGCTCGGCAGCTCGTTCCTGAAGTCGTGCGCCACGACGGCGTCCATGCTGGCGACGCGCGCCGTGGTCGCGCTCTGCCCGCCCGCCTCTACGGTCAGGCCGGCGACGAAGCTCCCGTGCAGCACAAGCCGGGGGAACGAAATGCCGACGTACGACACGCGCGAGACGATGATGGGCACGTCGATCCGCAGGGCGTCGCGGCTCGGCGCCGCGCCGGTCTCGAACAGGACGTAGCACGCGGGCTCGCCGATCCCGGGCCGCGCGGCCTTCGACGTCAGCTCGTAGTCGGCCTTCACATACGGGTTGTCGGGCGCGAACGCCAGCGCGCGCTCGAAGCACTTGCGCGCCCGCTCCACGTCCGACGGATCCAGCCCCGCGTTCCAGTGGTACAGGCCGTCCAGGTAGACGGCGAAGGGGTTGACGTAGTCGGCGTAGGCCGCGAGCCCATCCACCTGCGTGCTGAGCCCCGAGCACGCCGAGCCAAACTTCTCGTCGCTCAGCGTGCGCGACAGGTCGGCGTTCTTCTTGACCTGCTCGCTCTCCTTCTCAATCTTCGCGGCGTGCTCTGACACCGCGTCCTGCTGGCGCTGATACGTCCGGTTCAGGTACACGCGCGCGGACTCGCGGTCGCCCCGCTGCAGCGCGCCCAGCGCCTGGTACGCGCTCACCATGATCCCGTCGTACGCGCGCCCCGTGTAGGGCAGCTTCGCCGGGTTGGTGATCAGCGCCAGGCCCTCGGAGCCGATCTTGACTTTCGCCTCCTGCTGGTGGCGGTCGTAGAGCTCGTCGGCGCGCGCGAAGGCGCTGTCGCTCTCCTGCGCCCGCCCGGCGCAGCGGCTGAGCGTGGCCGACTCCAGCGACCAGATCAGCTCGTCGCGCCCCTGCCGGTTGCTCTCGAGCCGCCGGCTTGCCAGCCCGGCCGCCTGCTCATAGTAGCCCGCCCGGTAGTAGTCGCGGATCTCGCTCACCTGCTGGTCGTACGTCTTGCACCCGCCGCACGCGAGCAGGGCCGCCGCGCCGGCGCACGCCAGCGCGCGCCCGAAGTCACTTCGCTTGTCGCACCGCTGATCCATGACTTATTCCTTTGCAGGCTGCAGCTTCGTGGCCTGGCAACCGACTTTCACGCCCGTGTTCTCGAACACCTCGGCCTGACTGTAATCGGGCTCAACGCTCGTGACC
This sequence comes from uncultured Lentisphaeraceae bacterium, assembly GCA_964386865.1. Classification (GTDB taxonomy): domain Bacteria; phylum Verrucomicrobiota; class Kiritimatiellia; order RFP12; family UBA1067; genus CAYLUN01. Next base: position 9,200 of record CAYLUN010000082.1, on the reverse strand, counting down.
CGCGCCTTGCCGACCGGCTTGCCCTTGCGCTTGATGACCGCCCCCGTATCGGGATCCGTGATCGTCTTGCTCGGCCCGTACAGCTCGACCTGGTCGCCCACGGCGAAGAAGCTCGCGCCCCGGTTCAGCGTCAGCGTCTTCTCGTCCTCCACGTCAACCACCTTGACGGGAAAGACGGCCGCCACCGTGTTGGCCGCGATCTTCGCGCCCAGCTCTTTGGCCAGCAGGGGCATCAGCTCGTCGGTTCGCGAACCGGTCATGGATTCGGCGACGTTCGCCGGCAAGTCGACGATGTCGATCTTATCCAGCTGAATGTTGGCCGTGTCGAACACCTCGCCCGTCGTCGTGTCAACAATCACCGCCTGCGCCGAGATCTGAAAACGGCGCTTCAGCTTCCGCCCTTCCGCAAAAGCGGCCACCTCGTGGTTTTCAAGGAAGCTGTCGACGGTGGTCGTCAGCGTGTACTTGGCGCCCTTCAGCTGGCCCAGCTCCGGCGCCGTGTCCGCATTGGCCAGGCCGGACTGCCCGAGATCCTGCTCCGCGATCACATCCTTTAGCAGCCCTTTGCGCCCGACCACCGTGAATTTCCGCGACTGCGCCAAGCTGGTGACCAGATGCTGATCCAGCGACTCCAGCACCCGGTTGAACGAGGCGGCCATGCCGCGCTGCTCCACATCCGTTTTCAGCGCCGGGGTCGACGCGACCGTGGCGACCGCAAGGGTCTCTTTCGCGCCTTGGGCCGCCAGCGACCCCGCGACCAAAACGGCGCATCCGAACATCAGGACGTTCTTCATATTCGCTCCTCCTTAAACAAACCGATTAGAACAGGCTCTTGTACGTCATGTTGACGTCCGGCAGCTCTTTCGCGTCCACCTTCACGTCAGACTTCACGTCGGACTTGGAGTCGGACTTCACGTTCGAGCGGTGGTCGATGCGGTACCCGCTCTGGCGGAACATCTGCGCGATACCGCGGATGCGCTCGGCCTCGGCGTCCGTCATCTTCCGGGAGACGTCCAGCGCGTTCAGCGCGTCGCGGATCTGCAGCCAGCGCGTAAAGCCCTCGTTGCTCATCTGCATCGTCACCGTCAGATCCATGCCCTCGGCGGCCTTCACCGTCATCTCCGCGTCGTCGAACCCCGGGCGCGTCAGCCGCAGCTTGTGCGGCCCCGGCTTGACCTTGACCGTGGCGGGCGTGGACCCCATGACCATGCCGTCGAACGCCACCGTGGCGACTACTTGCAGCGGCTGCGTGTCCTTGCCCTTCACGACCCGGTTGTCCTCCGTCACGCCGATGTCCGTGAGGGAGATCTCGTTGCCCTGCAGGTCGCGCGCATTGCAGCGGATCGTCACGGGGATGTCGCCGACCGCCGACGCCTCGCGGAACTGGTCAGCCTTCTTCAGCATGTCCTGCGCCACCGTGTCCGCCAGCTTCTCGATCAGGTCGGCCGTCAAGTCCGTGTTCTCGATGCTGATGTTGGCGCTTTCGCGAACGGTCTTCGAGGCGCGCACCGGCATCCCCCCGAGCGTGCCGCCTGTCACGCCGTCCAGCAGCTTGTACGTGGCCCGCAGGGTGTAGACCTTGTTCACGACGTCGATGTCGGCCGTCTTGAACCGCTTGGTCTCCGCGTCGAACGAGTCGAGCGCCACCATCAGCATGTAGTCTGCGCCGACATTCTGCGCCAGCCGCAGGGCCGACGTGTCATCCGCGAGCTTCCGGTCTTCCCGCGTGCCCAGCGTGTTGCGCTCGGCGGGGACGGCGCCCGTGTTTTCCGGATAGGCCTTCAGCGCCTTGGCGACGTCCTCCTTGCTGATGATCTCGTATTTGTCGCCGCCGGCGCGGGCTGCGACATGGTCCTCGAAGCGGAGCACCGTCTCGTTCAGCTGGGCTCCCGCGCGATTGTCCACGAAGATCGCGGTCTTGCGCGCGGGCTTCGCCTGCGCCGGCGCCTTGCGCTCAATCACCTCCACCTTCACGCCCGTTGTGACCTCCACGGAGTCCCCGTTCGGCAGCGCGATGTTGTGAACGGTGTTGGGGAGTTCGACGGCCACTTTTTCCTCGGCGGCAAGGGCCGGGCCGGCAGCCAGACACGCGATGAGGGCTGCCAGGCCTGCGCCCGTTTGAGTCAGCTGAGTCGTTTTCATGGTTAGTCCCTTCTTATTGACGCGTCACCCACTCGCCTCTCCTCAGAACGAGCAGTTGAAGACGGGGATAAACTTCAGGTCGTTGTCCTGAATGATGTTGACCAGCCCGAGCTGGATGCCGATCATCTGGCGCGTCACGTTGATGAGCCCGATCTGCGCGCCCTCGACGTAGTCCGCCCGGTTGAAGAGCGCGCCGATCTGGAGCCCGCACACGTCTTTCTTCACGTAGTTCGCGGCTCCGATTGCCAAGCCCTCATAGTTGACCCTCACGCAGTTGACGGGCGCAACCTGAAGGCCGAAGCCGTCGCCGTCCACGATGTTCGCCAGCAGGGCCGCCTGCAGTCCGTTGCCGTGCCCCGTAGCCCGGCCGACCGTGCCGATGTCGAGCCCGTCGAAGTCGCGGCACTCGCCGTAGAGAAGGCTGAGGCGCAGGCCACCGACGTCGAAATCGCGCGGCGGGACCTGTATCGGCGTCACGACGCTGAGCATGAACGGCGTGTACTGCGAGCTTGCTTGAGCTGGAGCGTCGGCGGCTGAGGCTGCCCCGGCGAAAAGAGAGGCGGACAGCGCAATGAGAAACAGTCTGGTTTTCACGGGTGAATCTCCTTTCAAATTGTGCATATTTAAGCGGCGACCTAAACCGTGGTCGGCGATGTATTAGTATGCATCAAACCGGGCGAAGATTCAATGCGATAATGGCAAACGGAAGGAGCCCGCCGAAGCGTCACGCCCCGCGCTCGAAGGTCAGCCCGAGGGAGCGGCCGGTGTCGACGATGTATTTCGCCGCCGCCGCGTACTCCTCCTCGCCCTTCAGGTGCTCGATCATCAGCGGCGGCGGCTCGGGCAGCGCCGCCAGGCGCCGCAGGAAGGTGCCGTAGTCGAGCTTGCCCAAGCCGGGCCGCACCTCGCGGAAGTGGACGTTCATCTCCACCTCCCACGACAGGTCCTTCGCGTGGCAGCTCGCGATCCACGGCGCGAGCGTGTCGAAGCACGCGTTGAGCACGTCCGCGTTGCGGTAGAAGGTCGCGGGCGAGTTGACGAGGTTGCACGGGTCGAGGTGCACGCCGAAGCCCGGCCGGCCCACCGCCTTGATCAGCGCGAGGTAGCGCTCAGCCGTGTCGGGCATGGTCCAGCCCATCATCTCGTAGCAGAACTTGGCCCGCTTCGGCTTGACCGCGTCGAGGATCGCCCGCGCGTTCTCCACGGCGGCGTCGAAGAACGTCTGCGTGAAGTTGTCCGGGTGCGGCCCGTACCACACGTCCGGGTTGAACGAGCCCGCGATGTCGACGCAGCACCGCGCGCCCACGGCGTCGGCGAGCGCCAGCCCCTCGGTGACGGTCGCGAGGTTCTTCTTGCGCTTCTCCGGATCGGGGTCGGTCAGGTTGCACCAGCGCCCCACCTCGGCGATCACCACGTCCGCCTCGCCGAAGGCCTTCTCCACCGCCTTGATGCGATCCGCGTCCTTGAGGTCGACTTTCGGACAGTACGCCGCGCGGTAGCCCTGGGCGCGGTGCCAGCGCGCGAGTTCGACGGGGTCGTCCGTCTTCGCGAACGCCGGCGCGCCGAGCCGCAGCGGCCGAGTGCCGCCCGCCTGTTCCGCGCCACGCGCCCCCAGGGCCGCCGCCGCGCCTGCGGCCAGCGAGGATTGAAGAAAAATCCTGCGGTTGATCAATGCACGTTTCATGGTGTAAAGGGTGACAAACAGAAGGCGGCAAGTCAAGCGCGGGGACGAGAGGCTAACACTCTGTTGCCGGGCAATCATTCCCGTAGATGCGACCGGCTCATAGCGCCGGTCGTACTGAGCCTTGCTGCGGCGGCGCCCGCCGTGTTTCAGGTGAAGACGAGACCCGCTCCAGTACGGCCGGACCTCTGGGACGGCCGACGGGGCAACCCAAGTTGCGCGTCTCGAACCGTCCCCCCTCTTCCGACAGATCCGCGGGAACGCCGAAACGCGCTCGTCGGCCGAACGGCCTAGCAGCCACCAGCCTTCCCTACGCAAACCCGCCCGGGCATCTCACTGGCCGGCCTGATCTCTTTCCGACTTCTGGAGCCACTTCAGCGCGCCCAGATATTGCTCCGGCCCATTCCACGCGCTGAGCACGCAGACGCCGCCGAGACGGTCGAACATCGCCTTGGCCAGCTGGCGGTCCCGCGCCATCGTGGCCAGCCTCGCCGCCTCATTCGCGATCTCCAGCGACGCGGGATACCGCTTCAGCATCATCTCGAGCCCCTCGCGCGTCTTGGGCCAGGACGCGTCCGACTCCTCAAAGATATTGCCGTAGTAGCCGTCCAGCGCCAGCACGATGCGCGCGTAGAGCTCGGCGCCGAGCCCGTCGGGAAGCGCAGCCGACTTCATCGCGAAGTCCTCCCACTCGCCGGGCGCACCGTGCCAGCGCGGCAGCAGCGACTGCGCCCGCTTGGTGAAGTAGCCCCAGAAGAGGGGTTCGCCGGCATGCGCATCCCTCACGATGAGGTCAAACTCGCGCTTTTCCGCGCCCCCTCCCATCGCGATAGTCAGCGCGATCACCCCCCAGAAGGGATTCTTCTCTTTCAACTTCTGGGCCTCGTCGATGATCGCTTGCGCCGAGGCCAGCCGCTCGATAAAAATCTGGCCGTTCTCTGCGCTGACGCTGCTGGCGTATCCGTTGCCACGCGCGTGCCAGGCGTAACTGCGCAAGAAATCCGCGTGCGCCAGCCTCGCCGTGGCCGACTCGGGGTACTTCGCGATCCAGTCCCGGTGAATCCGGTCGTGCAGCCTCCACATGCTCTCCGGCTCATCTGGCCGGCACTCCAGCGCGTCGTAGAACTGAACGATCTTCCACGAGCCGTTTCCGAACTTAGCTTTCCCCGACAGCAGTTCCTTCGCGATCTTCTCCAGCTCGCCGAACTTGCTGGCGTTATACAGTTGCCGAACATCGTGACGGAACGTCTGGACCTCCTCGTTGATCGGATCTTTGACGAACCGGATTGGGGGACTCGCCGAGCGACCGTCTTCCTTCGCGAGACTCGCCAGCGGCTGCGCCTCGCCACGCAGGCCCGCAAGGCATGCCAGCCCGAGGAGGACCGAAGCGGAAATCCGCCCCGCGGCAGATGCCCCCGCGAAAGAGACCGGACGGGAAGGATGGTGGTGATGACGGGGGCTGTGTTTCATGGCACCAACCCCGTGTTTTGCTTGGAATCCAGCACTAGGCTCCTTTCCGCCGGAGGGGACGGTACTACTCCCCTACGAGTTCGGCAACGAGGCGCAGGAAGCCGCGGTTATCATCAATGCGGAACACCGCATCGCGAACTTCATGTTTTTCCTCGGCAGAAACGACCGACACGCTGATCGGGGCGGCCCGGATCCAATTGCCGAGCGTTTTGGCACATTCGACATACAGGCAAACATCCGGGGCCTCGGTGTTCACAGAGTAACGGTATGTGAGATAGGTGTAGCCCCCCTCCTTGAGCACGTTCACCAAGTTCGGGGTCACATCATGCGGCTCAGTGCCAGCCCGAGTGCCCATGGCATGCTCAACCAGATTCGGGAATCCGTTGCCGCTGAAATCGGAATGGGTTTCCACGGCATAGGCTGCGATGTCGGAAACCCGCCGATAGGCTCCGTCGACGTAGGCCTGTAGGTAGCAGGTATAGACACCCGGGATGTAATTCTTCTCGTAGGTGTACGTCAGCTCATTCTTCGCGTAGCGCTTCAGGACGATCTGATCGTCTTTCGATATGACCCATGCAAGCCCAACGTCCGTTCCCGGAGAGCGGGTTATGCGGTTCAGATCGTCAAGCTCCAAGACATACCGCTTGAGGTATGCATCGGTGCTCGTCGGCGCCACCACCGCAAAAGTCACAGGCACCTGGGATACGCCGTCCGCCCCTGTCATGGAGATCAACGTCTCGCTGAGGCCGATTTGCGACGGCGTGCCGGAGATCAGCCCGGTCGAGCTAGTCAAGGTTAGACCAGCCGGGAGCTGATCAGCCACGTAGGAAACAGGATTACCGGTGGCCTGCATCTGGATGCTGACTGAAGTTCCCGTCTTCAACGTATATGTCCTGTCACTAATCAGCACAGGGGCCTGCTCGTCGCCGAACGTGCGGTAACCCACAACGTTGGAGACTCTTGTGATTTCGCCATCCACAAAGGCTTCAAGAAACACAATGAAGTCGCCTGGCTTACTGTGCCGCCCATAATTGAAAATGATTCTTCCGGCATCGGGATACTCATAGATCCGCTGCCCGTTCCGGCACACAACCCAGCGCAGCGAATCATCCGTTCCGAACGTTCTCTTGACGTTGAAGCCAGGCAGCATAACGAGGCGGAAGCGATCTTCAACCGCATTCCGCGTGTCAGGCAAGACCTCGAACGCCACAGTGATTGTAGTTGTTCCATAGGCGTTGACGGCAGTGATGGAAGACGTGTTAGTGCCCACGGCCGTCGGGGCGCCCTTGATCGATTTCGATGCGCTTTCGTAGTAGAGTCCCGCGGGGAGATCATTCACCGTTAGGGCGGTCGGGTTTCCCGAAACCTGAACCAGAACGGGGTCGATGGCGCTTCCCTGATAGCAGCTGTAGGAGGCCTCCATCGAGAAGACGGGAGCTTCTTCGAACTTCCCGCCCGATTTGTATGTGACCGTGTTAGAGACAGGCCTATATTTTCCCTTGATCCAGGCCTCAAGCCGAATCTGTACGTGTTCGCCCTTCTTCTCCGCGCTGTAGCTGAACGTGTATTCACCCGCAGCGCTGCGGCGGACGACCTCCTGATTGCCGTTCACCTTGACCACCCAGACCAGGCCGGGGTGCTCACCCACCGTGCGGGTAACCACGTGCTCTTCATCGATTGAAAGGCGATACTGGGTCGTGTAGTCATCGCCGCCCTGCTGGATGTTGAACGTAACCGTCTTAGTGGCAACTCCGCCCGCCCCGCTAACCGATATCTTAACAGGGAAACTCCCGTACTCGGTCGGCACGCCAACAACGGTCCCCGATGCCGTCACTTCGAGGCCGGAGGGCAGGCCGGAAGCGGAGAACTGGCTGCAGGGCTGATCTGTAGTGATGACATAAGGCGTGATCCGCTCACCCGCAACACCGGAGTGGGTGCTTGCGCTCGTTATATGCACGCTGTAGACAGCATTCGGCGGCGTGTAAGTGATGATATTAGATACACGTTGACCCAGATACTCCACGTATATGGTGTACGTGTAGCCTGAACTATTATAGTAGTATTGGTAGCGGGTCTCACTCAGCGCATTGCGCCCGAGCACCTGCGCCCCGTTACATTTGACAATCCAAGTCAAGCCACCACCATTCGGGCCATCACCATGGGTGCGCGTAACCACATAATTTTCATCTAAAACAAGGGAATGGCAGTTGAGCAGACCGCCGCCGTTGTCACCGCTAACGACATCTAGCCGCAGCGTTTCGGTGGTCCAGTCACGGTTATTTTCCGCATAGAGAGTGATCAGGTACTTGCCTGTCTTCACAGGAACACCTTTGATCAGACCGTTGGAATCGACGGTCAGCCCTTCCGGCAGGTTCACAGCATGCAGCTTTGTCGGCGAGCCGGTGGCCGTAATCTGGTATTCGTATGGCGTGTTGACCACCGCGACCTCGGCGACCTCGCTTGACATGATCGGCCCGGCATAATCCACGCCGACCCGGTACCCGAGCGTATTGCTCGTACGGGCATAGCGATTGACCTTCCAGCAGTCGAGGTAAACAACGAAATCGATGCCGGCCCGGTTCGAGTAATAGGTATAAGCGATTTCGCTGGAAGCGTTCCGGGAAAGCTTCACAAGGCCGTTTCCCTTGATCACCCACCCTAGGTTCTGGGCCTCCGGCGACAAGGTGCTACGATGAATGGCCAGCCCTTGCAGCCACACTCTATACGGTTCCAGTTCCTGCACCCCCTCGGTCGCGAAAATCGCGGAGGCCAAACTCAGCACCATTAGGGTGGCCATCGCCCATACGGGGATTAGAGATGTCCGTTTCATGGTTTACTCCTCGGCTGTCGCGAGTTTCTTTTTCCAAGCCATCACATCGAAACCCAGCTTGCCAATCTTCTCAAGTGTGCCCGACGTCGATTTCCACGCTTTCTCCGGCGCGCGCGCCTCCATGCAGATGACAACATCTTGCTTGTCATTCCAGAACCACGAATAGGTTATCCGACACGTTGTGTATTCCGTTCTTCCCGGACTATAAACCTCTTCCGTCACCAGACGCTTGACTTGGAAATAGTCGTTTGTGGGCCCCGTTTCAGAACTTATAACCGGCAACGACGTTGATTTGTCACAGATCCTGGCTGCGACCCATTTCGAGGCTTTGACCCCGGTTCGGCTCTCAACTTGCAAAAGGGCGTCGATTTTGACGCCGGTCTTATAATCGGCCTTATTTAGATCATCCGGCGTGATGACCCAGGCGCCGCAATCCCGGCTCGACCGATCATAGATGGACCACCCGACAGGAACCTGCACCCGGCAATCAATCGATTTCAGAACGGAGGGCTGGAATTCAAGGTCGCTGGCTACCGCAGGTTGAGCACTGACCCACAGAGCTAGAAATAGACCCGTCCAATATCTGTTCCCGGACAAACTCACAGTCAATCCATTTCCAAATTCAAGACATCGACCCCTGTTATGAAACTAGCTGTCTCAGAAAAATCAAAATTATGTTAGCATTTGAACTAAAACATATTCAAGTCCATTCTCGGTCTGTGTCGAGGCCTGTTGCATGTTTCTACATATAGGTACGCAGCCTAACAACCTTAACCCCTAACAGCCTCTCCATCAGTTCTCATTCGAGTGCAGCCCGCCGGAGCCGGAGGCGAACTCGATGTTGGCGCGCTCGGGGTCGCCGGGCAGGGCCTTGGAGCAGCTCCAGATGCAGGCGCCGCAGTGGATGCACTTCTCGCGGTCGAACTCGGGCGTCGCGCCCTCCTCGCCGGGCATCAGGGCCTGCGCGGAGCAGATCTCGATGCAGGTGCGCTCCTTGCAGGTGGCACACAGCTCGGGCTTGGCGAAGGTCACGTGGTCCGCGAAGCCGCCCGCCGCCTGCACCTTGCCGCCCTTGAA
>CAYLUN010000081.1:0-24602 GCA_964386865.1 uncultured Lentisphaeraceae bacterium | reverse complement strand
ACGACCCCGCCCTCAAGCAGGTGATGCAGATGTTCGACGGCAAGATCGTCGGCGTCGAAGATGGGGGCGACTGAGGCGCCGGCGGAAGGGGAGGAACGGGGGCGGGTATGGCTGAGATGGTGCGGGTCAGGGCGAAGGAAGAGGTCGAGGCGGTGGTGGCGCTGGCGCGCGAGACGTGGCAGCGCCACTACACGCCGCTCATCGGGGCCGAGCAGGTGGCGTACATGCTGGAGAAGTTTCAGAGCGAGCTGGCGGTTTCGGATCAACTAGCAGGCGGCTACGAGTACTATCTGGTGATCGACGGCGGCGTGCGGGCGGGGTACTTCGCGCTGGTTCCGGACGCCGCAGGGAAGCGGCTGATGCTAAGCAAGATCTACATCCTCGCGGAGCGGCAGGGGCAAGGCCTCGGAACGGAGGTCGTGGCGTTTGTGGAGCGGCGGTGCCGCGAGCAGGGGCTGAACACGCTGTGGCTCACCGTGAACAAGCACAACAGCGGCTCCATCGCCTTCTACGAGCGCGCGGGTTTTGTGCGCGAATCAGCCGTGGTGAGCGACATCGGCTGCGGCTTTGTGATGGACGACTACGTGATGGCGAAGCGGGTGGCGGGAGAGAAGGCAGCCGGCTGCAGGCTGTAGGCTGCGGGAGAGGGTGCGACGGCGCGGTGGGCGGCTTCGCGCTCGAGGCAGCCCGCGACCGCGGCGCGGATCTCGGCGAGGGTGTGGAGTTCGTGCAGGCGGCCGCGCACGTAGGAGGAGCCGTTGAGGCCGTGCAGGTACCGGAAGAGGTGGCAGCGGAAGGTGGCTGCCAGCGCCGCCTCGGGGCCGAGGGCTTCGCGCGGCACCTGGTAGCGCTCGCGGATGCGGCGGGCGAGGTCGAGTTCGGACTCCATGTGCTCGTCCAGCGCGGCGCGGACCGCGTCGAGGTCGCGCCGCGTGCGGCCGCTGGCGTGTGCGGGCGGCTCCTCGCCGGTGGCGAGCGCGGCGAGGGTGTCTTCGAAGATCCACGGGTTGCCGATGGCGGCGCGGGCGATCATGACGGCGTCGACGCCGGTCTCATGCAGCATGCGCCACGCGTCGTGGGGCGAGCAGACGCCGCCGTTTCCGATGATGGGGATTTTGGCGCGGCGCTTGACCTCGGCCATGAGTTCCAGATGCACGTCGCCGCCGTGGCCCTGGGATGTGAAGCGTCCGTGGAGGGCGAGGGCTCCGGCGCCGGCGGCCTCGGCGGCCGCGAGGACCTCGAAGATGGCGACGGCGTCTGGGCGGGGGCCGAGCCGGGTCTTGATGGTGAGGGGCAGCTTGATGGCGCGGCGCATGGCGGCGAGGATGTCGTGGATGCGCGGCGGGTCGTTGATGAGCGCTGCGCCGGAGCCGTTGGCGGTGACCTTGCGGACGGGGCAGCCGGCGTTGAGGTCGATCGCGACGAAGCGCCCGGTGGCCTCGACCTGGGCGGCGGCCTCGGCCAGCGTGGCGGGCTCGGTGCCGTAGAGGTGCGCGACGACGGGGCCCTCGTCCTCGAACGTCTCGAGCAGGTGCCACGTCTTGTCCGAAGCGTGCAGCAGGCCCAGGTCGCTGGTCATCTCCGTGTAGGACAGAGCCGCGCCGTGGCGCTGACAGAGGCGGCGCATGGGCGCGGAGGTGTAGCCGGCCATGGGCGCGAGCAACACAAGCGGGCCGCCCGAGGCGGGCAGCCCGAAGAGCCTGCGGAGGGTGGCGCTGCCGCTCACAGCAGGGAGGCGCCGGAGCTGGCGTTGCCCACCATCAGCGAGTAGCGGCGCAGCCAGCCGGTGACGGCGCGCGGCTTCCACTCGGGCGCGGCGGCGCGGCGGCGGGCGATTTCGGCGTCGTCGAGCAGCGCCTCCAGCCGGCGGCCGGGGAGGTCGATGCGGATGCGGTCGCCGTCCTTGAGAAGTCCGATGAGGCCGCCCTCGGCGGCTTCGGGCGAGACGTGGCCGATGCAGGCGCCGCGCGTACCGCCGGAGAAGCGGCCGTCGGTGACGAGGGCGACGGATTCGCCGAGGCCCGCGCCCATGATGTACGAGGTGGGGGCGAGCATCTCCTGCATGCCGGGGCCGCCGCGCGGGCCTTCGTAGCGGATGACCACGACGTGTCCGGCGCGAACCTTGCCGCCGAGGATGCCGGCGCAGGCGTCGTCCTGCGAGTCGAAGCAGATGGCCTCGCCCTCGAACTGGTGCATGGAAGGCGCGACGCCGGCCTTCTTGACCACCGCGCCCTGCTCGGCGAGGTTGCCGCGCAGGATCGTGAGTCCGCCGTCCTTCGAGTAGGCGTTTTCAAGCGTGCGGATGACCTGGTCGTTTTTGACGGTGGCGGCGGCGATGTTCTCGCCGAGGGTCTTGCCGCTGACGGTGGGGCAGGAGGTGTCGAGCAGGCCCGGGATCTCCGCGATGCGCTTGAGGATCGCGTGGATGCCGCCTGCGGCGTCGACGTCCTCCATGTGGTAGGAGCAGGAGGGGGCGACCTTGCAGACGTTGGGGCAGCGCCGCGAGAGGGCGTTGATGCGGTCGAGGTCGTAGTCGATGCCGGCCTCGTGGGCGATGGCGAGGGTGTGCAGAACGGTGTTCGAGCTGCCGCCCATGGCCATGTCGAGCGCGAAGGCGTTGTCGATCGAGGCGAGGGTGACGAGGTCGCGCGGCCGGGGGCCCTCGGCGAGGGCCATGGCGACGACGCGCTCGGCGGCCTGCTTCCAGAGCCCGAGGCGGGCGGGGTCCTCGGCCAGGATCGAGCCGTTGCCGGGGAGGGCGAGGCCGATGGCTTCGCAGAGGCAGTTCATCGAGTTGGCGGTGAACATGCCGGAGCAGGAGCCGCAGCCCGGGCAGCCGGCCTCTTCGACGCGCCCGAGCTCGTCGGCCGTGATCTTGCCGTTGTTGAATTTGGCGACGCCTTCGAAAATGGAGATCAGGTCCACGGGCTTGCCGTCGAGCTGGCCGGCCTTCATGGGGCCGCCGCTGGCGAAGACCGTGGGGATGTTGGCGCGGATGGCGCCGAGGATCATGCCGGGGACGATCTTGTCGCAGTTGGGGATGCAGAGCATCGCGTCGAAGCAGTGGGCCTTGACCATGGACTCCACGGAGTCGGCGATGAGCTCGCGGCTGGGCAGGGAGTACTTCATGCCGTCGTGGCCCATCGCGATGCCGTCGCAAATGCCGATGGTGTTGAACTCGAAGGGGACGCCGCCGGCCTCGCGGATGCACTGCTTGACCCACTCGCCGACCTTGTTGAGGTGGCAGTGGCCGGGGATGACTTCGATGAAGGAGTTGCAGACGCCGATGAAGGGCTTCTTGAAGTCCTCGCGCTTGACGCCGGTGGCCATGAAGAGGCCGCGGTGGGGGGCGCGCTGGAAACCGGATTTGACCTGGTCGCTGTTCATGTGGGGCCTTTTGTGTTTAGGGGTTCACGGTTCACGGGTTCACGGTTCAGAGGCTCACGGTCCGGGGGGGGTTAGAATTTCGACACGTTGGCGCGCGAAAGGAAGGAGCCCGTGGCGGTGTCGACGAGGATGGTCTCTCCGGCCTCGAGGTACTCGGGCACCTGCAGGACCAGCCCGGTCTGGCAGGTTGCGGTCTTGGAGCGAGCGGTGACCGAGGCGCCCTTCATCACCGGGTCGCACGTCTCGATGGTTAGCACCACCTTCTGAGGAACCTCGATGGTCAGCACCTTGCCGTCAGACATGAGTGCGAAGAGGCCCTCCATATCCTCGACGAGGTAGAGGAGCTGCTCCTCGATGGAGTCCTGCTGGATCGTGAACTGGGAGAAGTCTTCGGTGTCCATGAAGGTGTAGAGGTCGGCTTCCTTGTACAGGTACTGGATGGGGCGGCGCTCGAAGTCGATGTCGGCGAAGGGCTCGTCGCCTTTGCAGGAGACGTCCTGCTTGCCTTTGGTGACCAGGTTGCGAAAGCGGAAGCGGTAGATGGAGGATGCGCCGCGCGCGCTGGGTGTTGAAACTTTGAGGTCTTCGACGACGTGGGGCAGGCTGTTGATTCCAACGAGGCTGCCTTTTCTCAGGTCACATGCTTTTGCCATGGGTGCGTTCTCCGGTTGATAACGGGTGGTCGGTGTTTAAACGGTTAGGCTCTTCGTAGGGCTGGCAGGAGGCAGATCATAGGATGTTGGGGGTGCCTCTGTCGAGCGCGCGTGTTGCTTCAGGTAGAGCTGCCGGTAGACGTCGAGCGTGGCGCAGGCGGCCGTGTGCCACGAGAAGTGCGTGGCGCGGGCGAGCCCTTTGGCGCGGTAGACGTCGTGCCAGTCGAGCGACACGAGGGCCGCGTGGATGGCGCGCTTCCACTCCTGGCGGTCGGTAGGGTGGACGAGCTTGGCTGCGCCGCCGGTGATTTCCTTAAGGACGCTGAGCGCGGAGCAGATGACGGGCGCGCCGCAGGCCATCGCCTCGAGCACGGGGAAACCGAACCCTTCGACGAGGCTGGGGAAGAGGAAGGCGTGCGCGGCGCTGTAGAGCGCGGGCAGATGCTCGTCGGGCACCTTGCCGATCCAGAGCACGCGGCTGCCGAGCTTGAGCTGGTCGGCCTCGCGGCGCGACGGGCTGGTTTCGCCGTCGAAGCCGGCGACGACGAGGGGCACCGTGGCGGTGGGATCCATGAGCGCGAGCGCGTTGAGCAGCGTGGAGACGTTCTTGTGCGGCTGGTCGGAGCCCACGTACAGCAGGAAGCGGTCGGGCAGGTCGTAGCTGGCTCGCACCTGCGCGACCGCCTCGGGGGGCTGGGGGTGGAAGGCGGCGTCGATGCCGTGGTGGATCACGACGCTGCGGCGCGACGCGTGCGAGCCGAAGTGGCGCTCGCAGGCCTTGAGCGCATCCTCGGAGACGCCGATGATCTTGCGGCTGTGCCAGAGCGCGCGGCGCCCCGTGAACCGCCAGAAGAGGCGCGTGAGTGGCGTGCTGTACTGGGGGTGAGAGAGGGGGATCACGTCGTGGACGGTGAGCACCATTTTTCCGGGCACGCGGATGGGGGTGAGGATGTAGGGCGTGTGGACGACGTGGGCTTGGACGGCGCGCTCCAGGCGGTAGGCCTGCAGGTGGCTCTTGAGGGTGTTAGCCGGGGCGTCCGTGGGGTGAGTCGTGACGCGGGGGTCGAGAAGGCAGGGCATCTCGGTGTCCGGCGGCAGGATGACGTGCAGCCGCTCGTCCGGGCGCAGCTCAGGCATGATGGCCGCGAGCAGCGAGCGGATGTAGCGGTTGATGCCCGGGTAAGCGTGCGTGGCGGTGCGGGCGTCGAAAAGGATGGTGTGGGTTTCGTCCATCGTCACTTCGTCTCGGCTCGCCGGGGACGCCCGTTGCTGTCCGGCTGGCCGCTCTTCTCTTGAGGTGGTTTCGGGATGTCCTGGAGGAAAGGGTTGTGGGCGAGCTCGCTGCGGACCGTCGTGGGTTCGCCGTGCCCGGCGTAAATGACCGTGTCGGGGGGCATGAGCAGGAAGACGCCGAGCGAGCGCATGAGCGAGGTGTAGCTGCTGCGGTGGAGGTCCGTGCGGCCGACCGTTCCTGCAAAGAGCGTGTCGCCGGTGAAAACGAGCCGCTCGCGGGGGAACCAGAGGCAGACGCTGCCCGGCGAGTGGCCCGGCGTGTGGATGACGGTGTAGTCGAGCCCGCCGTCGCCGAAGAGCTGCTGGTGGCGCAGGGGCCGCGTCACGGCGACTTCCCGCGTGCGGGGGTAGGCCGGGAGCCAGGCGTTCTTCTCGCAGAAGGCCCAGTCGTTCTCCTCTGGGTGCATGGCGACCTCGGCGGGCACGGCCGCGGCCAACTCGTCGAGGGCCGAGATGTGGTCGAGGTGGCTGTGCGTGAGCACGTAGGCGGCGACGCGCATGCGCTGGCTCGCGAGGTAGCTTCGCAGGCTCTCGGGGCAGGCGCCGGGGTCGATCACGAGGGCGGTCCTGTTCGTGTCGCAGACCACGTAGCAGTTCGCGGCGAGCGTGCCGACGACGAGCTGGTGCACGGTGATTCCGCCATGCGCGACCACGTTGGTCGAGCGGATGGCGTCCGCGGGCGCCTCGTCTGGCTGTCCGGCCTTGCTCCGGGCCGCCAGCAGCACGAGGGCGAAAGCGACCGCGCGAAATCCGTACGTGACGAAACGGAAACGAAGCGGTACTTTTATGGTGTCTACAGCCAGCATAGGCGTCGCTGTCCGGATCCCCTTGCCGGGCAGAGATCGAAAACTATACCACAAGTGGGGGTTCTGTCCAAGTGCAGGGTGAGCGATGTCAAGTTTAGCGAAAAATCGGGTCGTGCTGATCACGGGCGACGGCAAGGGGAAGACGACGTCGGCGCTGGGGATGGCGCTGCGTGCGGCCGGGCATGGGCTGCGCGTGTGCGTGGTCCAGTTCATCAAAGCGAGGATGGACACGGGCGAGGCGCAGGCGCTGCGCCAGCTGGCGGGCGTGGAGGCGCACGCGTGCGGCGCGGGATTTGTCCTGCCCAAGGGCGGGCCCCTCGCCGGCACCCACCGGCGGGCCGCCGAGGCGGGGCTTGCGCTGGCGGCGCAGCGGCTGCGCGACCCGGCTTACGGCATGGTGGTCTTGGACGAGGTGTGCGGCGCGGTCTCGCTGGGATTGCTGGAGGTGCGCGAGGTGCTCGACGCGCTGGGCGCGGCAGCCCCGGGCAAGGTGATCGTGCTGACCGGCCGCAACGCCTGCCGGGAGCTGGTCGACGCGGCAGACACGGTCAGCCATATCGCGTGCGTCAAGCACGGCATGGACGCGGGCTGGCCCGCGCAGCCAGGCGTCGAGCTGTAGCCCGCGAATTCTGCCATCTCTGCTTGACGCTGGGATTTGTCCGCTGTTAATATCACCCCATTGCTTTGCAGACTTTATGATGTGTACAACGGCATGAGGTGGCGACTGAACCATGGACGAGTGGCGGGCGCATGTCCAAGCCCGCTGGCCCGCATGTCTCTGCGAGTTTACTGACTGGAGATGATGAGATGAACAGTGCAATTATCGTAGCCGCCGGCAAGAGCGAGCGCATGGGGTCGAACACCGACAAAGCGTTCCTGAATCTGGGGCCGAAACCGGTCGTCGCCTGGTCGCTGCTGGCTTTCGAGCAGTGCCAGGAGATCGACCAGATCGTGCTGGTGGTGCGCAAGGATCAGGTGCTGGCGGCGAAAAGCGTGACCCAGATGTTCGGCATCTCGAAGATCCGAAAGATCGTGGCGGGCGGCGGGCGTCGGCAGGACTCCGTGATCAACGGCATGGCGGAGATGGACCCTGAAACGCGCGTGGTCGTGGTTCATGACGGCGCTCGGCCGTGTGTCACTCCCGAGCTGATCATCGAGACGATCAAGTGCGCCAAGCGCAACGGGTGCGGCATCGCGTCGTCGCGCGTGTGGGACACGATCAAGTATGTGGAGCGCGGCTCCACCGTCGATCACACGGTGGATCGCTCGAAGCTGTGGGCCGTGCAGACGCCGCAGGCGTTCGGCGCGGAGCTGCTGCGCCGGGCCTACCGCGCGGTCGAGGAGCAGAAGGTGACCGTGACAGACGAGGCCGGAGCCGTGGAGCTGATCGGCGAGCCGGTGCGGCTCGTCGAGTGGCCTCGCCCCAACATCAAGATCACCACGGCCGAGGATCTGCCTTTGGCCGCTGCCGCCATGAAAATCACCTAATGGAAGCACCCGCACGACTTGCCATGGACCGCAAATTCGCCATTTTAGGGGATATTCACGCAAATCTGGAGGCCCTGAACGCGGTCGTCGAGGACGCCCGCAAGAGAGGGGTCACCGACTTCGTCTCCGTCGGCGACGTGGTCGGCTACAACGCCAGCCCGTCGGAGTGCATTCAGGTGATGCGCGACATCGGGTGCATTACGGTTCGCGGCAACCACGACCACTACTGCTCGTATAGCGAGAGCCTGGACGACTTTCAGCCTCTGGCTGCGAGCGTGATCGCTTGGACGAGGCGGCAGCTGACGGAGGAAGACGTCAAGTGGCTGCACGACCTGCCTTTTCACAAGGCCTTCGGCGGCTTCATGCTGGTGCACAGCACGCTCGACATGCCGGAGCGGTGGGGCTACGTGTTTGACACGCTGGCGGCCGAGGCCAACTTCAGCTACCAGATGACCTCGCTCTGCTTCCACGGGCACACGCACGTGCCCATGATTTACGAGAAGCAGCGCGAGGTGATGCGCATCGAGCCGTGCAAGATCAAGGTGACGTTCGGAACGAAGTACTTCATCAACGTGGGCAGCGTGGGCCAGCCCCGCGACAACGACCCGCGGAGCGCCTACGTGTTCTACTGCACGAAGACCAAGGAGATCGAGTTCATTCGCGTGCGGTACGACGTCGAGACCGCGATGGCCAAGAACATGAAGGCCGGGCTGCCCGAACGCTTGGCGCTACGGCTGGCCCAGGGGCGCTGAGGCCTCTCGCCGGCGCCGCAGGTCGTTCGGCGAGACGCCGAACGCGTGGCGGAAGGTGCGCGAGAAGTTGAACGCGTCGGTGAAGCGCAGCCGCGAGGCGATGTCCTTGACGAGCAGGCTGGTCGTGTGCAGCAGCTCGGCGGCGCGGTTGAGCCTCAGGTGCAGCAGGTACTGGAACGGGCTCTCGCGGCCGAAGCGCCGGAAGAGCCGGCAGATGTAGGCCTCGTCCACGTCGCAGGCCGCCGATATCTCCGACAGGCAGGTGAGCGTCTCGAAGTTGTCGGCGATGTGGAGCCGGACGCGCTCATAGGTCGCGAACGCCTTGGCGCCGAAGTCGTCGGACGGCCGGTGCAGCTCGCCAATCTTGAGGAGCAGGTACTGCAGGACCGTGGCGCACTGCCGCGCGCGCTCGGCGTGGTCGCCCAGGCCTTGGCCGATGAGGTCGTCGAAAATCCACTGCACGCGCTCTGGCTGCGCGACGTGTCCCACGGTGCCCGGCTTCAGCCCTGCGTGCTCCAGCAGCTCGGTCGCGTTCGCGCCCGTGAACACCGCGAAGTACTTCCAGAGGGGCGCGTCCGGAGCGGACGTGATGCGGTGCTCCAGCCGCGGCCCGTAGGCGAACACCGTGCCCGGCGTGAGCGGGTGCGAGACGGATCCGAAGGTGACCGTCCCGCTGCCGCGGATGACGAACTCGACGCAGGGGTGAGCGAAATTCTTGCGCGCGTTGTCATAGTCCGGCGTGCACTTCTCAAGTCCGCCGCTCATCACGGCAAGCTGCCCGCCCGCGTCTTTGCGCAGATTCAGATAGAACCGCTGGGCTTCGATAACTTGGCGGCTGAAGTAACGGGGCTGGTGGTTTGTCGGCACAGGAGACCTCGCATGCAGTTCTCAGGCAGGAACAGCATAGCGGAAAGGCGGGGCGTTGGCAAACCGGGGCCGCGACGCGAGGGGGCGCAGTTATTGTGACTTGAGTTCCAGCCGATAAGTGAGTATCTTATCGCCCCATCTGCGGCGGAGGAGCGAGGCTCTGACCCAAGGAATTGGAGTCCCTGGCTGCGGGCGCCTGCTGTGCTGCCCGCCCGGCGACGCTCAAGCCCGGTCGAGTCCAAGGTTCGCCTGCCGCCGCAGACAAGAGGAGAGAACCATGCAGACGCAGACGCAGACCGCCGCCCGCCCCCCGATACGACGCTTCTCCAGCGCGGCTGAGTACCGCAAGAACTTCGTCGTCCGCGAGCAGATCGACAGGTATCTTCCAGGCGGCAGGCACTACGTCGACGAGGGCGCGATCGTCGCGACGCTGGCCGCCGCCGCGAGCGCTCCGGCCAATGACCCGGCCCGCGTCCGCGCGATCCTCGCGAAGTCCCGCGCCATCGAGACGCTGCTCCCAGAAGAGACCGCTGCGCTGATTCAGGTCTCGGACCCCGACCTGCTTCGGGAGATGGCCGACACGGCCCTTGCCATCAAGAAGGCGGTCTACGACAACCGAATCGTGATGTTCGCGCCGCTCTACATGAGCAACCTCTGCGTCAACCGCTGCGCCTACTGCGGATTCCGCTGCGGAAACGAGGAGCAGAAGCGCCGCATGCTCACCATGGACGAGGTCAGGCAGGAGATCGGCGTCCTCGCCGGCAAGATCGGACACAAGCGCCTCATCGCGGTCTACGGGGAGCATCCGGACACCTCCACCGAGTACATCGCCGAGACCATCCGCACCGCCTACTCACACATCGTCAAGTCGCCCCGCGGGGCGGAGGTGGGCATCCGCCGCGTGAACGTCAACGCCGCGCCGCTGCCCATCGAAGACCTGCGCGTGCTGAAGACGGTGGGCATCGGCACCTTCCAGGTGTTTCAGGAGACCTACCACCGGGCCACCTATGCCCGGCTCCACCCCGCCGACACGGTCAAAGGCGACTATGACTGGCGCACGACCGCCTTCCACCGCGCGCTCGAGGCGGGCGTTGACGATGTGGGCATGGGCGTCCTCTACGGGCTCTACGACTGGAAGTTCGAGCTGCTCGCCTCGGTCTGCCACGCCCGCGACCTGGAGCGGCAGTTCAACATCGGGCCGCACACGATATCCTTCCCGCGCCTCGAGCCCGCGAGCGGCACCGACCTGCCATCCACCTCGCCGCACCTGATCGACGACGAGACCTTCCGGCGCATCGTCGTCATCACCCGACTCTCGGTGCCCTACACCGGCATGATCGTCACCTGCCGCGAGCGCCCCGAGTCGCGCGACGCCTGCGTGAGCTGCGGCATCACGCAGATGGACGCCAGCAGCAACATTGCGATCAAGGGCTACAGCGACTTCGCGAGCGAGCAGCACCAGGAGAAGGATCGCCAGCAGTTTGTGCTATCCGACACCCGCACGCTGGAGCAGATGATCGCGAAACTGGCCCGCGAGGGGATCATTACCTCCTTCTGCACGGCGGGCTACCGCTGCGGTCGCACGGGCGGCTGCATCATGGACGCCCTCAAGACCGGCAAGGAGGGCAAGTTCTGCAAGATCAACGCCGTGCTGACCTTCCGCGAGTGGCTCGACGACTTCGCCACGCCAGAGACGCGCGCGCTCTGCGAGCCTGTGCTGAACGCGGAGCTTGAGCAGATCCGAACCACCCTGCCCAAGTTCTACCAGACGGTCAAGGAGCACTACGACCGCATCTGCAAGGGCGAGCGGGACCTCTTCTTCTAACCCATGCTAACCCTGTTCATCAAGATGCTCCCGCTGGTGCTGATGACGCTGGCGGGATATGCGCTCAGCCGGCTAAAGTGGATCGACGCGGGCTTCAACCGCCAGCTGTCGCTGGTGATGCTGAACGTCTTCTACCCCAGCCTCATCGTCAGCTCGATCCTGCGCAACTTCACGTGGGAGACGCTGCTGCAGAACTGGATCATGCCGGTCGGCACGGTGCTCATTCTGGCGACCGGCTGGCTCGTGGGGCTCGTCACGCTGCCGCTGCTCAAGCGGCAGACGGAGGCCACGCGGCGCTGCTACCACTTCATCTGCCTGATGAACAACTACTCGTTCTTGCCCATCCTGATGGCGGCGGCGCTGTGGGGCGAGATGTCGGTTGCGCTGATCATCTTCTCCGGCCTCGGCTCGGAGCTGTGCGTCTGGACGCTCGGCATCAAAGCGCTGACGGGTCAGAAGCTAGACCGGGCCTTCCTCAAGAATCTGGTGAGCGTGCCGATGCTGGCGCTGATGGGCTCCTTCGCGATTCTGGCGGTCCGTGCGGCCTGCGTGCGCCACGGGGTCGTGCCCGCAGACGGTTCGGGCGCGGATGAGTTCCTGAAAACGCTGGTGGAGACCTGCCGCATGGCGGGCGGGGCAACGATCCCCGCCTCCGCCTTGATCTGCGGCTCGCGCATCGCCATGCTGCACCCCAGCAGGCTGGTCACGCCGCTGATGGCGGGCACGTGCGCGTTGCGGCTGGTCGTCATCCCGGCGATCTGCATCGGCGTGCTCTCGCTGCTGCCGCTGCCCTTGGATGTTCGCCGCGTGCTAGCCCTGATCGCCGTCATGCCCGCCGCAATGGCGAGCGTCACGCTGGCCGAGGCTTACGGCGGCGACGCGGACTTCTCAGCCTCCGCCATCCTGGTCACGCATGTGGTCTGCCTGGTTACCATCCCGCTCTGGCTGGCCGTCGCGCTGTAGGGGCTGCAGGGCCGCCCAGGTGTCGGCTCTGCGCGAGCGTCTTACGTGCGCGGAACAAGCGCAGGCAGGTTGCGGGTGATCCACGCGGGGAGCTGCGTCTCGTGCGCGGTCACGTCCGAAGCCTGGCGGATCTCGAGCTTCAGGGCGGCGCCCGAGTAGGTGTTGTCGAACAGGTAGGCCCGATCAGAAAGCGCGACGCTATCTCTCAGAAGGGCGAGCGAGCGCTCGTAGTTTTCGGCGATCTTGCCGTCGGGAACCGCGTGCCCCCCATGCCTGACCCGGATCGCGACGCGCTGCTTGCTGATGGCGGGCGACGCCACGCAGATGTAGTACAAGTAGACGAGGTAGCCGCGCTCCTTGGCCAGCCGAACCAGCTCGAGCTCGGACGGAAGGGAAAGCTCCGTCTCGCATGACAGGCTTTCGGGCGCCTCGATCAGACGCGTCCGCACGTAATCGGCCACAAGCGCCGCCGCGTCGGCCATCCTCTGCGAAGACGGGGCAGTCTCTGAAAGGGTCGCGCGTCCGTCCGCGGAGACGCTGAATGCGTAACCGTCCCCCAGGGAGAGGCGCAGGGGATGCCGGGCGTAGAACGCGCGCAAATCATCGCCGTTCAACGACGAGTGGAAGCGCCGCAGCAGCAGGCCCTGGTGCGACACCAGCTCGTCTTGCAGCTCTTCGGCGCTGACATACACGCCGACGTTGTGCTGCCCCGCGATCGCGCGGAAAATCGAGGACTTTCCCGATCCGCAGGGGCCCGCGAAAAGGCGCAGCCGCTTAAGGGGCTGAGCGGGCGAAGGTGTAGTGTTTTTTGACATCGACGGGTGTTGTCTCGACTTCGATTGTTACGGTGTTCTTGGGCGACTTGACGACACAGGTGCCGTCCGCACGGTCGACGAAATAGCCGACCTTGTTGGCCGCGCGCGACGCTTTGCGCGTCGCCTTGCGGGCCAACATCGCAAGCCGGGCGACGTCGTCTTCAACGTCGCTCGCGCCCACTTGTAGCTGCGAATCACTTTTCATAGCACTCCTCCGGCACAAAACGAAAGCAGAATACCAGAATCAGGGGCCGCGCGATAGCAAACTGAGTCCTTTTGTGAAAGCGCCGCGCTGCGTGCGGATCCCCGCAAAGGACTGTCTTCGCTAGGCGCCCGCAGTCCGGGGCTGCTGAGCGGCGCAATACGTTCGCGCCCTCCCGGGTCGCCCGGGGGCTCTTCGTTGAGCGGCTTTGCCTCTGCCTCCACGGCCAGAGGCTACTGACGCCAAACCACGAACGTGTACCCATTGCAAGTCACGGCATCCGACTGCAGCACTTTCAGGATGCGGAAGGTTTCGCGGGAGCCAAAACTAAAAACGGTGGCGAATTGTTTTCCAACGCCAACGACCAGTCCGACCGGCACTCTGTTCGTGTCGGTCACAACATCGTCGTCGTGTATGGTCTCGCCTGCCACAACGTGTCGGAAGTTCGCTGGCAGGTGTTTTGGCACGTTCTTCGGTACTTTCCTCATGGTTAAACGATAGCCGATCTCATCTGCGACCGTAAAGCCCTATCAACAAAGACGCAAGAACAAAGTCAGTGCTCGTGGGTGACGGGTTTAGTATGATTTGGGCATGATAACGAAAACGGTGTGCGGCGCGGCGGGTGTCGCTCTGGGGGCTTTCGGCGCGCTGGCGGGCGAGGCGCGCTTCGTTTGGCAGCGGGACTATGCTCGGGTTACGGAGACCGGCAGCATTGAGTGGACGCCCCAGGCGTTCCGCTTCCAGCCGGGCGCGAGCGTGCGGTACATCGACTTTGAAAATGGGTCAGACGCGAACGACGGCGTGTCGAAAGAGGCGCCGTTGAAGCATCACCCGTGGGACGCCAGCGCGACGGGCAAGGCGGCCGCCGCCGCAGGCTGCGACACGTACGTGTTCAAGGGCGGCTCAACCTATCGCGGGCAGCTCAAGGTTAAGGCGCAAGGCCGCCCGGACGCGCCGCTGCGGCTGACGCGCGACCCCGCGTGGGGCGTCGGGCCGGCCGTGCTCGCCGGGTCAGAACGCGTGTGCGGCTGGACGAAGGGCGCGAGGCACCCCGCGATTCCCGACCCCGCTTCGGTGTGGCAGGCCGAGCTGGCTTTCGCCCCGCGCACGGTGTGGGTGGCCGGCCCCGCTGGCGAGGCGACGCGCCTGCCGCTGGCGCGGCACCCGAACTGGGCGAGCCAGCCAGAGGACCACAAGGCGCAGTGGTTCACGTGGACGAACGACCCGCACCCGTTTCAGCGCAAGGATGGGTTCAGCGCGAACGACGCGAAGAACCTGAAGGGGCTGGACGTCGACTTCGTTAAAGGCGCGCTCGTCTATTCGGAGTTCGGCTGGGTCATGGGAACGCCGTATCCCTCCAAAGTGGGCAACTTCGACCCCGCGAGCGGCGCGGTCAAATTCGAGCAGTGGACGGGAGGCGGGAACGCATCCGTCATTTTCCGCGGCATGCGCTACTATTTTGAGGACAAGCCGCAGTACGTGGACGACCCGGACGGCGAGTTCTGGTTCGACAAGAAGGGTGACGGCGGCACGCTCTACGTGCGCCTGCCCGGCGGCGCCGACCCGAACGCGGCGCGCGTTGAGGCCGGGCGGTGGCCGAGCCTCATCGCCGGAGCGGACGTGCGCCACCTGGAGATCAGCGGGCTGGATTTCCGCTGGACGACGCAGGCGTGGAATCTGGACGTGGTGGCGTGGGACTTCGGCTCGAAGCCGTGGGGCTCCCGCGAGGACGCCACGCCCGCGTGCGTCCGCCTGTGGGGCCGCGCAGAGGGCGTGCGCATCGCGAACTGCACGTTCGAAGACGTGGTCATGGGCATCCGCATGGGCGCGGTGGGAGAGGGGGCGCCCGTTCGCGACATCACCATAGAAGACAACGTTTTCCGAAACGTGGACGTCGGCGCGGCGCACCTGACGGACGGCGCGGGCTGGGGCTTCTCGCACCTGTGCGGCGTTCTGGACGACATACGCCTCTACCGCAACCGCGCGGTGAACGTCGGGTTCCGCGCCCCCCGCTACGAGCGCGGCTGCGCGTTCAGCCTCAACGGCGCCCGTCGGGCGCATGTGGCGGGCAATGTGATCGAGCGGTCCGGCGCGCAGGCGATCAACGTCGTGGGCGGCAAAGGCAGCGGCATGCGCGGCGACGTTCCGCTCGTGCGCGTGCTCATCCACCAGAACAAAGCGTGGAAAACGATGCAGAACGCTAATGATTTCGGCGGCATTGAGAGCTGGCAGCACGGGCCAGTATACATCTTCAACAACCTGAGCTTCGACGCGCGCGGTCAGTGGGAGAGTCAGCGCGCGGTGAATATGGCCACGCCGGGGTTTGGCCACGCGTATTACCTCGATGGCGGCTTTAAGAACTACCTGTTCAACAACATCGCGTGGGGCCTCTCCAACGATCCCGCGAGCCCGCTTGTGAACTGCGCGGCGTTTCAGGAAATCCACAGCTTCCAGAACGTGTTCTTCAATAACACGGTCTACAACTTCACGGTGGGCTCGCGCCGCCAGTCGCCGCACGCGGGGCGCGACAAGTTCCTCGGCAACGTCTGGCAGGGCGTGAGTGAGCGGGTGTTCCGGCACGCCGACCCCGCCAAGACGCAGGCCGACGGCAACGCGCGCGACGCCGGGCCGCAGAAGGAGTCGTTCGACTACGCGAGCAACGCCTACGACCGAAACGTGTTCAGCGGGGTCGCGCAGATGGGCGTGTTTGAGACCTCGGGTCGCTGGCTGGACGATATTGAGGCCTTCCGGTCCGCGCTGAAACAGCGGCAGTCGCTGGCGGCAGGGCTGGGGTCGATGGACGCGGCGGCGCCGCTGCGCGATCCGGCGCATGGTGACTTCCGGCTCAGCAGCGGCTCAGCGGCGGTCGATGGAGGTGCGGTCGCCTTTGTGCCGTGGGCCCTGTTCGGCGTGGTCGCGGAGTGGAACTTCTATCCCGCCGGGAACGACCCCGCGCAGATCCTCGACGAGCACTGGTACGCGAAGGACTTTCTCGCGGAGCGCACCGAGTACCACGCGCGGCCGACCTATCCGCTGACGGCGGTGAACGTCGGGCTGGAGGACTATGTGGCAGGCCCGCTCGAGAACTTTGCGCCGGGCGCGCTGAGGCTGAGCCCGGCCAAGAAGAGCTACGCCACGCTGGCGGACGCGGCGATTGACAAGCCTTTCACAGCCCAGTTGGCGACGCGGCCCAAGCACGGGCAGGATCCGCTACCGGAAACGGCCATCTTCGAGGGCGACGCACTCAGGAGCCCCGAGGTCTGCGAGGGCAACTTCCTAATCGAAGCCGTGTTCAAGGCGGCGGGCGATGGCGTGCTCGTGTCCAAGCGTAAGGCGTGCGGCTTCGCGCTCACGCTGAAGGGCGGACGGGCCGTGTTCAGCGTGGCGGGGGCGGGCGGCGCGACGGCGGAACTTACCTCCAAGGCGTTGCTCTCGGATGGGAACTGGCACCATGTGATCGCCGAGGCCGACCGCGCGGCCAAGACGCTGGCGCTTTACGTCGACGGGCGGGCGGACGCGGCGGGCGCGGGTGTGGGGCCGGCGTCGCTCGCCAACGGCGGCGACCTGTGCGTGGGCGGCTCGCCTGAGGGCGGGTGGCTGGACGGCTCGTTCGAGTTTCTGCGGCTCGCGCGCGGCACGCTGGCCGACGCGGACACGACCATTGAGGAGCTTTACGCGTGGGAGTTCGACGGGCCTGCGAGCCGCGACTTGCGCGGCGCGAAACCCGCTGGGCTCGGCCGCGACGCCGGTGCGTTGGAGAGCGACTCGGAGCGGTAGGTGGCGGTCAGCGCAGCTCGACCGTGAGCGGCTCGTGACCGGGTGCCGACGCTACGATGCGCACGGGCGCAGCCGGATCGGGCACGGGGTAAAAGCTCGCTTCATATGGGAAGCGCTCGCAGACGCGCTCGGCGCCGCCGCAGGCGAAGGTCACCTTCGCGCCGGGTATCGCGTCGGCTGTCAACACGGCGTAGCGCGCGTCCTTGCCCCACGGCGAGCGGATCGTGAAGGCGTGCGCCTCGCCGAACGCGCCTGCTTCGGCATGCTGATGCGCCCCGGCCAGCGGCGCGCTCGCCGGAAACTCCTCGCGCGGCGCTGCGGGGTAGCCGAACGTCACCATGGAGAGCGGCGGGATCGTGACGGTGAGCGCGCCGCCCGTGAGCGCGTGCGCGACGCTCGGGCGCTCGACGTTCTCGGCGCCGTTTAGCGGGTCGGCGTCGCCCCAGTGCTGCACGCCCTGGCCCTGAGGGATCAGGCCCGCCTTGGCCGTGTCGATCCGGGCTGTGACTGTCTTCGGCGCGCGCGTCTGGTTCATCAGCATGACCCAGAAGCGGTCGGGGCTGCGGGCGGCCAGCCAGTCCGTCTTAGCGTCGTCGGTTGTGACGAGCCCGCGCTCGACCCAGAGCACGGCGCGTTGGTCGTCGTACACGCGGCCCGGCTCGGCGGTGTAGACGCGGTTGTTAAACCAGGCGTAGTTCTTCTGCTTCACCCACGGGAAGGCGACTCGTCCGCCCGAGCGCGCCTCGGCATCTGCCAGCAGGTAGTCCATCGTGAAGGCGTAGTGCACGGGGATGTGGTGGTAGTAGAGGCTGGTGATGTCCGGCCCGTCGTACGGGTAGCGCGGGTCGTGGACCCGGTCGGTGAAGCAGGTGAGGTAGTAGCCGGGGTAGTTCGCAAAGCGGCCGATGACGCTGTTGCGGGCGAAGGTGCGGTAGATCTCGCGGCCGGTGTGGCGGTAGACGCGCAGCAGGTGCGGCGCCCAGGTGGACTGCATGATGTTGTTCATCGCGCCTCGGAAGCAGGTGTAGGTGGAGGGCTGCTCCAGGCCAAGGCCGACCGGCGAGACCTGCCACGCGGGCACGCGGTGCTCGGGCGTGTCGTTCGGCTGCCGCGGCCAGCCCAGGCGGAAGAGCTGGTCGTTCTTGTGCCAGATCGGGTGGTAGGTGACTTGCGAGCCACCCGGATGCACCGTCACTTCGCCGTCTGGCACGCGCGGGTGCGACCACTGGCCGGCGATCGTGTGGAACGCGCCCTCCTCGGCCGCGTCGAGGTAACGCTTTTCGTGCGTCGCCTCGTAGAGGTCGATCAGATCCCACCAGTACGGGTAGAAGTGGATGTTGTAGAAGTATGAGAAGTCGACCGGCTTGGTCTGGCGGCCGTAAACCTCCTTGGCGAGCCACACGTCGGCGTTCAAGGTGGCCTCGCTGAGCGGAGCCTGCGCGGGGTTCAGGCGGTAGCCGGCCAGCCGCTCGGACCACGGCCACGAGGCGTTGTAGGCCTGCGCGTGGCGAACCTTGCCGCCGTCGAAGGCGAGTGCGTTCAGCCACGGGTTGAGACCGCAGGTGAGGCGCAACGCACCTTCCCAGCAGGAGGCGCCGTAGAACTCGGTCGGCACGTGGAGCTGGCTGCGCACGGGCTGCCCGTCGCGGTTCACGCCGCTCTGGAGGATGTCGGAGCGTTTTCGGCTCAGCAGGAACTCGATGGTGGGGAGCGCGCGCTGGGCCCAGAAGGTCTCCGAGCGCATCACCGTGGCCGCGGCGAGCAGCGCGAGCGGGGCAGCCTGCTTGCCCATGGTCGCGCTCTCAATGTCGTAGAAGCCGCGCAGGTCGGCGTTCCAGCCGCCGCGCTCGCCGTCGAGCATCAGGTCGGCCATGTTGAGCGCGGCCTCGGTGAGCGAGGCGTTGACCGGCTCGCGGTAGTCGGTGACTTTCATGACGTTCGCGACGAGCGACTCCAGCGTGGACTTCCAGTCGGCGGGCCGGGTTGTCACGCGCCAGCTGACCCTGCGCGTTTCGCCCGCCGCGAGGCGCGCGTGCGGCGAGCCGAGCACGGGGCTGAAGAAGGTCGGCTGCACGCGGCTGCGGCTGTTGAGCAGGGCGAAGCCGCAGACCGCGTTGGTGGCGTCCGGCCAGACGAACGGCAGGTCGGCCGGCTCGGCCACGACGGCCACGCAGAGCGGTGGCCCGTTGGTCAGCCACGGGAGCTGGGCGAGCGCGAGCGGGTGCGGCGTGAGCGTGTTGCAGAGCAGGTCGGGCGTGTCGGGCAGACGCTGGAACTGGTAGAGCGGGGGGAGCTGCACGAACTGGACGGCCGCGCGGTCTGTCTCGCATAGCGCGCTGAAGCCAAGCGAATACGAGGCGGAGTCCGGCGCGGTGAGCCGGGCCTGAGCGCGCATGGTGTAGGGGTCGTCGGGGTCGAGGCTCCAGCGCACGGGTACGGTGAGGCCGTCGGCGGAGCGGTAGAGCAGCTCGACGGCGTGCGCGTCGGCGCAGGCGATCTCGCGCGGCGCGAGGCGTGTGGCGGGCGCGGCGGTGTAAGGGTCGCTGGAGGATGTGCAGGTGGCCGTGCGCGCGCCGTTGAGCGCGAGGTTCACGGGCACACGCGAGCCCTGCCACGTGGCGACGCGCAAGAGGTCGGCGGTGACGGTCGTCGCCCGCAGCAGGAAAAGGGCTTCCTGTCCGTCCGCGTCCGGTATCGGGTGCCAGGCGTCGCCGACGCGCAGGTGGGCGGAGCGGACGATCCAGGGCCGGCCTTCGGCGTCGCGGGCGGCGCGGAACGTCACGCGCATCGTGGCGGACTCGAGCGTGGCGGGCGGCGGCGCGCCGTCATCGGCGAGGGAGGGCGGGCGGAAGGCCGCGGGCTGCTCGTAGGCAACGGCGGCGGGCCTGGCGCGTAAACGGGCGAGTTGGTGGGCGGCGAGGCTGCTCGGCGGCGCGGCGCCGCGCGTGACGAACACGGCGTCGCAGCGGCCGTAGCCGCGCGTGGTGTCCTGGAGGGCGAGCAGGTGCGTGCCTGCGGCTAAGGCGCGTGTGCCGAGCAGCTGCCACGCGAAGCCTTCCTTGCCGTGGTTGCCAGCCTCCTTCTCCAGGCGGCTTCCGTCCACCGCAAGGGCGAAGCGCCGCGTGCCGGGGCGGTCGGAAGGAAAGTCGCGCGCGCGCGCCCAGAACGCGTAGTCTCCGGCCTCGTCGGCGCTGACGGCGGTAACGGCGTCGTAGATCGGGCCGCCGCGTTGGCTGGCGGGAAAGGCCTGCAGCATCGTGTGGCTGGAGCAATCCGCGTCGCGAACCTCAACCCAGCCTCCTTGAAACTGGAAGTCCTCGGCTTCGACGAGCACCGACTCCGCGCCACAAACTGGCACGGCTATTCCCAGCGCGAGACCGGCTACACGCCTCCAAACAGTCATAGCTACCCCTTGAGTATTTGGCTTTGACTATAGCACGGCCGCCGGGGCGAGGCCAGCACATGTGGTGCGTCAACCGGGAGACCTCCCGGAATGGCATGGCGTTCGGCGGGGGGCTATGTTAAGCTTGGGCCCATTTTTCGAAACGGAAGGGGGATCGGATGGCTGAGAACCAAGAGAGCGTGAAAAAGGGTCGTGGCTGCGGCTTCGGATGCATGCTGATGGCTGGACTTTTCGTGGGGCTAGGGCTGGTAGTGGCGGCCTTGCTGGCGGGCAGCCTTGGCGTGATGGGCTTGTCTCGCGGCGGCGGGATCGACGGGCTGCTCAGCCGGTCGCACGCGGCGGGCGAGGTGGGCGAGGACGAGTCCCCCGATATGATCGAAGTCTGGTCCGCTGGCCATGGCGACGCCAAGGTGGTGCGCATTCCCGTGGCGGGGACGATCATGCTGAGCGAGGATGACTGGTACACCGGCAACGCGAGCACGGTGCTGCGGTCGATCCGGCGCGCGACGCACGACCCCGACGTTGAAGGGCTGCTCCTGGAGGTCAACAGCGGCGGCGGCGGAATCACGGACAGCGACATCATCTACAAAGCGCTGCTGGACTTCAAAGCGGCGCAGGAGGGGCGCGTCGTGGTGACGATCATGGGGGACTTGGCCGCGTCTGGCGCGTACTACATCTCGCTCGCCTCGGACTTCATCCTCGCGCATCCGACGACCCTGACCGGATCGATCGGCGTGATCATGCAGTCGTACAACTTCAAGGAGCTGGCGCAGAAGCTGGGCGTGCGCGATGTGACCATCAAGTCGGGCGCGAACAAGGACATGCTGAATCCGTTCCAAGACGTGAACCCCGCGCAGCAGGAGATGCTGCAGAAGGTGATCTCCGCGATGCACGACCGGTTCGTGACGCTGGTCGCCGAGAACCGCAAGCTGCCGAAAGAAACCGTTGCGCCTCTGGCGGACGGGCGCGTGTTCCTCGCCGACGAGGCGCTGAAGAACAAGCTGATCGACGGCATCGGCTATGGCGATGACGCGCAGCGGAAGATCGCCGAGCTGCTGGAGGTCGACGCGGTGACGGTGTACCGCTATGACGAGCACGTCTCGCTGACGGATCTGTTTTCGCGGTCGGGCTTCGGCATGTCACTCGATTTGGGCCGGCTCGTTCGTCAAGGCGCCCAGGACAGGCGGCTCATGTTCAGCTGGTCGTGGTGATTGGGCGCAGAAACAGGCCGCCTTGACAGCGGCCGCATAAATATGCGAATATGCGATTATGAGAACCACAATCGACATTCCAGACGCCCTTGGCAGGCAGGTCAAGATGCGGGCCGCGCAGGAAGGCCGATCTCTGAAAACCCTCATCACGCAGGCGATTGAACGCGAGTTAGGCGCGAACGCCGCACGAACGGTTCCGGCAGCCACCCCTTCGCTGCCCGTGATACGGAGCAGCAGGCCGGGCTCCCTTAAAATTACGCCCGCTGAGATCAGCGAGCTGCTCGTTCGCGAGGAGGCTGCGGCGTATGCGGCAGATGTGCGACATTAGCGTACTGTTGGCTTTGGTCGCCGAGCGGCATGCGTACCATAACCGCTGCAAGCGCTGGTGGAAGGGCAGAGATCACGCCTTCCCCCTCTTGATTTGCCGCGAGGTTCAGATTGCCCTCTTGCGACTCCTCTCGACCGAAGCGGTCATGTCGCAGGATGTCATGACCTTGCCGCACGCGTGGGCGCTATACGCATCCCTGTTGAAGTGCGGCGGGTTCGCCCGGGTGCTGGAGCCACGGGGGCTGGACGTTGAATGGGAGCGCCTGTGCCGTCCCTACAAGCGCTCGCCCAAAGTTGTGATGGACGCCTATCTCGCGGCGTTCGCCCTCGCAGGCGGCTACACTTTGGTTACGCTCGACGAAGCGTTTGCGAACTTTAGCGGCTTGCCGCTTCTCATTCCGCCGGAACTTGAAACGTGAAACAGGAAACAGGAAACTGGGGGTCAGCCGGCCGCGTGCATATGCTGGGCGTGTGCGGCGTGGGCATGGCGGGGCTCGCCTATCTGCTGGCGCGGCGCGGCTGGCGGGTGAGCGGCTGCGACGCGCACCTCGGCCCGCTGGCGGCGTGGTTGTGTGAGGCGGGCGTCGCGGTTTCCGACGGCCACGACGCGGCGCACCTCGATGCGGACGGCGGCGCCGGGCGGGTGATCGTCACGCCGGCCGTGTCTGAGCGCGAGCCGGAGCTGGCTGCGGCGCGGGCGCGCGGGCTGCCGGTGTTCCGGCGCGGCGAGGTTCTGGCGGAGCTGGTTTCGGCGAGCCGGGGCGTGGCGGTCTGCGGGGCGCACGGCAAGACCACGACCAGCTGCTTCACGGCCCGGCTGCTGCAGGGGCTGGGCGAGCGTCCGGACTGGTGCATCGGCGGCGCGACGCGGGCGCTCGGCGGCGTGGCGGGGTGCGGCGCGGGCGGGTTGCTGGTGGTGGAGGCCGACGAGAGCGACGGAACGCTGGCGCTTTACCGGCCCGCGGTAACGGTGCTGACGAACATCGACCTCGACCACCTGGAGCATTTCGAAGGCGAGGCGGCGCTGGTGGCGTGTTTCCGACAGGCGGTCGTGCAGACGCGCGAAGGCGTCGCGGTGTGCAGCGACAACGAACGAGCCCGCGAGGTTGCGCGGTCCGCGTCGGTGCCGGTGCTGACGTTCGGCTTTGGCGAGGAGGCGAGGCTGCGCGCCGCGGACGTCCGCGTCGAGCCGGACGCGCTCTCGTTCGAGCTGCTTTTCGACGGGGCTTCGGCGGGCCGGGTGAGGCTGGGCGTCTCGGGCCGACACAACGCGCTGAACGCGCTGGGCGCGGCCGCGGCCGCGCTGCTGCTCGGGCACAGCGCGGAAGCCGTCGCGCACGCGCTGCCGGCGGCGTGCGGCGAGCTGCCGGGCCGGCGCTTCGAGCCGGTGGCCGAGGCGGGCGGGATCCGCTGCGTGGCCGACTACGCGCACCATCCTGCGGAGCTGAGGGCGGCCGTGGAGATGGCCCGCGTGCAGAGGCCCTCGCGGCTGGTGGCCGTGTTCCAGCCTCACCGCTACACGCGGACGCGGGCGCTGGGCGCGGAGTTCCCAGCGTCGTTCGCGGAGGCCGACGAGGTGCTCTTGCTGCCGGTCTACGCGGCCTCGGAAGCTCCGCTGGAGGGCGGCGAAAGCGGCGACCTCTACGCGCATTTCAGGGACGCGGGGTGGGATGCGCGGAAGATCCGGCTGGCGCGCTCGCTGGAGGAGGCGTGGAACTACCTGCGCCAGACGCTGCGGGCGGGCGACCTGCTGTTGATCGCGGGTGCGGGCGACGTGATCGGGCTGGCGGACCGGATCCGGGCCGACGTGGCGGCGGGCTGGCCCGCGCGGCGCGACCCCGACGGCTTCGAGGAGGGCTTGCTCGGGCTCAGCGGCGCGCGGGTGGAGCCGTTCGGCCCGCTGGCGGGCTGGTCGCACTTCGGCGTGGGGGGCTGGGCGCGCTGGCGCGTCGAGGTGGCGGACGCTGACGCGCTGGCGGCGGTCTGGCGGCGGTGCGCCGAGGCGGGCGTGCCGTGGCGCTTCGTGGGCGCCGGCGCGAACGCCTGGTTCAGCGACCTGGGCGAGCCCGGGTGCGTCGTCCGCTGGCAGGAGGGCGCGAGCCGGGGGCTGGCGGTCGACGGGGCCGACGTTGAGGCCGGCTGCGGGTGGCGCGGCCCGGCGCTGCTGGAGGTGCTCGAGAGCGAGGGCCTGTCGGGGCTGGAGTTTATGGAAGGAGTGCCGGGCAGCGTGGGCGGCTGGCTGGCGATGAACGCGGGGGCGCACGGCGGGGAAATCGGGACGTTCGTCCGATGGATTCGCTGTTTGAATCCCGACGGAAAAGTCACTATACTTTCGCCCCATGATTTGGGTTTCTCGTATCGGCGGTGCCCGGGTCTTGAGGGACGGGTCGCTCTGGCGTGCGGGCTGAGGCTGAGCCGGGGCGAGAGGCAGGCGATCCGGGAGGCGCGGCTGGCGGTGCGGGCCAAGCGGATGCCGTTGGCCGGGCTGCGTACGGCGGGGTCTGTTTTCCGCAATCCGCCCGGCGATGCGGCGGGGCGCCTGCTGGACGCGGCCGGCTGCAAGGGCTTGCGGATCGGCGGGGCTTACGTGACGGGCTTTCACGCGAACGTCGTGGCCGCGGAGAGCGTCGCGTCGGCATCGGACGTGCTGGCGCTGGTGCTGCGGATGCGGGGCCGGGTGGCGCGCGCGAGCGGCGTGGCGCTGCGGCCGGAGATTTGCGGTTTGAACGGGATGGAGGCGGACGAAGCGTTATGAAGCGAGTGGCTGTGATTATGGGCGGGACGTCGAACGAGCGCGAGGTGTCGCTCAAGTCCGGCGCGGCGGTGGTCGCGG
>CAYLUN010000080.1:0-25195 GCA_964386865.1 uncultured Lentisphaeraceae bacterium | reverse complement strand
TGATGGACGAGTCGCCGGTGTCGCGGATCAGGTCGCCGTCCTTGTCCACGAACAGGTGGCCGAACACCCTCGCCGGCACGTACAGGCCCGCGTCCAGCGTGAGGTTGGTCGCGCCCGCCGCGACGGCGGTCAGGCCCGTGCGCCCGGTCGCCGCGTCCGCGTCGCTGTCGGTCGCGTCGGTCGCGGCTGCAGAGTCGCGAACCGTCAGGCGGTACTCGGACACGGGGGCGAACTCCACGCGGTAGCTGGCGGGCGGCAGGTTCGTGAAGACGTACAGCCCGCTCGCGTCTGTCACCGTCGTGGAGACCACGCCGTCGGCCGCGTTCAACAGGCGCACCGTCACGTTGGTCACGCCAGGCTCACCCGCGTCCTGCGCGCCGTCGCCGTCGTCGTCCAGCCACACCCGGTCGCCGACCGTGACCGTCTTGACCAGCGGGAAGTTGTTGTTGATCACCGGCGGGTCGCCGGGGGTCAGCGTGAACGAGTAATAATACGTGTTCGAGGCCGCGCTGTAGTTGACCAGGTAACCCGGCGTGACCGCGCTCTCGTAGCTGCCCAGCACGGTCGGGTTCGCGCCGCCCGTGGGGTCGAAGCTGCCGGGCTGCGCCGGGCGCGTCGGGTCGATGATATAGCCGGGCGGCGGGGTCACCGAAATCGTGAAGGTGGACGGCGCGTCGTTCGTGGAGATGAACATGTACTGGCCGCTGCTGCCGTCCATCAGGACAAGGGCTCCGGGGCCGCTGACGTCGATCCTGCCGCCGGGAACGATGCGCCCGTCGGCCACGTCATAGATGTAGCCCGACGGGTCTACCGCGTCGAGGAAGTCGTTGCCGGCGCTGTCGGCGCTGACGATCACCACCGGGATGCGGTTGTCGTTGGCGGCGACCGTGTCGGCCGTGCTGACCGAATACGTCGGGTCGTTTTCGACCACCACATAAGCACCGCTCATGACGTTGGTGAAGGCGTAGCGTCCGTCTGGCGAGGTCCGGACCGTGCCGAGCACAACGCCGTCGGTGTTGGTGCCATCGCCGTTCGGGTCGGAGTAGAGCGACACCAGCACGCCTCCCACCGGCTTGTCGGGATCGCTGAAGGCTCCGTCGAGGTCATAGTCGTCGCGAACCTGGCCCCGGATCGCGTACACTACGGTTGACCGGTATCCGAAGTCGACATCCGTGCGCGTTTGATTGGCGGTCAGCGCGACGGTGGCAGCGTGGTCGAGCGCGCCATTCAGGTCGTACGTCTGCGCCACGCCGGCGGGCAGCGTGGCGGTGTCCACGCGGGCCGTGTAGGAACCGGCCACCAGGTTGGTAATGAGGTAGGTGCCGTTTGCGGCGGTGACCGCGGTCGGCTCCCCGATGTTGTAGGTGCCGCTGCCGTTGCTGTCGGCATAGACGCGTACGCCGACGATCCCTGATTCGAACGCGTCCTGTGATCCGTCGCCATCGAGATCAGTCCAGACGCGGTCGCCGAAGGAGGCCGTCCCCTTGAAGCCGAAGTCCAGAGTTTGGTCGCTGCCACCTGCCGCGGGCGCCGTGAAGGCGAGCGTGGCGAAACCGTTGGTTATGGCCAAGGTCGCGTCCGAGTCCGTTGCGTCGTTGCCGCCCAGATTCTGGCCCGTCAGCGCCAGCCCGGCCAAAGCCGTCTGGTTGGTCGCCACGCGCAACTGGTAGTTGGTGCCGCTGACCAGGCCGGCCGAGGGGCCGAACAGGTAGTAGCCGTAGGCGTCCGTCGTGGTGGTGACAGCGGCAGGGGCGGTTTCGGCCAGAATGCTCACGTTGTCGAAGTACATGTACTCCGTCCCGCCACCTGCTCCGCCTTGCGCCGTCTTGGTGAAACGTACGTAGCGCGTCCCAGCTGTGGTCGCGACGGTGACGTTCGTGGTTCCGCTGCTGCCGGGCGCCGTGCTGTAACTCGCCAGCATGACCCAATCCGTGCCGTTTGACGACCACTGCGCCTGAACCGTGTCGTTGCCCGCGCCGGAGCGGTAGTCGAAGCTGATCGTCAACCGGGCGGTTCCGGACGGCGCCGTGAAACTGCGCGTCAGCGTGCTGTTCGCGGTATCGGCGATCTGAATCTCGTAGTCCGAGCCCGTGTTCACGACCACCGTAGCCCCGTTCGCGGCGGTCCAGTCGGACGCCCACACCAGCGTGCCGTCGCTGTTGGTCAGGCCGCCAGACGGATCGAAGTTGTCGGCGAAGGTACCGAGCGCCGTGCGAACCAGGTAGGGAGAACCCGCTGCCGTATAGACTTGGATCTGCACGCCGGAGATGCCGGGCTCGCCCGTATCCTGCACGCCGTCGGCGTCGAGGTCGGTCCAGACAAAATCGCCGACCGCCACAGCCTGATAGCCGGCGTCGATGGTTGTGAGCGTCTGCCCGGACGTCACGGCGAAGGCCGCCGTCAGTCCTGTGCCGCCATTCGCGTCGCTGTCTGTCGTGTCACTGCCCTGATCCGCCGCTGTCCGATTGTAGCCGGTCGCCGTCCCGAAGCCGACCTGGTACGTTGCGGGCGGCAGGTTCGTGAAGCTGTAGCCTCCACCGGAGCCACTGGTGGTCGCGGCCACCGAACTGGCGTCATCCGCGTTGCCCGGGATGCCGTCCGGCCCGTAGCCCGGGCGGTAGAGCGTCACCGTCACACCGGCGAGACCGGCCTCGCCGGAGTCCTGCTGGCCGTCGCCGTCTGCGTCAACCCAGACGAAGTCGCCGACGGACGCCGGCTGGTAATAGCCGGCGTCGAGCGTGGTGTTGGTCTGCCCGCCGGTGAGGGTGACATTGCCGGTCCGTCCGGTGGACGGGTTCGCGTCGCTGTCGGCCGTATCGCCGCCTTGGTCGGCCAGCGTGCGCGCATAGCCCGCGACCGTGCCGAACACGACATAGTGGGTGCCAGCCACAAGGTTGAAGCTGTAGAGCCCGCCGCCGGCGGTGCTGGTGATGCCCGCCACGCTATTGTCGGCGGCGTTGTAAACCGTCACGGTCACGCCGTCGAGGCCGGCCTCGCCGCCGTCTTGCACGCCGTTGGCGTTGAGATCGTTCCACACCTTGTCGCCCAGCGAAGCCGCGTCACCGAAGCCGAAGTCCAGCGTCTGGTCGCTGCCGCCCCCTGCGGGTGCGGCAAAGGCGATCGTGGCAAAGCCCGCGGCGTTGGTCAGGCTGGCGTCCGAGTCCGTGGCGTCGTTGCCGCCCCTGTTCTGGCCCGTCAGCGCCAGTCCGGCCAGCGCGGGCTGGCTGGTGGCCACGCGCAACTGGTAGTTGGTGCCGGCCATGAGCCCGGCCTCGGCCCCAAAGGAGTAGTATCCGGCGGCGTCGGTGGTTGAGGTGAGATCGGTTAGCGCCGTCTCGGCCACGATGTTGACCTTGTCGAAATACATGGTTCCGCTCGTTCCCGCCGTCTTGTAGAAGCGGAAGTAACGGGTTCCCACCGTGGTGGCGACCGTGAAACTGTCGTTGCCGCTGCCTGCAGAACCGGTCGTGTAAGTTGCCAGATCGACCCACGTGGTGCCGTTGGTCGAGAACTGCGCCCTGACCGTGTCGGTGCCGGTGCCCTCGCGATAGTCAAAACTGATCGTGAGCAGGCCTGTGTTGGTTGGCGCGAAAAGCGTTCGCGTCATGGCGCTGTTGGCCGTCGTGGCGAGTTGAATCTCGTAATCGGGAGCCGTATTCACGACCACGGCGGCACCCGCTGCCGCCGTCCAGTTGGCGGCCCAGGCCAGCGTGCCGTCGTTGCCGTTAACTCCGCCGGACGGATCGAAGTTGTCCGCGAAGTTGCCGAGCGTCGTGCGGATCTGATAAGGCGTCCCGCCGCTGGTGTAGGCCCGTACCACTACGCCGGTGAGTCCGGGCTCGTTCGTGTCCTGCACGCCGTCGGCATCGAGATCCTTCCAGATGAAGTCGCCGACCCCGAGGTTGTTGTAGCCGGCATCGACGGTGTTGACGTACTGGCCCGCCAGCACGGTCACGGTGGCTGTCCGGCCCGTGGCCGAGTCCGCGTCGCTGTCGGTGGCGTCCGCGCCTTGGTTGGCCGGACTGCGATGGTAGCCGGCCAAGGGGCCGAACACGAGCTGGTAGGCGCCGGTCGAGATGCCGGTGAAACTGTAGAATCCGGCGCCCGCGCCCGCGCCGGAGGTCACGGTCGTGGCGACGACGGCTACGTCGTCCCCATTGCCGGGGACGCCGTCGGGGCCAACGCCAGGCCGGAAAAGCTGCACGGTCACGCCGTTCAAGCCGGGCTCGCCGCCGTCTTGCTGGCCATTGGCGTTCTCGTCGAACCAAACAAAGTCGCCGAGCGCAGGCGGCGGAACGTAGTAGCCGGCGTCGAGCGTCGTATTGGACTGTCCGGCGGTCAGGGTGACCGTCGCGGTCCGTCCGGTGGTGGCGTCCGCGTCGCTGTCGGTGCCATCCGCGCCGCTGTTGGCCGTGGTGCGCGCGAAGTTGGCCAGCGGGGCGAACTCCACCGCGTAGCCGCCGGACGGCAGATTGGTAAACCGGTAGGCTCCTCCCCCCGCCGTGACCGTGGTGGCCACAGCGTTCGTGTCATCGCCATTGCCGGCGATGCCGTCCGGGCCGTACCCTGGGCGATAGAGGTTGACGGTCACGCCGTTCAAGCCCGCCTCGCCGGCGTCTTGCTGGCCGTTGAAGTTGGCGTCGTTCCAGACAAAGTCGCCAAGTCCAGCTTGGAGGAAACCGAAGTCCAACGTCTGATTGGAGCCAAGAAGCGAAGGGGCCGTGAACGGGATGGTGGCGAAGCCGGCCGTGTTCGTCAGGCTGGCGTCCGAGTCCGCCGCATCGTTGCCCCCGAGATCCTGCCCGGTCAGCCCAAAGCCGGCCAGCGACGTCTGGTTGGTGTCCACGCGCAACTGGTAGGCCGTGCCGGGGATGAGCCCGGACGCCGAATCGAAGGCGTAGTAGCCGTTGCTGTCGGTCGTCGAGATCAGGTTGACCGAGGCGGTCTCCGCCAGGATACTGACGTTATCGAAGTACATGTATTCGACCGTGCTGACGCCGGCGCCCAGCGCCGTCTTGGCGAAACGAATGTAGTTTGTTCCCGGCGTGACGACGACCGTATTGGTCGCGGTTCCGCTGGTGGTGCCCGGCCCGGTTACGTAGGTCGCGAGATCGACCCATGTGGTGCCGTTGGTCAAGACCTGCGCCTTGACCGTGTCGTCGCCGGCGCCGGACGGGCGGAAGTCATAGCTGATCGTAAGCCGGTCGGTGCCAGCAGGCACCACAAAGCCGCGCGTCAGCGCGCTGTTGAGATCGTCCGCGATGCGGACCTCATAGTCAGAACCGGAGATCAACGGCACACTGGCATTGGCGGTCACCGTCCAGGGGCCGGTCCAGGCTAACGTTCCGACCGAACCGTCCAAGTGGGCCGTGGTGGTCTGGTCGAAACTGTCGGCAAAGACGCCGAGTTGCCTGCGGGGCTGGAAGGGCGCGCCGCCGGAGGTATAGACCTGCACCTGCACGCCGGAAAGACCGGGTTCGCTCGAGTCCTGCACGCCGTCGGCATCGCGGTCGTCCCAGACGAAGTCGCCGACCGTCACGCCGCTGATGGGGATGATGGAGGTGCCGGCATCGATGAAGGGTCGGCCGCCTCGGGCCGGGTCGGGCTCCTCGCCCCACATGGACACAATCTGAATGCCGTCGAGGGTGTAGAGCCGCATGCCGGTCTGATCGTTGTCGACCGTGTCGCGGACGCGGGTCGACTGCAGCGCCACCACCGAGAAGGCCGCGTCGTACTTGCCGCCCTGGGGGTCGGTGAGCGCCCCGGTGGCGGGGTTGCCGTCAAAGTCGGCGTAGATCGTCGTGGCGCGGGTCGCGGTCACCCAGATGGGACTGCCGTTGACGGTGCCATACTCCGCACCGGGGCCGAAACTCACGCTCGTGACCGTGCTCAGCAGGCTGCCGGGAATCAGCGTCGCGCTCCAGTCGAAACCTGTGTCCGTGTCGTGGGTCATCACAGCCTGGAAGGTGGTCCCGTTGGCGGCGTAGAAACGTGTGCCCGTGTCGGTCGCCACCGTGTGCCGGTAAACCCCTTTGGCGGGCAC
Source organism: uncultured Lentisphaeraceae bacterium (assembly GCA_964386865.1). Lineage (GTDB taxonomy): Bacteria > Verrucomicrobiota > Kiritimatiellia > RFP12 > UBA1067 > CAYLUN01. The sequence goes on along the minus strand of CAYLUN010000080.1, from coordinate 19,152 downwards.
CGTGACCGTCCCATAGCTGGAGCTGGTCAGGTATGAGACCGCGAGGGCGTTCGTCTCTTTGTTGAACAGATAGACGTACACCGGGTAAGCGGCATTCACCAGTCCGACCGGCGAATAGTGGTCGGCGCTCCAGAGGCTTGTCGGATAGAGCGTGGCCCAGCGGTTGGCGTATTTCGCGTCGATATCGCCAGTCATAATATGGACCTGAACCGGCTGGGTCGCGGTTACCTTGCCGCCGGCCACGATCGGACCGTCCGACCAGCCTTCGCCCTCGGCAAGCGTCCGGGTCACATCCACGGTGCCGTTCCCGTCACGGTCCACGCTCACCACCGTGCCGTCCTTCGAGGCCATGATATTGAAGCGCACCGATTCGAACATGTTGGCGGGTGAAAGATCCGTACCGAGGGGCGCGTAGAACTCCGTGCCGAAGCGGGTCGTGTCCAAAACGGAAATGCCTTCCGCCAAATCCACGCCGTCGCCCGTTTCATCATGGAAGACCGGCCAGAGCACCATGCTCACCGAGATGGGCTTACTGGCACCCAGCTTGTCTCCGCCGTCATAGTAGAACGTGCCGGTCACATGCGGTTGGGCATTGGTGGAGATCACAACGAGAGCCTGCCCCGCGTTGACGAGGTCGCTCGCGAAGCCGGGGGGTATACCGTTGGCCGGATTGTTATCGCCCCAGATCTGCGTCGTGGCTTGGACGGGGTTCGCCAAGTCGACCTCGAAGCCATCCTCCCACTGGTCGTAGTAGACAACCGTATTAGAAACCGCAGGCGAAATCGAGATCACGTTGACGATGTAATCGTCGTAGCCTGGTGTCAGATTCAGGCTGGCATAATGCAGGTGGGCCTCATCCTCCGTGATCGGGAGGTAGTAACTGCGCGTGATCGCGGGGCCTGCCCATAGCGTACCAAGGCCCGCAAACAAGAAGATAAACACTCCAACCATGCCACTTATTAGACCGGTTGTCCATTTGGATCGAACATTCATAGTCACCCCCCTCTTGCATCTGATTGACACTGGCGAAGGCAAAAAATGTAAATCAGGGGAATAAACTATAACCGGGTTGGACTATTCGCTCTATGCGACCAAAGTCTTACGCCAGAAAGCCTGCCATCCGACTCATCCGATTGCCTGCATTAAACGAAATATGAACGACCCTGGAAAAGCAGAACAATCCCAGTCGAGATCAGAAAGTGAGAAGTCGCGGTAGTCGCAGGCGGCAGCCAAGTGCGTAGAAGCGGCGGGGTACCGCTTCTATGTGTACACCCGTCACTCCTGTACCATGACGGCCTTGAAGAAGGCTTTTGCGCGGCCGTTCACCGGCACAAGAACCTCGGTGCGAGGGCCGCGGGCCGTGAAGGGCTCGTCCGTGTACTCCGACCATCCCGTGACTGTCGGAAAACTCACGTACTCGGGCGCCCACGTCACGAGGTCCGTGCTGACCATCACGGTGTAGCGGCGGCCCTCCTCGGTGCGGAAGGAGACCGACAGCGTCTGCATGTTCAGACGCACGGCCTCCATACGGATCGCACGGACCGCCAGCGGCCCGCCGGACTCGTGCACGTGGCCGACTTCGTCGATGATTTTGAGGTTGTAGGAGGCGCCCGGCGTCAGGCCGCTGGCCAAGACGGTGTACCGGTTCGAGCCGTCGCCCCTCACCTGGTCACCCGGCACGCGGCCGACCTCGGCCCATGCGTTGTCGATCCACGCGTAGATTACGATGTCGCCCTGCCCGGCCTCGTTCACGGTCCACAGCTCGATCATCACCCCGCCGTCGCCGGTGGCGTACAGGCTCACGTCCAGTGCCGTCGAGAGCGGGTATGAGGCGAAACCGAAGTTCAGCGGCTCGCCGGGCCTGGAGGCGAGCACGCCGTAGCCCGAGGTCACCGGATGGGCGATATAGGCCTCCTCGCTCGGAAGCGGCAGACCGCGGTTGCGCCGCACATCGCTCAGCGCCGGGTCAGCCGTCGGCACATCGATCAGCGTCGCCGAGGCGCGCGAGACAAAAATCGAGACCGTGCCGGCCGGCACGTCGCCGAAGAAGTAGTAGCCGACCGCGTCCGTGTTGGTCGAAGCCACCGTCACCCCGCCCACAACCAAACGCACTAACGCATTAGTGATCGAGGAGTCGCCCGTGTCGCGGATCAGGTCGCCGTCCTTGTCCACGAACAGGTGGCCGAACACCCTCGCCGGCACGTACAAGCCCGCGTCCAGCGTGAGGTTGGTCGCGCCCGCCGCGACGGCCGTCAAGTCCGTGCGCCCGGTCAACGCGTCGGCGTCGCTGTCCGCCGCGTCGGTCGCGGCGGCGGAGTCGCGAACCGTCAGGCGGTACTCCGTCACAGGGGCGAATTCCACGCGGTAGCTGGCGGGCGGCAGGTTCGTGAAGACGTAGAGTCCGCCCGCGTCGGTGACCGTCGTGGCGACCACGCTGCTGGCCGCGTTCAACAGACGCACCGTCACGTTGGTCACGCCAGGCTCACCCGCGTCCTGCGCGCCGTCGCCGTCGTCGTCCAGCCACACCCGGTCGCCGACCGTGACCGTCTTGACCAGCGGGAAGTTGTTGTTGATCACCGGCGGGTCGCCGGGGGTCAGCGTGAACGAGTAGTAATACGTGTTCGAGGCCGCGCCATAGTTGACCAGGTAGCCCGGGGTGGCCGCGCTCTCGTAGCTGCCCAGCACGGTCGGGTTCGCGCCGCCCGTCGGGTCGAAACTGCCGGGCTGCGCCGGGCGCGTCGGGTCGATGATGTAGCCGGGCGGCGGCGTCACCGCAATGGTGAAGGTGGACGTCGCGTCGTTCGTGGAGATGAACATGTACTGGCCGCTGCTGCCGTCCATCAGGACCAGGGCTCCGGGGCCGCTGACCTCGATCCTGCCGCCGGGAACGATGCGCCCGTCGGCCACGTCGTAGATATAGCCCGACGGGTCGACCGCGTCGAGGAAGTCGTTGCCGACGCTGTCTGAACTGACGATCACCACGGGGATGCGGTTGTCGTTGGCCGCCACGGTGTCGGCTGTGCTGACCGAATAGGTCGGGTCATTTTCGACCACCACATAAGCACCGCTCATGACGTTGGTGAAGGCGTAACGTCCGTCTGGCGAGGTCCGGACCGTGCCGAGCACAACGCCGTCGGTGTTGGTGCCGTCGCCGTTCGGGTCGGAGTAGAGCGACACCAGCACGCCGCCCACCGGCTTGTCAGGATCGCTGAAGGTTCCGTCGAGGTCGTAGTCGTCGCGCACCTGGCCCCGGATCGCGTACACTGCGGTTGCGCGGTAGCCGAAGTCGACATCCGTCCGCGCCTGGCCGGAGGTCAGCGTCACGCTGGCCGCGTGATCGAGCGCGCCGTTCAGGTCGTAGGTCTGTGCCAGGCCGGCCGGCAGCGTAGACGTGTCCACGCGCGCCGCGTAGGTGCCGGCGACCAGATTGGTGATGAGGTAAGTGCCGGCGGCGGTGGTCGTGGCCGCGGGCTCCCCCGCATCATACGTGCCGCTGCCGTTGCTGTCCACATAGACGCGCACGCCGGGGATTCCCGTCTCGAAGGCGTCCTGCGAGCCGTCGCCGTCGAGGTCCGTCCAGACGAGGTCGCCGAACGAGGCCGTGCCCTTGAAGCCGAAGTCCAGCGTCTGGTCGCTGCCGCCTGCCGCGGGCGCCGTGAAGGCGAGCGTGGCGAAGCCGACGGCCGTGGCCAAGGTCGCGTCCGAGTCCGTCGCGTCGTTGCCGCCGGCGTTCTGCCCTGTCAAGGCCAGTCCGGCCAGCGCCGTCTGGTTGGTGGCGACGCGCAGCTGGTAGTTGGTGCCGCTGAGCAAGCCGGCCGAGGGGCCGAACAGGTAGTACCCGTAGGCGTCCGTCGTCGCGGTCACGGCGGCCGGGGCGCTCTCGGCGAGGATGCTGACGTTGTCGAAGTACATATACTCAGCCGAACCGCCAGCGCCACCCTGCGCCGTCTTGGTGAAGCGTACGTAGCGCGTGCCGGCCGTGGTCGCGACGGTGACGTTCGTGGTTCCGCTGCTGCCGGGCGCCGTGCTGTAACTCGCCAGCATGACCCAATCCGTGCCGTTTGACGACCACTGCGCCTGAACCGTGTCGTTGCCCGCGCCGGAGCGGTAGTCGAAGCTGATCGTCAACCGGGCGGTTCCGGACGGCGCCGTGAAACTGCGCGTCAGCGTGCTGTTCGCGGTATCGGCGATCTGAATCTCGTAGTCCGAACCCGTGTTCACAACCACCGTCGCCCCGTTCGCCGCCGTCCAGTCGGCCGCCCACACCAGCGTGCCGTCGCTGTTGGTCAAACCGCCGGAGGGGTCGAAGTTGTCAGCGAACGTTCCGAGCGCCGTGCGGATCTGGTAAGGGGCGCCGGCCGCCGTATACAGCTGAACCTGAACGCCGGCGATACCCGGCTCGCCCGCGTCCTGCACGCCATCGGCGTCAGCGTCCGTCCAGACGAAATCGCCCACCGCCACCGCCTGGTAGCCGGCGTCGATCGTCGTGATCGTCTGCCCGGAACTCACGGCGAAAGCGGTTGTCAGTCCGGTGCCCACATTCGCGTCACTGTCTGTCGTGTCGCTCCCCTGGTCGGCCGCCGTCCGGTAGTAGCCGGCCGCCGTCCCGAAGCCGACCTGGTACGTTCCGGGCGGCAGGTTGGTGAAGCCGTAGGCGCCGCTCGCCGGGGTCGTCTGGCTCGCTACGGCGGCCGCGTCATCCGCGTTGCCCGGGGTGCCATCCGGGCCGTAGCCCGGCCGGAAGAGCGTCACCGTCACACCGTTGATACCGGTCTCTCCACCGTCCTGCTGGCCATTGCCGTTGGCGTCGGCCCAAACGAAGTCGCCGATGGTCGCGGGCTGGTAGAAGCCGGCGTCGACGGTGTTGTCGGTCTGGCCGCTGACCAGCGTCACGGCCGCCGTGCGGTTCGTCCCGGTGAGCGGGTCGCTGTCGATTGCGTCGTTACCGCCCGCATTCGAGGACGTGAAGAGGTATCCGGAGGGTGGCGTGAACCCGACCGTGTAGGTGCCGGCAACAAGGTTCGTGAACGCATAGGCGCCGGAAACCGTACTGGTCACCGTCGCCATCACCACATTATTGGTGTACAGGCGCACAACCACATTGGAGAGCCCGGTTTCGCCGCCGTCCTGCTGGCCGTTGCCGTTGGCGTCCACCCAGACGAAATCGCCCAGCCGGGCAGGGAGACGGTAGCCGAAATCTACGTCCACCCGGTCCTGTCCGCCCGCCAGCGCCACGCTCGCAGCATCCACCGTTCCGATTCCGTCTAAGTCATGGGTGGCCACATAGTTGCTCGACAGTGTGGAACGGTCGACCCGCACGCGGTGGGTGCCCGCCTCGATGTAGGTTCCCGTGAGCAGGTAGTCGCCGTCGCCCGACGTGGTGTCGTAAGGCTCGCCGGCGTCGCGCACGCCGTTGGTGTTCGCGTCGAGGTACACGATGACGCCGTTGATGCCGGTCTCGCCCACGTCCTGCACGCCGTCGTTGTCCGCGTCGTTCCAAACCCGGTCGCCGAGGCTGCCATGCAGTTCGTACTCGTTGTAAAAGTTCAGTGTGCGGTTGTAGACCACGGAATGCACGGTGCCGGTGTTGACGATCGAGACGGCTCCGGCGGTGAGGTTTGAGTAGCTGACCACGTCCACATCAAAGCGCACTTCGAACGTGCCCTTCACCGGAAGAATGGACTGGATGCGGAGACCGTTCACGTCAAGCGGAAAGGCCGTGCCGCTGCCATCGTCGGTTACGCCAATCCAAGTCCCGTTGGTGCTGGTGCGGTAATACGTGCTGCCTGCGACGTAGGTGGTATTGGTGGGCAAAGCGTCCTTCACGATAAAGTCGGCAGGAATGGGTGCGCGTCCGGCATTGCCCGCACGGATCGTGTACCGGGCGCGCTCGCCAGGGCCGAGCTGCCCGTCTTCATCGCTGTCGCTAACCACCGTTAGATTTTTCGCGGTGTCGATCACCTCCACCGGCGGGATGGAGGTGCCGACATCGAGGCCGGGTGCGCCGGTGCTGGCCTTCAGCGGATCCTGACCCCACGCCACGGCGAGCGAGACATTGGTCGATAGCACATAGACCAGCATGGCGGTTTGGTCGCCATCCGGGTCGTAGAGCTTGGCCTGCTGGAGTTCGACCAGATTGGTGCTGTAGTCGTATTTGTTGCCGTATGGGTCGGATAAGCTGCCGACGTTGTCACCGTCATAATCGACGTAGACGACGACCGACGTGCTGCCGTTGCCGACCGGCGTGACCCAGATGGGGTTGCCGTTCTCGTTCATGTTGACTGCCGAAGTGGGGTCGCGGCCGATGCCCAAGCCGACAATCACCTGCGGCGAGAGCAGCTGCTGCGGGATCAGCGTGAAGCTCCAGTCAAAGGCCTGATTATTAGCAGGGTCAGTGTCGGTCGAGTCGGAGGTCGAGTAGGCGTAGAAGGGGCTGCCGCTGGCGGTGAAGAAGCGGTAGGCCGCATTTTCGGTCAGCGTCACGTTGGTCACGGAGCCGGCCGCCACTCTGATCGAACCGCCGGAGAGGATTCCTGTGCCCACGCGGGAATTGTTGGTGACCGTGATCGCCGAGGTGCCGGGGTTGTAGAGCCAGACGCGTGTGCCTCTGACACTGGGTGTCGAGACGGGCGAATAGTAATTGCTGCCCCAGCGGCTGACCGGCAGGAGGCTGGAGTCGCGGCTCTCGTAGTTCGAACCGACGTCGCCAGAGAAAAGGACCACCTGCACCGGCTTGTCGGCCAGCACCCGGCCGCCGACGTAGACACCGCTAATGAAATGGGTTTGGCCCTCGTTCAGCACCACCGTCGCTTCGAAGGAGCCATTGTTGTCCGCGTCTATCTGGACGGTCGTGTTGTCCCTGGCCGCCGAGATCGAAAACGCCGTGTATTCGAACATCTGACTGTCGGTCGTATCCGCAAGGTTCTGCCCGATCGGGGCGCGGTACTCCGTGCCCCACATGCCGGTGTCAAAGGTTTCCACACAGCCGGCGAAGAGCGTGGAGGAGCCCGCGGCCCAGTAGGTGCGGGTCACCGAAATCGTACGCGTGGCGGCAATTTTGTCGCGGGCGTCGTAGTCGATCGTCAGCGGCGAGGTCGTAACGACGTTGTTGGTGAGCAGGATGACCGTACCGGCGTTGATCAGGTCACTGGGAAGTCCCGGCGGGAAGCCGTTGGCGGTGTTGCCGTCACCCCAAATCTTAGTGGTGGCTTGCTGCGGCGCGGCATAATCGTGTCCCTGCTCGTAGCCGTCCTCCCACTGGTCGTAATAGATGACCGTCCCGTCCGCGATGGCCGCGATGGAGATGGCCGTGTACATCGGGTTGACCGGTATGGGAATGTTGTTGGGGGGGTCGCCTGGCTGGACCGCCGTCAGGGCGGCAAAGGCGTCCGCCTCTGGAAAGGGGACATAGAACGTCTGGCTCGGCGTCGCGCCCAGCGCGCAGCGAGCAGCCAACCACGCAACCACGAGAACTCCGAGAGACGCCCCCCTCACCTGCCGCCAACGATTTATCGCATTCATGCTACAATGTTCCTTATCCTGAATAGCCAACACACGTCTCGTTCTAAGCGTAGTGTATAAAATAGCGCGCCGTGCCCGCTACTGGACTAAAGTCCCATAAGGAGCAAACTCATATAAAATGCAGGCGATAAATAGTCAAAGCCGTTGTCGGCGCTTTGCCTGGGCGCGAGGTTGCGAGCGCAATCAACCGGGAAGGCTGGGAAGGGTCACGGTCAGGCGCGTACCCCCGCCCTCGAGGCGCTGGGCGGCGATGGTGCCGCCGTGCTGCGTGATGATCTGCCGGCAGATCGGCAGCCCCATGCCCATGCCGTCCGACTTGCTCGACCGGAAGGGAGCGAAGATCGCCTCCTCCTCACCTGCCGGAACGCCTTTTCCGGTGTCCGTCACGGTGAGCGAGACCTTGCCGTCCGCCGCCGGCTCCACCGCGACCGTGATGCGTCGGGCGCCCTCGGGCATCGACTTGACGGCGTCCAGCGCGTTCTTGATCAGGTTGACCAGCACCTGCTGTAGCTGGACGACGTCCGCCAAGATCGAGGGCGCCTCGCCGTCGCACAGCCCAACCACCTCGGCCCCGCCGAGGGCGATCTCGTCCCTCAGCAGCTTGAGGACGGCGTCGACCAGAACCTGGGGGTTCAGCGGCTGGCGGGACTGCTGGCCGCCCTTGAAGAGCGCGCGCGTGTGCCGCATCACGTCGCCTGCCCGGCGGGCGCTCGCCATGATGTCGTCCAACGCCGAGCGCACTTCGGCGACGTCCGGAGGCGACTCCTCCAGAAGCCGCGCGGCGGCCTGCGCGTTGCACAGCGTCGCCGCCAGCGGCTGGTTGAGCTCGTGCGCCAGAGCCGCCGAGAGCTGGGCCAGCCGCGACATCTGATCCAGCCGCGTCTGCTCCTCGCGCAGCCGCTGGGCCTCGAAAGCGCCCGCCTGGCGCCGGAGGGCGTCGCCCATCACCTGGCACAGCAGGCGCAGGCGCTCGCCGGAGAGCGCCAGCCGAGTCGAGGCATGCGACGTCCGCCGCACGGCCAACAGCGCGTAGGCCGTGTCGCCCGCCCACAGCGGGGGGAGGCCCACGGCGCACCGCTCGACGTCGCCGTCCCTCGTTTCCACGACGCCCGCGCTCGCCACGGCCGAGAACAAGCTGCCCTCCGTCTCGCGAGTCGCCTCATCGGGCGCCGGCGGCAGCCGGTGGGAGTCCTCGTCATAGCGGGCCAGCGCGAGCGCGCGGTCGCCCGTCACCTTCCAGAAGACGCAGCGGCCGAACCCGCCCGTCGTGCCGATCTCGGCAACCGCGGTCTGAATGGGCGCCTTCAGCTCCGCATCCGACACCGAGCCGCTCAACCCCAGCGCCAAGGAAACCAGAAGCCGCTCGAACTGCAGGTGCTCCTTGAGCTCGCGCGAGCGCGCTTCGGCCCGCGCCTCAACTTCGTCGCGAGCCGCGCGCAGCTCGGCCTCCAGCGTCTTGTAGGCGGTGACGTTGCGGGCGATGTGCAGGCAGCCCAGCAGCAGGCCCGAGTCGTCGAAGACGGGCGTCACCGACACCCAGAAGCAACCGCCCAAGCGCTTGAGGTCGAGCTCGCTCGCGTGCGGGCAGCCGTCCCGCAGCAAGTGCACGTGCGGGCAGGCGTCCGCCGAGCACATGTCGCCGTTCAGCACCTCGTAGCACAGGCGCCCGACCAGCTCCTCAGCCCGGCTCCCCAGCGCGTCGGCAAGCGCGAGGTTGGCGCGGATGATCCGGTAGTCGGCGTCGATAAAGGCCAGCGGGTCGAGGTGGATGTCGAAGAGCCCGCGCCAGAATACTTCGTCCAACCGCGAGGTCACCCAGTCGGCCTCTTTCGGCCACTCAGGCATGCGGGCTCTCCCGTCCCGCCACAAGCGCGGGCGAGAGCAAGGCCGACTGCCGCACGAGATCCGCCACCGACTCGGCCCCCATCTTGTCCATCACGCGGGCGCGGTGCACCTTGACCGTCTTCTCCGCGATGCCCAGCTCCGCTGCGATCTGCTTGTTCAGCAGGCCGCGCACGACGCAGTGGAAAACGTCCCGCTCGCGCTGGCTGAGCAAAACAAACCGCGTGTACGTGCTCACCACGTTCGCGCGCTCCTGCGCGGTGTCGAGGGCGCGCTGCAGGGCCTCGCCGACGGCGCCCAGCAGGCTCGCCTCGTCGAAGGGCTTCGTCAGAAAGCTCACCGCGCCAGCCTTCAGCGCTTTGACGCAGGTCGGGATGTCCCTGTGACCGGTCACGAACACGATCGGCACGTCGTGAACCGTGCCCGGCAAGCGGGCCTGAAGCTCGGTGCCGGTGATCTCCGGCATGCGGATGTCCAATATCAGGCAGGCCGCGTCGCAGGGCTCGAGCGCGCTGTCGAGGTAGGTCTTGGCGCTCTCAAATACGCGGCAGGCATGGCCCGACGCGCGAAGCAGCCGCTCAATGCCGCGCCGCACCGCGGCGTCGTCGTCCACCACGTATACACACGTCTGCGGACGCGCTTGACTGGGAGTTTCACGACTCGCATGCATACGTGCAGATTCCATGCAGAGACATTGCCATATTCGACTAGCCCCGTCAACCCCGTTTTTGGAGGGTCACTCGTGCCGCAGCGCCTCGATCGGATCGAGCGCTGCCGCACGCATGGCCGGGTAGAGGCCGAACACGATGCCAATGGCCACGCTGATGCCGAAGGCCAGCACCAGGCTGTAGGGCCGGATGACCGTGGGCATGCCCGTGGTCGAGGTGATCAGCAGGGGGATGGCCACGCCCAGCAGCAAGCCGAGCACGCCGCCGCCGATCGACAGCACGCAGGTGTTGATGAGGAACTGCACCACAATCCGGCTGCGGCGAGCGCCGATCGCCCGGCGGATGCCGATCTCCTTCGTCCGCTCGGTGACGGAGGCGAGCATGATGTTCATGATGCCGATCCCGCCCACCAGCAGGCTGATGCCCGCGATCGCGCCCAGAACGATATTGTAGGTGCGCTTGGTCCGCTCCGCCTCGCGCAGCAGCGTCAGCGGCACGTCAATCTTGTAGTCGGTCTTCTTGTGGAAGCGCGCCAGCACCGCCTCGATGGCCTTGCTTGCTGGCTCGACGGCGTCTGTGCAGAACATCTTCACGATGATCTGGCTCAGCTCGACGCGCTCGCCCTCCATTCCGCCGGCCGAATACCGGATGTTGGCCTCGCCGAACTGCCGGGTGCCGGTCGACAGCGGGATGTAGGCGTCCGCCTCGCTGTCCGGCGCGCGTATGGTGCCGCCCGTCTCATTCTTGACGATGCCCGCCACCTCGAAGATGGCGGACGAGATGCGGATGCGCTGCCCGATCATCTCCTCCCCGGCCAGCAGGCGCCTCACCCCGTGCTCGGTCAGGACGCACACGTTCGCGCACGTCTGCATGTCGTGCTGCGTCAGCACGCGGCCGGCCAAAACGGGCCGCTGCACCACATCGAACCAGGAGGGAATCGTCTCAACCACGCGCAGCTCGAGCTGCCGCTCGCCCAGCCGCGCGTTGCGCCGCGTCATGCGCGCGGGCACCGTCAGCACGACTCCCGGAACCGTCTCGCGGATGCGCGTCTCGTCCTCGTAGAGCAGGCCGTACACGGCCAGCCGGCCGCGCTGGCTGCCCGTGCTGCCCCCGTCCTCCGAGGTCGGCTTGACCGACATCACCATGATGTTCTGGCTGCCCAGCCGCTTGATCGCGTCCATCGCCTGCTGGCTGGCCCCCTCGCCGACCGCGAGCATGGCGATCACGCTGCCGACGCCGAACACCATCCCGAGCATCGTCAGGAGCGAGCGCGTCTTGTGACGCCACACGTCTGACAGCCCCAGCCGGACAAACGGCCACACGTTGAGGAGCGCGTTCATACGCCCTCCCCGCGTATCGACAGCACGCGCCCGTCCTTCAGCACGACGCTCACCTTCGCGTAGGTCGCGATGTCCGGCTCATGCGTCACGACGATGACCGTCTTGCCCTGCTCGTACAACTCCTGAAAAAGCCCCATGATCTGCACGCTCGTCGTGCTGTCCAAGTTGCCGGTCGGCTCGTCGGCCAGCAGGACGGCGGGGTCGTTCGCCAGCGCGCGGGCCACGGCCACGCGCTGCCGCTGCCCGCCCGACAGCTCTGAGGGCAGGTGGCGAAGGCGGTGCTCCATGCCCACGCGCTCGGCCAGGCCCTCCGCCTTGCGCTTCCGATCCGACTGGGACAGCCCGAGGTAGAGCAGCGGCACCTCAATGTTCTCGCAGACCGTGAGCTGCGGGATCAGATGGAAGCTCTGGAAGATGAAGCCCAGGTTGTGCAGCCGGTGGTCGCTCAGCTCGTTGTCGTCCATCTCCGCGACGTTGTCCCCGTTCAGCCAGTAGGCGCCCGAGGAGGGCCGGTCCAGGCACCCGAGGATGTTCAGCATCGTGCTCTTGCCCGACCCGCTCGGCCCCATGATCGCCCAGTACGAGCCCCTTTTGATCGAGAACGACACCCCGTCCAGCGCGCGCACCGTCTCGTCGCCCACGAGGTAATGGCGCGTCACGTCGTCCAGCCGGACGACCTCGTCCGAGCTTGGGCGGGGGGCCTCTGTCGCGCGGCCGCTCATGTGGGCGCGGCCCCCCCTTTGCGCTCAGCGGGCCGCTTGGGAGCGGCGCCGGGCTTCCGGTCTTTCGGAACCGGCGCGGAAACCTTGCGGACCGCGCCCGCGTCGGCGGGGCTGACGCCCGCACCGGCGGGCCCGCCCTTGCCCGCAGGGCGCTCGCGGGCGGACTCGCGCTGCTCCTTCACCGGCGGCGCCAGCATGACATCCTCGCCCGCTCGGACGCCCTCCAGAATATGGATCATCCGGTTGTTGTCCATGCCCACTCGGACGGCGCGCGGCTCCCATTTGCCGTCGCGCTTGACGTAGACCCGCGGGGCTCCGCCGACGCGCACCACGCACTGCACCGGCACGAACAGCACCCGCTCGTGGTCTTCCTTTACCAGCTCCACATCGCAGCTCATGCCAGGCCGGATCACCGTGTCCTTGAAGTCGCACTCGATCTCGCACTTGTACAGCTTCAGGTCCGGATTGAGCTGCGAGCTCTGGCCGTCGGGCAAGATGCCGATCTTGACGAGCCGCCCCTCAAACGTGCGCCCGGGAAACGCGTCGATCTTGACCCGCGCCGGCATGCCGTTGTCGATCTTGTTCAGGCTGGCCTCGGGGATCATCACCTCCACCACCATGCCCGATTCGATGGGAATGTAGATCAGCTCCTGCCGCTCGACCGCCGCCGCCCCCACCGCCAGCGGCTTGATCCACCACTGCCGGCGCGAGATCAGAACCGTCGAGGTGTAGAGGACGATGCCGTTCGTCGGCGCGTAAATCTTGCTCTTCGATATCTGAAACGTCAGCTCGGCGAGCCGGTTCGTAGCCCGGTTCAGCTCGCGCTCCCGCGCACGCAGCTCGGACTCGACCTGCCGGAGCGTCGACTTGTTCATCCAGTCCGTCCGCGCCATCGCACGCTCCGCGCGCCGCAGCGCGCTGTCCAGCGTCGACCGCTGCTGCAGCACCATGTAGTTCGTCAGCACGTTTAGCTTCGTGTTTGCCATCTCGAGGTCGATCTGCTTGCGCGTCAGGGCCAGCTCATCCGCCTGGAGCTCCGTGCGGGTCAGAAACCCCTCCTTGGCCAGGCGCTTCGACCACTCGAGCTTCTCGGCCGAGCGCTGAACATCCTCATCCGCCAGCGCGATGTCGGCCTCGTTTTGCCGCAGCTGCTGGGGGTAGTCGCCCTCGATGTACTTCTCCAGCGCCATCTTGGCCAGCATCAGGTCCACCTCGCGGTCGAGCGTGGCCGCCTCGCAGTCCCCCTCCGTGATGCCAAGCTTCTCCCGCGCGACCACCAGGTTCGCATCCGCGTTCGCCACCACGATCTCCTGGTCGTTGCGCTTGTCGATCAGCTCGCTGGCGTCGAACTCCAGCAGCAGGTCGCCGGACTGCACGTTGGTTCCCTCGTCGATCACCCAGATCACCGTGTTGTTGCCTTCCAGCTCGCTCGCGATGACCACCTTGTCGCGGCTCTGAATCGAGCCGCCCGACGTCACCGAGATCGTCAGAGGCCCCTCCTGAACGGGGAAGACCGGCACGGGCTCCTCGCTCTTCGTCCGGCTCCGCAAACCGATAAAGGCCGCGACCAGCACCAGCCCGACGATGCCCGCAGCGATCCATTTCTTATGCGAGGGTTTCTTCTTAATCATGATTCTCTCCGTCCGCCCTGTGCCACAGCCCCGCTTCGGATATGCGGAGCACCCCCATGTCACGCCGCAGCTCCAGCTCGCTGACGCGCCACAGGATCATTGCCGAACACAGGGCGTTCCGCGCGGTCAGCAGAGAGCTCTCGGCTTCCAGCACGTCGCGCATGGAGGAGCGCCCGGACTGGAGGTACAGGTTGTTGCTCTCCACACGCAGCAGCGACACCCGCATCGCCCGCCCCTGGTTGATGAACGACGCGCGCGCGGCGAAGACGTTGCGCAGCCCGCTCCGAACGGCCTGCTTGACGGCGTCTTCCTCAGCCTCCAGCGTCCGCTTGGCCTGCTCGAGCGCGAGCAGCTTCTTCTTGAACGTGTTTCGCTCTTTGCGCCGGTTCCACGGCAGGTCGGTCTGAACACCCGCGCTCCACGCCTCAGAGCCGGCAAAGCCGTCCCCGTCCGTCTCACGCGTGCGATCCAGGCTCAGCTTGCCCGTCAGCGACACGTCCGCGCGCAGCGCATCCTCCGCAATCCGCACGGCCCGCGTGGCGTCTTCGAAGAGGCTGCGCGCGTTCGCCAGGTCGAGCCGCTCCGCCAGAGCGATCCGGCACGCCTCGGCTTCGTCAGGGGCGTGCGCGCCCGGCCCCGCAGCGCCTGTTGCCAGCTCCGTCATCTGCTGCTCGAGCGTCACCAGCTCGCCGGCATCCAGCACGATCTTCGCTTCCGGGGGCAGGCCGGCGGTCAGCTTGAAGGCGTCGAGCTTCGCTTCGTAGCTCTTGCGCGTCGCGATCACGCTTTCTCCGGCGGAGAGCAGGTCGGAGCGCGCCTGATCGACCTGAATCCGCTGCATCCTCCCGGCCTCGAACATCATTTCCGCCCACCGGTTGTTCTTGTCGAGGCGCCGCTCATTTTCCAGCGCGTTCTTCATCCGCTGCGTGGCCTCGAGCACGCCGAGGTACGAGGTGGCGACGGCGACCGCGTAGGTCTGCCGATACCGCGCGAACGTCCGAATCGCCGCGGCGAGGTCGCGCTCGGCTTGGGTCAGCGGCTCGCGCACGATCTCGCGCCCGGCCCCCCTCAGCAGGGGCACCGTCATGGTCAGGTCGCCCGACACCCCCACCGAGCGCCAGTCGTCCCGCAGCAGGCTGGCCACGTCCAGCGCCAGCTTCGCCGCGATCTTGGAGCCGTTGGACAGCGTGCGCGCGGCGCCTGACTCAGCCGAGCCCGCCGCCTTCTCCACCGACGGGTCGCCCGAAAGCGTGGCCAGCAGCAGGCCGCTGAAGGTGGTTTCAAACTGGTACTGCTGGTAGTCGAGGTCGAGCGCCGACGCGAACACCGTTTCCTTGTGCTTCTGGTACGCGCGGTCGTTCCGCGCCGCCACGCACATCGCCTGCTTCAGCGAAAGGGTCAAGACGCCGTTGGAGACCGACAGCGGGGGCACCTCAGGAAGAGCGGGGAAGACCGCGCCCTGCTCGCCCCGCGCCGCAGCCAAAAGCGCGATGCGCAGCGTCAGCGCGTCCGACGCCCGGCTCACGTCGAAGGCGTTCGTGCTCCCCGTCTGCCGCTGCCAATACGCGGTCGCCAGACGGGCGCCGGTCTCGTCCGTTTCGCGGACGGCCCGGCTGGGCGTCATGCAGCCCGTCGGAGCCGACAGGCACAAAACCATCACCGCGACGGCCGCAAGCGCATGCCGCCGGCGCGTGGGCAGGCTATTCCCTGCGGCCACCATACACTTCCATCTCCCCCAATGAGCATAGTCGGCGCCGGCTCTCTCCCCAGAGAACCGGCCCGCTCCTGAATCGCCGTCCCCTCCGCCGCGCCCCAGGCCGCCTAGGCCTGCTTGGCGCGGTACGACTCGACTTCCCAATTTTCGATGAAACCCCGCGCGTCGTCGCTCAGGTACTGCAGCCCGCCGAACGCCCGCGCGAGGCGCTTCACGGCCGCGCCGTCCAGCGCCAGCGTCAGCGCCAGGCGCGCCGCCTTCTCGCTCGTGCCGACGCCCAGCACCGCATGGTCGAGCACGACCACGCGCGGCGCATAGCCCCGCACGGCCTTGAACGCGCGCAGGTTCTCCACGGTCAGCACGCCCTCGAACGGGTACGACTTGGCGTAGACGATGTGGTCCGGCGAGACGGGCCCCTCAGCCGCGCAGAAGCGCCCCGTAGCAATGACCGCCGACGCGTCCACGCCGTACGCCTCCGCCAGCACCCCGCGCCATTTGGCGACTAGGGCGTCGGACGGCGCCTCTCCGGCGGGCACGCGCGACGTCACGTTGAGCTCCGAATACGTGCGGGCCAGCTCGCCCATGACGTGCGAGTAGGTCGCGCGGATCTCCGCGGCCGTGTCGCCGCAGACGAAGATGCCGTGGTTCTCCAGCAGCAGGACCCGCGGCTCCGCGCCCTTCTCGGCCTTGTAAGCCTGAATCGCCTGGCGGACCGCCATGCACAGCGTGTAGCCGGGATCCACATACGGCATCCAGAGCGCGTCCGGGAAGAGCCGCGCCGCGGCGGCCTTGCCGCCCAGCGCGCAGGTCAGCCCGTTCACGGCCGAAGGGTGCGTGTGCACCACGAACACCGCCGAGAGCGAATCGTGCAGCGGCGCCTCGACCGACGCGCGCCCCGGGGTCTCCGGCCTCACCGCGGCGGCCATCATGTCCTTGACCAGCTCCTCGCGGGCGGCTGGCTCAGACGGCGTCTCCGCCGCGTACAGCCGGCCCAGCGCCGCCCGGTCCATGGCGACGAACGACTCCATGGTCAGGCCGCCGAGCGTGGTGCCCGAGGGCTTGATCCACAGCGTCTCAGCCGTCTTGCACGAGGTGTTTCCGCCCCCGGCCAGCACGTATTCGGCCGAGCCGAAGGCGTGCGACAGCTCCGTGATTGTCCGCAGAATATCCATGTCGTATCTCACCGCTTCGCCAGCACATTCGCCTCGTAAGCCTTGACTTCCTTGAGCCACTCGGTCTCGAGCGGCACGTCCTCGTCGGCGCAGAGCTTGTCCCAGATCGCCCCGAACGGCATGGACTTGGCCGTCTCGGTCCACGCGAGTCGCGACGTCAGGTCGCCGCTCGCCTCGGCGCCCTGCATCAGCTTCAGCGGCTCGAGCATCGCGTACAGGAGCGCGCGCTGCATGGCCCGCACGCCGATCACCCACGCCGCGATTCGGTTGATGCTGGCGTCGAAGTAGTCGAGGCCGATGTGCACCCGCTTGAACTGGTCGATGCGCACCAGCTCCTGCGCGATCGCGATCAGGTCGTCGTTCACGATCACCACGTGGTCGCTGTCCCAGCGCACGCCGCGGCTGACGTGCAGCAGCACCTCCGGCACGAACAGCATGCAGGAGGAGAGCTTGTCGGAGATCGTCTCGGTCGGGTGGAAGTGCCCCGCGTCGAGCGTCAGCACCTTCTGGTTCTTCACGGCGTAGCCCATGTAGAACTCGTGCGAGCCGACCGTGTAGCTCTCGCCGCCGATGCCGAACAGCTTGGACTCCACCGCGTCGAGCATCAGCTTGGGGTCCAGCTTCTCGGCGAAGCAGGCGTCGAGGGCGTCGTTCAGGATCTTGCGCGGGGTCTCGCGGTCGGCGGGAATGTCCTTGTAGCTGTCCGGGATCCAGACGTTGTTGACGCAGGGCGAGCCCAGCGCCTTGCCGATCGCCGCCGCGATGCGACGCGTGGCGGCCGTGTGCCTGATCCAAAAGTTGCGGGTCTTCTTATCGCGGCTGGAGAGCGAGAAGCCGTTGAACATCGGGTGCGAGAAGAGCGTGGGGTTGAAGTCCATGCCCAGGCGGTTGCGCTTGGCCCACGCGATCCAGTTCTTCATGTGCTCCGGCTGCAGCTCGTCGCGGTCGACCTTCTTGCCCTTCTCAAACTCCGCGTAGCACGCGTGCACGTTCACGCGGTGAGAGCCGCCGACCAGCGAGAACACGAAATCGAGGTCGCCGCGCAGCTCGGCCGGCGTGCGGGCGCGGCCCGGGTAGTTGCCCGTCGCCTGGATGCCGCCCGTCAGGTCGCCGTCCGGGTTCTCGAACCCGCGCACGTCGTCGCCCTGCCAGCAGTGAAGCGAAATCGGGATGCGAAGGACCTTCTTCAGGGCGGCGCCCGCGTCCACGCCCAGCTCGGCATAGCGCTCGCAGGCCAGCTTGTAGGCGCCTTCGATGTTCTTCTTGCTCATGGAATGCTCCTCTGTTGCTCCCGGAAAGGGAAGCGGTTTCTACACGTCACACGCCGGGTCGCAGGCTTCACGCGTCCCCACCCCCGGACATAGCGATAACGATGGGTGCAGTATACGCGAATCGCGCGGCCGGTGCCAGCCGGATTTTCCGTCACGGGCGGAACAGCTCGCGGTAGCGCGGGGCCCAGTACGAGAGCAGCAGGTCCGCGCCCGCGCGGTCGAGCGCCAGCAGCGACTCCCGCGCCATGCCGTCGAGATCGCCCCAGCCGCGCTCCGCGGCCGCGATCAGCATGCTGTACTCGCCGCTCACGTTGTAGGCCGCCACCGGCAGGTCCGTGCGCTCGCGCAGCTTGGCGAGCACGTCAAGGTAGAACAGGGCCGGCTTAAGCATCAGAATGTCGGCTCCCTCGTCCTCGTCGAAGTCCGACTCGCGCAGCGCGGCCCGCAGGTTCCCGCACGACGCCTGGTAGCCCTTGCGGTCGCCCGTGCCGGGCGCGGAGTTCTCCGCGTCGCGGAACGGCCCGTACAGGGAGGAGGCGAACTTGGTGGAGTAGGCCATCAGCAGCGTCTGCTCGAGCGCGCTCTCGTCGAGCGCCGCGCGGATCGCCGCCACCTGCCCGTCCATCATCGCGCTGGGCGCCACCACGTCCGCGCCCGCCGCGGCGTGCGACACCGCCACGCGCGCCAGCAGGCCGATCGCCGCGTCGTTGTCCACCGCGCCGCACCGGTCGAGCGGGCCGCAGTGCCCGTGCGAGGTGTACGCGCACAGGCAGACGTCCGTCATCACCACCAGGCCCGGGTAGGCGCGCTTGACGGCCGGGATCGCGCGCTGCACGACCCCGCGCTCGTCGAACGCGCCGCTGCCGCCGGCGTCCTTCGCGCCTTCGGTCTGGCCGAACAGCAGCACGCCGCCGACCCCCTGCTCCGCCACGGGCTCCAGCGCGCGGAGCAGCTCGTCCACGCTCAGCCGGCACTGGCCGGGCATGGAGGCGATCGGCTCGCGCCGGTTCTCGCCCTCGACCACGAAGGCCGGCCAGACGAACTTCGAGGGCGGCGGCGGCGGCGCATCGAACAGCCGCCGAATCGCCGCGGTGCGGCGCAGCCGCCGCAGGCGGACATCAGGAAAACGCATGCTCACCTCAATCTGGGATGAAGAGCACCTGGCCGACGCGGATGGCCGACGCGTTGGTGATCTTGTTGGCCTTCATGATCGCGTCCACACTCTTGCCGTAGCCGCGGGCGATCTCGAAAAGCGTCTGACCTCTTTCGAC
>CAYLUN010000079.1:22561-25651 GCA_964386865.1 uncultured Lentisphaeraceae bacterium | reverse complement strand
AGCCCGGCCTGGTTCACCGGGCCGTACGGCGGGATCGAGCCGTGCAGCTGGCCGTCGGGCGTCAGGTCTGCGAGGCCGTGCCCGAAGGTGCCATACAGGCTCTGCCCCTTGGCGAGCGCGACGGTGTATTCGCGGAGCGCGGGCAGCACCTCCTTGTCGCCGGCGAGCAGATAGTACTCGCAGAGGAACAGGCCTTTGTAGCCCCAGTCCCAGACCACCATCCCCAGGCCGCGCCTCGGCTCAAGCTTCGGCGTCGCATGCGCCATGGCGCGGGCGCACGCCTGCACCTTGGGCAGAAGCTCCGGCTTGCCGGTCGCCAGCAGCGCCAGCCCGTTCACCGCGCCCCACAGGTCCTCCCGGAGGGGCTCCTTCTCCAGCGCGCGGCAGGCGTCTTCGAAGACCGCCTTGGATTTGGGGCAGTCGTACGGCGCGGAGTCGCTGTACGAGCCCATGACGCGCAGCTTCAGCGAGACGTTCGCCGTCTTGCCCTTCCTGAAGACCCAGAGCTTCAGCAGGCCTTGGCCCGACGCCTTCTCCGCCTCGGTGATGGCGCGGCCGAAACACTGGCGCGCGTCGTCAGCAAAGGGCTTGCCGTCCACGCCGAGGATCACGTCGTCGACCTTGAGGACGCCGTCCGCTGGCGTCCCCTTGCCCACGTGCGTCACGAGGATCTGCCGGCTCGCGGTCGTCGTCCGGCCCTGCTGGCTGTCCAAGAAGGTCGCGGCCTTGGTATAGATCCAGCCGCGCAAGCCGGTCGCTCCGAGATTGTAGGTGAGCGCGCGGTCTACGGTGTTGCTCTGCGTGAGGTCGGGCGGCACCGGCGGCGGCGCCGCCCGGACAGGGCAGCACCACACAGCGGCAAGCACGACGACTCGAATGACTGACCCTCCCCGCACAATCGACATACGCATGCGACCCCCGGATACATGTTCACCCAACCGACGACAACAGCGTACACGCTCCAGCCATCAGCGTCAATACCTCTACACCAAGGAAACGGGCAACGGACAACACCTGGCAATTGCGCAGGCAGCGGGTTATGCGGTATGATGAAGAAGCCCAAGGAGGGCGTATGCGAAAACCGGTGATGATTCCCCAATGGGTGATTGAGAAGAAGCGCGACGGCGGCACGCTCGACGAGGCCGAGATCCGCGCGTTCATCGAGGGCTTTACGGCGGGGTCGATCCCGGAGTACCAGATGTCCGCGCTGGCCATGGCGATCTACTTTCGCGGCATGACGCCGGAGGAGACCGCGACGCTGACCGACGCCATGATGCGCTCCGGCGACCTCGTGTCGTTCGACGGCTGGCCGCGGCCGACGGCCGACAAGCACTCGACGGGCGGCATCGGCGACAAGCTCTCGCTGATGATCGCGCCGCTGGCCGCCTCGGCCGGCCTCGCGGTGCCCATGATCTCCGGGCGCGGGCTGGGCATCACCGGAGGCACGCTCGACAAGCTGGAGTCCATCCCCGGCTACAACACGCGCCTCTCGGTTGAGGCGTTCAAGCGCGTGGTCGCCGAGGTCGGCTGCTCGATCATCGGCCAGACCGAGCGCCTCGCGCCCGCCGACAAGAAGCTCTACGCCCTGCGCGACGTGACCGGCACGGTGCCGAGCATCCCGCTCATCACGGCGAGCATCATGTCCAAGAAGCTCGCCGAGGGCGCGGAGACGCTGGTGTTTGACGTCAAGTGCGGCGGCGCGGCCTTCATGCGCTCGCGCGACGACGCCCGCGCCCTAGCGCAGAGCCTGAGCCGGGTGGGCCGGGCCCTCGGCCGCAAGACCGGCGCGCTGATCACCGATATGGACCAGCCGCTCGGCCGCGCCGTCGGCAACGCGGTGGAGGTGGCCGAGGCCGTCGAGACCCTGCGGGGCGGCGGCCCGGCGGACACGCGCCTGCTGACGCTGGAGCTGACGGCGCTGATGACCGTGCTGGGCGGCGTGCATCCCGATCTTGAAGCCGCGCGCCGCGCGCTGGCGCAGCGCCTCGACGACGGCCGCGCGCTGGCGGTGTTCCGCAGGATGGTCGCCGCGCACGGCGGCGACGTGCGGATCGCGGACGATCCGGCGCGGCTGCCGCAGCCGGGGGCCGCGGTGGCCGTGCCCGCTCCGGCGGCTGGCACGGTGGCCTTTGTGGACGCGCAGGCGGTCGGCCGCGTGGTGCTGCAGCTCGGCGGCGGACGCACGACCACCGCCGACGTGATCGATCCCGCGGCAGGCGCAGACCGGCTCGTGCAGGCGGGCGAGACGGTCGAGGCCGGCCAGCCGCTGATGCGCCTGCTGGCCCAGGACGCGGCCAAGGCCCAGTCCTTGGTGTCGGCGGCCGCGGCGGCGGTGCGCCTGACGCAGAAACCCGTCCTCGCCCGCCGGCTGATTCTCGAACGCGTGGTGGAGGAGAGTTAGATTAGCCACAAACGAACACAACGAGCACAAAGGAGGTGCCGGAAATGAAGACCCTTAAAGAATTGTGCGATGTGATACGGGAGACGGCCTATGCCATCCATCTCTACCATGGCCATGAACACCTCGAGAAGAGTCTATGAGAACGCCTTGGCTCACCGCTTGCGCAAGGCGGGCCTTCAGGTGGAACAACAACATCCGCTTCCCCATCTTAATTCTCTGTGTTCCTTGTGTTCTTTTGTGACAATTAATCGAGGAGTCTTATGAAGCGGCAACCTCAAGTACCCATCAGCAAGCCCGTCCGTGACTTGCTCATCCAGGCCGCGCGCGACGCGGCGGAGAACGCCTACTGCCCCTACTCCCGCTACCCGGTGGGCGCGGCGGTGCTCACGCTCGACGGCCAGATCTACACCGGCTGCAACGTAGAGAACATCTCGTACGGGCTGAGCGTGTGCGCCGAGCGCACGGCGCTCTTCAAGGCGGTGAGCGCGGGCTGCCGCGCGTTCGCGGCGCTGGCTGTGGCCGGCGGCGACAAGAAGGCCGCCGCGCCCTGCGGCGCCTGCCGGCAGGTGCTGGCCGAGCTGTGCCCGCCCGAAACGCCCCTGTTCATCGCTCGGCTCAAGAAGGGCGGCACGGTCATCACCGCCACGCTGGGCGAGCTGCTGCCGCTGAGTTTTTCGAGCTTGGCCTGA
>CAYLUN010000079.1:1542-22461 GCA_964386865.1 uncultured Lentisphaeraceae bacterium | reverse complement strand
GCGCGGACGGCGTGGCAGCCGTCCCTCCCGGCGAGGTGGGTCGTTCCGGCTTTCCTTCGCGCTGGGCGAGCGTCCCCGTGACCCGCCGCAGTAGACGTGCGCTCGTACGCCCAACGCGGCCTGACAAATGCGTGCCCGCTGTGGTATAGTGACTCCCATGCGTATCTACATCGACTTCGACGACGTGCTGTGCGAGACCGCGCGCCATCTGTCCGGGCTGGCTCGCGACCTCTTTGACCGCAACGTCCCGTACGAAGCCATCTCCGTCTTCAACCTGCAGGAGGCTTTCGCGCTTTCAGAAGCGGAGATCGGGCATCTGATGGAGCGCGCGCACGACGTCGAGTTCCTGACCCACCTCGCGCCCGCGCCCGGCGGCCTGGAGGCGATCCGCACGCTGGAGGCGCGCGGCCACAGCCTGGCGATCGTGACCGGCCGGCCGTCGACCAGCCACGGCGGCTCGCGCGGCTGGCTGCGCAAGCACGGGCTCGCGCACCTCGACGTCATCTACTTCGACAAGTACGGCCGGGCGCCGGCGAACCCGCCTGCGGACGCGCCCGAAACGCTGAGCCGCGACGCGTTCGAGCGCCTGCACTTCGACGTGGCGATTGACGATTCGCCAACCGCGCTCGACCTTCTGGCGCACCGCACCGACTGCACGGTCATCGTCTACAACCGGCCGTGGAACCGGGTCTACCCGACCGCGCCGGCGATGCGCCGCACGGATTCGTGGGCGGAGATCGTCGATCTGATCGGCTCACTCGCCTAACGCACAAAAGGAGACGCTATGTACTGGACTCAAGAGTTTGACCGCATCCTGCCGCTGCTCGGCCACCGCAACTGGATCCTCGTCGTCGACAAGGCCTACCCCTACCAGAGCGCGGCGGGCATCACCTATATCGACACCAAAGCGGTGCTGCCTGACGTGCTCGAGCGCGTCGTGGCGGCCGTTCAGGCGTCCACGCACGTCAAGCCGACCTACTACACCGATCAGGAGCTGGCCTACTTGTCCGAGGATCTGGTGGCCGGCGTGGACGCGTTCCGCGCCGCGCTACAGAAGCGGCTGGCGGGCGCGGAGACAAAGACGCTCCTGCACGACTCGGTCTTCAAGAAGCTCGACGACGCGTCGAAGCTCTTCAACGTCGTCGTGCTGAAGACCGAGTGCACAATCCCCTACTCCTCGGTGTTCATCGAGCTCGACTGCGGCTACTGGAATGCTGAGAAGGAGCAGGCGCTGCGCGCGAAGATGCCCTAGCGCCCCCTTATCGCACCAGGCCCGCCAGCCAGCCGACCATCTGATTCGGGAACAGGTTGAGCAGCACGTAGACGAAGACGTAGGCGGGCAGGAAGCGCATCGCGCCGCGGAACACCTGCGCCGAGTTCGCGTCCGGGCTCATCCCCGCCACCACGAAGCACGACACGCCGACGGGCGGCGTGATCGCGCCGAGCGTGGTCACCAGGCAGACGACCTGGCCGAACCAGACGAGGTCGTAGCCCATGCGCGTGACGAGCGGCTCGAAGAGCGGCAGCGAGATCAGCAGGAAGGCCAGCGCGTCCATGATGCAGCCGCCGACGAGGTAGCAGCCCATCATGAAAAGCAGAATCAGAGCGGGCGACAGATCCGTGCGCGTCACCCACTCGGTGAGCTCGAACGGCAGGCGCGTGAGCACCAGAAAGCGCCCGAACACCGTCGCGCCCGCGAGGATCAGGAAGACCATCGAGGTGATGCGCAGCGTCGCTCCCACCGCCTTGCCGAACGCCTGCCGCGAGAGCTTGCCGCGCACCGCGCACCCGACGATTCCGAGCAGCGCGCCGAGGCCGGCGGCTTCGGTCGGCGTCACCACGCCGGAAAACATCGAGACCATGATCACGGCGAAGAGCACGGCCACGTCGATCACCTGCGGGAGCATCGCGAGCCGGCGCTTGCGCGAGCCGCGCACGCCCGGCTGGGCCCAGTCGGGGTGCCGCCAGATGATCGCCTTCACGGTCAGCACGAACGCCGCCGTCAGCGTCAGCCCCGGAAGGATGCTGCCCGCGAAGAGCTTGCCGATGCTCTGCCCGGTGTAGAGCCCGTAGACCACGAGCACGATGCTCGGCGGGATCATCGCGCCCAGGGTGGAGCCCGCCGCGAGGCTGCCGCACTTGAGCTCGGGGTGATACTTGTTGCGCGACATGGGCTTGAGCGCCACGGAGCTCATGGTCGCGGCCGTGGCCGTGTTCGAGCCGCAGATCGACGAGAAGCCCGCGCACGCCAGAATCGTGGTCACCGCGAGCCCGCCGCGCTTGTGGCCGAACCACGCCTGCGCCGCGCGGAAGAGCCGGTCGCTGTAGCCCGCGTGGAAGATCACCTCGCCGAGCAGCACGAAGAGCGGGATGACGGTGAACCCGTAGTTCGAGAAGACGGTCCAGACCTCGGAGCCGACCGTGCCGTTCAGCAGCGCCGCGACGGTGTGCGGCGGGTTCAGCGCGAGCAGCCCGGCAAAGCCGGCCAGCAGCATCGCAAGCCCCGGCGACATGCCGAAGAACAGGATCAGCGCCAGCATGGCGGCGATGCCGAGGTAGCCTATGGTGGAGGGGGTCATGGAGAAGACGTTCTTAAGGTATTGAGTTCTAGACTTCTAAAATGCGAGTGCGCGGGAGAGACGGGGGTTCAGGGCTCGGCATCCTGGCTTTCTTCAGCGGGGTCGGGCTCCAGATCGCCGCGGATGCTGTTGACCGTGTGGGCGCGCAGCTGGGCGTAGGCGTTCTTGTCCGTGTGGCCGAGGACCAGCAGCACGAAGTCGGTCAGGAACGAGGCGGCCAGCAGAAAGAGGCCGAACGCCGCCCCGTACATGAGCCACGGGTAGGGCAGCTTGAGCGTCTCGGAGACCTCGCCCGCGCGCAGCAGCACGCCGGCGCGGTTCGCGAGCTGGCAGCCGAGCACGATCACCAGCACGGCGCCGGCGAAGACGTTGAAGGCGCCGATCCAGCGCCGCGCGCGCAGCGAATAGGAGCGCGTGAAGAGGTCCAGCTCGACGTGGCCGCGCTTGCGCTGGGTGTCGGCGAGGGCCAGCGACGCGATGAGCGCGCCGAAGAGCCCGGAGAGTTCGTAGCTCGCGCCGAGCGAGCGGCTGGCCAGCCGGAAGGCGACGTTCACGCCCGAAAGCAGCACGAGCACGACCAGCAGCGCCCCGGCGATGGCCATGCCGGCGAAACACAGCTTTTTTTCGACGTTGATCAGTTTGAGGAGCATGGACGACGCTACTTGGCCTGCTTGCTCTTGATGAAATCGATCACGGCCTTGCCGTCCACGCCTTTGGCGGTCACGCGGGCGACGTACTCTTCGATCAGCGGCTGGGCGGTCGCGCGGAGCGTCGCGCGGTCCTCGTCCGACGGCTCGCTGACGGTGAGCTTGTGCTTCTCCTTGGACCACGCGAGCGCCTCCTGAACGTGTCCGTCCACATACGCGCCGGTCCACTCGGCCTGCTCGCGGTAGAGGGCGTCCAGCACCGCCTTCACATCAGCGGGCAGCGCGTCGTACGTGGCCTTGTTCATGACGACCGCAAAGCTGGTGACGCAGAGGTCCGTCTTAAACACGAAGGGGCAGTAGGAGGCGTAGTTCATATCCTTCAGCACGTCGGCCGAGGAGACGTTGCCCTTGACCACGCCCTTCTGCAGCGCGTCCGGCACGTCCGACTGCGGCATGGCCACAGGCGAGGCGCCGAGGCGCTTCATCACCTCCGAGCCGGTGCCGGAGGAGCGCAGCGGGAGGTTCTTGAGGTCGGCGAGCGACTTCACCTCCTTGGTGCTCATGATCACGGCGGGCGGGCAGGTGAAGAGGGTCAGAACCTTGACCTTCTCGAACTCCGCCGGCTTGACGTGCGCGATCAGGTCGGCGAGGAGGAGGCTCGCGGTTTTGGCATCGGCGAAAAAGTGGGGCAAGTCCATCGCCTCGGCGACCGGGAAACGGCCCGGCTGGTAGCTCATCGCGAAATTGCCGATGTCGGCCGTGCCGGCGATGACGCCGTCGAAGATGTCCTTGGCTCCGAGCAGGGTGCCGCCGGGGAAGGTGTTGACCTTGACCTTGCCGCCGGTGCGC
Organism: uncultured Lentisphaeraceae bacterium; assembly: GCA_964386865.1. Classification (GTDB taxonomy): domain Bacteria; phylum Verrucomicrobiota; class Kiritimatiellia; order RFP12; family UBA1067; genus CAYLUN01. Next base: position 18,386 of record CAYLUN010000079.1, on the reverse strand, counting down.
TTCTCGACCTCGGTTTTCCAATGCTCCATCTGCACGCAGGGGAAGGTCGCTGAGGGCGGGAAGTTGGCATAGTTCAGGGTGATGGCCGGCGTCGCGGGCGCAGGCGCGGCGGCACCCGGCGCGGCGGGCTGCTGCTTCTCCTGACGGCCACAGCCAGCGAGGGCAACGAGAGCGCCTGCGAATGCGAGGGGCATGAATGTGTTCATCCGTCCGGTTCCTTCCGTTGTTACTTTCAATAGTAACGGATGATACCGGTTCACCCCTTGTGCCGCAATCGGAAAATACACGCGCCCTACCGCAGCGCCTTCTTGAGATAAGGCAAGTACTGCTGCGTGTAAACGATGATCGACCAGACGTTGATCACGATGAGGCAGGCCTCGATGGTGTAAATCAGCGCCTGCGGCAGGAAGAAAGGCTGGAGCGAGGCGTAGACGTAGATCACGCAGGCCGCCGGGAAGCTCGCGGCGGTGCGGAACTTGCCCATCCAGTTCGCGCGGCAGTCCGCGTCGTAGAGCGAGCCGACCGAGCGCAGGAACGTGACCCACTGGTCGCGCAGGATGTAGAGCACCGTGAAGATCAGCATTACAAGCGCGTGAACCGCCTCATCGGGCTGCCGCCCGAGCAGCCAGAGCAGCGTCGGGAAAACCACGAGGTAGAACACCTTGTCCATCAGCGGGTCGGCCATCGCGCCGAACTTGCTGACGACGTTCCACTTGCGGGCCAGCATGCCGTCGTACAGATCCGTTAACGCGGCGATCGCCAGGGAGGCCGTTGCCGCGACCGCCAGCCACCAGGCCTTGGGCGAATACGCATGGGTGATCGCCAACACCATGAAGAGCACCACAAAGGGCACGCGTCCAAAAGTGAGCGCATTGACGAACAAGCGTTTCGCGTTCTGAGTCACGGCGGCTAGTTAAGCAAAAAAGCTTTCCTTTGTGAAACAAAAAGACGGGCAAACAGACCTACGTGTTCGCGTTCAGCAGCACGGCGGCGACGTGGCACGGGGTGACAGGTGCCCATGGGCTGGCCCCATTGATGCAATTCGCGTTCGGTCTTGCGACGCTCAGCCTCTGCGGCGCGCGGTTCGCAAGGAGCGGACCTTGCGCACCCCCCGGGGTAGGGACGGCAGCCCCTGCCGTCCGCGGGCAGCCCCCGCCGCCCTCCCCGCGTGCACCCCGGCGGCGGTAGGGACGGCAGCCCCTGCCGTCCGCGGGCGGCGCCCCCGCCGCCCTCCCCCGCGCGTCTCTCGGAGGCCCGACGGCCGCCCCTTGCGCGTGATGTTATCAACAGTTTATCACTCGCGTCCCCCCATCAGTTATAATGGGGTTATAAATATCCTGTGTTGATATCATAACATCATAGACAAGAGACTGTTAGATCTTATCATATCTTGTCGATATCTTCTGCTTGTCGACGCAGCCCCGTTTAGGTCATACTATGCGCACGTTGTTATCAACAGGACACACCCGACCGCCATGGCCCAACTCTCCCTATCCTTTTGCCGTCAGCTCGCCCGCGCTCGCCGCGACCGGGGGCTGACCCAGAGCGCCCTCGCGCAGGCGGTGGGCTGCAAGCAGTCGGCCATCAGCATGCTGGAGTCGGGCCAGCCCGAAAAGCTGTCGCGCGAGACCGTCGAGAAGATCGCCGCGCTGCTCGGCGTCGTCCTCGACGCGCCGGCTGCCGAGCCCACAGCCCACAGCCCACAGCCCACAGCCTCTTCTCTCGTGGCCCGCGGCTACTGCCCCGGCGCGGCCTGCCCGTCGAACGTGCCTTATACGGTGCAGGGCGAGCTGCTCTTCTGGCCGCGCCTGCAGCCGCTCGCGCGGGGCGGGCACTGCGCGGTCTGCGGCGAGCTGCTGGAGCCGCGCTGCCCCGGCTGCGGCGCGGCGGTGTCGGCTGAAGGCGCCTGCTGCCCGGCCTGCGGCGGGGCGCGCGTCGCGAACACGCTGCCGCCTGGAGCCGACGCCGACGAGTGGGCGGCGCGGCGGCGGCGCGAGATCGCGGAGTGGCGAGCCCTATTAACGTAACGGCGAGAGAGGCGAGCCCATGAGAAAACTCCTGATCGTCACGGACGGCAAGGCGGGGCACGAGAACCAGTCCAAGGCCTTCTGCAGCGCGCTCGGCTACGGCTACGACTGCGTGCGGGTGCGCTACCGCACGCGGCTGCGCAAGGGGCTCTCGTACCTCGCGGACCGGCTGGGCCTGCTTTCGGAGCGGCTGTTCGAGTGCGAGCAGACCGACGGCTACTACGATGCGGTCGTCTGCACCGGCTCCACGGCCTTCTACCCCGGCAAGGTCACCGCGCGGAAGCGCGGCATACCGGTGGCGGCGATCCTCTATCCCGGCGGCTACCGGCTGGGCACGTTCGACTGCATCCTCGCGCCGGGCTTCGACCAGCCGCCCGAGCAGCCGAACATCGTGCGCGTGCCGGTGAACCTGACCTCCACGAGCGCCGCCTTCTACGAGGCTGGCGTGGCCGCGTTCCGCGCGCGCCACACGCCGCTGGGGCCGTCGGCCGCGGTGATCGTGGGCGGGCCCAACGCCATTGCCGAGCTGACCCCGGACGGGATGCGGCGCGAGCTGGACCGCATCTTCGCGGCCACCGACGGCCGCGAGCGCTGGGTCACCACCTCGCGCCGCACGCCGCCGGAGGTCGAGGCGGTGATCGACGGCTACCCCTTCGACTACAAGCTGCTCTACAGCCGCGACACCTTCAACCCGATCCCGGCCTTCGTGACGCTCTGTGAGACGCTCTTCGTCACCGCCGACTCGACGGGCATGATCAGCGAGGCGGTCACGCGAGGCGCGGCGGGCGTCGAGGTGCTGATGAACCTGACCTCGCCCGCGTCCAAGTTCGGCCGCTTCATCAGCGACCTCGAGCGCGAGGGCGCCGCGCACGTGTTCGACGGCTCGCTGGGGCGCGCAGCCCGCAAGATCGACCTCGCGCCCGCCTTCGAGCAGGCGCGGCGCCTGCTGAAGCTCTAGGCGCTCAAGGTTGGTGAGGTTGACGGTTCAGCGGTTTACGGGCGTAAGACCCCGCACGGGGCGCACGCACAGTTCATTTGCAGAGAGGACGAGCAGACGCTCGTCCCCTGTGTAACCGGATTCTGATGGCCGGGGGCAAGCGTCTGCTTGCCCACGCATTTTCCGGTCTCTCAAATGAAACGCGCGTGCGCCCCCCCCACAAGGCCCCGGCCGCTTTGCGCTTGCCAAAACACCCCTTCCGCCGTATGGTGTGAGTCATGGCAGAAGGAGCGTGCCGTGACAAACAGCCTGGAAGACTATCTCGAGACGATCTACCTGTTGGCCCAGACGAACGGGCGTACACGCGTGCGTGACGTCGCGGCGGCGCTGCACGTCAAAATGCCCTCGGTCATCAAGGCGATCTTGGAGCTCAAGAAGCTCGGCCACGTGGTGCAGGAGCCTTACGGCGCGGTGGAGCTGACCGAAGCCGGCAAGCTGGCGGCCGGCGAGATCCTCGGCCGCCACACGCTGCTCAAGGAGTTCTTGGGCCTGCTCAAAGTGGACGACGCGACGGCCGAGACCGACGCCTGCACGATGGAGCACATCCTCAGCGCCGAAACCCTCGCTCGCATCGCCGACTTCGTCAAGGCGCAGAAGCGCAAGCGAGGCTGATCCCCCTCGGCCGGCCTTCGGTTAGTCGAGCGTGTGCACCAGCAGACCGGAGCGCAGCTTCGGCTCGAACCAGGTGCTCTTGGGCGGCATGATCTGGCCGGCGTCGGCGATGTCCATCATCTGGGGGACGGTGGTCGGGTACATCGAGAAGGCCACGGCGTCCCGGCCGCTGTCGACGCGCTTGGCCAGCTCGCCCGTGCCGCGGATGCCGCCGACGAACGAGATGCGCGTGTTGGTGCGCGGGTCGTCGATGCCCAGCACGGGCGCGAGCAGCCGGTCCTGCAGCACGCTCACGTCAAGCCGCCCCACGGGGTCGGCTTCGAACTCGTCCCACGACAGCCGGTACCACGCGCCCTCCAGATACATGCGCACCTCGCGCGGCCCGCCCGGCTCGGCGTCCGTTTGGTGTGGCGCCGCGAGGCGCTTCTCGATCCGCTCAGTCTTGAAAACCGCCTTGACCCGCTCCAGAAAGGCGGCGGGGGTTTGTCCGTTGAGGTCGGCGACGCAGCGGTTGTAGGGCAGGATGCGCAGCTGCGAGGCGGGGAAGAGCACGGCGAGGAACCAGTTGTACTCCTCGGCGCCGGTGTGTGCGGGGTTGGCCTCGCGGCGCTGCTTGCCGGCGCGGAACGCGGCGGCGGCGCGGTGGTGGCCGTCGGCCACATAGGCGAGCGGCACCTGGCGGAAGGCGTCGACCCACGGGGCGCTCGCGCCCTCGACGCGCCAGACGGTGTGACGGATGCCGTCCGCCGCCGTGAAGTCGTAGAGGGCGGCGGCGGCTTGCGTCTGCGCGACGAGCGCGTCGAGCGCGGCCTGGTCGCGGTAGGTCAGGAACACCGGGCCCGAGTTGGCGTTCAGCTCGAGACAGTGGCGCGTGCGGTCGTCCTCTTTGTCCTTGCGGGTCTTCTCGTGCTTGCGGATGATGTCGTTGGCGTAGTCCGCCGTGTGGCAGCAGGCGACCACGCCGGTCTGGCTGTGGCCGCCCATGATCTGCCGATAGACGTAAAGGCGCTCGCCCGCCTCGCGCAGCAGCACGCCGCTGGCCTGAAGCTCGCGGAAGGCGCGCGCGCCCTGCGCGTAGACCGCGTCATCGTGAATGTCCACGCTGTCCGGCAGGTCGATCTCGGGGCGCGAGACGTGCAGGAAGCTGACCGGGTTGCCAGCGGCCAGCGCGCGCGCCTCGGCCGTATCAACCACATCGTAGGGCACGGCGGCCAGCGCGGCCGCCTTCTCGGGAGCAGGCCGCAGGGCGGCGAAGGGCTTAATCTGCATCTCACACCTCTCTTAAATTGAAAAACGCAAAGGCAGCCTGATAAAGGCCACGCTTTGCGTTCGCGGTTCGCCTTCAGGGGCGATTAGAAGCCGACGTTCACCAGCGGGCAGAAGGGCACGCGAGCGCCGCGGATGACGTTGATCAGGCCGATCTGATAGCCCGACAGATCCTCCGCGCGGTTGATCAGGCCGATCTGGAGGCCTTCCGCGTAGTCCGTCAGGTTCACGAGGCCGATCTGGAAGCCATTCATCGTCTGCGCCTCGTTCCACAGCCCCGACTGGAGGCCCACCATGTTGCCCACGGGCGTGGAGTTGTGGATGCCGATCTGCCAGCCGGACAGCGACTCGCTCGCCTCGTTGCGCAGCAGGTTGAACTGGAAGCCGTTGAAGTACTGCGACCGGCCGATGAGGCCAAGCTCGACGCCGGTCATATCTTCCGCGCTGTTGACGAGGCCGGCCTGAACGCCGCTGGCGTTCACGGTGTCATTCACGAGGCCGATCTGGAAACCGCACAGCATCGGCGACTCGTTCTTGACGATCGCGGTCTGGAAGCCGTTGATCGCCTGCGCCTTGTTCTTCCAGAGCGCCGTCTGGAAGCCGTCGCTCGTCTGCGCCTCATTCTGCCAGAGCGCCGTTTGGGCGCCGATGACGGTCTGCGCCTCGTTCACCCCCACGAGCGCGGTCTGGAGGCCGGTCAGCGTCTCCGCGTTGTTCCGGTAGATCGCGGTTTGGAGGCCGCCGAAGGTCTGCGCCTCGTTCTGCCAGAACGCGACTTGAAGGGACATCTCGCCGACGGCGGTCGTGTTGAACGTGCCGACTTGCGCGCCGATGAGCGTGCCTCTCACGTCGTTGTTCCACAGGTCGACCTGCAGCCCGTACATCTCTTGCGCGTGGCCGATCCAGCCCAGATCGCAGCCGATCATCTTGCTGCAACTGCCTTCCGGGAAGTTCAGTCTCAGGCCGATGACATCCGCAGACTCCGTGTCATGAATCGCCAACCACACCGGCCAGCGAACATTATCTGCCGCACCAGCGCCGGACGCGACCAGACCCGCCAGAACCAGACCCAACATCATTTTATTCATCTGTACCTCGCCTCGCTTGTGTTGCAGTTTCAGCGTCTTGTTGAAACCGGTTGCCAACCGTGATAAGTAAATAGTATAGCGAATCCGCCGAGAGAGCGCAAACAAGAGAATGCGGCTTTTTCGAAAAATCGGACCGGGCTCCCGTTTTGCGTTTTCCGCGGCCGCCCGATCCTGCTAAACTGGGTGCGATGACCCTGACCCTACCAGAGACCTGTTCGGCTGAGAGCGTCGCGCCGCTCTGGCAGGCGGCCGTGCCGGAGGTCGCCCGCCTCGAGCGCGGGGACACGCTCGCGCTCGACGCGGACGGCGTGAGGGCCTGCGACTGCGCGGGCGAGGCCCTGATTCTCGAGCTGTACCGCCGTTCGGCCCGCCAGGGGTTCGCGATCGCCTGCCGCGACGCCAGCCGAGTCGTGGAGCGCACCCTGGGTCTTTTCGACGTCGCCTCGTTCACCGAAGACCCGGACAGCGTCGCCGAGCGGCGCAACACGCACACGCTCGTGCAGGCGGGGCAGGCGGCGACGCGGATCTATGCGGACGCCGTCGGCCAGCTGGCCTTTCTGGGCGAGACCGCCGCCGCCGGCGTCTCGCTGCTCTGGCGCCCCGGCCGCCTGCGGCTGCGCGACACGATGCTGCATTTCGAGCGGGCCGGCATCGACGCCCTGCCCATCACGCTCCTGATCGGCTTCCTGATCGGCCTGATCCTCGCCTTCCTGTCTGCGGCCTCGCTCCAGCAGTTCGGCGTGGAGATCTACGTCGCGGACCTGATCGCCATCGGCCTCTTCCGCGAGCTCGGCCCGATCATCACCGCGATCATCCTGGCCGGCCGCACCGGCTCGGCGTTCGCCGCCGAGCTGGGCACGATGAAGGTGAACGAGGAGGTCGACGCGCTCACCACCTTCGGCATGCCGCCGGTGGTCTTTCTGGCCCTGCCGCGCGTGATCGCCTCCACGCTGGTCATGCCGATTCTCTCCGTCTTCGCCACCCTCTCGGGCCTGCTCGGCGGCTTGGTCGTTCTCAGCGGCATGAACATCCCCGCCATCACCTATTGGAACCACGTGATCGCCTCCTCCTCGCTCAGCAACATCCTGCTCGGCCTGATGAAGTCCGCCGTCTTCGGCCTGCTGGTCGGGCTCGTCGGCTGCGCCCACGGCCTCCAGACCGAGCGCACGGCCGACGCCGTCGGACGCTCCGCCACGGCCGCCGTGGTCGGCAGCCTGATCCTCATCACCCTGTCCGACGGCCTGTTCGCCGTCCTGTTCTTCATTCTGGGAATCTGACCATGACCGAACAAGCCGTCATTGAGGTCGTGAACGTCGACGCCGGGTACGGCACCACGCCCCTCCTCACGAACCTCACCTTCGCGGTTCGGCGAGGCGAGGTGTTCGTGATCCTCGGCGGCTCGGGCTGCGGCAAGAGCACGCTGCTCAAGCACCTGATCGGCCTCAACCCGCCCCTCCGCGGCGAGATCCGCATCCTGGGCGACCGCATCAGCGGCGGCTCCGCGGAGGAGCACGCGCGCGCCATGCGCCACTTTGGCGTCACCTACCAGAGCGGCGCGCTCTTCGGCTCCATGACGCTGCTCGAGAACGTCTGCCTGCCGCTGGAGGTCTTCACCGACCTGCCGCGCGACGCCCGCAACCTCGTGGCCGAGATGAAGCTCGACCTGGTCGGGCTCAAGCCGTTCGCCGGCTACTTCCCGGCCAACGTCAGCGGCGGCATGAAGAAGCGCGCCGCGATCGCGCGCGCCCTGGCGCTCGAGCCGCGCATCCTCTTCCTCGACGAGCCCTCCGCCGGCCTCGACCCCGTGACCTCCGCCGGCCTCGACCGGCTGGTGCTGCGCCTGCGCGACGCGCAGGGCATCACCTTCGTGATCGTCACCCACGAACTGGCCAGCATCTTTGCCGTGGCCGACCGCTGCATCATGCTCGACCGCCAGGCCCGGGGCGTCGTGGCGGAGGGCAGACCCGCCGACCTGCGGGACCGCCCGCCCAGCGCGGCCGTCCGCGCCTTCTTCAACCGCGAGGCTAACACATGAACGAAAACAAGGCCAACTACGCGAAAATCGGATTCTTTGTCCTCTCCGGTTTCGCCCTCATCCTGATCGTGATCGGCATCGCCGGAGCGCGCGTCTTCAGCAAACAGGCGATTCTGGCCGAGACCTACTTCGCCGAGTCCGTCACCGGCCTCGACGTCGGCTCGCCCGTCAAGTACCGCGGCGTGCCGATCGGCGAGGTCAGCCGCATCGGCTTCGTCTTCAGCGAGTACGGCAACCCGGCGCCCGAGCAGCTGACCCTCGACGGCGCCAACCAGATCCTCGTGGTCATGGCGCTCGACCCCGACAAGTTCAGCCCGCTCAAAAACCACGAGCCGGCCGCTTTCCTGAGCCGGCTGGTGAAAGACGGCATACGCGTCAAAGTCACCGCCTCGGGCGTCACCGGGCTCTCCTACCTCGAGCTGGACTACGCGCCATACGGCCAGCCGGCCAACCCCTTCCAGGCGGTCACGTGGCAGCCCAAGAACCCCTACATCCCCTCGACTCCCAGCACGATGGTCGCCTTTAAGAAGGCCATCGACGACGTGTTCGTCAAGCTCAACGAGATCAACATCCAGGCGCTGGGCGACACGCTCCTCGCCACGCTCAACCTCATCAAGAGCAAGCTCATGAACGTGGACGTGGTCGCCCTCTCCGCGGAGGCCAGCACCCTGCTGGCCGAGCTGCGGGCGACCAACCGCTCGCTCCAGGGCCTGCTGGCCGCGCCGGAGCTTCAGCGCCTCCCCGCCGACCTCGCCGCCACCGCCGGCAACGCCCGCCGCATCACCGACTCGATCGGCGCGCAGCTCGACCCGCTGACCGCCTCCGTCCGCTCCGCCGCCGACCGGGCCGACCGCCTCGTCGGAACCCTCACGGGCGTCGCCACCAACGCGGGCGGACAGGTCGAGCAGACGGTCGCCGCGCTCAACCAGACCGCCCAGACGCTCAACCGCACCGCGCTCTCGCAGCAGGACGCCCTGGCCGAGCTGCTCGCCAGCCTGCGCAGCGCCTCGACGGGGCTCGACCAGCTTGTCTCCGAGCTGCGCGCCAACCCGTCCGCCCTGCTCTTCAGCCGCCCGCCCAACCCCCTTCCGGAGACGACTGGGAGCCGCGGCAAGTGAGCCCTTGTCGGCCGTCCGTCGGCAGCGGGCCGGCCGGCCCAACCGCTGAACCCTGAACGCCCCAACCCCTCTAATCCCTGAAAGGCCTGCCATGAAAACCTTCTTTCCCCGCCACACCCTCCTCCTCGCCGCCCTGCCGCTGCTGCTCGCCGGCTGCCTCGGCTCCTCCAGCTCGCAGCAGCAGGCTGCCGCCCGCAAGCGCACCTTCGTGCCCGTCGCCGCGGCCGCCCCCCGCCTCGCGACCGCGCCGCGCTTCGCGGCCCTCAAGGTCCGCGCCTGCCGCGTGCTGCCGCCCTTCGACGCCCGCGCCTTTATCGTGCGCCGCGCCGGAGGAGAGGTTGTCGAGGACTACTACAACGGCTGGATCGCACCGCCGCAAGACCTCCTGCGCGTGCAGGTCGCCCGCCACCTGGAGCAGGCCGGCCTCTTCGAGGCGGTCGTTGACGCCGCCGCCGCCACCCAGACGCCGCTCGGGCTCGAGGCCGTGGCCAGCGACCTCTGCCTCGACTTCACCGGCGAGCGGCCCGCCGCCACCGTCACCCTGCGCCTGCTCCTGCTCGACGACCGCACGCCCACCTTCACGGTGCTCTTCACCGAGGAGCGCACCGGCCGCGCGCCCTTCGACGCGGCCGACCCCGCCGCCCCGGCCCAGGCGTTCGGCCAAGCCCTGACACAGGCGCTCGAAGCGCTGGAAAAGGCCCTCGCCTCCGCACCCCTGCCCCCGGCGCGCCCCTCCGATCCCGGCTCTTCCAGCCCCTAACGTCCAGCGGCTCCGTCGAACACGCACGCGCCCCCAAGGCGCATGGCCGTTCTGTTGGGACGGGAAAAAAGGAGCCCGCTTAAGAGCGGTTGCGGCGCCGTGTCGAAAGCGCCATCGGGATCGCGCACCGCAGGCTTTGACACGTCGAGGAAGCTTGCTTCTTGAGCCGAGGTTCGCTATATTGTTTTCGTTGTCGAGGACGGACGTTCGGCCGCGGCACAGAGGAGAAAGAAAGTTTCCGTTTCCCCTTGTCTGGGACGGTTGGGACTGGTATTATAACCATCCTTTTTCTTAAGGAGAGACGGTCATGTCAAGAGTTTGCGATGTTTGCGGTAAAGGTCCGATGTCGGGTAACACGATTGTCCGCCACGGTCTTGCCAAGTACAAGGGTGGCATCGGTTTGCACACGACGGGTATCACCAAGCGTCGGTTCCTGCCGAACCTTCAGAACGTGCGCGCCAAGGCCAGCAATGGCACCGTGGGACGCATGAAGGTGTGCGCGTCCTGCATCAAGCAGGGCAAGGTCATCAAGCCCTAGTTGCGGTTCGGCTGGCAAGTCTGCGCGCGCAATCGGTATCCGGAACATCGCCCTTCGTCCGAGAGGAGGTTATTCATGCAGAACAATCCCACGGATCAGTTAGCGCCTCGCGACGCCGAGGCGCAGGGCGGCGAGGACGCTGACGGCAGCGACGAGATCAAGGCTACCGACATCGTTTTCGATTGCCCGCACTGCGGCCACAACCTCGCGATCGACTACCGCGGGGCCGGCCTCCAAATCGCGTGCGTCGAGTGCGGCAACACCGTGCTCGTCCCCATCCCCGACGGCATGAAGATCGACGACCTCGATCTCTCCGCGGGCGAGCTGCTGACTCAGCTTTTCCAGACGCGCCGCATGCTCCTCAAGTCCGAGCAGCGCATCGGCGAACTGGAGGAGGCGCTCGCCAGCATCAAGGCGCGCCGCACGGAGCTGGAGAAGTCCCGCATCACCACCCTCCACCGGTGCGCGGAGATGGTCAGCATGTGCCAGACGATCACCAAATCCCAGGGCGAGACCACCAACACCCTCAACCGCATGCTCGCCCTCATCGCCGAAGAGCAGCAGCGCTGAGCGGGTGACGGGCTGTCGGCTGTCGGCTATAGGCTATAGGCTATAGGCTGTAGGCTATAGGCTGTAGGCTGTAGGCTGTAGGCTATTTGGACGCGTTCTTTGGTTTTTCATCCATGTCCGCTCTGCCTAATAGCCTGCCAGCCTTCAGGCTAACAGCCTTCCCCTCCCCCCCCACGATCATCATCGGCGGGGGGGCCGCCGGCTTGGCGGCTGCCTGTTTCGCCCCCCCCGGGTGCATCGTCCTCGAGCGCCTCGCCTCGCCCGGCCGCAAGCTGCTGGCCACGGGCGGCGGCCGCTGCAACCTCACGCACGACACCGGCGCCGACGGCATCGCGGCCGCCTTCGCCCGCAGCCCGCGCTTCGCGCTGCCCGCCCTGCGCGGCTTCCCGCCGGAGCGCCTCCGAGACTTTTTCCGCACGCTCGGCGTGGAGACGCTGGCGGAGCCCGACGGCTGCGTCTTCCCCGTCTCCCAGAAAGCCGCCGATGTCCTCGCGGCGCTCTTGCAGGCCGCGCGTGCCAACGGCGCCGAGATCCGCTGCGGCGCGCGCGCCAAGCAGCTGCTTCTCGAGCCCGACCCGGAGGCGGGCCCCGGCGCCCGCCGCGTCGTGGGCGTCACGACCGACCGCGGCGACCTCGGCGCCCGCCGCGTCATCCTCGCCGCAGGAGGCCGCAGCTACCCGGATCTCGGCTCCGACGGCTCCGGCTTCGCGCTCGCCCGCGAGGCCGGCCTGGCTGTTGTGCCTCCCGTGCCCGCGCTGGCGGGCCTGGTCACCGCCGAGACGTGGCCGGGCACCCTGGCTGGCATCGTCTGCGAGCGCGCCGCGCTGCGGCTCGACGCGCCCGACTCACCCAGGCCGCTGCCGCCCGCGCCGCTGCTCTTCACCCACCGGGGCCTCAGCGGCCCGCCCGCGCTCGCCCTCGCCGGCGAGATCAACGCCCGGCTCGCGGCGTCCGCACCGCACGCCGGGGTTCAGGGTTCAGCGGTTGGAGACGTTCACGGCTCACGGTTGGCGCCCCCCCCTACAGCCTACAGCCCACCGCCTGCCGACTCCTCCATCCTCATTCGCGCGTCCTTCATCGCCGACCGCACGCCGGCCGACTGGCTGGCGCGCTTCGACGGCTGGCGCCGCGCCCATGGCGGCCGCGCCCTTCATAACCTGCTGGCGGGCGAGCTGCCGCGCGCGCTGGCCGAGAGGCTTTGCGCGCTCGCTGGCGCGTCAGGCGTAGCCGTCGCCCGCGCGAGCAAGACCGTGTTGCAGGCGCTCGCCGCCGCCTGCACCGAGCTGCCGCTGCGCGTCACCGGCACCGAGGGGTGGAGCCGGGCCATGGTCACGCGCGGCGGCGTGGCGCTGGAGGAGCTCGACCCCAAGACGCTCGCCTGCCGCCGCGTGCGCGGCCTGTACTGCGCGGGCGAGGTCGTCGACCTCGACGCCCCCTGCGGCGGCTACAACCTCACCTGGGCCTTCGCCTCCGGCCGCCTCGCCGCCCAACACCTCGAGAGCTTGACATGATTACATGCTTCACATGATGGTGGCGACGTTTCCAATCCTGTGACTCAGGGAGTCATGTCCAATAACGCGGCGCGAGGATGACGGTCAGCCCCCAGAGCCTCTTCCCTGACGGAACACTTTATGCTATTCTTCGTGGTGTATGAAACGGTTTTGGTCAGTCAGCCTCGTGCCCTTGCTCCTTCCGCTCGTCGCGGCTGCGACGACGGAGGGGTATACGACCGCGCCGTACGAGCACTACCAGCTCATTCTCGACCGCATGCCGTTCGGGCCGCTGCCGCCGAATTTCGGCGAGGCCCCCGCTGAGGCGCCGGCCGTGACCGACGCGCAGATGCAGGCCGAGCAGCAGAAGCTCGCCAAGCAGATCAACATGTCGTGCATCAACGTCACCCCCGGCGGCCAGACGGCGATTGGCTTCACGGACCTCAACGAGAAGCCGCCCAAGAGCTACTACCTGCTGATCGGCGACGCGGGCGGCGGGTGGACCGTCGTGAACGCCGACTACGACGAGGAGTGGGCGCAGATCGAGAAAGATGGCGTGACCATCACGCTCCAGCTCGGCAAGGGCCTGATCGACGCGCCGCCGACGCCTCCTGCCGCCGCCGCGGCCGTCGCCGCGGCTCCCGCGCCGTCGCCTGCCGCCGCGGCCGCCGCGCCTGCCGACCCTACCGCCGAGGCCGAGGCCGCCGTGCGCCCAGGCTTCGTCAAACGCCCCTCGTGGGGCGGCCGGCCCGCCCTCAACGTGGCGGGGCTGAAGCGCTCGCAGCAGGAGACCGACCAGATCCGCACCGAAGTCAAGAAGCTGCAGGAGGAGGGCGGCGACGTCTCTTCTTACATGGAGCGCCTGCGCGAGCGGAAAGCCCAGGAGAAGGCCGACAAGGAAGCGGCCGAGCAAGCCGCCCGCGACAAGCTGCAGGAGCTGACCCGCAAATTCACCGAGGATGAGCTGAAGAGGCGCGAGCGCGAGCTCAACCTGAGCCTCCTCGAGCAGGGCGCTCGCCCCGTCTCCGATATCGAACTCACGCCTGAGGAGGAGGCCCGGCTCGTAGAGAGCGGCGTGCTGGCCCAGTAAGCATTGAACCCGACAAGGAACATACGCATGAACGTGACCCGCAGCCTGTTGACCCTCTCCGTAGCCCTCTGCGCCGCCGCCAGCCTCGCTGAGACCGCCGCGAAGCCCGCCACTCCGCCCGCCGCGAAGCCCGGCACCGCCGTGGTCGTGCGCCGGCCGACGACGCCGGCCATGCCGCGCGTGGCCGATGCGGCCGTCCGCTCCAACATGTTCGCCAAAACGGGCGGCATCCTGGCGTCGCCCGTGAGCGGCCCGTCCGTCTTGTTCCTGAACGCGCAGACGCGGGTTCCCGCTCCGCTGATCCGCGAGCCCGTCAGCCAGATCGAGAAGCTCCTCCGCCTGCCGTGCATACTCCGCAGCCAGCCCTCGTCTGAGCCGGTCGCCGACGCGGTTCAAGCGCTGTCCGACACCTCGATCGCCGCCGTCATCGTCATCGGCGACGCGTCCAGCTATCCGTCGCTCCTGCTCGCCCCCGAAAGCCGCTGGGCGCTTGTCAATGTGGCGGCGCTCGGCGGCGACGGGGTGCCTGCCGACCGGCTCGCCGACCGCGTTCAGAAGGAGACCATGCGGGCGTTCGGCATGCTGCTGGGGGCGGCGCACTCCAACTTCGAAAGCTGCGTGCTGAAGCCGGTGCTGAAGCCCGAGGACCTCGACGCGCTGAAGGCGAAAAACCTGAGCGTCGAACCGCTCAACAAGATCCTCGCCTACGCGCAGCGCTTGGGCATCCATCAGAGCCGGCCGACAACCTACCGCAAGGCGGTCGAGGAGGGCTGGGCGCCCGCGCCGACGAACGACATCCAGCGGGCCATCTGGCAGGAGCTGAAGAAATAGTTTTATGGGTACGCTCTCCTCTACCCTCGCCCTCTTCTTCGGCTCCTTTCTCCTCTTCGGCATCCAGCCCATGCTCGGCCGCGCCCTGCTTCCCTCCTTCGGCGGCTCCGCCGCAGTGTGGACGGTCTGCCTCGCCGCGTATCAGGTGCTCCTGCTCTTCGGCTACGGCTACGCGCACCTGCTCGCCGGGCGGAGCGCGCGGACCCAGCGCCGCCTGCACATCGCCCTGCTGGGCGTCGCCGTTCTCTGGACGCTCGCGTTCGCCGCGCTGCGCCTGACGCTCCGAAGCCGCCTCGGCGATTTCCCCGTGCCCTCGCTCGAGGTGCTCGGCTGCGTGCTCGTGTTCGCGGGCCTGCCCTATGTGCTGCTCTCCGCCAACAGCACGCTGATCCAGGCGTGGCTGGCGCGTGCGACGCATGCGCAAGGGGGAGTTGTGGAATCGGAGTCTGAGAGACACGCGTCCCGCGCCGTCTACAAGCTCTACGCGGTCTCTAACCTCGGCTCGCTGCTGGGCCTGCTGGTCTATCCGTTCATCCTGGAGCCGTTCGTCTCGCTCAACGCGCAGTGGTACGGCTTCGCCGCGTGCCTACTGATTTACACGATCCTGCTGGCCGTCGTGGCGCGCAACACGCAGAGTCCGGGTGGAGAGGTTCACGGTTCTCGGTTCAGCGGTTGCGAAGGGGAGCCCTCCGACCTCCGGCCTCCGACCTCCGACCTCCCCGCCGCGCTCACGCGCCCGTGGCTCTGGTTCGCGCTGCCCGCGCTCAGCACCTTCCTGCTCAACGCCGTGACCGCGCACCTCTCCACCGACGTCACGCCCGTGCCGATGATGTGGGTTCTGCTGCTCACGGCCTTCCTGCTGAGCTATGTCATCGGGTTCTCCAAGGCGGGCGAGGGCGGCCTGATCGTCTGGGCCATCGTGGCCGTCCTGGTCCTCGCGGCGGCGGCCGGCGTCAGCGGGATGACGGGCGGCGGGGGTTTCCTGCCCAATCTGATCTGCGGCGTGCTGACTGTGCTGCTCGGCTGCACGTTTCTTCACGCGTGGCTCTATCGCGTCCGGCCGCACGCGGCCCAGCTTACGCACTTCTACCTCGGCATCGCGGCCGGCGGCGCGGCCGGCGGCGTTTGCGCCTCGCTGGTGGCGCCGGTGCTGTTCAGCCGGGTGTGGGAGTATCCGCTGGGGCTGATCGGCCTCTGCGCGGCCTGCGCCTGGCTGATCCGCACGTGGGACCACGCGGAGCTCAAAGGCCTCAACCGCTTCCTGCTGGGCGTCGCGGCCGTAACCGTGCTCTGGACGGTCAATGCCGCGCTGAAATCCTCGGCGAACGTCGTCCTGCGGCAGCGCAATTTCTACGGGTGCCTGCGCGTGGAGCGCGAGAGGCGCGAATCCTCCCTGGGCGAAAGCGTGGTTCTCGCCAGCCTGATCCACGGCGAGACCCTGCACGGCCTGCAGGCGCAAGACCGCTTCAACCGGCGGAAGCCGACGACCTACTTTGCCGAGGGGGGCGGCGGCCTCTCCTTCACGTCGCATCCGAAATACGCGGATCACACGCAGCCGATGAACGTGGGTATTATCGGCCTCGGCGCCGGCACCTTGGCCTGCTACGGGCGAACCAACGACCTCTACCGGTTCATCGAGATCAACCCCCAGGTCATCGCCATCGCCAGCGACACGAACTACTTCTCGTTCGTCGCTGACTGCGCCGCCCGCGTCGACCTTGTCCAGGCCGATGCCCGCAAGCAGCTCGAAAAGGAGCGGGCGGCACAGGCGCCCCTGTACGATGTGCTGGTGGTCGACGCCTACAGCGGCGACTCGGTGCCCTCGCATCTCGCCACGCGCGAGGCCTTCCAGCTCTATGTGGACCGCCTCGCTCCAGACGGAATCCTCGCGATCCACATCAGCAACTGGAACATCGACCTCGCGCCGCTCTGCAAAGCCGCCGCCGCCGACTTCAACCTGCAGCTCTCCGGCGTCATCTCGCCACAAACCCCTCTCGCAACGGTGGCGCACTGGGTCTTTCTCACGCACGCGCCGCTGCCGATCGGCCACGACGGCTGCCGCCGCATCGACTGGGCCCAGGTCTTGAACGTGCGCCTGCCGACCGACGAGCGGGGCAGCCTCCTGTCGCTCATCCGCTTCGGTATCGTCCCGCCCTCGCGGCTGGAGCTGGTGAACCTGAACCTGTAGGTTGGCCCTCGTCCACCCGCCAGGATCCGTGATCCCTCTTGGTAGGGACGGCAGCCCCTGCCGTCCGCAGACGACGCCCGCACGCAAGCCCGCGCGACCGCCTTGCCGAAGTCCCGCGCCCCCAGACCGGCGGACGGCAGGGGCTGCCGTCCCTACCCCTCCGGGCTCCGGCGTCGCGGCGCAGCCTGGTAGGGACGGCAGCCCCCTGCCGTCCGCAGACGACGCCCGCACGCA
>CAYLUN010000079.1:0-1442 GCA_964386865.1 uncultured Lentisphaeraceae bacterium | reverse complement strand
CGCGTCGAGGTGTCGGCGCGCTGGATCTCCCCCGCTGGGTTCATCGCCTTCACGACCGACCGCTCCTTGTACTCGGCCAAGTCTCGGGCCTCCTCTTTTGCCCGGCTGAGCTCGCCGGCCTCCGCAAGCATCATGATGTAGAAGAGCTGCACGCAGCGGTTGCGTTCGCGGTCCGAGCGAAGCGCTCGGCCGAAATAGGCGGCCGCCTTCTTGCAGTCGCGCACCCGGCCGTAGTAGTAGATACCCATGTTGCGGTTCGCCAGGTAGTTGTCTTCCGAGACCGAAAGGATGTAGCCGGACAGCGTCGGGTCATCCCGCCACTGGCCCGCCAGCCGCCACGCGCACGTGCCCAACACGGCGGCAGCAACCGCCGCGACGGCGGCCGTCCACGCCAGCCGGCGCCCCTTGCCCAAGAGCCCGCGCAGGCCCACCGCCAGCATGAGCGACACGCCCAAGGTGGCGAGATAGGTGTACCGGTCCGCATGGCTCGCCCGGCCCACCTGAATAAACCCCAGCACGGGAAACAGCGCCGCCAGAAACCAAGCCACGCCACACGTCACCACAGGCAGCCTCCGCCAGCACCCCAGCGCCAGCGCCGCCAGCCCGGCGACGGCGGCAGCCCCCGACAGGATCGCGCCCGGCGGCAGCTTGTCGTCGTACGGGTAAAACATGATCAGCCCGCTCGGCCAGACGATCTGCCGCACGTAAACCGAGATGGAGACCGCCGCGTTGAGGGCCCGGTACGCGAGCGGATAGTCGGCCACGACAGCCCCGCCGGCCTCCTGCGCGAGAACCGTCACCGTCAAGACGCCGACGGCCCCTCCCGCGTAGACGGCCAGCGACCGCCAGCGCACCCGGCCGGCCGCCAGCCATTCGACCAGCGCGACCAGCGCGGGGAAAACCATCATCGTCGGCTTGGCCATGTACCCCAAGGCGAAACAGAGCAAGCCCACCCACCAGCGCCACGAGCCCAGCCACGCGTCCGTGTCGTCCAACAGCCTGCGCCACTCCGTCTCCCGCTCGCGGCCGCCCTGCCACCGCCGGACGTCGCTCAGGTGCGCGATCAGCCCCCCCAGACAGAAGAGCACGCTCAGCACATCCTTGCGGCTCGAGATCCACGCCACGCTCTCCACCCGCAGCGGATGCAGCGACCAGCATAGCGCCGCTAGCGCCGCGGCCGTCAGAAGGCGGAGGTCGGCCGGTAGGGACGGCAGCCCCCTGCCGTCCGCAGACAACGTCCGCACGCACGCACACGCGACACACTCACGACCAACGTCACGATCATCAGAATCGGCGGACGGCAAGGGGCTGCCGTCCCTACCGCACCGCGCTTCGCCGTCGCTGCCCGGAATCGCCGCCCGCCCGGCCGCGCACGCGTCACGACCGCCGTCCCGATCATCAGAATCGGCGGACGGCAAGGGGCTGCCGTCCCTACCGCTCCG
>CAYLUN010000078.1:0-25839 GCA_964386865.1 uncultured Lentisphaeraceae bacterium | reverse complement strand
CCTCCGCTGTGGCCGTCGCCTGGTATGTCCGCGACACCATGCGGCAGGGTGTGCTGCTCTTCGTCGACAACATCTTCCGCTTCGTGCAGGCGGGCTCGGAGGTCTCCGCGCTGCTCGGCCGCATCCCGTCGGCCGCCGGCTACCAGCCTTCGCTCGGCACGGAGATGGGCGAGCTACAGGAGCGCATCACCTCCACCAAGCACGGCTCCATCACCTCTGTGCAGGCCGTGTATGTGCCCGCGGACGACTACACCGACCCCGCGCCGGCCATGACCTTCGCCCACTTGGACGCCACCACCGAGCTCTCGCGCGCCATCGTGGAGCAGGGCATCTACCCGGCCGTGGATCCGCTGACGTCCAGCTCCTCGATGCTCGCCCCCGAGGTCGTCGGCGAGGAGCACGTCCGCGTTGCGCGCGGCGTGCAGGAGGTGCTGCAGCGCTACAAGGAGCTGCGCGACATCATCGCGATTCTGGGCATGGACGAGCTGTCGGAGCACGACAAGATGTCCGTCGCCCGAGCCCGCAAGATCCAGCGCCTGCTCTCCCAGCCCTTCCATGTGGCCGAGACCTTCACGGGCATGAAGGGCGTGTACGTCAAGCTGGAGGACACCATCCGCTCTTTCGCGGCCGTCCTGGACGGCAAGTGCGACGACGTGCCGGAGCAGGCCTTCTACATGGTCGGCACCATCGAGGAAGTCTACGAGAAAGCCAAGACCCTAAAGAAGTAACATGACCACCTTCCCCTTCAGCATCCTGACGCCCAGCGGCACGATCGTCGACGGCGACGTAACCCAGATCGAGGTGCGCACCTACGTCGGCTCGCTCGGCGTCATGGCGAACCACGAGCCGCTTGTCGCGGCCTGCCCCGCAGGCGTCGTGCGCATCCAGCAGGAGGGGGTTTGGGTTCGCTTCAAGGCCGAGTGCGGCATCCTCTCGGTGGACCGCGACAAGGCCACGTTCCTCACCCCCTTCGCCCAGTTCGCCGGCACCCAGTAGGGCGCCTGACTGGCGCGGCCGCCTGTTAGTCCAGCTGATCCGCTGGGCGCTTCTGGGCTGCTCGCCGGCTCCAGTCATCCCTGCGTGTGACCGGTGGCTGCTCGTGCGGACACTCGCCTTGGGCATCAGACAACGGGAGAAGGTGTTGTGCTTTCGAGGTTGCATTTCGTTATCCACCGCTCCATTATTCTGATGTTCAACCGGAGGACATATGAATAAACGGGTGTGGCTTGGGTGCGCGTTGCTTGCATCGCTGGGTGTCGCCGCGGAGCCGCCGTGGCAGCTGTGGTACCAGAAGCCCGCCGACACGTGGACCGAGGCGCTGCCAGTCGGCAACGGCCGCCTCGGCGCGATGGTCTTCGGCCGCGCTCCCGAGTGCCGCGTCCAGTTCAACGAGCACACGGTCTGGACCGGCTTCCCGCGCGCCTACGCCCGCACCAACGCGGTGAGCGTGCTGCCCGAGATCCGCCGGCTCCTGTTCGACGGCAAGCAGAAGGAGGCCGAGGCGCTGGCCATGCGTGACTTCATGGGCGAGCCGCTGCGCCAGGAGCGCTACCAGCCCTGCGGCGACCTGTTTGTGGCCCTCAGCGGCGTTCCTGCCCCCACGGGCTACACGCGTACGCTCGATCTCTCGGAGGGCGTACACACGGTCGCGTTCAGCGCGGGCGGCACGCGCTACACGCAGGAGACCTTCGCCTCGCACCCGGACTTCGTGCTGGTGCACCGCGTGTCGGCCGACCGTCCGGGCGCGGTCTCGTGCTCCGTCCGGCTGACCTCGCCCCACAAGCTGTCGGAGACCTCCGCCAAACCGGGCGGCCTGCTGGTGCTGCGGGGGCAGGTGCAGACCAACGGCGTGGCCTTCGAGGCGCAGGCGCTCGTGCGGACAGAGGGCAAGGGCGCGAAACTTTCGGTCGAAGCCGGCCGCGTCGCTGTCACAGGCGCAGACGCCGTGGAGGTCGTTTGGGCCGCCGCCACGAACGTCAAGGCGTGGGACGCGCTCGGCGCCGACCCCGCCGCCGCCTGCGCGAAGACGCTCGCGCGCGCCGGCAAGCGGCCCTACGCGAAGCTGCGCGCGGCGCACGTGGCCGACCACCGGGCGCTCTTCGGCCGCGCCGAGATCCGCCTGCCGCGCACGGCCGCTTCGGAGAGACCCACGGATGAGCGGCTCAGGGCCTTCCGCGCCGCGACCGACCCCGACTTCGCGGCGCTCGTGTTCCAGTACGGCCGCTACCTGCTGATCGGCAGCAGCCGCGAGGACGGCCAGCCCGCGAACCTGCAGGGCATCTGGAACGACTCGCTCACGCCGCCGTGGGACAGCAAGTACACCTGCAACATCAACACGCAGATGAACTACTGGCCTGCCGAGGTGGGCGCGCTCGCCGAATGCCACGAGGCGCTGTTCAAGGCGCTCGACGAGCTAGCGGTCTCGGGCCGCATCACCGCGCGCGAGCACTACGGCGCCGGCGGCTGGGTGCTGCACCACAACTTCGACCTCTGGCGCGGCACTGCGCCGATCAACCACGCCAACCACGGCATCTGGGTGAGCGGCAGCGGCTGGCTCGCGCTGCACCTGTGGGAGCATTACCTCTTTACGCAGGACGCGCGCTTCCTGCGCGACCGCGCGTGGCCGGTCATGCGCGAGGCGGCCCGCTTCTACAGCGCGTTCCTCATCGAAGACCCCAAAACCAAGCGCCTGATCAGCACGCCCTCCAACTCGCCTGAGCAGGGCGGGCTTGTGGCCGGGCCGACCATGGACCACCAGATCATCCGCTCGCTCTTCAAGGCCTGCGCCGAGGCCTCTGCGGTGCTGGGCAAGGACAAGGACTTCGCCGCGACGCTGAGCGAGCAGGCCGCGCGCATCGCGCCAAACAGGGTCGGCCAGCACGGCCAGCTGCAGGAGTGGCTGGAGGACAAAGACGATCCGAAAAACCAGCACCGCCACGTCTCGCACCTGTGGGGCGTGTATCCCGGCTGCGACATCACGTGGAAGGAGACCCCCGAGCTGTTCGCGGCGGCGCGGCAGTCGCTGCTCTACCGCGGCGACGCGGCGACCGGCTGGTCAATGGGCTGGAAGGTCAACCTCTGGGCGCGCTTCCTCGACGGCGACCACGCCTACGCGATCCTCTCGAACTTGCTCGTGCCGCTCGGCACGGTCAAGGGCGCGGGCGGCCTGTACCCGAACCTCTTCGACGCGCACCCGCCCTTCCAGATCGACGGCAACTTCGGCGCCGCGGCGGGCGTGGCGGAGATGCTGGTGCAGTCGCATCTGCGCGACGCGGAGGGGCGCCCGCTGATCCACCTGCTGCCCGCGCTGCCGACTGCGTGGCGCGAGGGCTCGTTTACGGGCTTGCGGGCGCGAGGCGGCTTCGCCGTAGACGCCGAATGGAAAGACGGCAAGCTGATCTCGGCGCGGCTCGTTTCGGCAAACGGCGGCGCGGCGCGGATAAAATCCGGCGACCGCGAGGAGGCCTTGACGCTCAAGCCCGGCAAGAGCCTCGTCTGGCGGTAGGGGGCAGCCTCGCCGGTGTCCGCGGACGGCAGGGGGCTGCCGTCCCTGCCGGGCCGGGTGGATGGGCCACGGGGTGCCGCCCTCCCCGCCGTTACTCAACCGTCACGGTCACCGTGGCTGACGCGCCTGTGACGTCGGCGCAGACGAAGCGGTGCGTGCCGCGCTGCGGCGTCCAGAAAAAGGGCTCCCCGCCCGCTGCCGTGCCCTCCAGCGCGTCGTTGCGGAACCAGTAGAGCGGCGCGCCCGCCGCCGCGCCCGCCACCTTGAAGACGATCTTCTGCGCGGCCATCCCGTCCACGAGCCGGTAGGCCGCGCCCGCCGCAGGAGCCACGATTTTCAGCGCGCCGCCCGCCGCCGCCCGCGCCTCGCCGCCCGCCGCTCCCGCCCGCGCCTCGCGGAACGCCGTCACCTCGGCCGGCCACCGCTCGCTCGCTCGCCCCTGCGCGTCGCGCACGTGGACGGGGCACGCGCTGTAGGACGAGCGCTGCCGCAGCGCCAAGTCCTTCACGCGCCGCTCGCAGAGCGGGCCCGGCACGCGGCCGGAAACCGCGCACACTTCGCGCTCCACGACCTCTTCGGGCCGCGCGAACCACGGGTCGCCGCCCGCCGGATAGAGGCTTCGGATGATCTCCCACGCCACCGGCGCCGCGACCTTCTTGCCGACCAGCGAATCGCTCCCGCACCTCCCGCTCTTGTAG
Source organism: uncultured Lentisphaeraceae bacterium (assembly GCA_964386865.1). Taxonomy (GTDB): domain Bacteria; phylum Verrucomicrobiota; class Kiritimatiellia; order RFP12; family UBA1067; genus CAYLUN01. The sequence goes on along the minus strand of CAYLUN010000078.1, from coordinate 21,636 downwards.
CCGCACCACACGGCCACCACGTACTCGGGGTTCCACGCCACGGTCCACGCGTCGCGGAAGCCCGACGAGGTGCCGGTCTTCCACGCGAAGCGCGGCAGCCCCACCTCTGCCACATGGCCCACCGCGTCCTGCGCGCGCTCACCGCCGCTGAGCGTCTCAGCCACCAGCCAGCACGCGCCCTCGGAAAAGACCCGCCGCCCTTCCATAAGGTGCGCCTCCTCCGGGCGGCTAGCGTCAGCGTCCTCCTTGGAGGGCGAGCGTCCCTGCGCGCCGCCGTCCTCAAGCCCCCGCAGCGGCAGCCACGCGCCGCCGCGCGCCAGGCACGCGTACGCGTTTGCCAGCTCGGTCAGCCGCACCGACCCGGTCCCCAGCACGAGGCCCAGCCCGTAGTGCGCGGCAGGGCGGTCCAAGGCGTCGAATCCGAGCTGGCGCAGCGTCGCGTAAAGCAGCGGCTGTCCCACGCGCTCCTCAACCTCGATCGACGGCAGGTTGAGGGAGAGGATCAGCGCCTCGCGGGCCGTGACCAAGCCCATGAACGTGCCCGAGAAGTTGAGCGGCTCATCGGCTCCGAACCGGCGCGGCACGTCGGCCAGCACCCAGCCCGGCGTGAGCTGCCCGCGCTCCATGGCCAAGGCGAAGGCGAACGGCTTCAGCGTCGAGCCCGCGGGCCGCGGCGCGGTCGCGGTGTTGACCTGGCCGTCCGGACGCGCGAAGTAGTCGCCGGAGCAGGCCAGCGCTCGCACGGCGCCGGTGCGAACCTCGAGCACGACCGCAGCCGCATCGACGCCCAGCGCTTCGGCCTGCCGCGCGGCGTGGCGCTTCACGGCGTCCTGCAGCGCCGGGTCGAGCGTGGTGGTGTGAACGCCCGAGGCGAGGCACGCCGAGCGCTGCGCCCAGTCGCAGAAGAACGGCTCGGCGAACGGGCGCGGCTCGCGGCGCAGCGCGAGCGGCTCGCGGGCCGCCTCGTCGCGCGCCCGCGCCTCGATCAGGCCCAGCTGCGCCATGCGGCCCAGGACATACGCGCGGCGCTTCTTCGCGGCCTCCGGATAGCGGTCCGGGCGGAAGCGCGTCGGCGATTGGAGCAGCCCCGCCAGCAGCGCGGCCTCGCCGAGGTTGAGCTGCTGCGGCGCTTTGCCGAACCAGCCCCAGGACGCGGCCTCGATGCCGACGAGGTTCGAGCCGAACGGCGCGCGGTTCAGGTACTGGCCGAGGATCTCCTCCTTCGTCCAGACGCGCTCGAGGCGCAGCGCCTGCACCGACTCGACCGCCTTCCAAAACCAGGAGCGGCGGTGCGGCCGGATCAGCCGCACGGTCTGCATGGTGATGGTCGACGCGCCCGAGATGCGCCGGCGCGTGGCGAGGTTCTGTCGCGCCGCCCGCGCCAGCGAGAGGAGGTCGACGCCGCCGTGGCTGAGGAACCGCTTGTCCTCGGCGGCAACAGCCGCCTGCACGATCCAGTCGTCGAACGAGGCGCGATAAGTCGGCCGGCAGTCCACGTCGCCCGGGCCGAGCCCCACGCGCAGCAACTGCCCCGCGCGGTCGCGCAGGATCACGCCCGCCGGATAGCGCGCGGCGTCGTCAAGCGGCGGCGGGCACGCAATCCAAACGGCCGCGGCAGCGCAGGCGCCGGCTCCAGCCAGCCACGCGACCCGCTTGCACAGCCGTCTCTGCCAACCCTGTTTCATATCGCCCGCCACTTCCCCGGCCAACGCCCGTCGGCCTCCGAGGGAGCGTTCCCGCCCGTTCGCTACAGAGTGACATAGCCCGCCCGTCCCGTCAATGCCAAGGGCCGCCCGGTCGCGCCGATCCCGTCCAATCCCGCCCAATCACGCTTGATTCGCAAGGCGCGCTATGCCATGCTTCTCCAGACCCTACTTATTCGATACGACTATCCTATGTCCAACGTCCGCACACATCTCGTGCTGAACATCCTGGCCGCTGTCGCCTGGCTGGCGGTCGCGCCGGGGTGCTGCTACCACGCGGTGAAGCCCCTGCCCCAGGGGCTGTCGGCCCGCAGCGAGATCCTGCCTGCCACGGACGTCCGCTTCCTGTGCGACCAGACCGCTCTCGACGCCTCGGGCGCGCGCCACGTCGACCAGCATATCTTCGACGAGGTCTTCGCGATGATCGCCAAGGCCGAGCGGCTGGTGGTGGTCGACCTGTTCCTCTTCAACGAATTCCTCGGCGCGGGTCCGCCGCCTCACCGGCGCCTGTGCGAGGAGCTGACCGCCGCCCTGATCGCCCGCAAGCGCGCGGTGCCGGCGCTGCGTATCGTGGTGATCACCGACCCGGTGAACACGGTCTACGGCGGGCTCGAGTCCAGCCATTTGCGGCGTTTGGAAGCGGCCGGAGTCGAGGTGGTCATCACCCGGCTCGACTGGCTGCGCGACAGCAACACAACCTGGTCGAGCGTGTGGCGGCTGCTCGTCAAGCCGTGGGACAACAGCAGCGCGGGCGGCTGGGTGGCAAACCCGTTCGGCGCGGGCGAGGTCACGCTGCGCAGCTGGCTCGCGCTGTTCAACTTCAAGGCCAACCACCGCAAGGTGGTGGTCGCCGACGCGGGCGGCGAGTTGGCCGCCCTAGTGACCTCCGCCAACCCACACGACGGCAGCAGCGCCCACTCGAACGTCGGCGTCGTCTTCGGCGGCCCCGCCGCGCGGTCGGTGCTGGAGACGGAGCAGGCGGTTCTCAATTTCAGCGCTCAAAAAGCGGCTCCGTTGTGCGAGGTGTTGGTCGCTTCGGCCGTCGTGCCGCAGGGGCAGACGTCAACAAACGCCGTGCGGGTGCAGGTGGTGACGGAGGAGGCGATCGCCGACGCGGCCGAGGCTCTGATCGGCGGGGCGGGGGCGGGCGACGCCGTCGACCTGGTGATGTTCTATCTCGCGGACCGCCCGATCATTCGGGCGCTGAAGGCGGCGGCGAGTCGCGGCGCGGCGCTGCGCGTGGTGCTCGACCCCAACAAGGACGCCTTCGGCCGGGAAAAGAGCGGCATGCCGAACCGGCAGGTGGCACGCGAGTTAGTCGCGGCGGGTGTTTCCGTCCGCTGGGCTGTGACCCGCGGCGAGCAGATGCACGCCAAGCTGCTGCTGGTCAAGCGGGCGGACGGCACCGCCGGTCTGCTGCTCGGCTCGGCCAACTTCACGCGCCGCAACGTGCGGAATTACAATCTGGAGACCGACGTCTGCGTCTCGGGCCGCGCGGCCGCGCCGGCGCTGGCCGACGCGGCCGCCTACGCCGACCGGGTGTGGACGAACGCCGGCGGCCGCGTGTTCACGTCCGGCTACGAGGCGTTTCAGGACGATTCCCGCTGGCGCGTGTTCCGCTACCGGTTCCAAGAAGCCACCGGCCTCTGCACGTGGTAGACGCGGCGCTTCTACAGCGGGCTTGCATCAGCAATTCTAATTATGACAAGGCACGCGCTGCGGGAAGGCCCTTACGGGCCCACAACAAACGAATTCGCCCACGTTTGCTTGTGTTTGTAGTGGCGCCGTGAGGCGCTTCTTGGCCATAATTAGAATTGCTGGGCTTGCATGGCGTGCGGCGTTGCGCTAGGCTTTCATCTCAGAAAGTAGAGACGTGCCGGTTTACGAAAGGGACGAAGCGTGAAAAGCCACAGGGGGGGGATAGGATGAGGGAACAACAGGGCCAGATGTCAGGTTTTGCGCGGGGCTGCGGTCTTGCGGCCTTCGGAGCGGCGTTGCTGTGGAGCCACGGCGCGCAGGCGGCAGACAAGCTGAAGGCGTTGATCGTGGACGGCCAGAACAACCACGAGGTCTGGCCAAAATCGACGATCATGATGAAGCACTACCTCGAGAGCACGGGGCTGTTCGAGGTAGAGGTGGCGCGAACCCACTATCTGTGGAGGGCCGAGCGCGAGGCGGCCTTCCTGCCGCTGGCGAATGCGGGTGTGTCCGAACTGCTGAAGGAGCCGAAGCCCGACCCGGCCTTCAAGCCCGACTTCAAGAAATACGCCGTCGTCGTCAGCAATTTCGGCTGGAAGGCGGCGGACTGGCCGGAGGAGACGCGCCGGGCGTTTGAGACGTACATGGCCGAAGGCGGCGGGCTGGCTGTCGTGCACGCCGCCGACAACAGCTGGCCGACGTGGCCGGAGTTCAACAAGATGATCGGCCTGGGCGGCTGGGGAAACCGCAGCGAGAAAGACGGGCCCTACGTCTACTTCGACAAGAGCGGAAAAGAGGTGCGCGACGCAAGCCCCGGCCCCTGCGGCAAGCACGGCCCGCAGAACGAGTTCGTGGTGACCATGCGCGACCGCGAGCATCCCATCACGAAAGGCCTGCCGGACTTCTGGATGCACGCCAAGGACGAGTGCTACTCGCTGCTGCGCGGCCCGGCGGAGAACATGACGATCCTCGCCACCGCCTGCGACACGCCGGAGCTCAAGGCCGCCGGCCGCAACGAGCCGATGCTGATGGCGCTCCAGTATCACAAGGGCCGCGTCTTCCACACCACGCTCGGGCACGACGCCTACTCGTTCGAGAGCGTAGGCTTCATCACGACGTTCCTGCGCGGCACCGAGTGGGCGGCGACCGGCAAGGTGACGCTGCCGGTTCCGGCTGATTTCCCGGGCGCGGACAAGCCGTCCGCAAGGCCGTTCCCGATCCAGGCTCCTAGAAAGTGAATGGCATGAGGGCCGCCGAACAACGGCGGTTTTCATGTTCCGAGGGGGTGAAGCGATGAACAAGCAGCGAAGTCTCACACGGCGCGATTTTTTGGAAAAGACGGCGCGGCTGGGTGCCGTAGGGATGGTGGCTCCGGCCCTAGTCGGGAGCACGGCTTTCGGCCAGGAAGCCAAGGTGGCGGCCAACGACCGCATCCACGTCGGGCTCATCGGCTGCGGCGGCATGGGCCGGGGAAACCTGAACAATTGCGCCCAGCACCCGGATGTGGTCGTGACCGGCGCGTGCGACGTCAACAAGGCCCGCCGGGAGTCGGTCGCGCAGCAGTACAAGGAGACCTGCAAGCCGTACGCGGACTTCCGCGAGATGCTTCAGCAGAAGGACATCGACGCGGTCATCATCGCCACGCCGCCGCACTGGCACACGCTGATCGCGGTCGCGGCCTGCGAGGCGGGCAAGGACCTCTACCTGCAGAAGCCCATGACGCTGCACCTGGGCGAGAGCCTGGCCGTGCGCAACGCCGTGCGCAAGCACAACCGCATCTGCCAGGTCGGCACGCAGATCCACGCGTCGCCGAACTACCGCAGCGTGGTCGAGCTGCTCCGGGCAGGCTACCTCGGCAAGGTTGGCACCGTTCGCACCTTCAACGTCATGAACCAGGGCGAGCAGGGCATCGGGCACGATCCGAACCCGAAGCTTCCTGACGGGCTGGACTGGGACTTCTGGTGTGGGCCCGCGCCGCTGTGCCCCTACAACAGCCTGCTCGCCAAGGACGCCTACTGCCACGGCTCGTGGATGGACTACAGCGGAGGCTGGACCCCCGGCATGGCGCCCCACATCATCGACCTGCCTGTCTGGGCGCTCGACCTGAAGTACCCGACCGAGGTCAGCAGCGCGGGCGGCCGGTTCATCATCAAGGACGACGGCGACGCGTACGACCAGCACGAGGTGCTCTTCCGCTATCCGAATCTGACGATGACCTGGATGTCGTCGCTGACCAACAGCTACGGCTTTGACTTCCACGGCAAGCCGGAGCGGAGCCGGCGGCTGGGCGTCTATTTCCACGGCGTGAACGGAACGATGTACGCCAACTACAGCGAGCACCGCATCATCCCCGAGGGCGACTACCTGAACGCCTTCATCAAGCCCGAGGTCGCGGCCCGCAAACAGGCCCCTGACTATGCGAACCGCGTGCTGTACAGCGGCGGTGAGCTGAAGCCGATTACGGACAAGATCCCGCCCTCGCCCGGCCACGAGCGCGAGTGGCTCGACTGCATCAAGTCGCGGAAGCAGCCGAGCTGCTCGCCCGAGTACCACTGCCGCATCGACGTGCCCCTCGTGCTCAGCCTGCTGTCCTACCGGCTCGGCCGCTCCATCCGCTTCGACCCCGAGACGGAGTCGATCGTCGGCGACAAGCAGGCCGCCGAGCTGGCGGTGCCGACGTACCGCGACCCGTGGAAGTTCCCGTCGCAATACCTGAAGGCGTAGTCCGATGACGAGAGGCGAGAACCTGCGGCGGACGGTGCGGTTTGAGAAGCCTGAGCGGATCCCGATGGCCTTCCACATCAACGGGGCCTGCTGGAAGCACTATGCGCCCGGCGCCTTGCAGGAGCTGATGGCGGCGCAGCCGCTGCTGTTTCCGGAGTTCGATCCGGCGCAGCCTGTGCGCCCCGTCTTCTCTCCCGTTCAGCGAAAAGACCATCCGTACCGTGACCCGTGGGGCTGCGTCTGGGCCACCTCCACAGACGGCATCACCGGTTGCGTGACTGAGCATCCGCTGGCGGACTGGGCCGCGTTCGACGCCTGCGCGCCGCCTGATCCCGAGCTCACGGACGGACTGGTTCCGGTCGACTGGAGCCGGGTGGCCGACAAGCTGCGTGCGGCCAAAGCGTGCGGCGAGCTGGCGGTGGCGTCGCTGCGGCACGGCCACACCTTCATGCAACTATGCGACATCCGCGGCTACGTGAACCTGCTGTTCGACATGGCCGACGGCGAGCCGAGGCTGGCGAGGCGCAGCGAGATGCTGGAGGCCTTCAACCTCGAGCTGGTCAAACGGTACGTTGCGGCTGGCGCGGAGTGGATGTCCTACCCCGAGGATCTGGGCATGCAGAGCGGCCCAATGGTCTCGCCGGACTACTTCCGCGCCTACGTCAAGCCGTCGTATCAGCGCCTGATCGCGCCGGCTCGCGAGGCCGGCTGCATCATCCACATGCACTCCGACGGCGACATCCGGACGTTGGCCGAAGACCTGATCGACGGGGGCGTGGAAGTTCTGAACCTCCAAGATCTCGTCAACGGCCTCGACTGGATAGCCGGCACGCTCAAGGGTCGCGTGTGCGTCGACCTGGACGTGGACCGGCAGAGCGTGACGCGGTTCGGCACGCCCGCGCAGATCGACGCGCTGATCCGCGACGAGGTGGAGAAGCTAGGTAGCCCGGAGGGCGGGCTGATGATGATCTACGGGCTCTATCCCGGAGTCCCGCTCGAAAACGTGAAAGCGCTGATGGAGGCGATGGAACGTTATGCAGGCTATTACAGTTGAGTCCTTGCTCAGACGGTGCGCGGGCACGGCCCTGCTTATGCTGGTGGCCAGCGCCGCACAGGCGGCGGAGGGGCTCGCGATCCTCGAAGATACGACAACGGGCCGCTTTACGATCACCGACGGCGCGCGTCCGATCCTGACCTACAACTTCGCGGCTGTGCCCGTGCCGGCCGGCGTGACCGGCAAGTACGCCGTGCCGCGCAGCGACTATGTCCACCCGCTGTACGGGCCGGAGGGCGAGATCCTGACCCAGGACTACTCGCCGGATCATCCGCACCACCGCGGCCTTTACTGGGCGTGGCCGGAGGTGACCTGGAAAGGCGAGACGCGCGACCTGCACGCGCTGCAGGGCGTGTTCGCACGGCCGGTGCGCATCGTCCGCAAAGAGGCCACGGACGCGTGCGCCGTGCTCGAGGCCGAGAACGAGTGGAAGTGGGGCGACGCGGAGCCGGTCGTCAACGAGCACGCCACCATCACCGTGTGGCGCGAGCAGGAGCAGCGGCGCGTCATCGACTTCGCGTTCCGCTTCGAGGCGCTGGCGGACGGCGTGATGCTGGCTCGGCGCGGGCAGGCCCACTACGGCGGCTTCAACGTGCGGCTCTCGGCGCGGGCCGGCCAGAAGATCGTGACGCACACCGGCGACACCAACCAGACGCCGCGTCAGGCGTGGGCCTGCCTGGCGGGCGTACCGCCTGCGGGCCAACAGCCCGTGAGCGTGGTCCTGCTTCAAGCCCCGGCCAACCCGGAGTATCCCGGCGACTGGGTCCAGTTCCCAAATCTGAACTGGCTGCAGCCGACCTTCCCGTCGAAGGGCACCGCGTACGCGCTGACGCGGGACGCGCCGCTGACGCTGAAGTTCCGCGTCGTAGTGCTTGCGGGCGCCGCCGACGAGGCGGCGCTCCAGCGGCTGTGGGCCGACTACGCCGACGCGAAGAAGTGACGAAGAGGGGGAGGTTCCATATCCGGGCCTCGAGATCGCGCTGGTGCGCTTCTCGAACGGCGTCCTCGGTAAGGTATCCGTCGACTTCGAGTGCGTCCAGCCCTACGCGTTTCCCGTCAGCATCTTCGGCGACAGGGGGACGCTGAAAGGCAACCGCATCTGGACGCCCGAACGCTCCGAGCCGAAGGCGTGGGAGGCCCTGAACGACATCGGGCCGGAAAGCTCCGACGTGAGGCACCATCCCTTCCAAGGCGAGATCGACCACTTCGTCGATTGCATTCTGGCGGACCGCGAATCGCACTGCAATCTGGCCGACGCCGTCAAGACACACGAGATCGTCTTCGCCGCTCAGACCTGTTATCAGACCCGCGCGCCGGTCGCCCTGCCGCTGGAATAGGATTGTGGCCGGCGAGCTTAGGGTCGGCCGATTCGTGCTTGCGACGCGCGCAAAAAATGTGCAAAGTACCGGCATGCAGCGGAGCGCGCTGAGCCCCGTTTTCCCCACAGAAAGGTGGTTGCTATGAACCTCACCCGAAAGCAGTTCTTAAACGCCGCGGCAGCCGCAGGCGCTGGCTTGCACGCGCCGGCGTTGTTCGCCCAGGCGGCGGCCAAGAAATACCGCGTCGCGCTCATCGGGTGCGGGTGGTATGGGACCAGCGACCTGCTGCGCCTGCTTCAAGTCGCCCCGGTGGAGGTCGTCGCGCTCTGCGATCCCGACCGCCAGCAGCTCGCGGCTGCCAGCGCGCTGGTGTGCCAGCGTCAGAAGCTCCAAACGCCGCCGCCCGCGTTCGCCGACTACCGCGAGCTGCTCAGCAAAAAGAACTTTGACCTCGTGCTCATCGGGACGCCCGACCACTGGCACGCGCTGCAGATGATCGCGGCGGTTGAGGCCGGCGCCGACGTCTACGTGCAGAAGCCGATCAGCGTGGATGTGCTGGAAGGCGAGGCGATGGTCGCGGCCGCACGCAAACACGGGCGCGTGGTGCAGGTCGGCACGCAGCGCAAGAGCACGCCGCATCTCATCGACGCCAAGCAGAAAATCGTGGAGTCCGGCCTGCTCGGAAAAGTCGCCCACGTGGATATGTGCTGCTACCACCACATGCGCGCGAACGGGAATCCGGACGTGCAGCCCGTGCCGGATTTCCTCGACTACGAGCTGTGGTCTGGGCCCGCGCCGCTGCGGCCGTACGACGGCCTGCCGCACAAGCGCTGGTGGCGGACGTTCATGGAATACGGCAACGGCATTATGGGCGACATGTGCGTTCACATGTTCGACACGGCCCGCTGGATGCTCGGGCTGGGCTGGCCCCGGCGCGTCAGCTCGTCCGGCGGCATCTTCGTGCAGAAGGACGGGAAGTCGAACATCGCGGACACGCAGAGCGCCACCTTCGAGTACGACGGGCTGACGCTGACGTGGCAGCACCGCTCGTGGGGCTCTCCTCCCGACCCCGACTACCCGTGGGCGCTCACGCTTCACGGCGACAAGGGCATGCTCAAGGCCAGCACCATGCGAGCCGACTTCATCCCGCTGGACAAGAAGGCCAGCCCGATCCATTTCGACTGTCTCTTCGAAAAAGAACAGTACCCGGAAGACGTGACGGAGAAGGGGATCGAGCTGAACGCTGCGCCCGCCACGCGCAGGCACATGCTCGATTTCCTCGCCGCCGTCGAGAAGCGGGGACGCCCCATCGCGGATATCGAGCAGGGCCACATCTCGACCGCGAGCTGCATCCTCGCCAACGTCGCCTTGAAGCTGGGCCGCCCGCTGTCGTACGATCCGACGAAGCGCGAGGTGACCGGCGACCAAGAGGCCACGGCGCTGCTGCAGCGGGCCTACCGCGCGCCCTGGCAGCACCCGCAGGTGGGCTGAGAGTATGCCGTGCGTCGCATCGTGCGCCCGCAGGCCTAATCAATCAGTTCCCGCTGATCATTCGCCCCAGTCCGCCAAGGACCGACCCTTCGTCTTTGTGCTGACCGGTGGACTTGGCGTTCTGGAGCACCCGGTCAGCCAGGCGGGCGAAGGGCAGGCTCTGGAGCATGACCTCGCCGTTGCCTCGCAGGGTCGCCAAGAAAACGCCCTCGCCGCCGAAGAACATCGACTTCAGATTACCCGCCCGCTCGATATCGTAGCTGATGCCCGGCGTAAAGGAGACGATGCAACCCGTGTCGACGCGGAGCGTCTGGCCGGCGAGCTGTTTTCTGACGATGGTTCCGCCTGCGTGCAAGAAGACCATGCCGTCGCCGCGCAGCCGCTCGAGGATGAACCCCTCGCCACCGAAGAGCCCGGCGCCGAACTTCTTCACCAGCGTGATGCCGATTTCAGTTCCGAGGGCCGCGCACAGAAAAGAATCCTTCTGGCAGATCAGCTCACCGCCGATGGCTTTGAGATCGATGGCCATGATCTTCCCGGGGTAGGGGGCGCCGAAGGCGACGCGGCGCTTTCCCGACGCTGTATTTGTGAAGTGCGTGATGAAAAGCGACTCCCCCATGACGGCGCGTTTGCCCGCATCGACCAGCTTGCCGAAAAGCCCTTTGTCCGGCTGCGACCCGTCACCCATTTTTGCCTCGAAACGGATACCGTCGTCCATCCAGTTCATGGCGCCGGCCTCGGCAATTATCGTTTCGCCTGGATCAAGCTCGACCTCTACTACCTGCAAGTCGTCGCCGATAATCTCGTAATCGACCTCATGACACTTCATAGAACCTCCGTGCACATCCGGCCTTGCACTACTCGCCGTACCGGCGCACACGCGCCTGTCCGCCCGGGCGGTCTTGCTTTGACGACCGGAAAGCGGTTCCAGCATACGGCCTCAGGATCCGCCCGTCAATGCCGGGCTCCTAAATATCGCCGCCTTTTGCCATACGCCTCTTTTCAATCTCAATAATTCAAAAGCGAGTAGGGGCGTAGCCAAGAGCGCCTACCACGTCAGATTGACGTACAGAAAGATGTCGTCCAGCGCGCGTGCCCCCTGCCACCAACCGGAATGTCCTTCACCCTCAGAACGGCGTTGTCGGGCGCGCGCGCGCGGTGGTATGATGTCGCTCAGCACAGAAACACGTGAAACAGGAGCGCCCACATGCATGTGAGTCTGCCATCTTCTCATCGTTTCGTTAATGGGGTCGGCTCGGCCTTGGCGGCCGTTCTTTTAGCCGCTGCAGCCGGAGCGGCGAAGGCGGAGGCGCTGACGCGCGTCGAAGCGCGCGCGTTCGGCTGCACGCCGGACGGCGAGGCGGTGCAGCTCTTCACGCTGCGCAACGCGAACGGGATGCGCGTGACGGTCATGGAGCGCGGCGCCACGATCACGGGCGTGTGGGCGCCGGACCGCGACGGCAAGCTGGCGAAGGTCGTGCTGGGCGGCGACACGCTGGAGGCCTATCTCGGCGGCTACAACGCCGGCGCCGCCGTGATCGGCCGCTACGCCAACCGCATCAACCGCGGACGGTTTACGCTGGACGGCACCGACTATCAGGTGATCACCAACCGCGGCCCGCACTTTCTGCACGGCGGTAAGAAGGCCTTCGCCCTGGCGGTCTGGCGGGGCGAGGCGCAGCCAGTTGGCGCGAGCGAAGCCTCCGTGCGCTTCCGGCACCGCAGTCCGGACGGCGACGACGGCTTCCCCGGCACGGTCGACGTCGCGGTGACCTACACGCTCACGGATGACAACGAGCTGCGGCTCGACTACGCGGCCACGGCCGACAAGCCCACGCCGCTCAACCTGACCAACCACGCTTACTTCAACTTGGCGGGCGAGGGCGACGTGACCGACACCGTGGTGTGGATCGCCTCCGACCGGACCACGGCCGTCGACGACCTTCTTATTCCGACCGGCGCGCTCGCCGAGGTCAAGGGCACGCCGCTGGACTTTACCGCGCCGACGGCGATCGGCTCGCGGCTCGCGCAGCTCGCGCCGCCCTTCACCGGCTATGACCACAACTATGTGCTGCGCGGCGGCGGCAAGCCGCTCGCGCTCGCGGCCTGGGCCTACGGGCCTGCCAGCGGCCGCGCGCTGCACGTCTACACCGACCAGCCGGGTATGCAGTTCTATACCGGCAAGCGTTACTTCCGGGACGGCAAGCCGCGAACGGACGTCGCGGATCTCAAGCACAACGCCTTCTGCTTCGAGACCCAGCACTATCCGGACTCAGTCAACCACCCGAACTTCCCGTCCACGATCCTGCGCCCAGGGCAGACCTTCGCGAGCACGACCGTGTACCGGTTCTCCGTGCAAGGCGCGGCGGGCGCCGTGCAGCGGCTGTCGCAGGGCGCGGAGCTGGTGCGGCCGTGAGCGCCCTCGCTCGGCTGCCGCTGGCCTTGGCGCTGGGGCTGTCTCTGCGCGGCCAAGCTGCGCCGCCGAACGTCATCCTGTTTTTGGCGGACGACCTGGGCTACGGGGACTTGGCCTGCCACGGCAACGCGCAGGTCAAGACGCCGCACCTCGACGCGTTCGCCCGCGACGCCGTGACGCTCGACTCGTTCCATGTCAGCCCGGTCTGCTCGCCCACGCGGGCGTCGCTCATGACGGGCCGCTACAACTTCCGCACCGGCGTCGCCGACGTCTTCGGCGAGGCCACCAAGATGGACGCGGCGGAGAGGACGCTCGCCGAGCGACTGCGCAAGGCCGGCTATGCGACCGGCATCTTCGGCAAGTGGCATCTGGGCGACGACGCCGGGCGCGGCCCGAACGATCAGGGCTTCGACGAGGCGCTGACCTTCCGTGGTCCGGCCCTGCCCGGTAAGCAGTACTTCGACCCGACGCTCCTGCATAACGGCAAGCCCGAGAAGCAGGCCGGCTACTGCATGGACATCTTCACGGATGCGGCGGTCCGGTTCATCAAAGCACGCCGCGACAAGCCGTTCTTCGTCTACCTGCCGGCCAACCTCATCCACACGCCGCTCGTGGTCAAGCCGGAGCTGGCTGCAGAATACGACGCGCTCGGCCTGGCGGATAGCACGAAGAAGATCTACGGCATGATCCGCAGCGTGGACGCGAGCTTCGGCCGGGTGCGCGCAACGCTGAAGGAGCTGGGGCTGGAAGACAATACGCTGCTGCTCTTCACCTCGGACAACGGCCCCTGTTCCGGCTCCGCGCCGCTCGACCGCCACATGGCCGGCCAGCACGGCTTGAAGGGTACGGTCTACGAGAACGGCATCCGCGTGCCGTGCTTCATGCGCTGGCCGGCGGGCTTCAAGAGCCCGGCAACGGTCACGCGCCTCGCGGCGCACATCGACGTGTTGCCAACGGTGCTGGAGGCTTGCGGCCAGCCTGTGAACGCCGAACCGAAACTCGACGGCGTCAGCCTGCTGCCGCTGCTGAAAGACCCGACCGCCGCCTGGCCGGCCCGCACGCTCTTCTTCCAGTGGGACAGCGGACAGGTGCCGCGCCGCGGCCACGCCTTCGCGGCGGTGGCCGAGCGCTGGAAGCTTGTTCAGCCGTGCGGCATGGACGCGCCGAACCAACAGCACATCCGCAACCGCTACGCCGAGCTGTGCCGCCTGCAGGGCCGTGGCGCGCGCAGCATTGACGGCCCGCCGCGCCACGAGCTTTACGACCTCGCGGCCGACCCCGGCGAGACGAACGACGTGGCTGCCGCACACGCCGACATCGTCGCGAACATGAAGGCGCAATACGAGGTGTGGTTCGACGACGTTGCGTCGCGGTGGCGGACTCTAGTCGGGCCGCACGGAGGCATGCGGTGAACAAGGAAGCCTACGCGTGCAGCAGCGGTGCTGTGCGGTTGCGGTAGGGGCGCGTCCCGCCTGCCGCGGGCGCAGGTGAGCGCCGGGCGTCCACGGCAGGCAGGGTCGGGGCAGGCGGACGGCAGGGGCTGCCGTCCCCACCGCAAGGGAGAACCTATGATGGGGCGACGGATGCACATTGGGCTGGTAACTGCCTGCGGCTGTTTAGCTTTGACGGCTGCCGCGCAAGCGGCGGACGAACGCGTAGCGGATGGGGATTTTGAGCGGGCGGGCTTGACGTTCGCGAGCACCGACAGGAATGCGGAGTGGCGCGTCTTCAACCACGGCAAGGCCGATGCGAAGGCCGTCCTTGCCGCAGGGGAAGGGCGCGGGGGCTCTTGCGCCGTGCGCTACACCCGCGCGGCGGCGGGCAGCGACAACTTCCACCTCGACCAGCTCGTCGCGGTCGAGAGCAATGCGGCCTACGAGGCGAGCGCGTGGGTGCGGGCCGACGGGCGCCTGAACCCCGTGCTGTCGGTTATGAACATGCGCTGGAAGCCGCTCGCCGTCACCCCGTCCAACGCGCGGACAAACTGGACGCGCGTGAGTCTGATCTTCAGCTCGGACGACAACCACTGCGTGCGGCTTGAGTGGTTTCCCGGCGCGTCGGGCCAGCTCTACGAGGGCGGTCCGGGCACAAGCTGGCTCGACGAGGTGAGCGTCACGCGGCTTGCCGCCGTCCCTCCCGAACTCCAGCGGGCTCTCGACCTGACGCGCTCGCGCAAGGGCGAGATGATCGACGTGGGCCAGCTCGGGCGGCAGCCCGTCGCGCGCCGGCCGCGTGCGGACACGCAGACGCGCGTCCCTCCCGCGCTCATGCCGATCACCTGCCGCGACGGCGTGCTGCGCTATCCCGACGGCGGCGAGGTGGCGCTGTGGGGCGTGAATTTACAGACCGCGCTGAGCTGGGAGTACAACGGGCGGCTGAAGCAGGTCGGCGTGCCGCTGGAGGCCGAGGCGCTCAAGCGGGTCGCTGACCAGAACCTCGACGAGCTGGTGAAGATGCGGGCGACGGTGATCCGCATGCACCTGCTGCCGTCGGACTTCAGCGACGCCGAGGGCAACGTGCGCGACAGCGTGTTCCTCGACGCGCTCGACTACACGGTCGCGGGCTGCCGCAGCCGCGGCCTCTACGTCTACCTGACGCTGATGAACGAGATGGGCGGCGCGTATCTCAAGGACTCCTTCATGGCCGGCCGCGACCGCCGCGAGTGGATCGCCGACCCGGCGCTGGCGGACAAGAGCGCCCGCTACATCCGCGCCCTGCTGGAGCGCGAGAACCGCTACACGCGGACAGCCTACAAGGACGAGGCCGCCATCGCGGTGTTCGAGATCGCCAACGAGCCGAGCTATGTGGACTTTGTTACACTGGGCGCCGAGCCGATGTTCGCGCCGCTTCGCCAGACCTTTGAGAAGTGGTGTGAGGCCAAGGGTTATAGCGGCAACTTGGAGCTCCACTACAGCGTGTTCCGCTACGAGCAGGTTCGCGGCTATCTCGAGCGTATGTGCGGCGTGATCCGCGGCACGGGCTCGGCCAAGCCCGTGATCTGGAACCTCAACTGGCCGCAGATGATTCAGGGGCACGAGGACGTGTTTCAGGCCGTGGCCGACAGCGCGGTCGACGGGATATCATTCTGCCTCTATCCGGGCCAGCACGATGTGAAGCACCCGTACTGGGCGCACCCGGAGGATCTGAGCGGCCGGAACTACCTGCCGTTTTTGAAGAGGCACGTGGACGAGTACGAGCGGCTCGGCTGGGCGCTCGGCAGCCGCTTCGCAACGAAAGCGAAAGTGGTCTACGAGTACGAGACCTTCTTCAACCAGTCGTCGTATCTCTATCCCGCGATGGCGCGGCTGTTCCGCGCGCTCGGCGTGCAGGTCGCGGCCATGTGGACCTACTCGCTCACCCCGGCGGCTGAGTACATGGCCGGCTCGCACCACCTCAACCTCTACTGCACGCCGCAGAAGGCCGCGAGCTTCGCCATCGCGGGCGAGGTGCTGGCCGAGGCGCCGCGCTACGCGCCCTTGGCGTGGGCGCGTGACGACAACCTCGCGTTCGGCTCGTGCGCGGTCTCCTTCACGAACAACCTCAGCGTCTGGCGGTCGGCTGACACCTACATGCAGTCGCGGGCGACCGCGCTCACGCCCGGCGCGCCTGCCGCCGCGGTTCGGCATGTGTTCGCCTGCGGGGACTCGCCCTATGTGACGTACGGCGGCACCGGCATCTACACGGTTGAGATCGGGTCCGACGCGGTTGAGATCGAGATCAGCCCCGACGCCGAGTTCGTTCTGCCGCCGTGGAAGGGCAACCGCAAAGGGCCGTGGGGGCGGGTCTGCAGGCTCGACTCGGCAATGTCTCACCGCTTCGTCCTGCATCATCCCGGCTGGCGGTCCGGGGTAAGTGTGTGGCGCATTGAGAAGGGCCAGCCGACGCCCGTCGAGACGGAGGGAGGCGCACCCGCGTTCGCCGCCCGCCCCGGCCGCTATCGCATCGGGCGTGCGAGGGTGCAGCCGCGATACGGTTGCCGGATGGCAGTGCGGCGGGCGCTACGAGCCCGCTGGTTGTCGAGGGGGGCGTCAGCCTCGCGCCAGCGCGGCCGGCTCGTAGCGCCGGCCGTACTGGAGGCTATCGCATCGGGCGTGCGAGGGTGCGATTTTACTTCGTTGCATCGCACCCAGAAGTCAGAATTCAGGAGTCAGAATTCAGAATTGCTTCGCAACGACTTACATACGAAAGCGCCGCCCAAAAAGGTGTCTCCCAAAGAGGAGACAGGAAGAATCTCGCGCGAATCGGACATAACTCGTTGGCATCCAACTCCTGAATTCTGGCTTCTGGCTTCTGAATTCTGTGCGATTGCAATAGTTTGCAATCGCACCCGGCGTGCGAGCGGGGCGCAATAAAACATCGCCTCAGAACGTTCAACACGTCATACTGAGTGCCTAGGTTGTACAAGGGGGTGTCCATGAGCATGCGAGGAGCTGTCGGAGCTGTTCTGTTTTCGGCGTTGTCGGGCGTGGCGCTCGGCAGGGGAGCCTATCCGCCGGTGATCGAAGGTGCCAAGATCGAGACGTACAAGCAGGTCAGCGGGGCAGATCTGAAGGTCTGGCTCTTCTATCCGACAAACACAAATGCCCTGGCGGTCACGCCGCAAGCAGGGAAGACGGCGGGGCTGCCGGCCATCGTTTTCTTTTTCGGCGGGGGGTGGTCCAGCGGCTCTCCCGCGCAGTTCGAGCCCCAGTGCCGCCACCTCGCGTCGCGCGGCATGGTTGCGATTGTCGCGGACTACCGGGTCGCGACGCGCCAGCAGGTCAAGCCGGCCGCGTGCGTGGCGGACGCCAAGTCGTGCGTGCGCTGGCTGCGCAAGAACGCGCTGCGGCTGGGCATCGACCCGCAGCGCCTCGCCGCGGGGGGCGGCTCGGCGGGCGGACATCTCGCCGCCGCGGTCGCGACGCTGCCGGGGCTCGATGAGGCGGGCGAGGACGCGGCGGTGAACTGCGTGCCGGACGCGCTGGTGCTCTTCAACCCCGGCCTGATGATGGCGCCCTTCAGCGGCGTGGAGATGAAAGGGTTCGGCGCGAACCTGACCCCAGAGCGCTTCGGCTGCGACCCGCAGGCGATCTCGCCGATCCACCACGTTCGCAGCGGGCTGCCGCCCACGCTCATTCTGCACGGCCGCGCGGACACGACCGTGCCCTATGTGACGGCCGAGGCGTTCTGCGCCGAGATGAAGAAGGCCGGCAACCGCTGCGAGCTGGTCGGCTACGACGGCCAGCCGCACGGCTTCTTCAATGCGGCCAAGTACGACGAGACGCTCGCGGAGGCGGATCGCTTTCTCACCTCGCTCGGCTATCTGCCGAAGAAAGCAGGCACACCATGACCCGCTATTCGCTTAGACGGCTCGCGAGGACGCTCGCCCTCCAAGGAATGCTCGTGCTGTTCGCGGTGCCGAACGTGGCGCGCGCGGACACCTCCGTTCCCGCTCGCAAGCCCAACATCCTCTTCATTCTGACTGAAGATCAAGGGGCGCACCTCGGCTGCCTCGGCACGCCGGGGCTCCAGACGCCGCGCATGGACGAGCTGGCGTCGCGCGGCCTGCTCTTCCGCAACGCCTTCGTGGCCTATCCGGTCTGCTCCTCCTCCAAGGCCTGCCTCTACACCGGCCGGCACAACCACGACACCGGCCTGCTCAACAACACGCCCAACTACCACAAGCCGGCTGACAAGCTGACGCCCCAGGAGCGCAGCCAGCCGCTCTACGTGCGCAACCGCATCCGCGCCGAAATACCCACGCTCACCGAGCGCTTGCGCGAGGCGGGCTACTATCAGGGCGTCACGCACAAGCTGCATGTCGCGCCGGTCGAGAAGTTCCCGTACGACGAGTTCCTGCCTAATCCGACCGGCGAAGTCATGAGGGGCTTTCTGCGTCGCGCGGCCAAGGCCGGCAAGCCGTGGTTCCTGATTTACAACATTCACCAGACGCATCGTCCCTACCCGAACAGCGACAAGGTGAAGATCCGCGTCGATCCCGCCACGGTCAAGCTGCCCGCGTATCTGCCCGACACGCCGGTCGTGCGCAAAGACTGGTCCGAGTACCTGGCCGGCATCGAGGTCGCCGACGGGCTGGTCGGTCAGGCGCTGGGCGCGCTGCGCGAGTCGGGCGAGGAGGATCGCACGGTCATCTTCTTCATGGGCGACCACGGCCCGACCTTCCAGCACGGCAAGATGACGCCTTATGACCTCGGGCTGCGCGTGCCCTTCATCTGGGCCGGGCCCGGCATCCGCGCGGGCCAGACCGATGCGCTCGCGAGCGAGCTCGACCTGATGCCGACCCTGCTCGACCTCGCCGGGCTCGAGCCGCCGAAAGGCTTCCACGGCGTCTCGCTGCGGCCCGTGCTCGCGGGCCAGCCGGGCGCGAAGCCCCGCAGCCTCGTCTTCGCGGAGATTTCCAACAAGGGCAACCTGCCGAACGACGGCATGCAGGAGCGGGCGGTCTTCGACGGACGCTGGAAGCTGATCTACCGCGAAAAGACCGACCCGCCGTGGCGGCAGGTGCAGGCCGACAGCAAGGAGTGGCCCACGTGGGGCAACCGCACCTACGCCGAGACCGTGCACGTGAAAGCGCAGTTCCCCGAAGCCTACCGCGTGCTGCAGGGGCTCGACCCGCAGAACCTCGGCGGCAAAGTTCCGGCTAGTGAGCTCTACGACCTGCAAGCGGATCCCGATGAACTGCGCGATCGCGCGGCCGAGCCCGCCTGTGCTGTCGAGCGCGAACGGCTTCTGGCCGCGTTGCGCCAGTGGGTCAAGGACACGGGCGACCCGGCTGTGATGCCTTAATCTTGAAAGTCATGTAAACCGGCCAACGAAAAGTGGACAGCGCGTATGAGCAAAACGATTCTCACCCTTCTGCTGCTCCAGTCGTGCGCGACGCCTCTTGTTCAGGCGGCGGCGCCGTCTCCGGCTAAGCCTAACGTCGTCATCATCCTCGCCGACGACCTTGGCTACGGGGACGTGCAGTGTTACAACCCGCAGCGCGGCAAGATCCCCACGCCGAACATCGACCGCCTCGCCGCGCAGGGTATGCGCTTCACGGACGCGCACTCGTCCTCGGGCGTGTGCTCACCCTCGCGCTACGCGCTGCTCACGGGGCGCTACCACTGGCGCTCGCGTCTCCAGGCGGGCATCGTGGGCCTGTGGGAGCAGCCGCTCATCGCGCCGGACCGCCTGACTCTCGCGGGCCTGGCGAAGGCGCAAGGCTACCAGACTGCCGCCATCGGGAAATGGCACCTCGGCTGGGACTGGCCGATCGCGGATGGGCAGCGGGCGCTTTTCCAAAAGGCCAAGGGGCCAAACGACGAGGCGGCGCCGTCCGAGGTGCACCTAGCGGCGTGGCGCGAGGTTTTCTCCAAGCCGATTCCGGGCGGCCCCACCGCGCGCGGCTTCGACACCTACTTCGGAACCGACGTGCCCAACTGGCCGCCGTACTGCTTCATCGAGAACGACCGCACGGTCGGCCTTCCCTCCGAGTTCCTCCCCAAGCGCTTCTTGGGCGGAACCCCTCACTTGGCGAGCCAGCCCGGCCCCGCGCTGAAAGGCTGGAAGCTGGAGGCGATCCTGCCCGCGCTGGCCGAGCGGGCGGGCGCGTTCATCGCGAGCCAGGCCCAGGCGGGGGCGCCGTTCCTGCTCTACATGCCGCTCACCTCGCCGCATGAGCCGATTGCGCTCACCGACGAGTGGAAGGGGCGGAGCGGCCTAACCCCGTACGCCGACTTTGTGATGGAGACGGACGCCGCCGTCGGGCGCGTGTTGGACGCGCTCGACAAAGCGGGCATGACGGACAACACGGTAGTCTTCTTCACGAGCGACAACGGAAAAGCTCCCTATACCGGCGCGGCGGAGCTGGAGAAGCTCGGGCACTATCCGAGCGGGCCGCTGCGCGGCTACAAGACCTCGGTGTACGAGGGCGGACACCGCGAGCCCTTCATCGTGCGCTGGCCCGGCGTGGTGAAGCCCGGCAGCGTGTGCGGGCAGCTCGCGCATCAGGCGGACGTCCTGGCTACGCTGGCCGATGTTTTCGGCGCGAAGCTCCCCGCGAGCGCGGGCGAGGACAGCTTCAGCCTGCTGCCGCTCCTGCGCGGCGCGGACAAACCCGTGCGCGAGCACGCCGTGAGCTGCGCCGCCAACGGCGTGCAGGGCGTGCGCAAGGGTTCCTGGAAGCTCATTTGCTTCGACAAGCCGCAGCTATACAACCTGGCGGACGACCTGGGTGAAGCCGCTGACCTTGCGGCTGCGCAGCCGGAGCGCGTGAAAGAAATGCTGGCCCTGCGCGAAAAGCTCATCTCGGACGGCCGCAGCACGCCCGGCGAGCCGCAGAAGAACGACGTCGCGGTGCGCCGCCTGCCCGCCGCCGCGGCGCCAGCGGCGGCCAAGCCAGTACGGGCTCGCAAGTGAGAATCAGGCCGCCCCGTCTGGTTCTCACTGGCGTGCTGTGCGCGTACGCCGGTCTCTATGAGTATCGGAGGGTTACGGCAAGCGCCGCGAGTCGTGTCACGGACTGGGCTCGCTGACTGCCTCCTGTGATTGGGCATGGGCACTTAGCGTGCTAGCTTTCATCAGCCGTATCGTGTGGTCAATGAAGATCTCAACGTCTTTGTTCGATATTCCCCTCAATGAGAGGGAGTAGCAGCACCCCTGCACGTTGACAACAATGTATCTCTTTTTGGAAAAGAAATACTTAATCAGGGATAGCACTCCCAGCCCAAGCAGCAGCACCGGTAGCGCATGGCCATTCACAGAGCCAAGACTGTCATTGAACAGCGAGCTCAAACTTGGCGACAACAGCGGCAAAGAGCCAGAAAGCAGCAGCAACAAGCCGAGAACCAGAAATATGTGCGCCGAGCCGTACTCAAGGCCAATTGACGAGATTGCGAATAATGGGGCGGTAAAAGACACGATCCCTTTGGATGTTGAGGTGTAGGACTTTCCAACGCCTGACAGGCTATTAAGGGAAAGGGCAAGGGATGTCTTGCTGAAGCCTCCCCCCGAGAAGAAGGATGCGCTATAGTTCTGCCCAATTTGCGCAAAGTACGTGCTCATGCGGTTCCTTTCATCTGTGTTGCCGTGCATTAGATCTCGCCTAACCAGGACAAGCCTTACACACAGCCTACAACTTAGCGCGATCCGTTCTGGCGGTCAACTAGATCTCGCTCCTCCGGATTCGCGTATTCGCGTGCAGGGTGCTGGCGTGGACGGGGGCGCGGAAGGACACGTTGGGTAAGAAGG
>CAYLUN010000077.1:0-26036 GCA_964386865.1 uncultured Lentisphaeraceae bacterium | reverse complement strand
ATCATCGACCGCCCCATCCGCCCGCTCTTCCCTGATGGCTACATCAACGACGTCCAGGTCAACAACATGATTCTCTCCGCCGACGGCGAGAACGACACCGACGTCTTGGCCGTCAACGCCGCCTCCGCCGCCCTGCACATCTCCGACGTTCCCTTCATGGGCCCGATCGGCTGCGTGCGCGTCGGCCGCGTCAACGGCGAGTTCGTCATCAACCCGACCCATTCACAGCGCAAAGAGAGCACCCTCGACCTGATTTACGCCGGCACGCGCGAGCGCTTCCTGATGATGGAGGGCGGCGCCGCCGAGATCTCCGAGGATGACTTCCTTGCCGCGATGAAGCTCGCCCACGTCGAGGTCGTCAAGCTCGTCGACGCTCAGCACGAGATGCGCAAGCTGCTCGGCAAGCCCGCCAAGGTCGTCGAGGACAAGGCGCCCAACGCCGAGAAGATGGCGTTCCTCTATGAGAACGGCGGCGAAGCCCTGCGCAAGGCGCTGCTGATCGCCGACAAGATCGCGCGCCAGGACGCGGTCAAGGCGATCAAGGCCGACCTGCAGGCGAAAACCCTCGCGAAGTGGCCCGAAGAGGTCACCGCAGCCTCCTTCGTGACGCTTTTCGACACGATGGAGATCGACACCGTGCGCAAGAACATCCTCGAGGATGGCAAGCGCATCGACGGGCGCGGCAACGAGGATATCCGCAAGCTCTACGCGCAGATCGGCATCATGCCGCGCGCTCACGGCTCGGCCATCTTCGAGCGCGGCGAGACGTCCGCCCTGGGTTCGGTCACCCTTGGCACCAAGAAGGATGCGCAGGACCTCGACGCCATCACCGGCGGCGAAACCAGCAAGTCCTTCTTCCTGCACTACAACTTCCCGCCCTACAGCGTCGGCGAGGTCGGCAGGCTCGGAGCCACGGGCCGCCGCGAGATCGGCCACGGCGCACTCGCCGAGCGCTCGCTCGCGCAGGTCGTGCCCCAAGACTACCCCTACAGCATCCGCGTGGTCTCGGACATCATGGGCTCGAACGGCTCCTCCTCCATGGCCTCCATCTGCGCCGGCTCGCTGGCGATGATGGACGCGGGCATTCCGATCAAAGCCGCCGTCGCGGGCGTCTCGGTCGGCCTGTTCACGAACAAGGACGAGAGCCAGAAGATCCTGGTCACCGACATCCTCGGCTCCGAGGACCACTGCGGCGACATGGACTTCAAGGTGGCCGGCACCCGTAAGGGAATCACCGGCTTCCAGGTCGACCTAAAGCTGCGCGGCCTCACGTGGGACGTGGTCGAATCGGCCCTCGTCCGCGCCAAGCAGGGGCGCTTCCAGATCCTCGACTTCATGGAATCCGTCATGCCGGCCGCGCGCGCGGAACTCTCGCAGTTCGCGCCGCGCATCACCGTCATGATGATCCCGGTGGACAAGATCGGCGCGCTCATCGGCCCCGGCGGCTCCAACATCCGCCGCGTGTGCGAGATCTCCGGCGCCCAGATCGACATCCAGGACGACGGCTCGGTCAGCATCTTCGCCAACAACGCCGAGTCGCTGGCCATCGCCCAGAATGAGGTCTCGGCCCTCACCGCTGAGGCCGAAGAAGGCAAGATCTACGAGGGCAAAGTCACCGGTATCAAGGAGTTCGGCTGCTTCGTCGAGATCATGCCCGGCAAGGATGGCCTCTGCCACATCAGCGAACTCGCGGACCGCCGCATCGGCTGCGTCGATGACGTCTGCAAGATCGGCGACAAGATGATGGTCAAGTGCATCGGCGTCGATGACCGCGGCCGCATCAAGCTGAGCCGCCGCGAGGCGATGCGCGACCTGGACCAGCAGAAGAGCAACGGCTAAACAAACCGGCAAGGCCCGCGACACCCGTCGCGGGCCTTGTCGTATTAAAGAAGCGCTCCATGATTCACCGCACGGTCTCCTCCCCCATCCGCGTGCTCGGCATCGACGCCTCGCTGCGCTCCACCGGCGTCGGCATCCTCGACGCCGCCGGCTCGCGCATGACACCGATCTATTACGGCACGGTCAAAAACCCGCCGGCCCGTCCCCTCTCCGCCTGCTTGGTCCACCTGCAGGACGAGATCGCAAAGCTGATCGGCGAGCACCGCCCCGGGGTCGTCGCGATCGAGGGCGTCTTCTACGCGAAAAACGTCAAGACGATGCTGATCCTCTCGCACGCGCGCGGAGCCATTATCGCCCAGTGTGCACGCCTGAGCTTGCCGGTCTACGAGTACGAGCCCCGGCGCGTCAAAATGGCCGTCGCCGGGCACGGCGGCGCCGAGAAAGCGCAGATCCAGAAAATGGTCAAGACCCTGCTGGGCCTGCGCGAGGAGCCGCAGAATGACGCGGCCGACGCGCTTGCCCTCGCCATCACCTACCTCCACAACCGCACCGTGCTCAGCGCCCTCGCCGCCGAGCCGATCTGACCCACTGGGAAATCCCGCCTTTATCTCGCCGCCCCGATGTGTTTTAATGATGCCCTTTTCTGAACGGAGTCTGACATGCCTCTTCACTGCTGGTGCTATCTGCTGGGCCTCGTGTGCGTGCTTCTGGGCGCGTCTGTCGCGGTTGCCCCGGCCCCCCTCTCCCGCGTCCTCAACGCGCTGCCGCGCCACGCCGTCGCCGGCTATGTGCTGAGCACGGTCGCCTGGATCTGGGCCTCCTTCGCGCTCTGGACCATGGGCCTCGACATCCTCGAGCCGTTCAAGAAGTTCATCCCGTTCATCGCGCTCGTCTGCATCCCGCTGACCTGGCTCTGGCTCGACAACCTGCTGCCGTGCCGCGCCATCGGCGGCCTGCTGTGCCTCTTCCCTTACGAGCTCCTGCACGCCGCCCGCGTCCATCCGTCGCCCTGGCGGCTCGTGCTCGTCACCCTCGCCTACATCTGCATCGTCAAAGGCATGATCCTGCTTCTCTACCCGTGGAAAATGCGGCAGGCGATCGTCTGGCTCACGCAGCGCCCCGCGCTTTTCCGCCTCGCGGGAGCGCTCAACGCCGTGCTTGGGCTCATTCTCATCGGCCTCGGCGCGGCCGTCCTGCGCTGACCCTCGCTCCTCTCAGCGTTGGGCGTTGACCGTTGGGCGATTCCTTTCGGCTCCTCTGCTTCTCTGCGGCCCCATCTTCCCCTTTGCATCCAGTCCCCGATTCCGCTAAAATGCGGCCATTGAAGGCGCAAAAGCGTGGACAGCGGCTGTCCTTGCCGCGCCTTATCAAATGAAAAAAGGGTGGAAGAAATGGCTCTGTCTCACAAGCAACTGCTGGTGGTGTCTGTCTGCCTGGGCGTCCAGGCCGGGATCCTCGTGCTCCTCAACGCATTCATTCCGAAAGCCACGCACGGCATGGACATGATGTGGATCGCGTTCCAAGCGTGGGCCGTCTACTTCGTCGCCGGCTGCACGCCGATGAACGGCGTTAAAGCGTGGGTCGGCTACCTCACCGGCATCGTGGCCTCGGTCGCCATCATCAAGCTCATGGGCGCCCCCGGCGTCAAGAGCCTGCCCTCCGTCGGCGGCATGAACCTGGCCATGGCCTTCGCGGTCTTCCTCGTCGTCATCCCAGCCATCATGACCGAGAACCTCAAGAACATGGTGCCCGCCCTCTTCATCGGCTCCGGCGCGTTCTTCGCCTCCCTCGGACACGCTGCGCTCACCGCCGCAGTCCCTGCTGGAAGCGGCCCCAACACCTCGTTTCTCTACGCGGCGCAGGCCGAGCTGGTCTACTGCGCGGTCGGCCTCTGCTTCGGCTACATCACGGTTTTCTGGCGCGGCAAGTACGAGGCCTCCCTCGCCAAATGACTTGAGCGTTCAGCGTTGACTGTTCATTCGAGCGCCGCGCCGCACCCCGTGCCGCGCGGCGGCTTCATTTACCGCCCCAGCAGCCCTCGCGCACACGCGCGAGACTCGGCCTTTACCGTACGACTTTCTCCCGTGAAATGCGCGTGTCCGCTGTTTATCACATTGCCAGCTAGCCTGCCAAACCTTTAGACTGTTCGCTTGGCTGAATGGCGGCCCGCTATCAACGTGGGGCCAGCGGCCTCAGGGTACTTATGCGACAAGCCTTCTTCACCGTTGTGTTTTCACTGTCAGCGTCCCTCCTCGCCGCCGGCGAGCGCCCGTACGAGATGACCTGGGCCAACCGCAAGCAGGACGACCACCCCGCGCTGATTCCGTTCACAGACGCCGCCGGCTGGCGCGTCGAGACCGCCGACGCCGAAGCGCGCTTCGAAGCGTCGACCAACGTCCTGCTCTTCGGCGACGCCGTCGCCGCGCTCACCTACCGCGCCGCCGGCAAGAGCCCCCGCATCACGCTGTTCCCGCCTGCGCCCGTCGTGATCACCGGCGCATTCGACGCCGTGACGTGCTGGATCTACGGCAACAACCACAGCTACGCGCCCGACCCCAAGACGCCGCCCGTGACCGTCACGCTCACCTTCGCCGATTCCGCGGGCGCCACCTTTCCGGTCACCCTCGCCCACATCCACTTCAAAGAGTGGTTCCTCTGCCACCGGCGCCTCGAGCCCGACCAGAGCGCCCGCGTCGCGCGCGGAGCCAAGTTGATCTCCCTCGCCGTCACCGGCGGCCGCAACGAGGAGGAGCGGACGATCTATCTGAACAGCCTCGCCGTTTTCACCGAGGCCTTCGCGCCGCTGAGCTTCGCGCCGCGCCCGCAGCGCGGCGTCCAGCTCTTCCCCTCCTGCCCGCCCGGCGCCAACACCGGCCCCGGCACCTTGCCCTTCCCGGACACGCCGCTCACGGTCGTGCCGCGCGACTCGGCCCCGAGCGTCACGCGCGTCGCCAAAAGCAGCACCGGCCACTACCTGCTGGTGCGCGACGGCGAGGACGGCCGGCTCGAGGTCCGCCTGCCGTCCCAGGCCGGCGCGTGGGACGACCTCGCCGTGCGCTGGGCCGACGCCGGCGGCGACTGGATACCCGTCGGCGTCGGCGGCGGGCTCTATTTCGCCCCCGGAGCCCCCGGCGCCGCCCCGCAGCGCGCCACAAGCGAGGAGATGCGCGTCACCACCGACGGCAAGAGCGTCACCTACGCGGGCCGCCTGCTCTCCGGCGGGCGCGCCTCCGCCGCGTACCTGCGCTGCCACCTCTCCGGCAAGTCGCTCGTGATGGACCTCCAGGCCGACGGCGGCCTGATCGCCGAGTGCCGCTTCGGCGCGACGCGCGGCTTCACAAACCCGCGCCCCGTGCCCCTGCCCTACTACACCTACGGCGGCTACGGCGACATCCTCAACCGGCCCGCGCTGATCGTCTCCGGCACGGCCGACGCCCCGCTCTTCTTCCTCGCGCACGTTGACTGGACGCAGTCGAACGCCACCGAGCCCTTCGCCGAAGCCCTCGGCCTCGACGGCTCGCTCGCCAGCAACGGCGGCACGCGCTACCGCGCCAAGACCGACGGCGCGCGCAACCCCTGCTTCGAGCGCTTCGTGCTGACCCTCTCGCCGAAATTCGAGGACGTGCTGCCCAACATCCCCAATCCCGCCTCGCCCTGGAAGCGCGTCACCGGCACGCGCGTCTGGCGCGCCCACGGCGCGAGCGACCGCGCCCGCGACGCCGAGTACTGGCGCGGCGTGCGCCGCTGGGGCATGAGCCAGCTCGTCGTCACGGACCACGAGACCGGCTGGCGCGACGGCAACGAGAGCTTCACCTTCCGCACCGAGCCCGCGCCCAAGAAGGGTGGCGACGAGGGCCAGCGCCGCTACGCCCGCCTCATGCAGGACGAGCTCGGCTTCGTCTACGGCCCCTACAACAACTTCACCGACTTCGCGCCCGTCAACGGCTTCTGGAGCAGCGACCTCATTTCGCGCGCCGCCGACGGCCAGCTCCAGCACGCGTGGGAGCGCTGCTACGCGCCCAAGCCCGCACGCGCCGTGGAGTTCTGCGAGCGCCTCGCGCCCGCCATCGAGAAGAAGTTCGGCTTCAGCACCGCCTACTGCGACGTCCACACCGCCGTCACCCCGTGGAGCCGCGTGGACTTTGACGCGCGCGTCCCCGGCGCAGGCACCTTCGCCGCCGTCTTCTACGCCTACGGCGAGATCATGCTGCTGCAGAAGGCCGCGTGGGGCGGCCCGGTTTACTCCGAAGGCAACAACCACTTCCCTTACTGCGGCCTTACGGACGGCAATTACGCGCAGGACCAGGCCTACCGCCCAGCCGAGAATCCGTGGCTCGTGGACTTCGACCTGCGCCGCCTGCACGACCTCTGCTGCAACTTCGGCATGGGCAACCCGGAGATGTTCTACCCCGGCAAGAGCGGCCCCAAGGATCCCGACGCCGCCCGCGACCGCTTCCTCGCCGCAACCGTCGCCTTCGGCCACCCGGGCTTCCTCCTGAACGGCCGCGAGGGCGAGCTGCGCAGCTACTACATGCTCCAGGCCCTCGCCAGCCTCTACACGCAGGCGTCCGCAGTGACCATCGAATACGCCGACGCGAACGGCGACCTCCGCGAGACCTCGACCGCCGTCGCCAACGGCGCGTACACCCGCTCGCAAGTCGTCACCCGCTACAGCGACGGCACCGTCACGGCGGCCAACGGCCACCCCTCCGAGCGCCTGCGCGCCGAGGTGGACGGCGTCGCGCTCGATCTGCCGCCGAACGGCTACTGGGGACGCAGCTCCAACGGCGCCGTGCGCGTCTTCAGCGGCGCCCTCAGCGGCCGCCGCGCCGACCTCTCGGTCAGCCCGACCTACACCTACGTCGACGGACGCGGCTCATTCGCGCGCTTCCCAGAAGGCGCCAGCGCAGGGGTCGCCATCTGCCTGAACATTACCAACGGGCTCGCCGAAATCCTGCTGCACAAGACCGCCGAAGCGGGCTTCCCCTTCGCAATCGCCGAGGCGGTCGCGCTCAGCCAGAACAACCAGGAGCTCGGCCCCGCCGAGGTGCGCGTCGCGCGCGGCCTCAGCTACGTGCAGCCCGTGGCAGGCGCCTTCTCCTACCGCGTCCGTCACATGGGCAAGCCGCCCGCCTCCGCGCTCGCGTGCGACGCGGCCGAGGCCCCGCCCGGCGAACGCCTCGCCGTGCGAGGGGCCGAGGCGTACGAGGTCGTCATCCCGCCTGACGCCAAGCCCGGCACCCGCGTGTGGCGCACCTTCGAGGGCGCATGGATCGATTTCACGGCCTGCGAGGCCGCCGCGCTCGCCGCCGCGGTCGAGGGCGGCACACTCGTGGTGCGCCCCGTGTCGCGCTTCTCCGCGCCGCGCCCCGCGCGGCTGCTCTGCGAAGGCGCCGAGCACCCCTTCACGCTCGAGCCCGGCGCCAACGCCCCGCAGCGACTGCCGCTGCCGCCCGGCGCCAGCCAGGCCGGCCGCGTGGCGTTCGCGCTTCACTTCGACCCCGCCAGCGGCCTCGCGCCGGTCACCGGCGCGCTGGTTCGCCGTGCGGTCGAACAGTCGCTCCCGCTGCCGTCCAGCCGCGTCGCGGGCATGCGCCTGCGCGGCCAGCCCGAAGCGGCGCTCGACGCGCCCGCCACCGGCGCGCAGCTGCATAACGCCACCTCTGCCTGCGGCGGCAGCGCCAAGGCGAAGGCGCTCTTCATGCACCCGCCCTACCGCGACGGCGTGGGCTACACCTTCGCCCGGTACGCGCTCGCCCTGCCGCAAGCGCCGCTGGTTCTGCGGGGCACCGTCGGCAAGCAGGACGGCAGCGATCCCGGCGACGGCATCCTCTTCCGCGTGCTCGTCGAAGACGCCGAAGGCACGCGCTCCGAGATCGCCAGCCGCACCGCCACGACCCACGCGTGGTACGAGATCGAAGGTACACTCGCGCCGTGGGCCGGCCAGCGCATCAGCCTCCTGCTCATCACCGACGTCGGCGAGAAGAACAACAGCAGCGGCGACTGGGGCGCGTGGGCCGACCTCCGCCTCGAGCCGCCCGAACCCGCCTATGAGTGGGCTCCCGCGCCGGAGGGCCAGTGAGCGGAGCCCGCGATTCGAGCTAGGGCCTGAGACGGACTGATGGCCGGATCACAAGCACTTCTTTCCGCGTGCGTAGCCTTGCGTAGTTCGGGCTTCAGACCGCCTTCCCGTGGCTGGCTGGCCACACGTAGAATTGTTGGAGCGGTGCGCCGGATTGACGCGTGAGGCTCGGGGCTGATAGTATGTTCGCCGAGCCGGTTCGCACGGGGGCAGTGAGCCGCACGAAAGGATAACGGATGAACGCAAACCTAAGCCGCAGAAGCGTCCTCAAAATTGCGGGCGCAGCAGCCGCAGCCTGCGCCACGTCGGTCAGCGCCGCCACCCATCGCCGCGCCGTCGGCGCCAACGACCGCATCCGGATCGGCGTCATCGGCTGCGGCGACCGCGGCCGCAACGCGCACATGAAGGGGCTGTACAAGCACCTTCAGGCCGCGAACTTCGAAATCGTGGCGGTCGCCGACCCCTGGCGCGTCGCACGCGAGCAGGCCAACGCGCTGGTCAAGGAGTGGTTCGGCCGCGACGCGCAGTCGTGCACGTCTTACCGCCAGCTCCTCGAGCTCAAGGACCTCGACGCCGTGACCATCGCCTCGCCCGACCATGTGCACACGCTGCACCTGGAGTCCGCGGCCCGCGCCGGCAAGCACATCTACGTCGAGAAGCCCATGGCCACCGAGTTCGACAACCTTGTGCGCGCGGTCGACGCCGTGAAGGCTGCTGGCACTGTCGTGCAGGTCGGCACGCAGCTGCGCAGCCTGCCCAGCATCGTGGGCGCGCGCGACCTCTACCGCACCGGCGTCTTCGGCCAGCTCTCGCGCGTCGAGGAGTGCCGCAACAACGAGCGCCCCTACTGGTACAGCTACCTCAAGGACGTCAAGGAGGAGGACGTGGACTGGAAGGAGTTCCTCCACGACCGACCGGCGCGCCCTTTCCGTGCCGATCTCTACAGCGGCTGGTACGGCTATTACGAGTTCTCGCGCGGGCCGACGCCCGGCTTCGGCAGCCACTTCATCGACATGATGCACTTCATCACCGGCGCGACGTTCCCAACCTCGTGCGTCTGCCTTGGCGGCACTTTCACGTGGAAGGACGAACACGCCTTCACCGCGCCGGACTGCGTACAGGCCACCTGGGTGTACCCCGAAGGCTTCCTTGTCAGCGTCTCCAACAACCTTGGAAACGGCGGGGGTAGCACCCGCAAGTTCTACGGCGACAAGGGCACGCTCAAGGTGGACAACTGGAACGCGCCGACCTACCTCTGCGAGGGCTCCCCCCGGCGCGACGGCGCGATCCGCGGCGAGAAGCCGGTTGAGCCGGTCGACCACCCCGACCACTTCCTGAACTGGCTGCAGTGCGTGCGCAGCGGCGCCACGCCCAATGCGCCGATCGACGCCGGCTATCAGCACGCGGTGGCCGTCATCATGGCCATGACCTCCTACGAGACCGGCCGCAAGGCAGTCTACGACCCCGCCAAACGCACAATCACCACGGTGTAACGCAATGAACACACGCAGACGCTTCATCGGCGGGCTCTCCGCCGCCCTCACCGGCGCGGCCGCGTGCCGCTCCGCGCCCCGGCCGCCCGGCTCAGCCCCGCTCTCCGGGGCGACGCCAGGCGCCTCTCCCGCCTGGCAGGTCGGCTGCTACACGCGGCCCTGGGCCGCGCACGACTACCGCGTCGCGCTCGACGCGATCGCTGCGGCCGGCTACGCCTACGCGGGCCTCATGACGGCCAAGGCCAAGAACAACCTAATCATCAGCGCCGAAACCACGCCCGAGGAGGCGGCCGCAGTCGGCCGCGAGGTCGCTCAGCGCGGCCTCAAAGCCGTCTCCCTCTGGGGCGGCGGCTTTCCGCTCGGCAAGCCGGACGGGCTGGTGCGCCTGATCGACAACTGCGCCGCCTGCGGCTGCCCCAGCCTGTTGCTCGGCGGCGCCGACGCCGCGAGCGAGGAGGCCTATTACGCGGTCGTGAGCGCGTGCTGCGCTCACGCGGCCGAGAAGCGCGTGCTCTTGGCGATCAAGCCCCACGGCGGAACCAACCCCAACGGAGCGGCGTGCCGCAAGCAGATCGAGCGCGTCGGCCACCCGGCCTTCCGCCTCTGGTATGACGCCGCCAACATCTTCTACTACTCCGACGGCGCGCTCAACCCGCTCGATGATGCGCCCGCCGTAGACGGGCTCGTGGCCGGCATGAGCGTCAAAGACTTCAAGCCGCCGAAGGAGGTCGCGCTCACGCCCGGCACGGGCGCCGTCGACTTCCCGAGGGTGCTGGCACGCCTCAAGCGGGGCGGCTTCGCCGGCGGCCCGCTGGTCGTCGAGTGCCTCTCGCCCGGCGATCTGCCGCACCTCGCCGCCGAAGCCGTCAAGGCCCGCGCCTTTGTCCAATCCCTGCTCGAACCGCCAACGTGACCGGTGAGCGTCTATGACCGGACGCTCCCCAAGGGTTTTTCTAATGACAGCACACCATCGGACAGCGACAGCGCTCGCCGCGCTGCTCCTCATCGGCGCACGCGCCTGGGGCTGGGGCGGCCCTCACGGCACCATCACGCAGGCCGCGCTCCAGGCGCTCCCCGCGTGGCAGCGCGAGGCTCTGGGCGACGAGTGCGCGCCGCTCGGCTCGCTCTACTGCATCATCCCCGACCTCGTCTACACCCGCAAGGACCTCAGGCCGTATGCGATGATGGACAGCCGTCCGGGCGTGACGTACATCTCGAACCTGCACCTGCCCGCCACGCAGCCCGAGAACCACGAGCTTCTGTGCCATTTCGTTGGCCGAGCCGTGACGGCCCTCCAGACCAACGCGGTCGCCGACGCGGCCCGCTACGCCGGCACGCTCGCGCACCTGCTGGAGGACTGGAGCTGCCCGGCGCACGCCGTGCCGAACGACAACATGTTCACGCTATTCAAGCAGTTCCTGCCGCCACCCGACGCCTACCGCTACACGCCGCTCCACGGCCCGGTCGAGAACGGCACCTTTCCGGTCGATATCGGGGAACACCACCCGCGCCTGCTCGGCACGACGGCAGACGAGGCCGCCTTCAACCTGCTCCAGCGCTCGCAGGAAGGCACCGTCTATGCCCGCGGCCAGGTCATCCCCATTATTCAGGCGCTCTACGCGAATGACACGAACGCGTGGAACGCCGCGCAGCAGAAGGCGGCCGTGGTCGGCGCGCGGCTCGTCGCAGACGCGCTCTACACGGTCATCTGCCTGGGCCGGGCGCGCGTTGACCCCGCCGAGGCCGCGGCGCTCCAGGCCACCGACCTCTCCGCCTTCGCGCCGCTCGAGGCGCCCGCCCTCTACCTGCCACAAGCCAGCTTCTTCAGCAAGCCCAACTGGGGCCACCCCACGCGCGGCGCCGCGCTCAAGGGCGGCACCGAAGCCGTGCCGCTGCGGCTCGCCGTGGAGGCAGCCGGCCAGACCGCGACCCGCACCTTCGTCTCCGGCATCGGCACCGGCACGCGCAGCTCGCTGAGCTACCTGATTCCGCCGGGCGTGTACGCGCGGTTCACTGCGCTGGCCGGCCTCCACGCCGAACTGGGCGGCTGCGGCAGCGTCACCTTCGAGGTCTTCGGCAACGGCCGCTCGCTGGCCCGCGTCGCCGCGCAGGGCGGCGCGCCGGCGCGGCCCGTGGACGTGCCGCTGTCGGGAGTCACAAACCTGCAGCTGACCGCAACGTCAGCCGGCGGCGACGGCAGCGGCAACTACGCGGTCTGGGCCCAAACCGAACTCCACAAGGACGGGACGGGCCGATGAGGCCAGGTGCGATTGTTTGCTGTTGCATCGCGTGATTTTCTTGCATAATGAGGACTGTTAATGGGAGCCTGAATGGACGGCGGACGATTTCGCAAAGAACACGCAGGGGACTGGGCATGACTGCCGACACCACGACACCGCTTGGAACAGGGCTTCGCGCAGACCGGTGGTTCTGGCTGGCCGCCGCCGGGGCGGCGCTCTGCCTTGCAGGCGTCTACCTGACCCAGCGGCTGATGATTCTGCCGAGCTTCGTCCGGCTGGAGCGCGCGGCGGCCGAGAGGAACCTCGAGCGGTGTGAGGAGGCCATCGACCGCGAGATCTACCACCTCGACAAGCTCTGCGGCGACTGGGCGGCCTGGGACGACACCTACCAGTTCGTGCAGGACAGAAACCGCGCCTTCCTCGACGCGAACATCGACTGGCCCACGCTCGAGTCAAACAGCGGGCTCAACCTGATTATGTTTTACACGCTCGGCGGCGAGCGAATCTGGGGCGAAGTGTACGACTCGTCTGACGGCGGCAAGATCGAAATCGCCGAGCTGGGCGCTCCGTCTCTCGGCCCCAGCCACCACCTGCTCGCTTTTCCAGCGCAGACCAGCAAACGCACGGGGCTCATCCTGACCCGTCGCGGCGCCTTGCTGCTCAGCGCCCACCCCATCCTTCGCACCGACGGCAAAGGGCCTTACTCGGCCGCGCTAATCATGGGACGCTTCCTGAGCGCGCAGACGCTGGAGGAGCTCGCCAGCCAAACGAAAGTCGATTTTGCGGCGAAGAGCCTTCAGAACGCGACGCTTTCCGCCGAGGAGTCTCACGCGCTCGCGCGCCTGGCCGAGCAGCGGTTCGTCCTCAGCGAGATCAACGCCGACGAGCTGCGAGGGCTCGCCGTGGTCAGAGACATGCAGGGCAAGCCGGCCCTGCTGCTGAGCGCGAAATTCCCTCGCGACGTCCTGAAGCAGGGTCTCGCCACCACCCGCCTTGCCACTGTGGCCGCCGAGGCGGCGCTCGCGCTGGCCGTCGCCCTGATCGTGCTCTGGCACACCCTGCGCCTCAACGAGAGCCGCCGCCACGCCGCGCGCATCGCGCAGCTCGTCGACGAAAGGACAGCCCAGTTGCGCGAAGCTCAGGCGTTCCTTGAGTCCGCCGTGGCCCAGTCCCCCGCCGGCATCATCATCGCCGACGCGCCGCACGTCTCAGTCCGGCTCGCCAACCCGGCGGCGCTGGGCCTCTTCGGGGGCAGCCGCAGCCTTCTGACTGGCCCGGACGCCGCGCAGCACGTCGCGCGCTGGCAGACCTTCCGGCCCGACGGTTCGCCCTGTCCCGCCGCGCAGCTGCCCCTCGTGCGCGCCGTGCAGCAGGGGGAGGCGACCCAAGAGGAGGAACTGATCATCCGCGACGAGGCGGGCAACGACCACTGGGTGAGCGCCAACGCCGCGCCGATTCGGGACGCGGGCGGGCGGATCACCGCAGGCATCGTCGTTTTCCACGACATTGCGGCCCGCAAGCGGGCAGAAGAGGAGATTCAGAAGGCGCAGCGGCTCCGCAGCATCGGCACCTTGGCCGGTGGCATTGCGCACGACTTCAACAACGTCTTGACCGCGCTGTACGGCAACATCTCATTCGCCAGAGACACGCTGCCCGCGAACCACCCGGCGGCCCAGCCTCTCGAAGAGGCGGATCGCTCGATGAACCGGGCCGTCCGCCTAACCCGTCAGCTGCTGACCTTCGCGCGCGGCGGAGAGCCCATCAAAGAGGACGTGAGCGTCGGGCAGCTCGTCGAAGAGGTCGCCCGCTTTGACCTGTCCGGCAGCAGCGTGAGCCTCGTGCTCGCGCAAGAGCCGGGCCTGTGGCAAGTCGAGGCCGACAAAGGCCAGCTCCAGCAAGTGATCTCCAACCTCACGACCAACGCCCGCGAAGCCATGCCCGACGGCGGACACCTCCACATCGCACTCGCAAACGAGGAGGTCGGCGACGATGCAGCCACCCCTCTCCGTCCGGGCCGGTACGTACGCATCACGGTGCGCGATGAGGGCACCGGCATCGAGCCCAAACTCATAGGCCGAATCTTCGACCCCTATTTCACCACCAAGCAGCGGGGCAGCGGGCTGGGGCTGGCGACGACCTACTCAATCGTGAACCGTCACGGCGGGCACATCGGCGTCGAGTCGAAGCCTGGAACGGGCGCAACCTTCACGATCCACCTGCCCGCATCCGCGGCCTCGCCGCAGCCAGAGCCGGCGGCCGCCAAAAGCCCGGCGCTCGCGAGCCCTGGCCGCAAGTGGGGCGCCCGCATCCTCGTGCTAGATGACGAAGAGCCCGTCCGCCAGCTGGTCGCCTCCGTGCTGCGCAAGGGCGGCTTCGAGGCCGAAACGGTCGCGGACGGCAAGGAGGCCGTTGAGCGCTACAAGGCCGCGTTCGAGGCCGGCACGCCCTTCGACGCGCTGATCATGGATCTGACGATACCCGGCGGACTCGGAGGCCAGAAAGCGCTCAGCGAAATCCTCGCGTTCGACCCGGCCGCGACGGCTATCGTCTCCAGCGGCTACGCGATAGACCCCGTCATGGCGAACTGCGCCAAGCACGGTTTCAAGGGCACCGTGGCAAAGCCCTACAACCACCAAGACCTTCTCGCGGCGCTGGACCAGGTTCTTGCTACTAGCGACGCGCGCGCGTAGCGGCTTATACCACCGCCGAAACGTACGTGGCCTTTGCGGCGGTGTCATTACTCCTCGCCGTCTCCGCCCGCCTTTCGGCCGCCCATCCCTTTGGCCTTGGGCTTGGCGCGAACCGGAGGCGTGTAGGCGCCCGTCCCTTCGGCGGCCCACGTCAGATCCGCGCGCAGTGACGGCTGCTCCGCGTGCGGCTCTTGGCAGCGCTTCGCGTACGCAGCAAGCGCCCGCGCCAGCCCGCGCACGGTCTCGCGCGCGGCGGGCTCCGCGAACAGGTTGTGCGTCTCCAGCGGATCGCGTGCCAGGTCGTAGAGAGCCGGCGGCGCATCGCGGAACACGACAAGCTTGTGGCTGCGAGAGACCGCCATCAGCCAGCTTCCGCCCGAGTTGCGCGAGAACGCCACGTCCTCCCAGCCGTCCGGGGCGCGCCCCGCGAGCAGCAACGCGGAGGCGTCACGCCCCTCGTCTTGCGCGTCGCGCGGCAGCCCCAGCAGGCCCAGGACGGTGGGCTTGAAATCCACCGTTCCCAGCGCCTCGCGGACGACCGTGCCAGGCTTGATCGCGCCGGGATAGGCGACGATGAACGGGACGCGCGCCGACGCCTCGTAGGGCACGCCTTTGTTGTTGAGCCCGTGCTCACCGCACATGTCGCCGTGATCCGCCGTGAACACGACGACGGTTTTCTCTAACACGCCCGCCTCACGCAGGCCTTCGACGATCTTGCCCACGTTGTCGTCGATGCACCTGACCATGCCGAAGTAACGCGCCATGTTCTCAAGCCGCCCTCTGCCTTCAGCCGACGCGGGCAGCCTGAACGCGAGCTTCTCATACAGGGTGTCGTAGGGCGGCCGCACGGCGTTCGGCCCATGGGGATCAGGAAAGCTCACCATATAGCAGAAGGGCCGGCCCTTGTTCGCCTTCACGAACGCGACCGCCTGATCCGCAAGAAAATCGGTGGCGAAGGACTTCTCGTCCGCGCCAGCCACCCCGTAGGTCGGGTCGCCGTTCGGCTTGCGGGCCTTCACCGCCGGCCCCGCCGCCGTGTCCTCGAACTGCTTCCAGTGGCCCCGGTTGAACAGGTAGCGGTTGTCCTCGAAGCCGAACGTGCGCGCCGGCGCCCAGCCGGGCTTGGCCGGCCCGTCCAGATGCCACTTGCCCGCGTAGCCGGTGGCGTAGCCCTGCCGCCTCAGCGCCTCGGCGAAGGTCACCACATCGTCGCGCAGCGGCCGGTCGTTCTCGGCCGCGCCCGTGTTCTGAGGGTAGCGGCCCGTGACGAAGGACGCCCGCGACGGCGTGCATACCGGAGACGCCGCGTAGAAGCGGTCGCACAGCGCGCCGCGCGCCGCCAGCGCGTCGATGTGCGGCGTCTCCACCGCCACGCCCGCGCCCCACACGTGCGCCTGCTCCTTGGACAGCAGCGCGCGGTAGCACCCGAGCGTCCGGAAGTTGTGCTCGTCCGTATGGACCACCAACAGGTTCGGGCGGCCGTCGGTGGCCGCGCCCATGCCGGCTCCCGCGCAGGCGGCCAGCAGGGCGAAGATCACGGCGCATGAGGCGCGGGCAGGCCATCGGTCACAAGCGGCCGGGACTGCTCCCAGCCCTCCATTTGACAGGAAGGCCCGTTCGCTAACGCAATGGAGGGCCGACCTCCGCGTCGGCCGCCTATCTGGCACCATCGTTGTCATGGCAGGCCCTCCTATCACGGCGCGGGCAGCACGAAGGTGCGGCGCGCCTCGTCGAGGAAAAGTTTGGACATCTGCGCGACCGCGTCAGGTTTCGCGCCCGCCAGATCGCGCTGCTCAGCCGGGTCGGCCGCCACGTCGTAAAGCTCCCACCGGGCATGGGGCCGCAAGCCGTCCCGGCCCACCACGCCCCGGCCCACCAGCTTCCAGTCGCCCTGCCTGAGGGCCGCGTTGTGCTCATGCTCGAAAACCAGCGTGCGCGGCGCAGCCGGGCGGCCCAGCAGCGCAGGCAGCAGGCTCTGGCCGGACAGCGGCAGCACCTCCTGCCCGTTGTAGGTTTGCGGGTAGGCCGCGCCCGCAACGTCGACGCACGTCGCCAGAACGTCCATCACGTGCGCCACGTGGGGCCTGAGCGTCCCCGGCAGGGCCAGGCGCGCGGGCCAGTGGGCGATCAGCGGCGTACGGATGCCGCCTTCGTGCGCGTAGTGTTTGTAGAGCGACAGCGGCGTGTTGCAGAGGTTCGCCCACGCGCAGCCGTAGCTGAACTGGCTGCCCGGCCCGCCCATCGCGGCCAGCTCCTCGCCCTCATGCAGCACGTTCGGCCTGCCTGGCGTTCCGCCATCGATGCCGTGCCCGGGCCTGTTGCCGCTGTTGTTGGACGGGGCGAGGTCGAAGCCGAACGGCTCCCACTCGGCGCACGCGCCGTTGTCGCTCATGAACAGGATCAGCGTGTTGTCGAGTTCGCCGTGCTGCCTCAGGGATTCCACCAGGCGCCCGACGTTCGCGTCCATGCGCTCCACCATCGCCGCGTAGACGGCCATCCGCCGCGCCAGATCCGCGCGGCGCGCGGCGCCCAGCGAATCCCAGGCCGGGTTGAGCCCGTCCGCCGTCAGCGAGCCGAGGCGCTTGGCCACGGCCGCGTCGTCGATCGGCGACCGCGGCGGCAGCGCAAGGCCGGCAGGCGCGAGCCCCAGCTTCTTCATGCGCTCCAGCCGTTCGGCCCGCAGCGCGTCCCAGCCGCGCGCGTAGGTCGCCATATACCGTTCGGTCAGTTCGGCCGGCGCCTGAATCGGAAAATGTGCGGCCTGGAACGCCACGTAGAGCAGCCACGCGCGGTCTTTCTGCCGGGCGAGCTCGAGGAAGTCGAGCGCGTGGTCGGCGATCGCGTCCGCCGCGTAATACCGGCCCGGCGCATAGGTGCGCTGCGGCCGGCCTTCCGGCAGGCGAACCATCATCTTCGGATCCCACGAGTCAACCGCGTAGCCGTGCGTATACCCGTAAAACTCCTCGAAGCCCCGCGCGATCGGCCCCGGCTCGCCGACATGCCATTTGCCGCACGCGTAGGTGCCGTAGCCTGCGCCGCCGAGCACCTCGGCCAGCGTCACGCACCGCTCGCTCAGCCGGCCCTTGTAGCCGGGCAGAGCCCCGCTGCCGCCAGCCATGCGCCCGATCCCGGCCTGGTGCGGGTAGAGCCCGGTCAGCAGGCTGGCCCGCGACGGGCAGCAGCGGCTCGAATTGTAGGCCTGTGTAAAGCGCGCCCCCTGCGCCGCGAGCGCGTCGAGGTTCGGCGTGCGGATCTCGCCCCCGTAGCACCCGAGGTCGGAGTAGCCGAGGTCGTCGGCCAAAACCACCAGAATGTTAGGCTTGTCCGTCTTCCCGTCGGCCACGCCGGCGAACAGCGCCAGCAGCCCCATCGCGCCAACCATGAATCGTCGACTCATCTCGGCCCCCCCCAGTCCGTCCAGCGGCCTGCCAGCTCATCCCCTTACATGCCGGCGCCAAACTGGTAAGAAGTATATCACGCCCCCCGTCCCAAAGGCTAGCGCATGACGTGTCGCAACCTCGGCGATTGACACTGTCACCCCCTCGCCGTATAGTCACATGAGCAGCCAGAACTGCGATACAGGGAGGGCTTAGCGCATGACCACTCATACCCGCCGGTCGTTCCTCGGGGTCTCCGCCGCCTCCGCCGCGTCCGCGCTCGCGGGCTGCGCGCTCGCGCCTCGGGCAGGCGCGGCGCGCAAGCCCAACATCGTCTACATTCTCGCCGACGACCTCGGCTACGGCGACCTCGGCTGCTACGGCCAGCGCAAGATCGAGACCCCGAACATCGACCGCCTCCGCAGCGCGGGGATGCGCTTCACCTCGCACTACTCCGGCTCGCCAGTCTGCGCCCCCTCGCGCTGCGCGCTCCTGACGGGCAAGCACACGGGCCACACCTTTGTGCGCGGCAACGACGAGTGGGCCGCGCGCGGCAAGGTGTGGGATTATCAGGCCGCGCTCGACGACCCCGCGCTCGAAGGCCAGCGCCCCCTTCCCGCCGGTACGCAGACGGTCGGCACGCTCCTGAAGTCCGCGGGCTACACGACCGCCTGCGTGGGCAAGTGGGGCCTCGGCGCGCCCGGCACCGAGGGCGTGCCGAACCGGCAGGGCTTCGATTTCTTCTTCGGCTACAACTGCCAGCGCCAAGCCCACACCTACACCCCGAAGCACCTCTATCGCAACGAGCGTCGCGTGCTTCTGCGCAACGCGGTCGTCGCCCCCGGCACCCAGCTCGACGCGGGCGCCGACCCGCTCGACCCCGCCAGCTACGCGCGTTATACGCAGCCCGACTATGCGCCCGACCTGATGTTTGACGAGCTCCGCGCCTTTGTGCGCGCGAACCGCGCCAGCCCCTTTTTCCTTTACTGGGCCACCCCCCTCCCGCACGTCGCGCTCCAGGCGCCGCCGCGCTGGGTCGACCACTACGTGAAGAAGTTCGGCGACGAGCCGCCCTACGACGGCAAGCAAGGCTACTTCCCCCACCGTTACCCTCACGCCTGCTACGCCGCTATGATCTCGTATCTGGACGAGCAGGTCGGCCAGCTCGTCGCGCAACTGAAGGAGCTCGGCCTCGACCAGGACACGCTCATCCTGTTCTCGTCGGACAACGGCCCGACCTTCAACGGCGGCACCGACTCGCCATGGTTCAACAGCGGCGGCCCCTTCAAGTCCGAGTCCGGCTGGGGCAAGTGCTCGCTGCACGAAGGCGGCATCCGCGTGCCGCTCATCGCGTCGTGGCCGGGCCGCATCCAGCCCGGCTCGCAGAGCGACCTCCCCTGCGCCTTCTGGGACATCCTGCCGACCCTCTGCGAGGTCGCGGGCGTCGCCCCGCCCGCCGACACCGACGGCATCAGCTTCGCGCCGACGCTGCTGGGCGCGCGCGCGCAACGCGGGCACGCCTACCTCTTCTGGGAGTATCCAGAGGCGGGCGGGCACCAGGCCGTGCGCGTCGGCCGCTGGAAAGCACTCCGGAGCGGAATCAAAAAGGGGAAGATGACCACCGCGCTCTACGACCTCGAGGCCGACCCGCGCGAGGAGCGCGACGCCGCCGCGCAACGCCCCGACCTCGTCAAGCAGCTGGAGCAGCTCATGCGTGACGCGCGAGTCCCGCCCGCCCTCGACGCCTTCAAGCTCGAGTCGCTTGGCGACTGATGACCGCTCGCTCCCCCTGGCACCCGATCAGCCTACAGTTGAGCAGACTCCTCTTCACCGCCCGCCCCAGCGCAGCTTGCGGCGGAGCACGTCGCACGGGTTGTAGCCGTGCAATTCGATGATCGGCACGTCGTGCGGGCTACGCGCGATCTGCACGCGGTCGCCTTCGAAAAGCGGCTCGTCGTCGCGGCCGTCCGAGCTGAGGACCATCGGCACGTCGCACGTGATGACGCGCAGCGCGATGCGAGTCGTGTCGCGCACCACCAGCGGCCGCGACGTCAAGGTGTGCGGGCAGATCATGCTGATCACCACGGCCTGCGCATCCGGCAGCAGGATCGGCCCGCCCGCCGAGAGCGAGTAGGCCGTGCTGCCGGTGGGCGTCGCGATGATGATGCCGTCGCACAGGAAATTCGCGACCGACTTCTCGTCCAGCAGCAGCTCCAGCTCCACGGCATGCGCCGTCGCGCCGTGGTTCGCCACCACGTCGTTGAGCGCGTCCGGCAGCGCTACGCACGAGCCCTCGCGGTGCAAGACTCTTACCGACAGCGCGGAGCGCCTGCTCACGCCGTAGCGATCCTCGCGCACCTGCTGCAGCGCCTCGCCAAACTGGTGGTCCTCGACGCTCGTGAGGTAGCCTAGCGAGCCGATGTTCAGGCCCATCATCGGCAGGTGCTGTCCGGTCAGCTGGTGCGACGCGTCCAGCATCGTGCCATCCCCGCCGAGCACCACCACCGCCTCAGCCCCTCGCTGGGCAAAAAGGCCGACCTCGCAGACGTGAATGGTCGGGCAGAGCGCCGCGGCCCGCTGCTCCGACAGCACGGTGAAGCCCATGCCCGCCGCCAGCGATGCCACATGCTTGACCGCATCGACCGCCTGCGCCTTCTTGAAATTGACAACAAGTCCGATGGTTTTCATTCGATGCTCCCTTGCAGCGTGTCAGTATAGCCCCCATTTGCGGGCCGTCAAGCCGCGTTCCGGCAGCCGCCGCCAAAACCCACTAACGTCGGGCATGTCGGGGATTGCGAGCCAGGCGTCCGGTCTGCTAAACTGATGGAAATTGCAGAACGTTTCTACGAGGTAACCCGATGAAGAACCTTCGACGCCGCACCTTTCTCCAAACCACGGCCACGGCCGCCGCCGCCGCCGCCTTGCCCGCCGCCGCGCAAGACGCCGCCAAGCCCGCCTCCACGGTGATCGTCGTCCACGGCAAGGACATCCCCAAGATGCTGGAAGCCGGCATCGCGAAGCTGGGGGGCTGGGGCGCCTTCATCACGCGCGGCGCAAAGATCACGCTCAAGCCCAACGTCGCGTGGAATTCGACCCCCGAGCAGGGCGGCAACACGCACCCGGACCTCGTGCGGGCCTGCGTGCTGGCTGGCGAGGCGAAGGGCGCTGGCACGATCACCATTCCCGAGAACACCTGCCACCCCGAGAAGGCCACCTTCAAGGCCAGCGGCGTCGAGGCGGCGATCAAAGGAACCAAGGCCCGCCTCTACCGCCCCGCCAAGGACGACTACCGCAAGGTCGACATCCCCAACGGCAAGACCGTCAAGTCGGCCAATGTTCCCAATGACGTGCTGGACTGCGACTGCCTGATTAACATGCCCGTGGCCAAGAGCCACAGCGCCACCGGGCTCACCCTCTCCATGAAGAACTGGATGGGCTCGGTCACCAACGAGGACCGCCGCGGCTGGCACCGCGACGGCCTGCACCAGTGCGTCGCCGATTTCAGCACCTTCATCAAGCCGAAACTGATCATCATCGACGCCACGCGCATCATGCTGACGAAGGGGCCTCAGGGGCCCGGCGAGCTCGCCCATCCGGACGAGATCATACTCAGCACCGATCCCGTGGCCGCCGACGCCTACGCCGCGACGCTCTTCAAGAAGCAGCCGTTCGACATCGGCTACATCAAGCTCGCCCATGAGATGGGCGTCGGGTGTGGCGACCTCACGAAGGTCAAGATCGAGCGCGTGGAGGTCTAGCGAGACGCCGCCATGCCCACTCGCCGCAACTTGATCCGGCTCATCCTTTTCGTGCTGTTCGCCACGCTGGCGCTCGGCTGCCTGCCGGAAGGCTGGCACCGGTGGAGCGTCGCGCTGCCGGCGCTGAGCCCGCTGCTCAACCTCGGCGGCGCGATCGCCACTCTCTCGGCCAGCGTGCTGACGTTCGCGGCGTTGCCGCTGCTGGTTCTCCCTTTCTTCAAAGGGCGCTTCTTCTGTTGGCGGCTCTGCCCCATGGGCTTCGCCGCCGAAATGGCCAGCCGCCTGAACACGCGCAACGCCGGCCTCGTGCGCCGAGTTCCCTTTCTTGGCAAGCCGCTCGCGCTCATCATGATCGCGAGCGCCGCCGCCGGCTATCCGGCCCTGATCTGGACCGATCCGCTCTGCGTGTTCAACGGCTTCTTTGCCGCCTGGCGGCAGCCGCTCACCTGGGCCTCCGCCGCGACAGCCCTCGGCTTTGTGCTGATCCTGCTTGCCAGCCTCGTCGCGCCGAACATCTGGTGCCACCGCCTCTGCCCGCTCGGCGGGCTGGAAGAGCTTCTCATGCAGCTCACCTTGCGCCTCCGCGCCGCGCGCGCGCTCGGCTCGTCCGCGCCCGCACTCGCGGATAACGTGCGCGTCGGGCGCCGCGTCTTCCTCGGCTTCGCCGCGGGCGGCGCGGCCGGGCTCGCCACCGGCACGCTGAAAAGCGCGGCCGCACAAGCTACCGCCGTCATCCGGCCGCCCGGAGCGGCCGGCGCGAATTTCAACGCGCTCTGCGCCCGCTGCGGCAACTGCATGAAGGCGTGCCCGTACGACCTGATCGTCCCCGATCTCGGCACCAGCGGCATCGACGGGCTCTTCACGCCCGTCCTGAAATTCCGCAGCAAGAGCCTCGCGCAAGAGCAGTTCTGCTTCCAAGAGTGTACTGCCTGCACGCAGGTCTGCCCCACCGGCGCGATCAGAGCCCTCTGCCTCGCCGACAAGAAGCAGGTCGCCATCGGCGTGGCGCGCATCGACAAGAAAGCCTGCATCGCCTGGGAGAAGGGCGAGTACTGCGTGGTCTGCCAGGAGTTCTGCCCCTATCAGGCCATCATCGAAGAAGACCACAAGAAGGTGAAGTGCCCGATCGTCGACGCGGACGCCTGCCGCGGCTGCGGCGCCTGCGAGAGCCAGTGCCCGGCCCAGAACCCAGTCGCCATCGTCGTCGAAGGCCTCAACCCCCAGCCCCGCTTGACCACACCCGCGCCATGACACTGCCGCGTCTTTTCCCACACTTGAAAGTTGAGCGTTGCGCGTTGAGCGTTGAACGTTCGGAGTTCCCCCTGTGACCACCTCCTATTACGCCGACCTGCACATCCACTCGCACTACTCACGCGCGACGAGCCCGACCTGCACGCCCGAGGGGCTCTTCCGCTGGGCCCAGCTCAAGGGCGTGGGCGTCGTCGGCACCGGCGACTGCACGCATCCGGCCTGGCTCGCGGAGCTGCGCGAGAAGCTCATTGAGGACGCGCCTGGCCTCTACGCGCTCCGGCCCGAACGGCGCGACGCCGCCGCAGAGGGCGTGCCCGAATCCTGCCGCGCCCCCGTGCGCTTCCTGGTCACCGGCGAAATCAGCAGCATCTACAAGCGCGGCGGCAAGGTGCGCAAGGTGCACAGCATCGTCCTGCTGCCCTCGCTCGAAGCCGCCGCCCGCCTCAACGCCCGCCTCTCCCAGATCGGCAACATCATCTCGGACGGCCGCCCGATCCTTGGC
This sequence comes from uncultured Lentisphaeraceae bacterium, assembly GCA_964386865.1. Classification (GTDB taxonomy): domain Bacteria; phylum Verrucomicrobiota; class Kiritimatiellia; order RFP12; family UBA1067; genus CAYLUN01. Next base: position 2,804 of record CAYLUN010000077.1, on the reverse strand, counting down.
CTCGACCCGCGCAACCTGCTGGAACTCTTGCTCGAAGCCGACCCCCGCGCGGCCTTGATCCCCGCTCACATCTGGACGCCCTGGTTCTCCATGCTGGGCGCGAAATCCGGTTTCGACTCCATCGAGGAGTGCTTCGGCGACCTGACCCCGCACATCTTCGCGGTCGAGACCGGCCTCTCTTCGGACGCGCCCATGAACCACCGCATCCGCTGCCTCGACCACGTGGCGCTGGTCTCCAACTCCGACCTCCACTCGCCCGCCAACCTCGGCCGCAACGCCAACCTCTTCTTCGGCGAGCCCGCCTACGACGCGATGCTCAATGGCCTGCGCGCCCGCGACCCGGCCGTCTGCGGCGGCACGATCGACCTCTTCCCCGAGGAGGGCAAGTACCACCTCGACGGCCACCGCTCGTGCGGCGTGCGCCTCGAGCCCGCCGAGAGCATGGCACGCGGAAACCTCTGCCCCGCCTGCGGCAAAGAACTCACCATCGGCGTCCTCCACCGCGTCGTGGAGCTGGAGAGAAGCCAGAAATCAGAGGCCGGAGGTCGGAGGCCGGAGGCCCCGGCGCGACTACCCTTTCGGTATATTGTCCCGCTACCGGAGCTGCTGGGCCAGCAGCTGGGCACGGCGCCGTCGTCGAAGAAGGTCGCCGCCGCCTATGACCGCTTGCTCGCCGAGGCCGGCCCGGAGCTGCCGCTGCTGCTGGACGCAGACCCGCGGGCGCTCGCGGCTCTGGGCGAGGTCGGCGACATGATCAGCCGCGTGCGCGAAGGCCGCGTCGTGCGGCAGGGCGGTTACGACGGCGAATACGGAGTCATCCGCGTGTCATGAACGTGCTCCTCCACACCTGCTGCGCCCCCTGCGCCAGCGCCTGCGTGCCGGTCCTGCGCGACCTCGGCCACGACGTCACGCTCTTCTTCTCGAACGCGAACATCGCGCCCGCCGACGAGTACGTCCGGCGGCTGGACTCCGTGCGGCGGTTGGCGGACCATTTTGAGGTGCCGCTCTGCGTGGATCCGACGCGCCACGACGACTGGCTGCGCGAGGCCGCCCTCGGCTTCGAACGCGAGCCCGAGAAGGGGCCGCGCTGCACGCGCTGTTTCCGCTACAGCCTCTGCCGTACCCGCGAGGCCATGCTGCGCGACGGCTTCGACGCCTTCACCACCACGCTCACGGTGAGCCCCCACAAGCACACGCCCACGCTTTTCGCCGTCGGGCAGTCGCTCGACCCCGCGCGCTTCCTCGCCCTCGACTTCAAGAAGCGCGACGGCTTCACGCGCAGCCTCCAGCTCACCGCCGAACTCGGCCTCTACCGCCAGTCCTACTGCGGCTGCGAATTCAGCGCTGCGCCGTCTGGCCCAGCGCGACCAGGGCGTCAATAAGGCGCTGGACGGTCGGGGCGCGGGAGAGTGGTCGGAGGTCGGAGATCAGAGGTCAGAAGACTGAGATCGGTTTGCACGATAGCGCTGCCGGCTGAAGCCGGTACAACGTGCGGTTGCTGATATGCGGGGCGGACGATAGCGAATGAGGCCGCGCGATTCTTCATCAGCGCGTTGCCTGTTAAGCGCCACGAGCCTTTCCAAAGTCGCATCGTCGGTCAAACTTGGGCGCTGAAAGTTGCCACCTATAAGGCCTGTTCTGCTGTCACTTTGGTGTCACTTTAACAGCGAAAAACTAATCTCGAGCAAACAACCCTAACATGGAGGTTTGGCACACTTAAGCACTAACAGCAACCGCAGGAGAAAAACCACATGTGGCTCGGCAAAGTCATACGAATCAGAGGGGCAAGATGCACTCCACCGCGCACAATCACGTTGCCATAGGCGACGTCCTTCAACCTTTTAAAAAGTACTCAAGAAATTGGAAAACAAGTGGCAGAAGGAAGACGAGAAGAAGGCCTGATACTTATCGGCGGGGCTTCCCCTCCGCTCTATTAACGAGTCTGGCGATCGGCGGATGGGTGGCGCTGTGGCGTCCGCTGGAAATCTACTTGCATGGCGTGTCCTAATGAAATCGCGAGGAAAACCTCATATGTTCTTCACAGATTTCGGTTATACATAATCGGCAAGCCCATTGTAAGCTTGAATCAACGGGACTTCGCCTGTTGATGCCGTTGGCTGTTCTTGCCAAAACGCGAAACCTGATAAAGTGCCCGATGAGAATCAAAACAGTCACCATTCAGTGTGAAGAGGGGTTGCACCTACGCATTGCCGTGCAGGTGGCCAATATCGTCAAACAATGTGGCGGGGTCGTGCATATCCTGTGCAAGGAGGGCAAAAGCCGCGTACGTCGTGTGAATGCCTGTTCCGTAATGGAACTGCTGCTGCTGGGCGCGGCGACAGGTACGCTCCTAAAAATCATCGCCGAAGGGCCCAGTGAAGGGAACGTGTTGCGGGATCTGGCCGCATTGCTCGAAACGGGTGGCACCGTCTGAGGCGGGCGTTCCTATCTGCAACTATTCGGCATCAGGGAAAGGAAGTCGAAATGAGCAAGAATCGAGTTCTGTTCATCTGCCGTCATAACAGCGCCCGCAGTCAAATGGCGGAGGCTTGGTGCAATCACCTGTTTGGCGACTTCTTGGCAGCGGAGAGCGCCGGGCTTGAGCCTGGGCAAGTCAATCCGCTTGTTGTGCGCGCCATGAAGGAGGTCGGGGTCGACATCTCTCACAAGGGAACTCAAGTCGTGTTCGACGTCGTGAGGTCGGACAAACTCTTCTCCTATGTGATCGCCGTCTGCGATCAATCCACAGCGGAGCGGTGTCCGATTTTCGCGGGGATAACGCAGCGACTGGATTGGAGTTTCCC